>NZ_JAJNRQ010000009.1 GCF_021083645.1 Schaalia sp. lx-260 | reverse complement strand
TTGTTCGCTTGTGTGCTGCCCAGCCGCGTGCCCTGCGTCTTTGCTGTTCGGCGTGTTTACTGCTTCCCGCACGCTAGGCTGTGTTGCCCCGCGTGTGTGTGCGTGCGCACGTTTGTGCGCCCCGTGCGTTTGCGCCTGTGTCCGTGTGTGTTTGGGGGGGCAGCCACAGTAGTGTGGTTGCCCCCCCTCTTGTTGGTTGGTTGCGGTGGTGTCCTACTCTCCCACATTCTGTCGAGTGCAGTACCATTGGCGCTGTAGGGCTTAGCTTCCGGGTTCGGAATGGGTCCGGGCGTTTCCCCTACGCTATGACCACCGCGAGTCTATGAAACCACTTGTGAGCGCGTGTTTGGCTTTGGTGGTTTATTTATTTATCTCGGGTTGAGTGTGATGCGTATAGTGGCGCGAGCATTCTTGCTTTGCCCCCCCCTTTTTGTGCGCGTGTTGCGCGTGGGGTGTGGTTGTTTAGTGTTGGCCAATTAGTACCAGTCGGCTCGCGAGCACTTTGCAGTGCTTCCACCTCTGGCCTATCAACCCAGTCGTCTTCTGGGGGCCTTCGCACCCGTGAACGGGTGCCGGAAACCTCATCTTGGAGCAGGCTTCCCGCTTAGATGCTTTCAGCGGTTATCCCTTCCGAACGTAGCCAACCAGCCATGCACCTGGCGGTACAACTGGCACACCAGAGGTTCGTCCATCCCGGTCCTCTCGTACTAGGGATAGCTCTCCACAAGTTTCCTGCGCGCACAGAGGATAGGGACCGAACTGTCTCACGACGTTCTGAACCCAGCTCGCGTACCGCTTTAATGGGCGAACAGCCCAACCCTTGGGACCAACTCCAGCCCCAGGATGCGACGAGCCGACATCGAGGTGCCAAACCATGCCGTCGATATGGACTCTTGGGCAAGATCAGCCTGTTATCCCCGGGGTACCTTTTATCCGTTGAGCGACCACGCACCCACATGCTATGGCCGGGTCACTAGTTCCTACTTTCGTACCTGCTTGACCCGTCGGTCTCACAGTCAAGCTCCCTTGTGCACTTACACTCGCCACCTGATTACCAACCAGGCTGAGGGAACCTTTGAGCGCCTCCGTTACTTTTTAGGAGGCAACCGCCCCAGTTAAACTACCCACCAGGCACTGTCCCCAACCCGGATTACGGGTCAAGGTTAGATGACCGCTTGAACCAGAATGGTATTTCAACGACGACTCCACTACGGCTGGCGCCGCGGCTTCACAGTCTCCCACCTATCCTACACAAGCACAAGCGAACACCAATACCAAGCTATAGTAAAGGTCCCGGGGTCTTTCCGTCCTTCTGCGCGAAACGAGCATCTTTACTCGTACTGCAATTTCGCCGAGTTCACGGTCGAGACAGCGGAGAAGTCGTTACGCCATTCGTGCAGGTCGGAACTTACCCGACAAGGAATTTCGCTACCTTAGGATGGTTATAGTTACCACCGCCGTTTACTGGGGCTTAAATTCAAGCCTTCACCCCCAAGCGGGGGCTGAGCCTTCCTCTTAACCTTCCAGCACCGGGCAGGCGTCAGTGCGTATACATCGTCTTACGACTTAGCACGCACCTGTGTTTTTGATAAACAGTCGCTTCTCCCTATTCTCTGCGACCTCCAACCGCCGTGCTGCCGCTAGGACAGTAGACAGTCAAAGGTCCTCCTTCTCCCGAAGTTACGGAGGAATTTTGCCGAGTTCCTTGACCATGATTCACTCGAACGCCTCGGTATACTCTACCTGACTACCTGAGTCGGTTTAGGGTACGGGCGCCTATCACCCTCGCGTCGAGGCTTTTCTCGGCAGTACAGGATCACCACCAAACCCCCAAAACGGGGACTCCCATCAGTCCTCACCCACATGCTTCCCGGATTTGCCTAGGAAACGGGCCACAACCTTAGACACACACAACCATCGGTGCGCGGCAGCTACCTCTCTGCGTCACCCCTGTTCATACGCTTGCCTACCACAATCAGGATCCCACCCACCACAAGAAACTCCTACCCGAAAGCAAGAACCTCCCGCAGCACGCGGTTAGCACAAAAGTCTCAGCATTTGTCGGTTGATACGCGGTACCAGAATATCAACTGGTCATCCATCGACTACGCCTGTCGGCCTCGCCTTAGGACCCGACTAACCCAGGGCGGATAAACCTAGCCCTGGAACCCTTAGTCAATCGGCGGACAGGATTCTCACCTGTCATTCGCTACTCATGCCTGCATTCTCACTCCCACGCGCTCCACCCACCGTCACCAGCAGACTTCACCGCACGCAGGACGCTCCCCTACCCACTCACACAACCCGGGCAACTACGCTACCCAAGCCATCACGTGTGAGTGCCACAGCTTCGGCGGTGCACTTAAGCCCCGCTACATTGTCGGCGCGAAACCACTTGACCAGTGAGCTATTACGCACTCTTTCAAGGATGGCTGCTTCTAAGCCAACCTCCTGGTTGTCAACGCGACTCCACATCCTTTCCCACTTAGCGCACACTTAGGGGCCTTAGCTGATGATCTGGGCTGTTTCCCTCTCGACTATGAAGCTTATCCCCCACAGTCTCACTGCCATGCTCAACCTACCAGCATTCGGAGTTTAGCTGACCTCAGTAACCCGCGAAGGCCCATCAGCCATCCAGTAGCTCTACCTCCAGTAGGCAACACACAACGCTGCACCTAAATGCATTTCGGGGAGAACCAGCTATCACGGAGTTTGATTGGCCTTTCACCCCTACCCACAGCTCATCCCCCAGGTTTTCAACCCTGGTGGGTTCGGTCCTCCACAAAGTCTTACCCCTGCTTCAACCTGGCCATGGGTAGATCACCCCGCTTCGGGTCTAGAACATGCGACACACGCCAATATTTCAGACTCGCTTTCGCTACGCATACCCCACACGGGTTAAGCACGCCACATGCCACTAACTCGCAGGCTCATTCTTCAAAAGGCACGCCATCACCCCTCAAGGCTCTGACGGCTTACAGGCACCCGGTTTCAGGCACTATTTCACTCCCCTCCCGGGGTACTTTTCACCATTCCCTCACGGTACTATGCACTATCGGTCACCAAGTAGTATTCAGGCTTACCAGGTGGTCCTGGCAGATTCACACGAGATTTCACGAGTCCCGCGCTACTCGGGCACCCAGCCACACCATGCGTCACACGTCAAGCTACACGACTCTCACGCACTCCGGTCCGCCATCCCAAACGGTTCACCTCCACGCAACACACAACGCTCGTCCCCGGCAGAAAACGAAAAACTGAGCCCCACAACACCGCACACGCAACGCCCGCCGACTCTCACACGCACACGGTTTAGCCATCCTCCGCTTTCGCTCGCCACTACTCACGAAATATCTTCTCCTACGGGTACTGAGATGTTTCACTTCCCCGCGTTCCCCCCACCACCCTATACACGTTCAGATGATGGTAACCCGGCACAACCCAGGCTAGGTTCCCCCATTCGGACACCCTCGGATCAACGCTCGCTCGCCAACTCCCCGAGGCTTATCGCAGGCCACAACGTCCTTCATCAGCTCTTGGTGCCAAGGCATCCACCGAATGCCCACAAAAACTAAACAAAACCACAGAACAAAAAGATGCTCACAACCACTATACACATCACAAACAACCCACCACACACCCCCCACCCGCGCGCACAACACGCACAAGCAGAAAGCGCAGGCAAACGCCCAACACTGTTGAACGAGAACCCGACAGCATGCAATGCTCATCCTTGCCCTACCCAACCCCAAAAACACCCACACCCGGCCACCACAACAGCAACCAACACAGCATGAGCACCACAAGAACACCCACACGCACAACACGCGCAAGCACCCCCGCGACAAAAAGGGCTCCCTAGAAAGGAGGTGATCCAGCCGCACCTTCCGGTACGGCTACCTTGTTACGACTTCGTCCCAATCGCCAATCCCACCTTCGACCACTCCCCCCACAAACGCGGTTAGGCCATGAGCTTCGGGTGTTACCAACTTTCGTGACGTGACGGGCGGTGTGTACAAGGCCCGAGAACGTATTCACCGCAGCGTTGCTGATCTGCGATTACTAGCGACTCCACCTTCATGGGGTCGAGTTGCAGACCCCAATCCGAACTGAGACCGGCTTTAAGGGATTCGCTCCACCTCACGGTATCGCAACCCTCTGTACCAGCCATTGTAGCATGCGTGAAGCCCAAGACATAAGGGGCATGATGATTTGACGTCATCCCCACCTTCCTCCGAGTTAACCCCGGCAGTCCCCCACGAGTCCCCACCACAACGTGCTGGCAACATAGGGCAAGGGTTGCGCTCGTTGCGGGACTTAACCCAACATCTCACGACACGAGCTGACGACAACCATGCACCACCTGCACACCCCCAACCAAATGCACCACCATCTCTGGCAGCCCAGGGCGCATGTCAAGCCTTGGTAAGGTTCTTCGCGTTGCATCGAATTAATCCGCATGCTCCGCCGCTTGTGCGGGCCCCCGTCAATTCCTTTGAGTTTTAGCCTTGCGGCCGTACTCCCCAGGCGGGGCACTTAAAGCGTTAGCTACGGCGCAGAAACCACGGGTGGCCCCCACACCTAGTGCCCAACGTTTACAGCATGGACTACCAGGGTATCTAATCCTGTTCGCTCCCCACGCTTTCGCTCCTCAGCGTCAGTAACGGCCCAGAGACCCGCCTTCGCCACCGGTGTTCCTCCTGATATCTGCGCATTCCACCGCTACACCAGGAATTCCAGTCTCCCCTACCGCACTCAAGCCAGCCCGTACCCACCGCACGCCCCCAGTTAAGCCAGAGGATTTCACGGCAGACGCGACAAGCCGCCTACAAGCCCTTTACGCCCAATAATTCCGGACAACGCTCGCGCCCTACGTATTACCGCGGCTGCTGGCACGTAGTTAGCCGGCGCTTCTTTACTCACTACCCTCACCCAGGCCCAAAACCCAGGCTTGACCATGAGCGAAAGAGGTTCACAACCCGAAGGCCTCCATCCCTCACGCGGCGTCGCTGCATCAGACTTTCGTCCATTGTGCAAAATTCCCCACTGCTGCCTCCCGTAGGAGTCTGGGCCGTATCTCAGTCCCAATGTGTCCGGTCACCCTCTCAGGCCGGATACCCGTCAAAGCCTTGGTAAGCCATCACCCCACCAACAAGCTGATAGGCCGCGAGCCCATCCCCCACCACAAAAGCTTTCCACCAACCCCCATGCGAAGGAAAGTGAATACCCGGTATTAGCAGCCGTTTCCGACCGTTATCCCAAAGAAGAGGGCAGGTTACTCACGTGTTACTCACCCGTTCGCCACTAATCCACAGCACAAAAGCACCGCTTCATCGTTCGACTTGCATGTGTTAAGCACGCCGCCAGCGTTCGTCCTGAGCCAGGATCAAACTCTCCGAAAAAAACAAAAAATTCAGAAAAAAACCCAACCACAAAAAGGCCAGGCCAATCCCAACAAAAAACTCAAAAAACAAAAAACAGGCAAAACAAAAACAAACAAAACACACTATCGAGTTCACAAACAACAACCACACAAACCCCACCACCACAAGAAAAACCCCGCAGCACCAAGGCCAGGCACACCACCCAACAAAACCCACCACAACCGGCAAACCCCATCAGGCGACAAACAAAAACAATACCCACCCCACCACACACACGTCAAACCAAAA
>NZ_JAJNRQ010000008.1 GCF_021083645.1 Schaalia sp. lx-260 | reverse complement strand
GGCAACGATGTAGTCGATTCACCCATCACCATTACACGCCCGGGAAAAAAAAGGGGAGTTAACGACCGAGTTTTGACCACCAACACACCACAAAAGTTCACTCCACACCAACAAGATTTGTCGTATAGGCCAGGATTTCTCCCTTAATGGTGGCCTGGCTGGTACCCTCTAGATTTGCTTTAGGATATCACTGATTGCTGAAAAAGTGAAGTCTTCGATCTTTGTCGATAACGACAACCTTTTTCACGCGCTCGTGTAATCTAAGTCGCTTTTCTACCTCACCTACAGCGAACGAGTCTTCAAGCCCGCAGCGGAACAAGTCGATCACCAAATGCTCGCTTTGCGACTCATCCCCGCTTACACGGGGAACACCTGTAGGGCACCTTCCAATTTGCCCGAGAGTCGCCCGGCGCGTCGCCTTTTTAGAACGGGTGGACTCATCCCCGCTTACACGGGAAACACCGGTCTTTTGACGCAGCTTCTTCTGAGCTTTTTCCAAGTCACGAAATTCGGGAGCCCAATACGGATCGTATTTGGCTTCCTGACGCAGGCGACGCATCAGTTCCGTTGGTATGGCGATGCTGCTGTTGATGAGTGGGAGCATCAGTCCGACTATTGCCTCTTCTTGATCGTTGTTGTATCCCTGATCGCTCATCGCTACGTTGTTATCTGGGTCAGGAACCTGGATAGCGTACACACGCAGATCGTCGTACAGCTGCCGATATTCTTCATCAGTAAGTTCGCTACATTCGAACACCATGCTCACCTCCTACGGTAGTCCCTTGTGCGCTGTCTTAATCTCAAACATTCCGTTCTTAACACCGACGTACACTGTTACTATTTCGCCTTTAATAGTAGCCGAGAAAGGACCAAGAGACTCCCCATCCCAGTGGTTTTCGAGGACTTCCCGTATAGCGTTAGTGATGTCACGTTGCGTCCACGACTGCGAAAATTCGCTACGCGGCCTGCTGTCCTTGACCTTCCACCCGTGACCATACATGTGTCCGCCGCCGCCTTTCGGATTCCCACCATAGAGGATGTGCTCAAGCGGACTCATCCCCACTTACGCGGGGAACACTGTATATGTGTGTGCCAGCCGTGTGCTTTCATGTGCGTGTCAAGTTCGGCTATGGCGCTTGTAAACGTGTTTGTGTTGGTGTTTGCTGCGGCAAATAGGTCAATGTCTTGGGTTGGCCGGTGGATGAGTCCATGTTCCCTTGCGGCTAGTGAGCCTGCTAGAGCAAATGAGTATTGTGAGAGGTAAGTGAGTAAGAGTCGCGCGAGTTCGCGTTGCGCGTGGGTGTTATTCATGGTGTGTGAGTTCGGGGAAGTGTGTTTCCCAGAGGTGTTTTACTCTGGGGCTGGGGTGTTAGTTCGGGCCAGAGGCGGCGTAGGTGTGTGGTGTTGATGAAGGCGCATATGTCTTGTCTTGTGCCGCGTTCAAGAATATTTTTGTATGCTTCTATGCGCTGTGAATCACTGTTAATTGGGAAGCGCCGGTTAGGTGCCCAAAACACGGTGATCGGCAGATCAAGCCACCCGTTTTCAGGTCCGCGTAAGTCCTCTAGGCGCTGTGGCACAGCCAGTGGAATAGTATCTGCAAAAAAATACGCGGCGTTTCTTTTGAACAAGATTCTTGTCCCATGCGTGCTTCCTTTCTGCCTGTGTCTTTATAGTGTGGGTCCGCGTCTGGGGCCTTGGCCGGGTAGGAGGCTGATTGGCGGCTGCGTGATGTTCGGCGCATCCTCGCCCGCGCCTGGCGTGAGGGCTATTGGCTCCAAGGTAGCGTACAGGCTTTTGATCCTGTCTAGCTTATCCGCGCTTTGCGGCGTAGCAGGAGTGCGGATTGTCTTACTGCTGGTGTCCTCACTGGTAGGGCCTGTGTGCGGGGTTTGCTGGCGCGGCGTGTTCTGCTCACACAGAGAGGCTCATCCTCACTTACGCGGGGAACACGGAATAGCAGCGATCATTGCGACGCTTGCCAAACTTGTTCAAGCAATAGCTGAGCTGGTAGGCGAGATTAAAAAGCCGAAAGATCGCAAGTAAAAAGCTGGCGGTCCGGAGATGAACAAACCAACTCCGGGCCACCGGCCCTACCGGTATTCCATCACACAATATGAAAAATCGCAACGAAATTAACCTGTTCGCCTATATCCTCATAGCCGCTCTCGTATGGACTGGTTATAACATGTACGCACTGGTAGCGCTTGGGATACTCGCTCTTGCCGCACGGCTCATCCCCGCTTACGCGGGGAACACACCTACGCGCGCGCGAAACAAAAACTTTGATGCGGCTCATCCCCGCTTACGCGGGGAACACACTGGTTTTTGAGTAGCCAATCGACCCATAGGCGGCTCATCCCCGCTTACGCGGGGAACACGATTTGCACGGGGCCTAGTTCTGGGTGTTGTGCGGCTCATCCCCGCTTACGCGGGGAACACCTGTTTGTGCCTTACACCATACTGTGTTATCAGGGCTCATCCCCGCTTACGCGGGGAACACTCGATGGCCCGCACTCGCACATAGTAGTTTTTGGGCTCATCCCCGCTTACGCGGGGAACACACTATGCCAAACAGCGATGCAGTATGACAAGACGGCTCATCCCCGCTTACGCGGGGAACACGGTCGCAACTTCTTCGCCTTAGCCATGCACATAGGCTCATCCCCGCTTACGCGGGGAACACCAAAAGACCCACTACCTTTGAAATGGCACTCACGGCTCATCCCCGCTTACGCGGGGAACACACCATCAACCATACTTATATTCCCTGCTTAAACGGCTCATCCCCGCTTACGCGGGGAACACGCCTTATGGTGTTGCGCGGATTGTGTTGCACCAGGCTCATCCCCGCTTACGCGGGGAACACTTTCAAGGACTTTTTCAAACCGTTTCCGATGCCGGCTCATCCCCGCTTACGCGGGGAACACGCCTTTTTCGCCGGGTGAAAGAGACAGAATTTGGGCTCATCCCCGCTTACGCGGGGAACACCGGCGTGTCGCAGGGGCAGATTTCTCGTATCTAGGCTCATCCCCGCTTACGCGGGGAACACGTTGAGAGGTATTCGCGGTATGTGCCCATGCTCGGCTCATCCCCGCTTACGCGGGGAACACATCATGGTTCGTATGTTCGGTATGACGAGTATGGGCTCATCCCCGCTTACGCGGGGAACACCGTTCGCTGATGAGTTTGATGATCCGTCGACTAGGCTCATCCCTGCTTACGCGGGGAACACGCAAGTTCACATTCCATTAGGGCGTAGGCTATCGGCTCATCCCCGCTTACGCGGGGAACACTGTCGATTAAGTGTTACCTGATTTACGTCAGCCGGCTCATCCCCGCTTACGCGGGGAACACGTTTCATACTGGCCGGTGGGTTGTCACGACCTAGGCTCATCCCCGCTTACGCGGGGAACACGATCAGTTTTGTTGGACTGATGGTGTTGCTGCGGGCTCATCCCCGCTTACGCGGGGAACACGCGAGAAAATCAACAGAAATACCCCGTTTCTTAGGCTCATCCCCGCTTACGCGGGGAACACCACAACTTGAAGAAGACGAAGAACTCCCAGACAGGCTCATCCCCGCTTACGCGGGGAACACATATTCAAACCTTTCAACAAAACCTCAACCCCCGGCTCATCCCCGCTTACGCGGGGAACACGCCCCGTCCAGATACCCAACCAACCACGGCACAGGCTCATCCCCGCTTACGCGGGGAACACTCTTAAGAAGTCCTTATTTTATCATCTTTTATTCAACAAAAAATACTATTTTCGTGCGACTTTCATTTCTCTGCGCTAATTACAAAGTTACTTTCGCACCTTATTCTAAATTTTTAGATTCACCGGTATTTCAACGGCGTATAGCTCGCCTATATACCCTAGCTTTGCTCCAACCAGTACGTGCACGCTGATAATCTTCACGCGCATTTGGACGCTTCATCAAAGTCAATCCATCCATATCAACCGGTTCCCATGAATGCAGGTGCACACGGTAGTCATAGCCTTGCTCATTCGGCGCATTGAATATCATTAACGCCCTACCGTCTTTACAAAGTCCTACGGTTCTTTCCCATAAGGAATCACGTACACGTGCGCTTACATTTCCTACAAATACTCCTGGACTAATTTCTAGAAGCCATTTCGTTAAATCTCCACGCAATCCAGCTGGACACGCTGTCACCACTAAAGTAATCATGTGAGCACTACTTCTTCCGCATAATTTCGACCCGCACTGGTGTATCCATATTCGGACCATAATGTAAGGTCTGCGAGCGTAAACTCTGTATCTATTTCAGTGTCAAAAAGAACAGCAATATCTTTAACTATGCGGTGGAGTAGTTTGAATTTATGCGCCTTGTCACGAAACAATCTGCGACTGTTTCCTTCAACGTCGCTTTCTCCGTACGCAACTGCGTCGAATGCTAAAGGTATGGATATATCTGCTTTGTAAAGGTCTGCAATATCGTAAACAAAAGCTCGATCTTTACCGTTGTGTACAAATCCAAGACTAGGAACACAACCCAGGCTCACTATAACTGCATGCACTACACCATAAAGACATGCATGCGTTGAAGTCAGCGCTTGATTAATTGGATCACTTCCTGCGTAATTATCGACGTCATAGACTCGCCCTTCCCAAGGAACACCCGTACGTTCCGAGTTCTCCTTGTAGATTCGTTTCATACGCGCGCCTTCGCGCCCACGAAGCTGATGCATAGTCAATGTGCTCACATCTTCACCAGCAAAACGTAGACGATACATAGATCGTGCCACTGCTAGCCGTGTTCGTTGATTGCTTACAAGATGAGCTTGGATTTCCGCCATGCGCGATGATTGGGATAAGGAACGTCCATGAGCATAGTAACGAATCCCTTTCTCTCCGCACCACACTATCGTGACACCGCAGTCACCAAGCACACGCATTGCTGCATGAGTAATACGTGTGCCGGGGCCGAGCATGAGTGCTGCTAATTTTGCAGCTGGCACATGCACTATTCCTTCACTATCTTGAAAGGTGATGGCATTGTTTTCCCTGTGTACCGTGCAGCATTCCGCGTAAAGGAATGAAAAACGATCACTCACACGCGCAAGTTCTTGACGTTCAGGTGGCCCAATCCCATTCAGCATTCTTACGCTACTCCCTATTTTTATCGCTAGAAAATACAGGAGCCAAGGTTAAAAGACCACACCCATAGGCTTTACCTCGTCCAATTCCACTAACAAGTGCGTGACGAAAAAGATCGACATTTTCAATACGAAGGGCACCGTCAAACTGAGCTTGACGAAGCGTAATTTGTTCTTTCCCAAGTCGATTTTTATTGTAATGGTCAAAAATTCGATCTCCGCGTTCTGTCACCGCTACCGTAGGTATGCCTTCCTTCACCTGTTGAAGATCTTGGATTTCATCATTTGTCCCAAAGTTAGGAATGAGAAACCCATGTCTTTTTCCTTGTGCGCAGAGCCATGCTATTTGTTGGGTAACAGTTACATGTGGAAGAACTTTCCCCCTCTGCCCTTGCACAGCAGAAGCTACGCGATGCGCTGGATTAGCACGTAAACGGAAGCGCCATTCCTGCCCTACACGCAATTTGTCTAACAAAGGTTGATAGTCGGCACTTTGTGCGGGCCGAGTTTCCCATCCTGCTTGCTCAACAAAACCACCGGTATCAGGGGTTTCAGGAGCAACGATATAGAGGATATGTCTGTGTTCCTGCGAGTCAATCCTCCATAGAACGCGTTCTCCTTTTTTACTTTCCATATCGGGCGGAAAGAAGCGCAGAACCCTAGCATGCATTGCTTGTGGGTTAAGTAAAAGTTTACGTCCTTCATATTTTCCTGGATTTATCAGGACTTGAGTAAAAGTTGTCATGATGTCACCACTGTTGAAAAGAAATCAAGTACGTCATTTCCATCAGGATTTTCCATGCGGACTGGTTTCGCTGTTACAATTTCACGCCATAAATATTTACGGTGTTCCGGATTGAAACTAACAGCAAGATCACGACGTCGATGCCGAGGTGCTGTATTTTCGTCCGCTAGAGGATCACGAAAAATCGGTAGATCTACTATGCGTGATAGTAAGCGTTTATGTCGTGTATTCGCATACCATTCGGCGTGTTCTCTTAAAGCCGTATCAATATCCTGATCGACTATGCCAATCACAAGATCAACATTGGCTGGACAAGCTCGTCGACCAAGATAGAGTGGGAATCGTGGCGATTTTAAGGCTTTTTCTAATGTTTCAAGCAGAGCACGCTCCCCACCGATAGCAACAAGGAATACAGCATTCGCAATGTAATATCGACTGATAAGTGGCAGAGGGTCTTTCGCTCCTGCTGGTGTCGCAGTTTGGAAGTCTTTCATAAGGCTCCCTGGTTGATCGACACGAACTCCAAAGTGCAACAGAGAAAGATCGTCAATACTATCTTCACGTCTGCGCCCAAGGGCCGCTGCAAGTAGTCCTACTACTCCAGATTTTGTAGGGTAAGCGTGAGAAGTACGTGTAGCAAAACGAGACTCATCTCCCCATGATTGCATGGGGCCTCTAAATAAGAGGAGCAGAGAAGATTGTGTTTCACTCACTGTTCTTCCAATTCTGCTGTAAGAATTCCTGGCAGTGTTTCAAGAAGTTCTGGGAAGGTGACTGCCTGCGCTCCTTCGTATTCTTTCCCAAGATCATCGAGAGCAACTATGAAACTCACTTTAGTTGGCATCCCGTAAGTACTTTCAATTGCTCGCGCAGCCTTGGCAAGTTCAAGTGCAGCGGCTTTACGCACACCTCGTGTTCCATCTTGTTGTTCTTGAGGAATGGCTTCTTCAAAGGCATGGACAAGTGACACCGCACGATCGTCACGTAAGGTGATGTAGACAAGATCTGGCAAGGTGTTGTTGGCAAAACTATTCAGTTTTCCAGTTGGTAGTGATTTCACGAAACTTTCAACGAAACTCACAGCGGCATGTGCCGTAGTTTTTGATTCTTGCGCGAGGTTTTCATGCAATGAGAGTAGATCAATTGTGGCGAAACGGTACAGAGTGGATGAGGCCATTTGGACCGTTCCGATCATTCCTGCTCCAACTTCATTTTCGTTTCGTTGTACTCCATCGTCAACAGCAGTAAAGTAATCGAAGTCAAGCGTTGTTTCACTTACTCCAATAGCATGTGCAACTTGCACCGAAGCATCAACATTAAAGTCCGCAGCTTCAGTTAACATACGTCCAAACATGGCAATGTCAATGCTATGGTATTGATTCAGGAGCTGCGCAATTTCCTTCTTTGAGGGTTTTTTATCCGGATGTTCAATAATGTATCGTGCTGCTTCATTTAACTGACGATTGCTCAAGAAAAGTAAGTATTTACTTTCACCGCGCTCAGTGTTCGTTTGCGTTTCTGTTTTTGAAGTTTTTTTGGAATCTTTAATCTTGATGCCGGCAGCAGTGAAAAGCTTTTTTGCGAGTTCAGCAGCACGTTGTGGATCAAAGTCAGGAGCTAATTCAATGACGCGTCGCGCAAGTAGATCAATAACTCGTTTGGAGCGTACTCCAAGGTCTTCAGCATTGAAGTGATGACGGAAATCATCACGTATAGCTTTTTTCCAGGCTTGAGATGACACACGATGGCGAATCACTCCTCCGTAGAGAGCTGTTTTTGGTGCTCCTGTATCATCACTGTTGATATTGCTGGGTGGGAGGGTTTGAAGTGCGTGAATATCTAATGTTAGTGACATGATTATTCCTTTCAATTCTAGTTTTCTGTTGTAGATGTTTCTTGTGAATCGTGTAAATGGCTGTTGAGCCCGTAGCTGAAGTCACGTGCCCATGTCAGAAGTATCCGCTCTTTTTTTCGCGGGTCCCTAAGTGCGGCAAGATCTGCTGCAAGTTGACCGTAGTCACAGGGGATTTCTTCAGATCGTAGGAGCGAGATAAGTCCATGTAAGTGTGTCAGTCGTATTTCATCTGTACGGCTGCTGAG
This sequence comes from Schaalia sp. lx-260, assembly GCF_021083645.1. Lineage (GTDB taxonomy): Bacteria > Actinomycetota > Actinomycetes > Actinomycetales > Actinomycetaceae > Pauljensenia. The sequence continues at coordinate 38,509 of NZ_JAJNRQ010000008.1, read as the reverse complement.
GATTTGATTAAATCTGACTTTCAAAGAGGCGGACTCGCGTCGAGCCATAAGTATGCCTGCTGCACGTGCAATGGTTTGGTTTTGAGCGTGCATAGGTTTTTTCCGTGACTGCATATGACATGCAAATAGACTTAACGCTTCATACGCAGCTTTTTCTGAGGCAGTGATATCGTGAAAACTCTTTTCTTTGATAGCCTTTTCTTCACCGAATATTTGGTCAAAACGATCGGCGAACAGCTGTTCAAAAGCACTTTGCCACGCAAAGAGATATCGTCCACTTTTAGTTGATATCCCATGTCGCAGTTCAGCAAGTATCGCTTTAGCTCGTGAGCAGCGGGCTTCATTTTCGCTTAAGTAATCGCTTTGCAGACGCTCAACACTTTTTCTCACAACGAAAGCGAGCGTGGGATATTGGCGAGTAGTTTCGGGGGGTTTACCTGTGTCCTCGCTGACAGGTTCAGTTACCATGGGTTTCCTCCTGAGTGTTGTCATGATGCGGTAAAAGTTTACGTAGTTGATTTTTGAGCGTTGATTGAGCGCTACCTGCACTTATGAAGCGTGTTTTGCCCTCATTTTCATTGATATCACGCCCAATCAATGCGCGAGTACCTGATTGTCGGATGAGTTCAGCACTACGAATAAGCACTTCATTTTCAAGGTTTTGACTCCATTTATTTACTGACTCATACCCTTCAGTTAGGTTGCGCATCCAATCCATGAAAAGTGGTGTCATAGAGTCAAGGAAGGCAGCAGCAACATTTTTTTGGTAAGCATATTTACCCCCTGCTGCTTGTATGAGCCGTCCGGCATATTGTCCCAAGTAAACAGAAGTTGTCCGCGTCAGGGATGCAGCACGAACGATGGCACGTAAAAGTCGTGGTTCTTCTTCAGCAAAAGCATCCACTGGGAAACTGAGACTTAGATCGACAATATTTAGAAGGGAAGATGCATCCTTGTTGTATATGGCACTGATAAGCTGGATGTCGATACTTTTCCCTGAGAGGACTCCTCCTCTTTTTTGTTTATCCGCAAGTGCCGTCATAGTTTTAGCTGCTCGAGGATCTTTTCCTTTTTTCTTTCCATAGCTTTGAGCTGTTTCTATGCCAATATCTTTACCTTCACGTATGAGCAATGGGTCCAAGCTGCGCCATAACGTAAGGTCCTCATCGTGCGGACGCGGATAAAAAACTTCTTGAGTCGCTGTGGATTTATTAGCTGAATAGCGATATGGGGTCATTGGATCATGAAAGATATTGGCACCAGATCCAGGAATACGATCACCATTACATAGGAGCACTCCAGTAACTTCTTTCCCCTCTTCATCAGTAAATAATCGAATACGACGGGCTTGCCATGTCAAAAGATCACATGGCCCTTTAGGAATGGAGACGGCACGTTCTTTTTCTGTATCTGGGGTACGTTCCCACACTGGGAGATCTTCATCGTCAAAAATAATTCCCGGCACAGTGTTTAGTAGCAAACTTTCATTCATATTTTCGCCATGTATGAGGATCCCTCCCGTTAGCCCTGTCCATCCTCGACCAATGGGATACCCCTTCCCGCCTTTTACTCTGGGATCGCCTACAGCACCGCTCTTAATTCCTGAAGGGTCGTAGCTCTGTGCACATATGAGCCAGCGTGCCGCTTCAGCTGGGGTAAGCGCTTCAAGGGCCACGCCTTGACGAAGGGCGAATTGTTTTCCGACATATTCGGGTACAAGTTCTTTTATTTCTTTGTGATCTTTTTTACTAGTAGCCAAGTTTGCAACTTGCATAAATGGGGTCAGAGGATGAAACAGGTCAAAACGATCAGCCCATTGCTCTAAGTAATTCAGTACTATTTCGTCTTTTCTTTCACCTTTGATTTTTTCCCACTGATTTTCCCACCACTCCTCACTATCACCTAGTTTAAGTAGGTCAGGATTTTGACGATGCGCGCACCAAAAGATCACAAGAAGTAGCCTGAAAATCGCATAGTCTTGTAAAGAGTTATCTCCGCTGATACAGCGAATACGCATAGTTCCATCAAAAATATTACGTAAAGAGGCAAGGTGAATTTTTCCCTTATCGTCGGTCACTTGTACCCAAGGCTCTGTGATAAGCGAAAAAGAGTAGGGCTGTTCCATCATTTTTCATCCCTCCTTTGGGATCATCTAAAAAATTTTACTTAACAAGTAGAAGTAAAAACAAATATTGTATGCAGTTCTCAAAGACCGCAGTTGATATAGGCCCCTGCGATGATTGAAGCAGCGATCAGCTTAAGTATCTTCGGTCTACACAACAAGTAGATTATTTTCAGCAATAATAATAACGCATTATTTTAATCTGTATTCCAACTGAAAATAACAAGATTCTCCCCGTTCTCAGGGACCACTCTGAAGCCAGATCTCTAAACAATAATAACGCTGGCTCATCCCCGATAATCGAGGCCTCCTTATTTTACTCATTCTCCGAGGTCGCGTCATATAGGCCGACTTCACGTGAATAACGTAAGGTCCTGCCAAGCAGTTCACATTGCAAGTATTTCACTGATTCCCCTTCCTTCAAGACCTCAATTTCTTCTAATTCAAGTGCAACCATGCCACGTAGTAAAGGATCGTGCTGCCATCCTAGGGGCGTATGCTTTTCTAGTTCTGTAAGCGCCCGATCAAAAGGGCTTCCTTTCGTCCCACCTATACAAAATCTGCGTGGAAGCCTGACAGTGGATGTCGCTAAAATATAGGACAGACGCCGCGGCAGTTCACAGTCTGGTAAATACACCGCTGAAAGCGCTTCGTTTTCCCCTTCACATAACCACGGTAGGGGCTGATATCCACTTAAACGTTTCACTATAAGTACAGCTTCAATACTTGGATCAGTGTCACGCACTTGCGCATAACCACGTTCTTCGCTTTGTGAGTTCCGAGCTATGTCCCCCACATCGTAACCAAAAACCTCTGGCAACTTGTTGCATTTATCTGGTATAGCAAAGGTTTTAGCACGCATCCTTGAGCGCTCCTGTTGCTTCTCGGATTCTGTTTTAAGTTCAGCCCATTGCTCTGACCATCCTTCTCCGCATGGACATGAGAATTCAGAACCATATGTTGCATGCACTAATTCAGGTATGTCATCAGGACGACAAAGTATGCCCCCAGTACGTGATAAATGTTTGAGTAATACATGGTAACTTCGCATCATCGTATATTCGTCATACAAATAGAGGCTGGCTCGATCAAAGAAATCAGACTTTGGATGTTTTGCACTGAGATCTTTTATCTTCGGTTCTTTAAGAGCACGTATCCAGACTTGCGGCGCTTGCAATTGAGCAGGCCGATCCTCAGCATTCCGCTTATGCCGATGCAAACGACCAACACGCTGCAAAAACAAATCAATAGGAGCAAAATCTGTCACAAGTAAATCAACATCAATGTCAAGAGATTGTTCAGCAACCTGCGTAGCAATAAGGATGCGACTACGAGGACGCACTTCCCCGCTGTCCGCCCCGTTTATGGGAAGATCATGTGATTCTTGTCTAGGGCTCCTATGAGCTTTGGCTCCAAGCTCTGTCATAAGTTTTTCTTCTGCTTCGAGTCGATCTATTGCAGCAAATCTCGCATGAAGTAAACATACTTCGTCTTCATGTCGCCTGCTATCCGCTACCAAAGCATCTCTGAAAGCCATGTATGTTTCCTGCGCCCGCGTCACAGTGTTACACAGAACAAGGACACACCCTCCGTCTTCAGCAGTTACTTTGAGAATCTGTTGAGTTAGTTCAGCAATCTCATCAGCTATGAATGACACCTTAATTTTCGCTGAACGATCTTTCACTTCCTTTTCCGGAACTTCCACCGTTTTTTCCATGAACTCTTGAGAAGAAAAAGCGGTAATCAGTGGATAGGCTTTGGAAAGTGATAATGGGATTGAGCTTTTATTCCCGCACCCCGTCGCATAGGCGGTCACTAGTCTACGTTTCACACCTATTGGTAAGGTAGCCGACAAGAGAATAACAGGAACACGGTAACGAGCCAGCCATGTGAGCGCACGCTCTAAATATTGTGACATATATGCGTCATAGGCATGTACTTCATCGATGATAACGACCTTACCTGCGAAACCAAGGTGCCTAAGCATGACATGTTTAGCCCGAAGCGCCATGAAAAGTAGTTGATCGACCGTTCCTACAACAAAATTAGCAAGTATCCCTTTCTTTCTCCCACTAAGCCATTGGGAAGCGACAATATTTTCACCGATTCTCTCCTCTACACTTTCATCATCAGAAATATAGAGACGTGGTAATTCTTCGTATTCATTATTAAGAGCAGCTTTCGAATGAGCTAAAAACATAGACAGCACCTGGTCACTTACACTTGTGCGCCTTTGTGCCCATCGCTTAATTCGCGCGAACAGCATATTTGACGTGGACATGGTGGGTGCTCCAAGAAAAATACCGCCCAGATTCCAACGCGCAGCACATATTTCAGCCGCAACAAGAGCAGCTTCTGTTTTTCCTTCCCCAGTGGGTGCTTCAACAATAAGAAGACCTGGTGCTTGCATTTGTTCACACACGGAAGCAGTTGCCCTTTGGACGGGACGTGCCTGCGCAGTATTTGGCCATGAAAATGCCTTTCTCAGGTACGTATCCAATTCCTCAAGTTGCGGGGCTTGCGCTTCCCATGGTCGAGTAAGTGCAAGAGCTTGATATCCTTCCCTCACTCGCACAGACTGCGAACAAGATTCAGCCCCACCAATGAGCGGGAAAATATCAGCATTTGAAGCCATCCAGTCAGCACAAATAATTAGACCCGTCATTTGTATTTGCGCCTCTACACGAAGTTTGCATTTTTCAACAAAAATGCATTGGAGCACATCATGCGCTTGTGTGTACTCGGTCATGAATTCATACAGTTCATCCCATACTTCAATCCATTCATGTTCATGCTCACCTTCCCGCACATCACGTGAAAGTAAGGAGATTATGTTGGAATCGATATCTGATGTGGTGCCATGATGAGCTTGAGCAGGATAAACCAAAGAGTCAATCTTGCCTCTAGGTGCTCCATAACGTTCAAACAGCCAATCACCAAGAATCAGATAGCTTGCGACCGAATGAAGGACTTTCTGATGCTTGTCATATTTATCTAAAGATAATCCTGCTGCACGCACCCGTTCAGCGAATATGCGCTGTTCAGGTTTTCCGCGCTGTTCAAGCTGTCCTTGAAAAAACTTAGTTGCTTTTCCTATGTCATGTGTTCCTGCCATCCAGCGCAGTAATTTTCGAGTTTGTTCCTCAGTTAAACAACACAGTTGACTGATGATGTGGCGAGTAGAGGCAGGAAGCCATTCATCCCATAAAATTCCTGCAACATCGGCTGTATCCATTAAATGTTGGGGAAGGTTCAGCCATGCACTACTGTCATCATCACGAGCAGTTTTGGCCCACAGCGCACGACTTTGTGCAGAAAGATCTTTGATCGTAAGCTCGGGATTCACTGGCATAGCTTTCTTCCTTCCTTTTCGAGCTAATAACAGTGAAACACGCGCCCCTAACATCTGCGTTCAATTTGTGAGCGTAAAAGAAAATACCCATAAATTATGATGCATATCACTTTTATTTTTTATGGGTCATCACCTGCCGCTAGCAAATACGTGACTCAATCCGCAACACACAGCAACAGGATCACAAAATAAGCAAAGCTTCATCCGATCCCGCCGTATTTTTCAGCATAAAGAAACCTAAACAGGCGACACAAAAGATGCACAAACAGGAGCAGCTATGACATGCAAATGCCAGTCGCCTAAACCATAAACCGTACCTACACCCCACCAGGGAAGCCGAGCTGACGCCAGGCTTCATATAAAACAATGGAGGCAGAATTAGCTAAATTCAACGAACGTAAACCAGGAAGCATATGAATACGCAAAGCATCGTGAATACGTGGATGAGCAAGAGCGTCCGATGGCAGACCTGTTGATTCCCTCCCAAAGAGCAAACCGTCACCATCTGCAAATTGCGCATCAGAATACATCGTGTCAACATGTCCGGTTAAAGCCCATATTCGACCAGGCACTTCTGCAAAAGCTGAGTCCAAATCAGGGTGCACTTGCACATGGGCGAGATCATGATAATCCAGACCTGCTCGACGTAATTTAGCGTCATCCATGTCGAATCCTAAAGGCTCAACAAGGTGAAGCATCGCACCTGTACATGCACATAGACGAATAGCCGCGCCAGAGTTTCCTGGAATTTCTGGAGTAAGAAAAATCAGATGAAGCACTCACTCATTGTTTCATGCCCTCGGCAGTTCTCTCATGTCAAGCCTACTAATAGACATGTGTCACACCCCCTTAAAAGACAAGGGAAGCCCTCACTATTTTTGCTGATAAAACACAGTTATAGAGGCTCGCCCTAATACATGCTCATTTGCAAGGAAAATAGCCATGGCAATACTTGCTTCATCATCTACGTGAAGCGTAGGAACATCTAGAGCATAAAGGGTGAAAACGTAACGATGCTCCCGGTCCCCCTTGGGTGGAGCTGCACCAAAATATGACGCTTCCCCATGGTCAGCACGAAGATGAAAAGCAGCTCCTTCAAGTTCAAGGTCAGATGCTCCTGCACCGGATACAAGTTCATACACAGATGCATCAATATCGACAACACACCAATGCCACCAGCCCGAAGGAGTCGGAGCGTCTGGATCAAAGCATGTCAGGAGGAAACTTTCAGTTCCTACGGGCGGATTTTCCCAGCGTAACTGAGGGGATATATTTCCACCGTCAGCCGTATGCTCCGTAGGTAAAAACTCACCTTCAATGAGGGTAGGCGAGGTAAGCTTAAAGGAAGTAGGGCAAGGAATCGCAATATCTGGATGAATAGCTTGTGGGCGCGCAGAGAGATCCATGTAAATGCTCCTTATCTTTTTCTTGTAATCATGACATACGCACACCTGTACCGCAGATGATATAGACCCTTCTTACTATAAGAACATATGTTCGATAAGGAGAGTTTTTATGCAGTATCTAGCGGTTTACATTCCCAATTGGAATTCACAGTGTGTGAGTGTGGATGTTCCTCCAGACTCCCCTGCTGCCACTGTGAAGGATGGGCTGATTGTGACGGTTAATCATATTGCGCAACGATCAGGTTTGCGGATGAATATGCCAATTGCTGTAGCGCAATATTTATGTCCTCACACTATTTTCTTATCAGATAATCCCGAGCGGCCTGGAGTCACTTTTTCCACGCTCATGAACTGTTTACAAGATTTTGTCCCGCAGGTGCGTTGGATAGATGTTGGATGGGCATACGCACTGCTTGATTCGGGTACTTCTAAATCCGCATATACAGAAGAATGGGCTGCGCAGATCGGTCAGATTCTCACTAATTACACGCATGTACCCTGTTATGCAGGTATTGGCACGAGTATTATCAATGCTCGTCTTGCTGCTCATAATCAAAAAGCTAGTGAAGAAAATTTCAGAGGAACGGAAAGTACAGATCTTCCCCTTACAGCATTACTGCCGCTTTTACCCAATTCTTGGCAGGAAAAAGCCAGCGAAATCATTCAAAAACTAGCAAATCTGGATGTGCGCACTTGTCATACTTTCATGATTTCATGGCCCGCACTCACAAGTAGCACACGCCTACTTGCTTGTCATTTATTCCATCACCTCATCAGTGGACAAAGTTTCGATTCTTTCTTTGAGTTTTTCTTCAAGGAAACGCTAGAGCATAAAAATATTTCACTGAGATGTTCTGATTTCCTGAATCACTCAGATTCAGCTCCCTCAAAATACGCGCAGCAAGCGCAAAATGAGCAAGCTTTTACTTATCCTGAGGGGCAGATTGCATGGAGTAATCAGAGCGCAGAAAACACTACTCACCTAACAGATTCGCACAATGCAGCTCTAATGGTTCCACACGTTCCTCCAAAAAGACATCGTCACGTAGATACAGTTCTACAAAGATGGGCTACTCAGGCACAGAAAACAAATTTTCATTCGTATTCTTTGACAGCTACTTTTCACCTAAAAGATGGAACACAATGCCAGCGCGTGTGGCAAGGAATAGATATTCGCGATAGTCACAGCGTAAAAAATTATGTGAAGTGGCAGTTGCTTTCATGGGAATTAGCTAAAAACACGGGTGATTTTTACAGGCTCCGCTCACCGATAGAAAAGATCACTTTGTGCGCACGAGGCTATTCCTCTTTTTTGCAGGATCATTCGCTCCCATAATGGCTAAGCGGAACACGTTCAATACGCTCTGCCAATTCAACAATACGTCGCGGATTAGAAAACCACAGCCACACAATGCCGATCCCATTCACAGCAATTGGCAGGTACCAATAATCAACACCAAAACGTCCCCATGCCGAACGCATGACAGAAAAATCAGGCATCCCCCAGCTAACAATTCCAACGATAATTGGGGCAGTCAAACAGATCAAAGTTGTTACCCAACCGATCATGCGCATGCGTCGCCCATTATGGGTAATCGCAACTGCTGCAGTTATCTGCAAAAACCCAGCCAAAACAGATCCCAATAGCGGCCCAACAAATGCATCATTTGGCCGCACGAAAAGTAAGGCAACAGATTCAATGAAAATCCACAATCCACACAACCAATACAACACCATTACAAGACGCCCCATACCTAAAGCGGGAGGACGGCTATCATGTATTTGTTCTTCCAGAGGCGAAGGCTGTGTCATCTTGACCTTTCTTTCACAATATCTCCCGATATATCCTACGCGAGAGACTCTTTTCCTACGCAAGAAAATTTTTCACATCTCCGCCTTTCACAAGTTCGCAACAAAGCAGCGTGTATTCCGCTGTCGTCACCCAGGAATATGACAATAAAACACAGAGGTTTTCATAAACCTTCCTTACAGCGAAAACACAAAGCGAGGTAAAAAGCATTTCCTTTCCACCTGCCACGACACACTTTGTGGTTATCCCCACCACAGTATTGCGCTCGCTAGTGGGACATATGAGCTACAGAGTGGGACAATAGGCCCTGATGGTATTTCAAGCCATATAAAAATCGACATCTAGGAGTGGATCACGTGAGCGAGCCCGGATACGACGTTGTCATCCTCGGGGCCGGTTCTGGCGGCTATGCAGCAGCTTTACGCGCCTCTCAATTAGGTCTCAAAGTAGCCCTTATTGAAGGCGATAAGGTAGGCGGTACATGTCTACACCGCGGTTGCATACCTACGAAGGCCTATTTACATGCTGCTGAAACGGCAGATGCGGTGAAAGACTCCGCTGCCTTTGGCGTTCAGTCAACTTTCCACGGCATTGATATGTCTGCCGTTGCAAAGTATCGCGACTCAGTTATTACGAAGCTTTTCAAAGGACTCCAGGGCCTACTGTCTTCACGCAATGTGGAGATCATCCAAGGTTGGGGTCGTTTAGTCTCTCCTGACACTGTTGAGGTAGATGGTCGCCGCATCACCGGACGCCATATTATTTTGGCAACGGGTTCATACTCACGCTCTATTCCTGGCCTTGACATCAACGGTCGTATCATCACTTCGGATCAAGCCCTCCAAATGGAGTGGGTACCTCAGCGCGCAGTCGTCCTAGGTGGCGGTGTTATTGGTCTTGAATTTGCTTCCGTATGGCGTTCCTTCGGGGCTGAGGTCACCATCATTGAAGCACTGCCTCATCTTGCAAATAATGAAGATGAAGCAGTCTCAAAGCACCTTGAACGCGTATTCCGTAAACGTGGAATTGCTTTCCATACAAACACTCGTTTTTCAGGCGCCACGCAAGATGATTTCGGTGTGCATGTGAGCACGGAAGATGGAAAAACTTTCGATGCTGATGTTTTACTTGTCGCCGTTGGACGTGGACCTGTCACTGACGGTCTTGGCTATGCTGAACAAGGTATCCGCCTAGATCGTGGTTTCGTCCTCGTTGACGATAATTTACACACAGGTGTAGGGAATATTTTTGCTGTAGGCGATATTGTTCCCGGCTTACAGCTTGCACACCGCGGTTTCCTGCAAGGTATTTTCGTGGCTGAAAAGATCGCCGGCCTCACTCCTGCTCCCATCGTGGAATCCGGAATTCCGCGTGTCACTTTCTGTGAACCAGAGATCGCTTCGGTTGGACTCACAGAAAAGCAAGCTCGTGAAAAATACGGTGACGCTGTTAAATCTGTGGAATACAATCTTGCAGGTAACGGTAAGTCAAATATTTTAGGAACCTCAGGCTTTATCAAGTTAGTTTCCGTTGAGGATGGACCAATCGTTGGTTTCCACGCTATCGGTGCTCGCATTGGTGAACAGGTTGGTGAAGGCGAACTTATCGTGAACTGGGAAGCATATCCTGCCGATCTTGCATCCCTCATACATGCTCATCCAACAGAAAATGAATCCATTGGTGAAGCTGCCTTAGCGCTTGCTGGCAAGCCTTTACACGCACACAACTAGAATCGGTAACCGACAAAGGAGGACCACCATGTCAACTGATGTGACTATGCCCGCACTGGGCGAGTCGGTGACCGAAGGCACCGTCACCACTTGGCTAAAAAATGTAGGCGACACTGTTGCCCTTGACGAACCGCTCGTTGAAGTTTCAACCGATAAGGTAGATTCCGAAGTTCCCTCTCCTGCTGCAGGTGTTCTTCTAGAGATCCTTGCGCATGAAGATGACACCGTGGAAGTGGGAACTGTTATTGCTCGTATTGGCGATGCTTCTGAAGCCGCCGTTCCTACTCCAGCGGTTCAAGCTCCGGCTCCAGTTACAGCACCAGCGCCAGCTCCTGCACCTGCAATTCCAGCACCGTCTCCTGCAGCGACTTCAAGCTCAGGTGTTGAGGTCACGATGCCTGCATTAGGCGAGTCTGTTTCAGAGGGCACTGTCACCACCTGGCTGAAAGCTGTGGGCGATCGTGTCGAAGCTGATGAGCCTCTACTTGAAGTTTCTACTGACAAAGTAGATTCTGAGGTGCCTGCACCTATTTCAGGATGGCTCACACAGATCCTCGTTGGAGAAGATGAGACCGTTGAGGTAGGAACAGTCGTTGCTGTTATTTCTGAGGCCGAACCGACTGCTCAAACCTCAGTGCCTGTTCAGGCTGCTACCCCCGCACCAGTTGCAGCACCAGCTCCAACACCCATGCCGTCTGCTCCTGTGGCACCGGCAGCACCAGCACCTGCTCCCGCACTTTTAGACACAGCACTACCACAGGGCTTTGGTACTCCCCTAGCTCCGGCTTCAGCACCGGCAGCACCAGCACCGGCAGTACCAGCATCAATGAGTGGCGGCTATGTCACACCTATCGTGCGTAAACTTGCCCGCGAAGCAGGAATTGATTTAAGCACAGTGACAGGTACCGGCGTTGGCGGACGCATTCGCCGCGAAGACATCGAAGCTGCGGTCGCAGCTTCGGCAGCATCTGCTTCTCAGGTGACTGCTACTTCTGCTCCCGTAACAGCGGCACCTGCGTTCACCGAAACACGCACACCTTCACCTTTGCGTGGGACCACTGAAAAAATGTCGCGCCTACGTCAAACTATTTCACGCCGGATGGTTGAGTCTTTGCAGACTGCAGCTCAGCTCACCACCGTCATCGAAGTTGACGTAACAAAGATTGCGCACTTACGCGCACGTGCGAAGAATGACTTCCTAGCACGAGAAAACACCAAGCTCACATTCTTACCTTTCTTCGTGAAAGCTGCGACAGAATCTTTGCTGTACCATCCAAAGATCAACGCAACTATTCACGACAAGGAAGTCACATACTTCGATCACGAGCATGTGGGTATCGCATGTGACACTGAACGCGGCTTGCTGGTTCCTGTCATCAAGAACGCAGGTGAAAAGTCACTGGCTGATATTGCTCGCTCAATTAATGATCTTGCTGCCCGTACACGCAACGCCACAGCAAGTGCTGACGAGCTTTCCGGTTCCACTTTCACCATCACGAATACCGGTTCAGGCGGAGCACTCTTTGATACTCCTGTGTTAAACATGCCGGAAACCGCGATTATGGGTGTAGGCACAATCGTTAAGCGCCCAGTTGTCGTCAAAGACGCTCTCGGTGCCGATTCAATTGCGATCCGCTCAATGGTGTATGTCTCCTTGTCATATGATCATCGCCTCGTTGATGGTGCTGACGCTTCTCGTTTCCTCATGGATGTGAAGAAACGCCTAGAAGAAGGAGCTTTCGAAGCCGAACTTGGACTCTGATTTCACTTTCATGAGCTCCAAGACACTTAGCTGAAGTTTCGTATTACTTCTACTGAAGGGAGGTACGCAATTGCGTACCTCCCTTCATTTCTCTCACAAAATAACGGCCTCAGCTAAGCATTGAAGTAAGGGCTCAGATCCACAAAAGAAGCGCTCCACAAAAGAATCAGTGGTATTTCCACAAAATATGCGGACCATTGATGCATGTATCGTGCTCGCGTAAACCATAAGCTCACGCTCATATGTCTCTGACTTGAGTCAGTTGCATAGATTCACCCGTCATCAGCCAAAGCATTTCTTTTTCTTCTGCCGCCACCTGTGAACATGCAGAATCATCGCAACGCTGATAGGAGTCTTGTTTTACTCGGAGTCGAAGTGTTACCTCCTGGCTTGCGCATTGCGTAATCCTCACCGCACTCCCTTGCGTATGGAAGCCTCCGAGGAGCGTATGCGAGCGCTGCAATGCCTCAATAATTTTCTTATCTGATTCCCATGCTTCTCCTGTTAAAAGTGAGGAAAGAAGCTGAGGATTTAACTGACTCATGGCCTGATCGCGCACGGATAAAATAGCATTCACTTGTTCGCTCACAGCTATGGGATCACATATATCAGGTTGAGCCACAGTGTTTTTCCTCTTAAGACCCTGACTTTCATCATTGCCGTGAGAAGTAGTGTCGCCCCGTGTTTTTTCGCGTGATGCCTGAGTATTATTCTTCATGTGGATAGAGCGGGCTTTCTTCCTTTCTTCGCCCTGTGCTTGCGCAGATTCATTAGGGATTTTACCGGGTGCCAAAGGTGGGAGTGTATGGAGCTTCGTATTTTCTGTACTTCCACTGTGATTGCGCATATCGGGTGATATCGCTTGTGTTTCGTGCGTAAAATTTCCTTCACGTGGCAGGTGCATCCATATAGCTGCAATCAAAACAAGCAAAAGGATGACTCCAGAAAAGAGCATATGCGGACGGTGGGATACATGAGGCTTTTTCCGCCTTGCCATTTTGCGATAACGTACCAGTCCTTTCGGTACATGTCTTTCACGCGGAAATACAGTTGTAGTACGTAATGCGATGGTGCGCATATTGTCGAGGATGTCTTTTTCGTTTCGTGTCGGATCTAAAACATAATCAAAGTGACGCACAGGGCGTGACGATGCTCGTTTTTCTGATTCATGAGGTACATCAATTTCTTTTCCTGGAGAATATACCCGCGCTACTGCTTCATCATCTGCGGCATCATTGCCTGCTTTTCCTATTTTTCTTCGCTCTTTTTCATCACTAGTGATAAATTGCGGTGTTTTTGCCCGCAAGGTTAAAGGCGAATTATCCGAGAAGTCGCTTTGAGGAGCGAGTGCACGTGGTGCCTGCGAATTCATAGTGTTCAGGTGTTCCTTGCTATTTTCCCTTGAAAGCGACGCGCAATACGCTTCACCATCACGATGCAGGCCTAATGCGTATGCAATTCGTTCCACAGCTTCTTGGTCTCCGTTTTGTCCCCCTGCACATTCGGCTGACCATTGGGGTGTTCCGCCTTTTGCTGGCACTTCATCTATAAGATCAATGAGGACTGCTCCCCTGTTTGGAACGCATATCACATTTGATGGGCTGAGATCAGTATGCGCAATACCCATGTGATGTAGGGCATTTACTGCTTCACATATATCGTGAATATATGCCTGTCTTTGCAGCGACTCGCGTAGCGCTCCTGTTTTCATGAGGACATCAAGACGTGTTCCGCGTAGTCGTTCTTGGATGAGTGCTACGCGCCCATCATCGCATTGGATAATGTCGATAAGTCGGACAACATGAGTATTCTGTACTTTTTGCCAGCGTTTCCACCGTTCATGTAAATTGTGGGAGTCTTTTTGGCTGCGCATACATATCAGCGCTTCCTCGCCTTTTGCGGTATTTGTTGCCCACAGTGGCCCTGATCGGGTAATCGCCACAATTTCCCCAACATCGTATGAAGCAATTTTCATGGCCTCATCATGTGAATATAAGGTGCATTCAGCAAGTCATGACAGCTATCCTGTGGACAGTACTTCCCGCAGTCATCATAGAGGCTGACGATCGATAGAATGGTGCATTATGAGCGATAAACAACCTACACCGAAAAAGCGCCGCTGGTTCCATAACCTACGCGATGCATACACAATCACTGCACGCACATATCCCTGGATCGGATGGGCAATGGGCGGTTCTGCTGCTGTCATCATTGCTTTAGGCGTTCTTATCGCCGCTCTTTCACATGGCTCTTACATTTTGTGGGTACTGCTGGGTATTACAACTTCGCTTTTAGTTTCTACTTCATTGTTAGCTTGGCTGGTTCGTAAGGCAATGTATGCTCAGGTGGATGGGACTGTAGGTGCTGTTTACGCTGCTATTTCACAGATTCGTCGCGGGTGGATTATTTCAGAACAGCCAATTGCTATCACACGCGATCAAGATCTCGTGTGGCGTCTTGTTGGTCGTCCTGGTGTTGTTTTCATTTCTGAGGGCCCTTCTTCCCGCGTGCACACACTTTTAAGTACTGAACGTCAGAAGGCTCAGCGTGTTGTTAAGAATGTCCCTATTCATCTTATTCAAGTGGGGCATGAAGATGGGCAAGTAAAACTTGCGGATCTGGAATCGGCTCTGCGTAAGTTGAAAAATATTCTGACTAAAACGGAAGTTCCTGCTGTTCATCAGCGTCTTGCAGCATTAACACGTACGACTGCTCCCATTCCAAAAGGTGTGGATCCTACGAAGGTGCGTCCTAATCGGAGGGCTTTACGCGGGCGGTAAGTGTCACATGGCGAGACACCTTTATGCATAATTATGCATACAACTGCATAATATATACATCGTTCATTAGTGAGAGGTGAATCCCATGCGCAAGTTAACTACAGTTTCCGTCATTGCGGCCGCTGCTTTTGCCCTCGTTGGATGCTCTGATCCACAATCAACTCCAACTGCACAGCAGTCAGATTCTGCCGCAGCTTCTGGCAATACTAAAACTGCGATCACATCCTTTGATGTCTCAACAATTCCAACCGTTGATGAGATTGCAGCCCTCGTTCCTCAAGCGATTAAAGAACGTAATATCCTGCGCAACGGTGCTTCCACAGACTATGCGCCCGGCGAGTTTCGCGCAGAGGACGGACAAACCCCCGTTGGCTACGATATTGATATCGTGAAGGCATTGGCTCGCGTCATGGGACTTTCCGATGGAGTAACAACACACGCTGAATTTCCAACGATTTTACCGGCCCTTGGAACCAAATTCGATGTTGCTGCCTCCTCATTCACTATCACTGACGAACGTATCCAGCAGGCTCACATGATTTCCTACGTTAATGTAGGCTCTGCCTTCGCTGTGGCAAAAGGAAACCCAAAGAAATTTGATCCTACGAATGTATGCGGTTCAACAATCGGTGTACAAAACGGAACATTCCAGCATGAATATGCACAGGAACTTTCTAAAAAATGTGTCACTGAGGGCAAAAAAGAAATCAAGGTCATGCCGCTGGACTTGCAAACAGATGTCGCTACAAAAGTAGTTGGCGGTCAATATGATGCCACTTTCGCAGATTCAACAGTTGTGGGTTACAGCATCGAGCTCTCTCAGGGAGCGCTCGAACAAGTCGGTGATGTCATCGAAGCTCTCCCCCAAGGAATCGCTGTTGCACAAAACGATGAGGCGCTGACGCAAGCTGTCCAAAAGGCCATGCAGTACCTTATGGACAAAGGGTACCTAACAAAGATTCTTGCCGCCTACGGCGCTCAGAATGCTGCTTTATCAAACGCTGAAGTGGATCCGGTTCAGCAATAAATAATCACTCGCAGGGCATCCGCTGAGGATGCCCTGCATAGCTCTTGGTGAGGAATTTATGGCACAGGTGAAAGACAACATCACATTACTTGATCCCCGACCTGCCCCACACCCCGGGCGTTGGGTTTCAGCGGTCATCGTCGCACTTATCGCTCTTGTTATTGCCTATGGACTTATCACTAACCCAAATTATCGATGGGATGTTGTCTGGCAGTGGCTTTTCTCAGAGTCAATCATGTGGGGGGTGGCCTACACAATTTTCCTCACGATCGTTGCCATGCTTTTAGGCACCATACTCGCCATCACCATGGCAATTATGCGTCAGTCCATTAACCCTGTTTTGCGTTGGGTTGCCACTTTTTATATCTGGTTCTTCCGTGGAACACCTATTTATACACAGCTAATTTTCTGGTCACTCCTCCCCGTTTTATATCCTCAAATCACCATTGGGCTTCCTTTCTTAGAACCAGTAACCACTTTAGATACTTCCGCAGTTATTACCCCTATTTGGATGGCTTGCCTTGGCCTGGGGCTCAATGAAGGCGCATACCTCGCAGAGATCATGCGTGCAGGCCTTCTTTCAGTTGATAAAGGACAATGGGAAGCAGCAACAGCTTTAGGTATGCCTCGCAGCATGGTTTTTCGTCGGATCATATTGCCACAAGCAATGCGTGTTATCGTTCCGCCAATCGGTAACGAAACCATCTCAATGCTGAAAACCACTTCCCTCGTTGCTGCTATTCCTTTTACTCTCGAACTTACTTTCGTTGCTCGAACAAAAGGCCAGTCTTTATTCCTACCGGTTCCCCTTCTTATCGCAGCTGCCCTATGGTATTTGCTCATCACTACGCTGCTCATGTGGGGGCAAAGCCATATTGAACGACATTTCTCAAAAGGTTTTGAACGACGTGTCGCACATAAAATCGGTGGCCCTTCTGCTGATGTCCACACGGAAACAACATTCATTGAGGTAACACCATGAGCACCTTCACCCCTATAATTCACATCAACGGTGTCCACAAATTTTTTGATGATCTCCATGTCTTACGCGGCATAGATTTAGATATTACTTCCGGTGAAGTATGCGTTATTCTTGGCCCTTCAGGCTCTGGAAAATCCACACTTTTGCGGTGTCTCAATCAGCTTGAAAGTATTTCTGCAGGGCGTATTGAGATTGAAGGGGAACTTCTGAGCTACTGGGAAGAAGAAAAAAACGGGAACATAATTTTGCATGATCTGCCAGATAAGAAAATCGCTGAGCAACGCTCACGTATCGGCATGGTGTTCCAACGTTTCAATTTATTCCCTCATAAAACAGCCCTTGAAAATATCATGGAAGCTCCCATTCATGTGGCAAAAATGTCAAAAGTTCAGGCACAAAAACAAGCTCTTGATTTGCTAAAGCGTGTTGATCTTGCTGATCGAGCACATCATTTTCCTTCTGAGCTCTCTGGCGGCCAACAGCAGCGTGTCGCTATTGCCCGCGCGCTGGCTATGCAACCAGATATCATGCTCTTTGATGAGCCAACCTCGGCGCTTGATCCTGAATTGGTAGGTGAAGTCCTGTCAGTGATGAAAGATCTCGCGGCTTCAGGAATGACGATGGTGGTGGTCACCCATGAGGTTGCTTTTGCACGAGAAGTCGCCGACACTGTTGTTTTTATGGATGAAGGACGCATCATTGAAATGGGTAACCCTTCAGATGTGATTGATTATCCGCAACACCCTCGCGCACAGGAATTTTTCTCAAAAGTTCTTTCATAACTTGAGCGCATTATTAATAAGAATGTACTCGTTCAACGCAAGGGTGCCCCACATGCTTTGCATAGTGGAACGCAGAGCGGCTCTCGGGTCCACGTATGACGTACCCTCCCCCATACATGCTTTGTATAGGGTGTTCCGAGAGGGAGCTAGATCTCGACCCTGATATGCACACTCCCGCAGGCATTGTTTAGGGCCTCAATACCCCTCCATCCCCCGTACGGTACCGTTCAATCACTCACGTTAAAGTCACCAAATCAAGATAGGATTCATCCCATAAATCTTCATCCGCATCAGGAAGAATTAACACTCGTTCAGGTTGTAAAGCAATAACAGCCCCAGGATCATGCGTCACCAGGATAACCGCCCCCTCATATGTACGTAACGCATGGAGCACTTCTTCACGTGAAGCAGGATCAAGATTATTTGTTGGCTCATCAAGCAGTAAAACATTCGCACCTGACACAACAAGCGTCGCTAATGCCAGGCGAGTCTTTTCACCGCCAGACAACACATTCGTCATCTTATGTACATCGTCGCCGCTGAAAAGGAACTGACCCAATACATTACGCACATGCGTATCATCAAACTGCGGCGCGCTACGTGACATATTTTCTTCAACAGTAGCGTCCAGATCTAATGTGTCGTGTTCTTGAGCGTAATATCCGATACGTAGCCCATGCCCTTGGATGACCTCACCGGTATCAGATTTTTCAATTCCCGCCAGAATACGTAGCAGCGTTGTTTTACCTGCACCATTGAGACCTAAAACAACAACTTTCGCTCCCTTATCAATCGCCAAATCGACTCCCATGAATACTTCTAAAGAGCCGTAGGTTTTTGACAGTGACTGCGCACTTAAAGGCACCCTGCCGCATGGCAAAGGTTGTGGAAAACGCAAGCGTGCAACTTTTTCTTTATGTTGCTCATTCCCCACTGCAGCAAGTAATTCATCTGCGCGGCGAAGCATTTGCTGAGCGGCCACTGCTTTTGTTGCTTTGGCACGCATTTTTTCACCTTGCGCACGTAACTGTTCTGCTTTCTTCACAGCTTGCGCACGTTCTTTACGGCGACGGCGTTCATCTTCTTCACGTTGTTTTACATAGGCATTCCAGCCCAAATGGTAAATATCAACCTGGGCTCGCTGAGCATCTAAATGAAAAACCTGATTCACGGTTTCTTCTAAAAGACTAACATCATGCGAAATCATCATGATGCCCCCGGGAAAAGTTTTCATCCAGTTACGTAGCCACACAATTGAGTCATGATCTAAATGATTGGTTGGTTCATCTAGTAGGAGGATATCTGCCTCAGAAAAAAGAACCCGAGCCAATTCAACTCGTCGCCGCTGCCCGCCTGATAAGGTTTCAAGAATCTGGTCAAGGACACGATCCGGTAGGCCTAATGCATGAGCAATTTGTGCTGCTTGCGCATTTGCTGCCCATCCGCCTGCGCGGGTAAAACTTTGATCGAGTTGCACGTATTTTTCCATTGCTTTTATTTGACTAGGCCCTTCGAGGGTGGACATGTCATGCTCAGCTTTACGTATACGTCGAATGATGCTGTCAAGACCGCGCACTGATGTGATACGTTCACGTGCCAGTTGGCTTTGGTCGCCTACGCTCGTGTCTTGAGGTAGGTAGCCAATTGTGCCGTTGCTTGTGATGTGTCCATCGTATTCAGCAGCAGCATGATCGCGTTCACCTGCAAGTAAACGCATTGTCGTTGTTTTTCCTGCGCCGTTTCGACCAACTAAACCAATGCGCATTCCTTTATCTAAACGAAAAGTCAAATGTGACACTAATTCTCGTGGCCCAATGCGTAAAGAAAAATCTTGAACGTTAATCACTCGTGTATTTTACTCTGCTCACTCTGTGCGGAAGTAAATACTCTCCCTGTTGGTGTTATTCCTACTATTCCGTTTCTTTGTGGATATCACCACGCCTTCATCACGTGTCAGAATCAGCATTTTTTCCGTACAACAGGCAGAATTAAATATGCATTTTGTCTACGCATAGAGGTTTATTGTGTCTTTTCCTGATTCTTCTGTTTCACCGTCACTTCGTATTCCCCGCGTATATGACATTGTTGCTGTCATGTTTGTTGCTTTTTTGCTGATATCTAATATCGCTGCAACAAAAGTAACCGCATTGGATGCAGGGCCTATTCACCTTGTCTTTGATGGTGGCGCATTACTTTTTCCTTTGACATATATTTTGGGCGATGTCTTAGCTGAGGTTTACGGCTTTGGTCGAGCACGCAGAGTCATTATCATGGGCTTTGCGGCGTCTATACTTGCTTCGCTTTCTTTCTATCTTGTCCAGATTTCCCCTATCGGTCCGGGCTATGAAGCGCAGGAATCTTTTGAAGCTGTCCTCGGCTTTGTTCCACGTATTGTGGCTGCTTCTGTCATTGGATATCTTGCCGGTCAGCTGATTAACGCTTTTGTCCTTGTTATGATCCGTCAACGCTGGGGTGCGCATCGTTTATGGGCGCGTCTTATCGGTTCTACAATGGTCGGTGAGGCAGCAGACACCGTGCTTTTCTGCACGATTGCCTTTATCGGAGTTATCCCCGGCTACGAGTTCCTGAACTACATCATCACGGGCTACGTGTATAAAGTAGCTGTAGAAGTTGTTCTTCTGCCGATCACATACCGCGTCATTGCTTTTATTCGACGTGTTGAAGGGCTTTCCGGGCAGGAAGTACTTGCCGCATGATTGAAAATTGGCTTTCTGCTCCTCCTCAGGAGCACACTGCATCTTCTTTCCCTGAGTCAATTCGTGACCGCGGTTTTGATATTCGTACCCGTTTAACCACGGGAAACGAGCTCGGACGAACAGGGACACTCCATACTGCACATGGGATTATTCGTACTCCTGCTTTTATTCCGGTGGGAACAAAGGCAACAGTCAAAGCTCTTGTTCCTGAAATGATTCGCTCATGTGGTGCTCAAGCTGTCCTAGCGAATGCGTATCACCTGTATTTACAGCCGGGCGCAGAACTTGTTGACGAGGCGGGTGGCCTTGGTTCTTTTATGAATTGGGCTGGCCCGACATACACTGATTCAGGCGGTTTCCAAGTTCTTTCCTTGGGGTCAGGTTTTAAGAAGGTCCTCTCGCAGGAGTTTTCTGGCGCTTCTGATACAGGTGATCCACGTATTCATCGTCAAGCAGTGAAGGCTTCCCGCGCGGTTGTTGACGATGATTCTGTAACTTTCCGCAGTCATATTGATGGCGCGAAACATCGTTTCACTCCTGAAGTGTCTATGCGTATTCAACATCATCTGGGTTCAGACATCATGTTTGCTTTTGATGAGTTGACCTCACTGCTGCACCCGTACTCATATCAGGTGGAGTCGTTGGAACGTACTCACAGGTGGGCGCGTCGTTGTTTAGCTGAACATAAACGACTGACCGAGGAACGTGCTTCTTATCCATATCAGCAGTTATGGGGTGTTGTTCAGGGCGCTCAATATGAGGATTTACGTCGCCATGCTGCTCGAACACTCGCTGATATGGAGGTAGAGGGCCAACGTTTTGATGGTTTTGGTTTAGGTGGCGCGTTAGAAAAAGAAAACCTCGGGAAAATCTTGACATGGGTTTGCTCAGAGCTTCCCGAGGATCGTCCACGTCATCTGTTAGGTATCTCTGAGCCTGATGATTTTTTCCGTGGGGTCGAGGCCGGAGCGGACACTTTTGACTGTGTGAATCCTTCGCGTGTGGCTCGTAATGCCGCTATTTATGGTCCTCATGGTCGTTTTAACATCACGAACTCACGTTTCCGACGCGATTTTTCTCCCCTTGTTGATGGTTGCGGCTGCTATACATGTACACATTACACTCGTGCGTATATTCACCATTTATTCAAGGCGAAAGAGCTGTTGTGTTACACGCTGGCAACCATTCACAATGAATGGTTTACTCTGCGTCTGGTTGATGCGATTCGTCAGTCAATTGATGAGGACTGTTACACGGATTTCCGCGACGATATGCTTGGTCGTTTCACAGCAAAAAGGTCAACTTCTGGTTCATAGTTTATGAACTTTTCACAGAGTGACTGTTGTATTCACCCCGTTTCTCTTTGCTTCTATGCAATAAGCGGGGTGAATATTTTTGGGTATGACCCCATGTTTTATGCTGCGTGTAATACTTGAGTTGGTATGATGCAGCAATTATGGGTAGACCTCGGATAAAACTTCATCATCAGTAACGGCAGTCCATAATCCGCTCTTACTTTTTACTTTCAGCGTTACTTTATCCGCGCAATATGAACGTGTGTTTGAGGTGAAGAAGTAAAAGATATTCTTTCTTCCTTACCTCCTACTGAAATGCCGTCAGGCTTCAGCAGCAATCAGACATTAAAGCCAATCGCACGCAGTTGATCGCGTCCATCAGGAGTAATACGGTCCGGTCCCCATGCTGGCATCCATACCCAGTTAATTGATACATCTGCACTGAAAATAGCCAGAACCATTTGTGCTTGTCTTTCAATCACATCCGTCAAAGGGCAGGCAGCAGATGTCAAGGTCATGTCCAATGTAATCGCGTCCTCAGGCGATACGATAACCCCGTAAACTAAACCCAAGTCTACGATGTTAATTCCCAGTTCAGGGTCAATCACATCACGTAATGCTTCAAGGATATCTTCACCATTGACACTGCCATTTTCAATAATGTCTGTGCCTTCAATGTTACGTACCTGTGCGTCGGATGTCGCTGCTGATTCCACAGGAGCAAAGCGCTGCTCCACTGGTTCAGATTGGGCCATTGGATTATTCATTTATTTTCTCCTGCAATATCTGTGCCAAGTTTAGTCAGTGCATCACGTAAAGCGTACCAACCTAAAAGCGCGCATTTTACGCGGTTAGGAAATTGCGATGTCCCTTCCAAAGCAGCAGCATCTTCTAAGATGTCAAGAATATCTTCTGATACTCCTCGCCCACGTGAATGCATCATTGTTTCCATTGCTGCATATAAAGCAGCCACTTCATCCGCATTTTTTCCACGTACAAGGTCATAAAGCATCGACAATGAGGCTTGCGAAATGGAACAGCCCTCCCCATCCCACGAAATACTCCCTATCCGCTGGTCAGCATCTAAAGTCACACCTAACGTGACTTCATCACCACAGGTAGGATTCACCTGATGTGACTGCACCGCGTAACTACCTACAGGTCCACTGCCGTGTCGTTCTTTGGAATGATCCAAAATGACCTGCTGGTACAACTGGTCAAGACTACTCATCGGGCACCTCCAAAATAACGACCCACCGAAGCGAGCGCCTCTACGCAACGATCTACGTCCTCATTATTTGTCATGATTCCAAGAGATGCACGATTTGAGGATCGCACTCCAAAGAAAGTATGTAATGGAATAGCGCAATGGTGTCCTACTCGCACAGCAACATCTTCTGCATCCATGACTTGCCCCACATCATGCGGATGCACACCTTCCACCGCAAAACTCACAACACCTATGCGTTCATGTGCAGCTGAGGGGCCAAGGATACGCACATTCGGTATCTGTGAGATTCCTTCAAGTAAACGTTGTGTGAGTACTTTTTCATGTGCTTCAAGGCGGCTCATTCCCCACCCTGAAAGGTATTCTAATGCGGCTGTCCATCCAGCAATTTGTGCGACCGGTTGCGAGCCTGCTTCAAAACGTTCCGGCGCTGGCATGTATTCTGCCTCTGTCATCGTGACCCCTGCGATCATGGAGCCTCCTGTAAAAACAGGCGGCATCATTTCAAGCAGTTCACGTCTGGCCCATAAAGCACCTACCCCTGTAGGGCCAAGCATTTTATGTGAAGAAAAAACAGCACAATCAATATCGAGTGCAGCAATATTCACAGGCATGTGGGCACTTGATTGGCATGTATCTAAAAGAATAAGGGCGCCCACACGACGTGCAGCAGCAATGATAGCGTCAATAGGCGAAATCGCTCCTGTCACATTTGATACATGTGTGAAAGCGACCAGACGAGTGCGCTCAGTGATAACGGATAAAGTATTGAGGTCAATTTGTCCGTCTGGGGTAAGGTCGAGCCATGCAAGTTCTGCACCTGTACGGGCACACAGTTCTTGCCATGGAATAAGGTTCGCGTGATGTTCAGCTCGTGTGACAACAATACGGTCACCTGCGCCTATTCGTAAAGGTGCGGCTTGGGCTCCTCCGCGTCCCAATGAGGCATGTCCCATTGATAAGGCAAGCAGGTTGATAGCTTCTGTCGCGTTTTTTGTCCACACGATTTCATCGCTTGCTCCACCTATGAAATGTGCTAGTGCGTGCCGGCCGTCTTCATAAATCTGTGTGGATTCATCACCTAGTAGGTGGGTGCCACGGTGTACAGCAGCATTTGAGTGACGATAAAACTGTGCTTCCGCGTCTATAACACAGGCAGGTTTCTGCGAGGTCGCTGAAGAATCAAGGTAAGCGATTGGTCGTCCTCCCCTGCCTGTACGTTTCAGGATTGGGAAGTCTCGACGAATCTTTTCTATTTCGTCAGCGTTAAAAGGACTCGCAGAAAGTGCCTCTGTCATGAATTTTTACCCTCAGCGTGTCAGGTATTCGTCGTAACCGTTTTCTTCGAGGGCGTCAGCAAGCTCAGGACCGCCCTGGGCTGCAACTCGACCATTAACGAAAACATGCACGTGGCTTGGACGAATATAACGCAGGATGCGCGTGTAGTGAGTAATCAGCATGACACCGCATTGGGTTGTGTCATGTACTCGGTTTACTCCTTCAGATACGATACGCAGTGCGTCGACATCCAAACCTGAATCTGTTTCATCAAGGACAGCAAAAGATGGTTTCAGCAATTCCATTTGGAGGATTTCTAAACGCTTCTTTTCACCGCCTGAGAATCCTACGTTCACATCACGTTCAGCGAAGGCAGGATCCATACGCAGATTATCCATTGCGCTCTTGACATCTTTCATCCAGTGACGGATCGCAGGTGCTTCACCGTCAATGGCGGTTTTTGCTGAGCGCAGGAAATTTGATACGGATACCCCTGCAACTTCTACCGGGTATTGCATAGCCAAGAAAAGGCCTGCTCGAGCGCGTTCGTCAACTCCCATTTCGGTAATCAGTTGATCGTCAAGCCATGCTTCACCTGAAGTGATTTCGTAGGCGGGGTGTCCTGCAAGCGCATAAGCAAGAGTGGATTTTCCTGATCCATTCGGTCCCATAATGGCGTGGATTTCACCGGAACGAATAGTAAGGTTTACACCTTTAAGGATTTCTTTCGGGCCGTCACTGGTTTCAACGGTGACGTGAAGATCTTTAATTGTCAGAGTGGACATTTTTCCTCCTCAGCGTTTGTACCACCAATTATTGTGGTTTCCGCTCGTCGTCTATGAAGTGGGATCAGGATTTACTGCGCAGATCGCGCGAGTTCTTTCTCAATAGCGGTCATCAGATGTTCCTGTACGGAAGGCACACCAATTTGGTCAATAAGTTCAGCAAAGAAGCCTCTAACAACCAGGCGACGGGCTTCTTTTTCTGGAATACCTCGACTCATCAGATAGAAAAGCTGTTCATCGTCAAAACGTCCTGTCGCTGATGCGTGGCCTGCGCCGGCGATTTCACCGTTTTCAATTTCGAGGTTTGGCACAGAGTCTGCTTTCGCTCCCTCAGATAAAACTAGGTTGCGGTTCAGCTCGTATGTGTCTGTCCCATCAGCGGCTTCACGTATGAGGCAGTCACCAATCCATACTGAATGTGCGTCGCGCCCTTGCAATGCGCCTTTGTAGGTTACTCGCGAGTAGCAATTCGGTTGTGAATGATCCACAAAAATACGATGTTCTAAATGTTGTCCTGCATCAACGAAGTACAGGCCCAGCATTGTCAGTTCAGCTCCGGGGCCTCGGAAATCTGTTTCCGCATTTACACGGACAAGATCGCCGCCCAGAGTAACGACGATGTGTTTAACACGGGAATCACGACCGATCGCTAAACGATGGCTGGAAGCATGGGTGACTTCCTCATCCCATTCTTGAACACTGACAACGGTCAGTTGTGAGGCGTCCCCTGCTGTGATTTCAACAGTTTGCGCAAGTGCGGATGTATTCCCCCCGCTATGGGTAAGAATAACGGTGGCTTGGGATTGTTCGCAGGCTTCAATAAAAATATGTTGCGCACGAATATCAGCCAGTTCATCCACAGTCACTATGATTGGGGTGTCCAAAGTAATGCCTTTGGGAATAGTAATCACAGTTGATGTGCTGAAACGATCCCATGCCACAGCAGCGGCGCGGTCTGTTGGTGCAAGAATACTTCCCAGACGTTTATCTGTGCGTTCAACTGTTTCTACCTGTACCCCTTCAGGAGCATTCACCGTCACAGGGGCATCTTGTTCACTGTAGAGCGAAGGATCAAGGATTCTCTCAATGCGACGCATCGGGGTGAAACGCCAGTCCTCTTCTCGTCCTGCTGGCATAGGCATTTGAGCCAAATCAAAGGTGGCAAAACGATCAGCACGGTTAATAGTAGAAGGGGTAAGCCCATGAGAATGTGGGCGTTCAGTGATATTTGTTGTAGTCATATCAGCCGACGGATCCTTCCATCTGCAATTCGATGAGACGGTTCAGTTCAAGTGCGTATTCCATTGGTAGTTCTTTCGCAATGGGTTCAACGAAGCCACGCACAATCATTGCCATAGCTTCAGATTCTTCTAAGCCACGGCTCATCAGGTAGAACAATTGATCTTCTGAGACTTTAGAAACGGTGGCTTCATGTCCCATTTCTACGTCGTCTGTGCGCACGTCAACGTAGGGGTATGTGTCTGTGCGTGATACTTTGTCAACCAGTAATGCGTCGCATAACACATTTGATTTGGAGTGGCGCGCACGCGCGTTTACTTGCACAAGACCACGGTAGGAAGTGCGGCCACCGCCTCGTGAAACAGACTTTGAGGTGATTGACGAGGAAGTGTGCGGTGCCATGTGCACCATCTTTGCTCCGGTGTCTTGGTGTTGCCCGGGTCCTGCGAAACCAATGGAGAGGGTTTCTCCTCGTGCGTGTTCACCCATCAGGAAGCAAGCTGGATATTTCATGGTGATAGCGGCTCCCATGTTGCCATCTACCCATTCCATGGTGCCGCCTTCTTCAACCATGGCTCGTTGTGTCACGAGGTTGAGAACATTTGTTGACCAGTTCTGAATTGTTGTATAGCGCACGCGGGCATCTTTTTTCACGAAAATTTCAATCACACCGGAGTGCAATGAATTTTCGTCATAGATTGGTGCGGTGCATCCTTCAACGTAGTGTACGTAAGAGCCTTCGTCCGCAATGATCAGTGTGCGTTCAAATTGACCGAGGGCTTCAGTGTTGATACGGAAGTATGCTTGTAATGGGATATCAACATGCACACCCGGTGGTACGTAAACAAATGAGCCACCCGACCATGCAGCGGTATTGAGTGCAGCAAACTTGTTATCACCTGCAGGTATACAGCGCCCGAAGTATTCCTCAAAAATTTCAGGGTATTCACGTAGACCCGTATCGGTGTCTAGGAAGATCACGCCTTGTTTTTCAAGGTCTTCTTGAATTTGGTGGTATACAACTTCGGATTCATATTGTGCAGCAACACCTGCAACGAGGCGGTTCTTTTCAGCCTCTGGGATTCCGAGGCGATCATAGGTTTTACGTATATCGTCAGGCAGATCTTCCCAGCTTGCGACGGTGCGATCTGTTGGCGTGACGTAGTACTTGAAATCATCAAAGTTAATGGAAGATAAATCTGGTCCCCATGTTGGCATGGGTTTACGTTCAAAAATTTCAAGAGCCTTCAGGCGGCGTTCGCGCATCCATTCGCTTTCGCCTTTACGGTCTGAGATTTCGCGAACAACATCCGCGTTAATACCGTATTTTGCCCCCTGCGAATAGTCATCGTTATCGCGCCATCCGTATTCGTAAGCGCCGATTGATCCGATGATTTCTTCGTCAGTCATAGGCTGATCCACGACTTTTTGTGTCTGTGGCGCTGCCTGCGTCATACGTGTTCCTTCTTTGTTCGTTTTAACCGTGAAAATAACAGGGATTAAGCACCTGAATGCTTTACTTACGTAAAACAGTCCTCGCGCTTGAACGCATCAACGGAGTATTTACCGGAATATGCGTTGTACACACGTGTTCGCCACCGGCGAGTGTGGCAAGTCGCTGCACGTGTACAGAAAGCAATCGTGAAAATGCTTGTGTTTCCGCATCGCAGAGCTGTGGATAATCTCCAGCTACTTGCTGAATTGGACAGTGTCCTTGGCATAATTGGATGGCGAAACCGCCGCCGCCAATGTCACGTACAGTCGCCGCGTAACCATCTTGTGTAAGGGCATCCGCGAGCGCTTGCGCGCGGACTCGTGGGTCATTACCTGCGTCTCGAACGATAGGCGCATAGCGTCGTTCAATTTCACGTGAACGCGCAGCAGCAAAGGATTCCACTGCTTCTTCGCCGCCAACTTGTCCTAAATATCCAAGTGCTTTGACTGCGATTTCACTGTAGGCATCTGTCAGGCGTTCGTGTGCACGCTCAGTTGCTACATAGTGACGTGCTGGGCGTCCTCTCCCGCGTTTACTTTGATGACGCGGGTCATGTTCAGCAATTTCATCACCATCTAGCAAAATAGTAATGTGACGACGCACTGCAGCAGTGGTCAGCCCTAAAACTCGGGCTATCACTGAGGCAGTGACGGGGCCTTTTTCAACGACAAGGTCAAGAACCTGCTCGCGAGTACAAGCATCAGTATGCTCAGCCATTAGGCCCTCCGTCCTATTTCATCCACTACCTTTCAAAATTCTACGGCCTTTTCGACAAAATGGCGTTGTGAAATTCGGTGAGGTGGCATAATTCGCAAGAGCATTTATCGCATCCACTGCGCATTGGCTTCACGTAAATCTGCCCAGCACCGTGAACGAGCCGCATAAGCTGCCATGATGCCTGTTATTGCAGAGGGATTATGTATATTTCCTTCAAGGCATTGCCTCAGAGCGTCATCAAGTAAAACCCAACGCAGTTCAGTCTCAGCTTCTTCTTCTGTGCGCACATAGCCTGTTTGTATCGTGTGAAGATTTTGCGCAAGAAAAATACGAACAGATTCTGTAGAACACCCAGGAGAATTAAAATATTCGACTAAGACATTCCACTGATCCGCTGCTAAATCTGTTTCTTCCGCTAATTCACGTTGTGCTGCCTCAACAGGCGTTTCACCCACACAGTCCAATAATCCTGCAGGAATTTCCCATAGGAACGCTTTTACAGGATGCCGATACTGGCGAATCATCAGGATTTCTTCTTTGCCTGCTTCACCACGTAAAGCCACAACAGCGACAGCACCAGGATGTGTGACATATTCACGTTTGACTGGCTTGCTTCCTGCTTTCAAAAGCACATGATCTTCAACAACACTTATTATTCGACCATCCCAATGATGCGAGCGTGCAATAACCTGTCGTTTCTCATGAACATCTTTCAGCGCATTTTCACTCATGACGATGTTTCCTTTCTGCCCAAAGCAATATGACACTATCGTCACTTGAGATATCAAAATTATCGTCACCTGACACTAAACCATACAAAGTGTTGCAGTCATACTTTCTTTTCACTTCAAGGCCAAAACTGTTTCTTTCACGTTCAGCACTCATCGCCTAAAAGAATCAGGGGAAGCAGGCAAGGCCTCCTCCCCCTGTTCACTTTGTCATAGGCTCAGGAAATTTTAGGCATTCCCTGTTGCGCTCCCAAAGCAGAACCGTAAGCCACTGACTCATTTTTTGCTTGAGGTAGTGCAAGGACTGCGGATAGAGCCGCGGTCGCTGTTCCTACAGAATCGACTGTAGAAATTCCTGCTCCTAAGGTCCGAACTTGCGCCAACATAGCTGAATCAGATGAAGCATCACCCAGTAGAACACCTGACTGGGGTGCTTTTGCCACTGCTTGTGCGATACCTACCCACGCTGATACTGCACGGTCAGACACAGCCGCCTGCGCCTCACCAGAACCGGTTCCTCCGCTCGAACGAGGGCCAATAAGCAACAGCGCCTGCGCGGGAGTTTCCAACTGTTGGTCAATCGACATGATCGGAGTATTTGCATCTGTCAGAATCTCTTGCACTAAATCGCGTTCTGCTCCGCTTGATGTCAGAACTTCAACGATCGCAGCACCGATGACTCCATCGGATGTCACATTCGTTCCGAGCGAAGATGTCAGATGCGATTGAATTGGAGTTGCAAGAGTTTGCCGGTACGTGGCCATCCGATCCGCGTCCCAGTTGTCACTGAGCGATACTGCTCCTGCAATTTTAGCTCCAGCAGTTTCGAGGTGAGTACGAACCAGCGCAACATCATCGGACGAAGCACCAGGCAGAGCCACCGTCACAACCGCTACATCTGATAACTTGCCGGTGAGGATTTGAGCGGCGATAGATTTCACACCTACTGCTTCAGCTTCAGCAGCAGTTTTTAATCGCGCTGTTTCCGCGCTGTTAGCTGCAGAGTCATTACGTGAGGAAGCCACAGAAGCCACACGTGTTTGCAGCGGCCCTGCGCCCAGAACTACCCCAATTGCTAAGGCAGCAAAAACCGCAATTAGGGACACCACATGGTAACGAAAATTCACCATTTATCAGGATTCTTTCTAATTAGTAGGTGTCAGAGACGACGGTGAAGACCATCCGAAAAGATGAGAGAAGTAATGACCAACCACAGCAGCCATGTCTTGCCCCCACGGAGTAGTCATTAAAGCAGCACCCATAGTGCATACAACGACGCAAGCCAATAAAACTATGCTGGTAGCGCGCAGTCGTGGGCGGTGCATAGCAGCTACAGCTCGAGAAGACACAATAAGGTCTTGCGCAACCAAGCGTGTAAAGAATGTCGGAGCCATAGCTCCTCGCCCACGATCAATCAGGTCTTCAACGCTGTGATGCTGTCCGACAGTGACAATAACCGTGGGTTTTGCGTATGAAAGAAATAGTACGGCTGCGTCTTGCGCAGATCCGCCAAATTCGATGACATCATGCGCAACACCCATTCGTGCTAATCGTTCACGACCAGGAGCAATTCCATCATGGCCTTGCCGTACAAGAAGTTGAGCTCCTGAACGTAAGATCTTTTCAGGAACAGTATCCATATCGCCTATCACGATACGCGGCTTGAGATGCGCACGTCTGGCATGTTTTGCCCCAGCATCAACGACTACAACCACGGGGTCAGTGTCACGGATCCATTTCTTTAAGGCTTTGAGTTCTGCGGGCGTTTCTTGCGAGTCGGATATTAGTAGCACTGGTTTGCCATGAATATCGATTTGCGACTGTGGGATTCCGTGCCCACGAAATAGTATGTCACCATCTTGCGCAAGGTAGTTTTCGACAGAAGCAACAAAAGACAGCAGCTGTGTATTGACGCGATCAGTCTGATCCATGTCGTCATTAAAAGACGTGTGTGTTCGCAGTGTTCCTGTTGCAATTGTGAGGCCGTCACGTTGCACGTGTCCGTTATGGTCAACTGTGATTTCATCACCTTCACGCAACATCATCACATCAGGTCCCAGATCATCAATGACGATGATGCCAGCTTGTGTGAGGATGCGTGCACCAAGAACTTGATGCCGCCCTGTGACGCATGGTGCAGCATTCAAAACTGCTTGAGGACGAGCAGCCAGTAAGGCATCAGCAGTTGAACGATCAAGGTCAGGATGGTCGATCACGGCAATATCGCCAGGCTCCAGTCGCGCGGCTAATGCGCGAGTTTTTTCGTCAACACGAACACGACCAGCCAGTAACTGTTCGTTTCGTCCAGTCCGATCTGTAGCACTCATTTGCCTTATTCTGGCACGGTATGCCGCAAGATTTCTGAAGCATGTCGGCGTGCCGTCTCTGAGTGAGGATCTCCACCCATCATCCGTACCAGTTCGCTTACTCGCTCCTGACCACTCAGCGAACGCACAGTCGTTGTTCCTGCGGTTTTCTCTACTAGCAAATGAGTGTCAGCATAAGCTGCAACCTGCGCAAGGTGAGTAACAACAACTACTTGTCTGCCTTGAGCTAAACGTGCTAAACGGGCACCTACTTCAATTGCTGTATGACCACCAATACCTGCGTCAACTTCGTCAAAAATGTAGGTACGTGTAGCTTCACGTGTTCCAATGACTACTTCAATGGCAAGCATCACGCGCGATAGTTCGCCTCCTGACGCGCCTTGTCCTAGAGGGCGCGCTGGTGCAGTGGGATGAGGCTGCAAGAGCATACGCACATCTTCTGTACCGTGAGGCTGAGGTTTTGTTTCTTCGAGGGTGATAGAAAAAACTGCCTCAGGCATGGCAAGACCGTGTAGTTCATTTGTAATGCGCTGTGAGAGTTCTTGGGCAAGCGTGTGACGAGAACGACGTAAACGGCTTCCGCATTCAATAACTTTTTGTTGTGCTTTCGCTAAATTTTCGGCGCATACTTCGGGATCGTTTTCCAAAGAATTTAAGGCTTTGAGCTCAGCCAGTGCCTGTTCTTGCCAGCGCAATAGCTCTGTAACGTCACTGGCTCTCCCTTTCATCAGGGAACGCAACGCTGCACGTCTTTCATGTATTTCGGCAAGGCGTTGCGGATGCGCTTCAAGCTGTGTGAGGTATCGTTCTAAGCCTTCACCTGCTGCTTCAAGTTCTAAAGCGAGGGGTTCAAGTTGTGAACGATACGGGCTTAGCGAGGTATCTAGTCGTTCTGCTTGTTGTATTTCTTTAGCAGCATCACGCAGTATGTCAACTATACCGAGGGTATCCGTTGTCCCTGACAGCATTGTGTGCGCACGTGTTATGTGAGTGCGTAAGTATTCGATATGTGCGAGGCGTTCCGCTTCGAGTTTCAGATCTTCGTCTTCGCCTTCATAGGGATCAAGTTCAGCGATACGGGTGGTCAGTTCTTTCAAGTAGGTTTGACGCGCACCCATGTCGTCAGTTTTTTCTCTGACGGTGTCGAGTTGTTGTTTTGCTGCTACGGCCGCCGACCATGTTTGTTGGTATTCGTGTAGAAGTTTTTGATGTTCAGCTGATCCGCATGAGTCAAGGGTGTGCCGTTGCGTTGATGCTGACCGTAATTGGAGTTGGTCTGCTTGCCCATGAATGGTAACTAATCGTCCGATGACATCAGAGAGGATACTTGCTGGGACTGCGCGGCCTCCAAGGTAGGCTCGTGATCGTCCGTGCGTTGCCAGAGCACGTGACACAATCAGTTCATGGTCCTCAGTTGTTCCTCCGTGTTCTTCTATGAGTGGTATGAGGTCATCGCTAATGTCAAAGAATCCATCTACTTGTGCTTTTTCTGCGCCTGCGCGTACCCAAGCGGGGTCTGCCCGCGTACCTAAGAGGAGTTGCAGCGAGGTAAGGATCATCGTTTTACCGGCACCAGTTTCACCGGTCAGTACAGTTAGTCCTTGACCAAATTCAAGATGAGCCTCATCAATGACCCCTAAAGATTGGATGTCGATTGTTGAAATCACTGGCTGTTTCCTCGGTTGTCGTTGTGCCTCCATCCGCGAACTGGTAAGCGGAATTTGTGAACAAGGCGGGTAGAAAAGGGAGTGTCATCCAATCGTATGAGGTGAACGGATCGTGTTCCCACGCTCACTGCCATTGTGCTTCCTATGGGAGCGGCAATTGCTCGTAAGCCATCGCACCACACTACAGCATCAGTTCGTGCGCTTTCGAGGACGCTGACTTCTATACGTGATGAGGGACCTACGACCAGTGGGCGGGTAAAAAGCCCGTGCGCGGCCAGAGGAGCCATGATGATTGCTTCTGTATCTGGCCATACGACTGGACCGCCTGCAGAAAATGAGTAGGCGGTTGAGCCTGTAGGGGTTGCTAATATCATGCCGTCTGCGCCGTAAGTTGATACGTCTTGCCCGTCTACTGCTAGGACCATATCTACCGGATGCGTGTCGTCTGTATGTGTCAGAACGGCTTCATTTAAGGCCCAATCGTGGTGGATGTGACCATCTGGAGTGTAGACGTTTACTTCTAAAGTCATACGTGTATCAATTAAGAAGTGTCCGTCAGATATTCGATCAACGAGGTCTGCAACATTTTCTTGAGATTCTTCTGCAAGGAATCCCATGTGCCCCATGTTGAGTCCTAAAAGTGGAATATCCCAGTATCGCGCACAGGCAGCTGCTGACAGTATCGTTCCATCCCCACCAAGAGCTAAAACAAGGTCGAATTGTGCAGGGCTATCAGTGGTTTGAGAGGCAAGGGCACGTCCTGATGCTTGTATTGGAGTAACTGACAGCTTATGTTTTTGTGATGGGTGCGCATCACTTGAGTGCGGGAACTCAATATCCGATATGGGTTGTGTAGCTGCGTGTTTCAATGCCATTTTGTCAGCTGAGGAGATCCGCCTCACGTCATATCCGCGTTGTCGTAGTTGCTTCTCGGTTTCCTCAGCGGCGATACATGCTCGAATGGCATGGTAGATCAAAAGAACACGGTGAATACTCATAATGGACGCGCATTTCCCATCGGTCCTCGTTGGACGGCTTGCTTCACATATGTTTTAAGTGTCTCACGAGTAATTACGCCTTCTTGCTGACGATGCATGTATATGAAGTATTCGACATTTCCTGCTGGCCCTGGTAGGGGGGATGCTTCAACAGCGCTGATCCCTAATCCATGGTCAAAGGCGCACTGGGCAACTGAGCATACGGTTTCGACGTGATGTTCAGGGTTACGTACGACCCCGCCGTGTCCTAATCGTTCTTTCCCAATTTCAAACTGGGGTTTGACCATGAGTAAGAATTCGGCATCATCGGAGGCTACGTCAACAAGTGCGGGGAGCACGAGTGTAAGGGAAATAAAAGAAAGGTCGCTTACGATAAGCGAAGGTGGTGGCGTAATGTCACCTGCGCGCAAGGTGCGTACATTTGTGCGGTCGTGTACTTCTACGCGCGGATCCGTACGCAGACGCCATATGAGCTGACCGTAGCCTACGTCAACGGCAACAACGCTGGAGGCCCCCCTACGTAAGAGGACATCTGTGAAGCCACCTGTTGATGCGCCTGCATCTAAACAGCGTCGTCCTGCAATACGTGGGCCTTTTTCACCGAGGGCGTCAAGAGCTCCTGCGAGTTTATGTGCCCCTCGTGATGCGTATTCGATCTGATCTGATTCGCGTATGACGATCGCTTGAGCAGGATCGACTTGTCGTGCAGGTTTATGTATTTCCTCGCCGTCCACGAGGACTCGCCCTGCAAGTATGAGTTCTTGAGCGCTTGTCCGTGAATGTGCGAGGCCTCTCCTGACAAGTTCAGAGTCGATCCTTCTGAGTTTCACATTATTCTCCGTGCCCTGTCAGGGCTACCCGTAGTTTCTTCTCGATTTCTTCAAGGAGATGCAACTGTTCTTCAATTGCTTTATCTTCAAAATCGACCAGCGCTTCCTCCACATCAGGTAATGCTGTTTGTGCCGTAGTGTTTACCTGATGTTCGGGAGGAGCGGGAAGGGGCCCTGTCATTGTGTTTACTCCGTCATATCCTCATCATCTAAGCGCAGGATTTCATCAAGCTCTGCGTTGTCAATTGGTCCGAGAAGTTCTGCTAGTTCTTCTTCTCCTGGCAGGAAAGTCGGTGTTTTTTCCGTAGTTTGCTGGTTTTTACCCGTGGATTTTTCGTCGTTTTCTCCTTCTGGCTGCAGGGATTCCTCTGCTGGTTCAGGAGCTTTGACAATACCGTTGGGGTCATCATTCGGTACCACGTGTATAAGCGGGCATGTTACTTCACGCCCTTCACTGGCGTATTCCCATGCTGCAGCAGCCAGTGCTCGGTATGAGTCAAGTGTAACGGTGTATTCGGGGCCTTCAAGAGCAATCCCATCGAGGCTGAGTTTGCCATAGCGGTCAGCACGAGCTATCTGTGAGTAGCCGCAGGTCCATGTACCATCAGTGTGGTGTTTTGGTATGGGATGTGTTTCGTTGAGGCCGCGCATATCGATAGCCAAGAAAGAAGGCCTTTGACCTTTAGGCGCTGTAATGACGGCGCGAGCGTCATGAACGCCTGTGAGAACATGGAGTGAAGGGATCCCTGCAGCGACTGCACCCATGATGTCAGTCTCTAATCGGTCACCAACTGCAATCGGGTTGCTACTTTCTACTAGTTGAGCGCCTCGCCGATAAATACCAGGTTGTGGTTTACCCGCAGCAATAGGACGCTTTCGTGTGGCTTGTTGTACTGCTCGTACGAGCGCGCCATTGCCTAGGGCTTCACCGCGTTCAACGGGAAGCGAGCTATCAAGGTTTGTTGCAAAGTATGCTGCGCCTTTTTGAATGGCAAAAGCAGCTTCATTGAGTCGTTCCCACGTGACTTCTTTATCGAGTCCCTGAATGACTGCTTCTGGTTCTTCATCAGCGCTCTCAACGATGATGTACCCTGCTTGGGTCACGGGTTGACGTAGGCCTTCTGAGCCGATAACAAGTACTCGTGCACCTTCATTAAGGTGTTCAGACATAAGGGCAACAACATCCATTGAGGATGTCATGACCATGTCTGTTGTAGCTTCGTGGCCTAGTTCTGTCAGGTGTTTGGCTACTTCTTCAGGTGTACGTGCCGCATTATTTGTTACGAAAGCAGTTTCCATACCTACAGCACGTGCTGCTATCACGCCTTCAGCAGCGTATGGAATTGCTGTTTTCCCACTGTAAGCTGTCCCATCAAGGTCAATAAGAGCTGCGTCAAAGAGTTCAGATAGTGGGGTGTCACTGCCACGTAGGGCACTGCGTTTGTCATCGACATCCGCATCAGCAATGAGGCCAATATCAATGATATCTGGATTCTCATCATCAGGAATTGCAGCTTCAATTTCATCAGCTTCGTCATTTCGCCCTAGTTCTCGGAGGCGATCAGCTTTCACTGACATCAGACGTGCAACGAGGAAAGAATCAGCATCAGTAGGTAAAGCTGTTAAAGCATCGTCAACGAGGAGCAGTCCGACTTCTGATTGACCAAGATCGGCACGGGCACCTGAGGAGACAAGGACGAGTTCGACTTGCTCATTCATGTCGAGCGTACGTGGATCTGTTGCTTCAATGATTTCAACAGCTTTTTCAGGCCGTCCAAGTGCGCGCTCACTGTCGGCTTCGATGGCGCGTAATGAGTTATCACCTCTCATCCGGCGAACAGCGCGTACCTCACGTAATGCTTCTTCGTATCGTCCAGAAGCATAGGCTGTGAGAGCAGTTGCTTCCCTGACGACATCAACTCGACCTGCACGCGCAGCTGCAGCAGTTGCATATGTGTGGGCCAGTTCAGGATCAATGTCAATGAGCTGTCCTGCCATGACAAGGAAACGTGCCACTATATCTCGGTTAGGACCGGAAAGTGTTTCAAGGGCACGCAATGCCTCATGGTCAAGTTCATCTGCTGACACACCGGCAGGGATAACTGGCTCTTGAGCTGCTGGTGATTCATAGCGGTCTGTACTGGACCATGTTTTTGTCTGAGGCCCTTGTTGACGTGAATCGTGTTGCCGTGGTTTACGTGACTCTGTGCGGGTAGAAGCAAAATTTCTGCGATCACCACGGTCATCGCGACTAAAAGACCTACGATCACCTCGATCATCACGGTTAAAAGAACGACGATCTCCACGGTCATCACGGTTAAAAGACCTGCGATCACCACGGTCATCACGACTAAAAGACCTACGATCACCTCGATCATCACGGTTAAAAGAACGACGATCTCCACGGTCATCACGGTTAAAAGACCTGCGATCACCTCGGTCATCGCGACTAAAAGACCTACGATCCCCACGGTCATCACGACTAAAAGACCTACGATCTCCACGTGCGAATGAATCACGCCCCCCACGATCATCACGGTTAAAAGACCTGCGATCACCTCGGTCATCGCGACTAAAAGACCTACGATCCTCATGGTCTGCACGATTATGAGAGGAATGATTTTCTCGATCACGCCATTGTTTACGTTGGAACCCGCCACGCTCATCATCGCGCGAACGTCGTTGGAATTTTTCTGCCATGGCGTGTTCCTCTATTCTGCATATTCGCATTTATCGTCGTTTATTAAAGGTCTGCGATTAAAGTCAATCACAGCATTGTATCCCTGAAAGATGATATTAAGTATTTTATTGTGTGGGTTTGGTGGGTGACAAGTTATCCACAGGGTTTTATTTCATTGTGCCGCGTACATATATTCTTCGCTTGTGTGCGCTGGGCGTCCGTGTTTGTTCCACGTTTGTTCGCTTGTGTGCTGCCCAGCCGTACAGTGTGTTGTTGCGTGCTCGTGTGGGCTCTGTCCTGCGTGTATTTAGCGCGCTCTGTTTGCTGCCTACGTGTGTTGTTGCGCGCTCGTGTTTTGTTCGCCGTGCGCGTGTGTGAGTGTTGTGTTGCTCGCGGGCTTGTGTTTGCGCGTGCGTGTGGGTTGCTCGGTTGTTTGTTCAGTGGCACCGTGTTTGTCCGGTGCCCAGCCGTACAGTGTGTTGTTTTTTGCTGTTGTTAGGCTGTTGTGGGCTCTGTCCTGCGTGTTTGTTCACTGGCACCGTGTTTGTTCAGTGTTTTGTTCGCGTGCGCTCTGTTTGCTGCCTGTGTGGGTTGGTCATCGAAGGTGTTTGTGTCAGTGTCCCACGAGCAGCCTGTCCGCCTGTTTTGTTCGCTTGTGTGCTGCCCAGCCGCGTGCCCTGCGTCTTTGCTGTTCGGCGTGTTTACTGCTTCCCGCACGCTAGGCTGTGTTGCCCCGCGTGTGTGTGCGTGCGCACGTTTGTGCGCCCCGTGC
>NZ_JAJNRQ010000007.1 GCF_021083645.1 Schaalia sp. lx-260 | reverse complement strand
CATAATCAGAGTGGTTCTCAAGGAACCGTGGTGAATGCTCCGGCCCCTGAGTCGGCTACTGTGGCTGATGCTGATAATGATGGTGTATGGACCTTTACCGGCTGGGATCACGAGAGCCAGACTATTGATACCGAGGATGTGGCTTTTGTTGGTACGTGGACTTTCGCGAGTAATCAGCACGCCGCGACCTTCACGTATCGTAGTGCTACTGCGGGGATGGATTTGCCTGCTTCACTTGCTGCGCCTGCGCCTGTGAGTGGTGTGAAGGGCGATCAGGTGACTGCTCCGGCTCCTGCTGAGGCCGTGGTTGCTGTGGCTGACGGTGTGTGGTCTTTCCAGGGTTGGGATGAGAATGCTCGCACTATTGGGGTTGAGGATGTGGCTTTTGTTGGTACGTGGGTTTTCACTGCGAAACCAACCCCAACCCCTCAACCTCAGCCGCAGCCTCAGCCGCAGCCGGGTGATATGCCACAGTCCGGCGATATGCCGCAGTCTGGTGATATGCCTGAGTCTGGCGACTTACCGCAGTCTGGCGATTCTCCGCAGTCTGGCGATGTGCCGCAGTCGGGTGGCGCGTCTGAGCCAGTGGTGGGTGTTGCTCCGGTTGCTCCTTTTGCGTCGGATCCTTCTTCGTGTGTGGTTGCGCCTTTTGTGACGATTCCGTTGACTGAGGGTGTTGTGTACAGGATGGATGGTCGTGTGGTTGA
This sequence comes from Schaalia sp. lx-260, assembly GCF_021083645.1. GTDB lineage: Bacteria > Actinomycetota > Actinomycetes > Actinomycetales > Actinomycetaceae > Pauljensenia. The sequence continues at coordinate 56,721 of NZ_JAJNRQ010000007.1, read as the reverse complement.
TGCGGGTGAGCATGCGTATGAGTATGGTTCTACTGTTGTTGTGACTGCGCAGCCGTTGCCTGGGTTTGTGTTTGTTGAGGGTGCTCGTACGCGTTGGTCGTGGAGTGCTCCTGCGCGCGATCAGCTTGGTTGCGAGGCGGTTGATGCTGGGGCTGAAAGTGGCGCCTTAGACCAGCCGGGTTCGGATGACTTGTCTGATGAGGTGACTGTTGTTCCTGTGCGTCCTGTTTCTCGTCATTTAGCGAATACGGGTACGGGTGTGCTGGTGTTGTTGGTGCTGGTGGGTGCTTTGGCTGGTTGTGGCACTGTGGCGCGTGGTGTGGAGCGTCGTGCCAGGGGCTAGTGCCTGAGTGCTCTCAGCAAAAGAAATCGCGTTGAGCGTGCGTGTCCTTCTTGCTTGTTTAAGGCGAGAAGGACACGCTTTTTATCAAGAAAACCAGCAACAAACCACTTGTGAAAAGTAGGCTGCCCACCCTCAAGCGCAGCATGTGCGTTAGTGTTTCCACAACAAACAAAAACAAAAACCACGGAATCGACACAACTAGCCTGTGTTTCCTAATTCCTGTCGATCAGAGACTTCCTTCCAACGCGGCATCGCTACTGCTGTCACGATTGCCTAATCCCTGTTAATCAGAGACTTCCTCGTTAAAGTCATCACGGAATGATTTGGTAACGTGCCGGAAGCACAGGTCACACCGAACCTGCTCCCCGGTCAGTCAGTCCTGATTACCAATGATATTCACTTCGATTGCTGGCTTTTCTCCCGGGTAAATAAAGATCGAGCGTTCCAGTGGGATGCCGGACCTGGTATAGCCAATGCGCTCTACGTGCAGTGCTGGTAACCCTGTCTCGGCATGGAGGGACTCCGCATACCGCCCGCGCAACGCTGTGGCGCGGACCTTCTGTCGAAGCCGCTCAACCTGCAGCCCCCACTTCGTCTTGAGTAGCTCGTAGAGTGGCCCGTCAAGCTGCTCCTTTTCGATGCCAGGGACAAGCCCATACGGGAATACGCTGCATTCGAAAGCAACGATTTTATCGTCAATGTAACGCCGCCGGCGGATCGTAATAGTCAGGTCAGATGGGCGAAGATTTAACACTTCGGTAATCTCCGCATTTCCACGGGCTTCACCAATGAGGATTTCAGTCACCTCGATGCGTGTGTCCTGAGCAAACCCGCCCATACTCTCAGAAATGGACGATATAGTCAGCGGCGACATGGTAGGTCCTGGTTCGCTGACATAGGTACCGGACTTTGGAATCTTATAGAGGAGCCCCCGCTGAACCAGCGTATCAATGGCGTTACGAACAGTTGTGCGGCTCACACCGAAGCGCTCCACAAGTTCCCGTTCAGGCGGGATACAGTCATGGGGGAGGAGTGCCTCTCGTACCTCTTGCTCGATGGCCGCGGCGATGCGTAGATGGGCTTTCTGGGTACCTTGGGATTCAGTACCAACGACGTGAAGTCGAGGCTCGACACTGTTCGGCAGAAGGTTCATAGATTCCCTCTCTTAACTGTTGGTTTGTGAGGGGACCGCCCTAAAGCAGCGTTTCCACACTACTGTTCAGACGGTACTGCCACGTTGGGCAACCCATGGTTGATGCCCTGAGCGCACGGACAAAGCTCAGGCTTCCTGACCCGAACTAGAGCCTAGCGCCGACAAAGAGTTTACCTTATCAATCAAACACACCTGGTTCTTCTTGTGAGTTTCACAGGTCTGGTCTATGCTGTCATTTAGGTCTAGTCCAAAGATGGATTTGGATCGAACCAAAAATGTATGAGCTAGCATAGGAGCAGCAATGGCAAAACGCCTTCAACAAGGTCTTCATGGAATCTGCGCAATCAGCATCACACCCTTCCTTGAAGACGGTACCTTCGATGCGGAAGGCTACCGGAAGAACCTCAATTACATGATCGAAAACGGAGTAGACTCCACAAACTCAGTGATTGTCGTAGGCGGCAGCACCGGCGAATGCGGCGCAATGAGCCTAGACGAACGCAACAGCGTCCTCGACGTAGCCCTCGAATTCAGTGATCGACTCAACGTAGTTGCCGGTTGCAACTCAACCAACCTCGACGAAGCCATTACACTAGCCCGCTACGCCCAAGACCACGGTGCAATCGGCGCGATGGCACTCGCGCCCTACTACTACCCACCGAAAGACCGACGCAGCATCATCGGGTTTATCAAGAAACTCGCTTCCTCCGTAGACATCGGAATCCTGATCTACAACAACGTGGAAGTCATGGGACTAGATATGCCAGTAGACATCATTGACGAGCTTGCTGACATTGAGAACGTCGTAGGCTTCAAAGAATGCACCCCTTCCTTTTACAAAATGGGCAGAAGCGCAGACATCGCAGGAACCCGTCTCTCGGTCGTCAACGGCCACGGCGAGTTCCTTGAACCAATGGCAGCACTACTTGGCACCTCGGGCTTCATCTCATCTATGGCGAACTTCGCGCCCAAACAAAGCGCCGCAATCTGGGCCGCCCGTAGTCGCGGCGACTTCGCAACAGCCAAAGAAATCCGAGATCAACTGCGCCCATACATGGATCTTGCCGTCCGTTTCTCCGGTGAAGGCGGCGAATACAAAGTGATAAGCCTCTTGAAACATGTCACTGATCTCGTCGGCTCCGTCGGCGGATTCCCAAGAATCCCATGCCCGACACTAACGGACGAGGAGAAAACAGAAATCCGCAAGACCATCGCCAAGTGTGGTCTGATCTGACCCTCAGCAAAATTGAAAGGAAAGACAATGAAGTCTTGGCGTAGCTTGGTTGCGGTCCTAGGAACCGCAGCTCTCACCCTCACCGCATGTGCTGGCGGAGCCTCCAACAAAGAAAACAGTGGGACTGGGGAACAAGTCACGCTCACTCTGATGCGTACCGGAACCCCGGAAATCCTCCGACCGATATTCGAGCCGATGATTGCGAAGTTTGAAGAAGCAAACCCCGGCATCAAAGTCGACATGCAAGACCTCGGCTGGAACGACGCCACCACAAGCATAGGTGTGATGGCCTCATCTGGCACCCTCCCGGATCTGATGTACCACCTTCCCAGCGAAGTCTTTGATCTCGCGTCAAAAGGCCTAGTCACTGACCTGACCAACAAGCTGTCACCCAAATTGAAAGAGGACATCTTCCCTGCGCTCCTGCAAGCTGGGCAGTACGAAGGTAAACAGTATCTCGTGCCTGCGGGCGTGTCACCGCTTTTCCTCTGGTACAACGCGGAACTCTTTGAGAAAGCCGGTTTAGATCCCGACAACCCGCCAAAAACCTGGGAGGACCTACTCGCAGCCGGCCGACAGATCGCAGAAAAAACTGATGCGAGTGGCATCGCCCTGTTCTCAAAACCAGGAGGAGGGGAAACATCAGGCCTTTACGAATCGCTCTTTGCTGGAGCTATCGGTGGTTCTGCTTGGGATCCTCAGGCCAAACGCTACCTGTACGATGACTCAAAGTATGACGCGAAAGCTCTCCAGACCCTAAAGTTCATGCGAGAACTTGTGGACATCGCGCAGCCGAATGTCGTCGAATACGGCCGTTTTGACACGCGCACCCTGTTCCGGGACGGCCAAGTTGGTATGGCATTCGATTTGATCCACATGCAGAATCAGATCCGTGATGGCCTCAAAGACGGGAAATTTCGTGTAGCTGAGCTACCAGCCCCAATGGGACAGACCTCAACCTCAGCCATCAGCGCTGGCGGCTGGTTCATTCCAACGAATAGCGCACATCCGGAAGAAGCAATGAAGCTTCTGGAGTTCTTCATGGAAACCGAAAACCAGATCAAACACACCGCCTACGGGTCGGCACCCATCCTCAAGAGCGAAGCCGCGACCTACCAGGGCGAACTGTGGAAGGTAGCTACCGCTGCGCTGAAACATGGCGTTGTGGAAGGTATCTCCCTCAAAACCGGTGCATTATGGACAGTCAACGGTGAGGAGCTTCAGCAGCTACTCACCGCCCAGAAGTCTCCTGAAGATGTTCTGCAGGCCATGCGTGAGAGGCACCAGGAAATCTACGAGTAAGACGAAATGGTTGGTGGGTGGCCGCTAGGTCATCCACCAGCCTCTCATGGAAGGACCTCAATGAAGAAGTCTCTTACACTCGGGCTTGAACCCTACCTGTTCATCCTGCCCTTGGCGGCCCTCCTGTTCGGAGTACTCGGCACGCCGATCGTCAACCTTTTCAAGTTCTCATTTGGTGACTCCAACGTTATCCAAGGCTATACGGGTTGGAACAACTTCGAGAACTACAAGTACCTGACCACAGATGAATTCCGAGGCACACTCATCACCACCATCGTGTGGGTCGTCTTTGGTGTGCTCGGAGTCGTTCTGGTCGGCATGGCCGTCAGCTTAGCGCTCAACAAGCCATTCCGAGGACAAGCAATCGTGCGAGGCCTCGTCATCATTCCTTGGGTCGTGCCGCACGCCTTCGCTGGCGTCATGTGGACATGGGTGCTCCATCCGCAGTTTGGCATTCTGAACGAACTCTTGATGCAGTTAGGGCTCATCGATGCGCCCATCAGCTTTCTTGGACATGATACAGCATTGGCTATGGTGATTATCGTAAGAATCTGGCAGGGAACACCCTTCATGATAATCACAATGACAGCAGCCCTGAGCACCGTGTCTGAGGAGCTACTCGAAGCAGCAGAATTAGACGGCGCTGGTGCCATTCGCCGCTTCATCCACGTGACTTTGCCTTCGATCCGTCCTGTCCTAGCAATCTCCATCCTCATGATAACCGCATGGACACTACAGATTTTCGATTCAGTGTTCGTGATGACTAATGGCGGCCCCGGGCGTTCCACGCGAATTATCGCCCTCGACATTTACAACAAGGTGTTTATCGAGAACGACCTCGGCGGTGGAGCCGCCATCGCGGTAGTCACGCTCCTGGTCGTCACATTCATCGGATGGGTTGCGCTGAAAAAACAGGAGCAAAACAATGCGTAAAGTAACGAACAGGAAACGGACAAGTGGCAGCACACTAAGCCGCTTCTTCACTGCAGCGCTTCGATGGGGCATCATCATTTTCTGGGTTGCTTTCACGATGCTTCCCCTTTATGCGGCCTTCTGCGCCTCGCTCACCAAGTACGAAAACCTTGGTAAAAGTTTCCTTTATCCTGCGGACTGGCAGTGGAAAAACTATATCGACGTGTTCACCAGAATCCCATTGCTGAGTTTCCTGCGGGCCACGCTGATCTACGCGGTAGGGACATCACTGCTGTGCGTCCTGCTCGGCACATTCGCGGCTTACGCCTTCTCAAGGTTCAGGTTCGTCGGCAGGCAAACGATGCTGACCATCGTCTTTGTGTCTCAACTGGTTCCACAAGTTATCATAGTCATCCCGCTGTTCCTCATGCTTCGTGACATGCATCTTTATGACGCATACTTGGGGGTCATACTTGCGATTGTTTCCACCGGAATCGCTTTCACCGTGCTTCTACTGAAAAGCTTTTTTGACGGGATCCCTCTATCTCTCGAAGAAGCTGCCGCAATTGATGGGGCAAGCAGGATCAGAATTCTCACCCGAGTTGTCCTTCCCCTTTCAAAATCTGGAATCGCCACCGCGTTTGCTCTCTCTTTTTTCACAGGCTGGGGTCAGTACCTGTATCCGCTGATACTGACACGGCAGGCAGCAAATACTCCCGTCACGGTTGGGGTCGCGCGGCTCATTGACAACCAGACACCGTGGGAGATCGTCATGGCGGCCACGCTCATCTCGGTACTGCCTGCCGTGGTTATATACATGTTTGTTCAGAAATTCCTCACCCGAGGACTCCTCCTTGGAGCGGTCAAATGAATGACAACACTGAAAGAAAAATATGGGCGATGCAGCTAGTAGCGCCACAAAAATTTGAGCGCATCATGATCGATGCGCCTGATAAAGAAACTCTGGAACCAGGAGAAGTCATCGCTGAGCTCGTCGCGGGCGGACTGTGCGGCAGTGACCTCCCCACATTCTTCGGACGAACGAGCGGGTCCTCAAGCCGGGAAATAGTGCCCGGAGCGCCGATGCATGAAGTCGTGGGGAAAGTTCTTGCCACCCGATCTGCCAGACTCAAAGTCGGGGAGCTCGTCGTCGGGGCGCTACCACAGTACATTGGGATTACGGAGCAGTTCCGCTGTCCGGACAGCAACCTTGTTCCAGTGGATCCGCGGCTTCCTCAGATCGAGGCAGTAACCGCCCAGCCGGTTGCTACCGTGCTGAACTCCGTCGCGAGGATTCCCGCCGAGCTACCTAACCGGCACGCCGCTGTATTCGGGCTTGGGCCTCTTGGTTTAGCTTTTTGCCATGTGCTCAAATCTAAAGGATTCGAGGTCACTGGCATTGACCGAGTTGATCGGTCTGAAGTCGCTGAGCACTTCGGTATCGACCATTTCGTTCACGACTCGGTCGAGCAGTGGGTCCAGAAGGGAGAACAGACAGAGGCTCCCGCTGTGGTTGTTGATGCCATCGGGCACGATCAGGATTTGGTGATCGCCGCAATCAAGGCACTCGCCCCACACGGACACTTCGTAGAGTTCGGGCTTGCTGAAAAGTGGGCGGTCTTTCCCCTCAGGAAGTTCCTCCAAAAACATCTCTCTATGCATGCGTGTACGACAACCGACTGGATCCGTTTCCTTGAAGAAGGGCAACGTTACGTCGCAGAACACCCAGAGCTTTACGAGATCGGGGTGACTCACCGATTCCACCCGTGGGATGCTCAGAAGGCATTTGAACTGCATTCTGTTCCCCAGCAAGGCCGTCTTAAAGTGCTACTCGTCCCAAGTATGGAAGCGCCTGCGGAATAGCTTCGCCCCTCCTGAATATGTTGATTTGTTGGCTGAGGTGGCTCTCTATGATCGGGGTGTCCCTCAGTGAGCGGAGGCCCTGCTCTTGTGCGTGGGTAGAGCCGGTAGCGGCGGCGACCTGCCCCTCAGCAAGCGGGGCCCTGCTCTTGTGCGCGGGGCCTCTATCTCACACACAGCGAATCAAACAAGGTATTACCCTGCGTGCGCAGTCACTTCTACTTCTCATCACTCGAGGGTGCTTCTGCGGCCAGCGCGCGCTCAACCCGCGTGAGCGAAGAATCTCTCGCTGCCCGAAGGGGTTCCCTCCTGTTGTTCTGCCGATTGGGGTCAAAACGGGCCTCTATTTGTGCCTCCCTTCCGTTGTTCTGGTGATTAATGCCGAGTCGTTAGTCCTGAGTGACGTGACGTGACGGTAGAGTAGGAAAAGAATCTTCCCAGCTTCGAGTGCCTGATACCTCGGCCCTGACCTCACAAACTCAAAGTACGGGTCCCAAAAAAAAGGGGCAGTGAGGCCCTGAACGAGGCTGACAAGAGGGACAACTGGGACAAAAAGTGGGACACGTAGGAGGCGGCCGATGGTAACTAGTCGCATCTTCAGCTACAAGCCGTTGTGGAAACTCCTTATTGATAAGGACCTCAACAAGACACGGCTTCAAGACCTCGCAGGCCTCAGCCCGGCAACCATGGCCAAGCTCGACAAAGGCGGGAACGCCACAAGTGAAGTCCTTGCACGCATATGTGAAGTCCTCGGCAGCGATATTTCCGAGATCTGCGAAATTGTGCCTCTTGAGACGCCAGAAGCGACTACAGACGACACTAAGGGAGAACAATAAATGCCACCGAAGAAGAGCACGAAGACGCTCGAATGGACTCTGTGGGAAACTGCAGAGTCGATGCGCGCCAAAGGAAACCAAGAGGCGTCCGCGTACAAGCATGTGGTTCTCGGGCTCGTGTTCCTCAAGTACGTGTCCGACAAGTTCTCCGAGCGACGCCAAGAGCTTACTTGGGAGCTCGTGGACGAGGGCATCGAAGAAGACCAGATCTCGTCATTCTTAGAAGACCGGGACGAATATTCAGGCGAGAACGTCTTCTGGATTCCTGATGGTGCCCGGTGGGAGCAGTTGCAAGCCAAGGCCAAGCTGTCAGGTATTGGTCAGGCCATTGATGAGTCGATGCGACTGATCGAACGTGAGAACCCCACGCTGACAGGTGTGCTACCGCGCAACTATGGGCGTGAGGATCTCAAGGACGAAATGCTCGGTGAGCTCATCGACCTCATCGGCTCGATCGGTTTCGGTGCGGACGCCGATCACGGGGCTGACGACATCCTCGGCCGCGTCTACGAGTACTTTCTCGGCATGTTCGCCGGCTCAGAGAAAGGCAAGGACGGTGGTGAGTTCTACACGCCGCGCAGCGTGGTGAACCTGCTCGTCGAGATGCTCCAACCCTTCAGCGGCCGCGTCTATGACCCGTGCTGCGGCAGTGGTGGCATGTTCGTGCAGTCGGCCCGCTTCGTCGAAGCCCACGGTGGCAGCCGGGATGCTCTCTCCATCTACGGTCAGGAGAAGGCCGCCGCCACGTGGCGCCTAGCCAAGATGAACCTAGCGCTACGCGGTATCGAAGCAGACCTTGGCCCACGCGACGCGGAAACCTTTACCGAAGATCAACACCCTGACCTGCGCGCGGACTTCATCATCGCCAACCCGCCCTTTAACCTGAAGGGATACTGGTCAGCAGTCTTGGAGGATGATCCACGCTGGGCTTACGGCACACCGAACGACTCCAACGCAAACTACGCGTGGATCCAGCACTTCCTCTACCACCTCGCCCCCTCAGGCTCGGCAGGCTTCGTCATGGCCAACGGCGCGCTGTCGTCCAAAGCGAAGACGGACGGCACCATCCGTCAGGCACTCGTTGAGGCAGACCTCGTGGACTGCATCGTGGCGCTCCCCGACAGGCTCTTTTTCAACACCGGGATCCCGGCATGCTTGTGGTTCCTCTCGAAGAACCGGCACGGTAACGGCCACCGTGACCGCCACGGTGAAGTGCTCTTCATTGACGCTCGCAATATGGGTGAGATGATTACCCGCGCACAGCGGCAGCTCACGGAGGTGGACATCGAACGCATTGCCAGCACCTACAACACGTGGCGCTCCCGCGAGGCACACGAGAACTACGAGGATGTCGCTGGATTCTGCAAGGTAGCCACTATCGAGGACATCCGGGACAACGACTTCGTCCTCACCCCGGGCCGCTACGTCGGGCTCGACCAGACAGGGGATCCTGATGCTGAGCCCGCTGAGGAGAAGATAAAGCGCCTGACCGCCGAGCTCCTCGCCGAACTCGACCGCGGCCGCGAACTCGAAGCAAAGATTCGAATAATACTCGGCGGAGAATAACGATGACTGTCTTGGGTGATCTATGTTTGAACATTGTTGACTGCGTGCATAAAACCGCACCTATCAACGAACAGGGCACTTACTTTGCTGTCGGCACGCCGGCAATGCGTGGAAACAGCATCGATTATTCACTGGCGCGACGGATAGACGACGCCACGTTCGATGAGTGGACCAAACGACTACGCCCACAATATGGCGATCTCCTCCTTGCTCGTGAAGCGCCGGTTGGCCCTATTGTCAAGGTCCCAGTTGAAGAAAATGTTGCACCCGGGCAACGAACCGTTCTGCTAAGGCCCGATACAACCAAGGTAACCAGCGACTATCTCTACTTTCTCCTTATTGCTCCTGAACAGCAGGAACGTTTGAATCAGCCCGTTGGTGGTTCGACCGTTGCGCACCTTAATGTTGCAGATGTCAAATCCTTCCGTTTACCAGAGGTTCCATCTTTGGCGGAGCAGAGGCGGATTGCTGGGGTGCTGGGTGTGCTGGACGACAAAATCGAATCCAACCAGACTGTGATTACTCGCGCTGAGCAACTCATCGACGAGATCGCTGTGCAGAGGGCAACCGATCTTCCTATGGTTGCGCTCAGCGAGGTGTGCTCGCTCTCGAAGTCCACCTGGAAGCCTGAGACAAGTCCCGATCAGACGGTTCAGCTGTTCAGTCTCCCGTCCTTTGATGAGGGTGCCACGCCTGAGCAAGCTGCGGTGGCCTCAATTAAGAGCAACAAGACCTTGATGGATCGTCCGGGCATTCTCGTCTCCCGCCTCAACCCTCGTATCAGTCGAATGTGGTGGGTGGAGACCGATGGCGCCCGCGTCAACGTCTGTTCTCCGGAGTTCGCCTACCTGACCGCTGGAGACATGCATGGACTGGCTTGCACGTGGCTTGCTGTGCGTTCGCCGGAGTTTCGTGGAGAGATCGTCGATCGTGTAACAGGTACGTCGGGTAGCCACCAACGCGTTCGGCCGGCCGACCTCATGACGATCGGTGTCCCTGACTACCGATCGCTTGCGGAACATATACAGGCGACCGTGCTCACACTGCTGCATTTGGTTAGTGATAGGCGTCAGCAATTGGTAGCGCTCGCTGAACTGCGCGATGCTCTCCTGCCTGAGCTCATGAGTGGGCGGATGCGGGTGGATGAGGCTGGACAGCTCGTGAACAAAGCTCTTGATGAGGAGGTCGTGGATGTCTGAGAATAAGCACGTGGAGGTCTCCTCTTCTCAGTTTCTCGTCTTCACTAGCGAAGCGAATGGCAGTATCGAGGTGCGTTACGAGGATGGCACGATTTGGCTGACGCAGAAACTCATGGCTGAGCTGTTCGGTGTGGACGTGCGCACCATCAGTGAACACCTACGCAACATCTACAACAGCGCAGAACTTGAGGTAGAGGCAACTGTCCGGAATTTCCGGATAGTTCGATCCGAAGGCTCCCGGCAAGTAACGCGCAATATCGACCACTATAACCTCGACGCCATCATCTCCGTCGGATACCGCGTGAACTCCATCCGTGCCACCCAGTTCCGCCAGTGGGCCACCAAGGTACTGAGGGACTTCACACTGCGCGGCTACGTGATCGATCGCGCGCGTATGGAACAAGGTGAGATCCTCGGCGTGGACTACTTCGAGCAACTGCTCGAAGAGATCCGAGAGATCCGCCTCTCCGAGCGCCGCTTCTACCAGAAAGTGACGGACATCTTCGCCACTGCTGTCGATTACGATTCCTCCTCCCCGCTTGCTAAGAGGTTCTTTGCCACCGTGCAGAACAAGATGCACTACGCGGTCCACGGTCACACAGCTGCGGAACTCATCAAGCAACGAGCCGACGCCTCCCAACCGCATATGGGGCTCACCTCGTGGAAGAACAGCCCCGACGGCAAGATTCTTCGCAGCGACGTCACCATCGGCAAGAACTACCTCACCGCGAAAGAACTCAAGGAGCTGGGGTCCTTAGTGGAGGCCTATCTTAACCTCGCAGAATCACGGGCTCGCCGTCAGATCGCCACCACCATGGACAACTGGGTGGAATTCCTAGACCAGGTTCTCACGCTGGATGCACGCGAGATTCTCGATAATGCGGGCACCGTCAGTAGAAGGTTGGCCGACGAACACGCTTTGAAGGAGTTTGGAGAGTTCCGCAAGATACAAGACGCCCGCTATGTCTCAGACTTTGACCGCTTTGCCGCTGAGGCGCACAAAGCCATCGATGCAGGTAATGATGATGCTCACTGACAAATTCAACGAATCAACTGTGGAGCAGGCCGCGAAAGAATGGCTCGCGGAGATCGGTTACCGTACCGGGTACGCGCCCGTGGACGCAGCCGTGGGTGAGTTACGTGAGGCGCCCGGAGACTGCGTGTTGTGGTCGTATGTGGTGGAAACACTCGCCCGACTCAACCCTGCTGCTGCTCCTGATCTTATCCGTGCAGCTGTGGCGCGAATTCAGCGCGCAGAGTCACAGGACGTGATGAGTGAGAACCAGCGGCTCCATGAGTTGATGGTGCGCGGGGTGCCGGTTGAGATAACCGGGGATGACGGCAGGCCTTCCACGGTGCGCCTACGGCTCGTCGACTTTGATAACCCAGCGAATAATGACTGGAGGGCGCTCAACCAGTTCACCGTCATCGAAGCCGGTCACAACCGCCGCCCTGACGTGCTTGTTTTCCTCAACGGCCTGCCTGTCGGCCTGCTGGAGCTGAAGAACCCGGCCGATGAGAACGCGACTCTGCGCAACGCGTGGAACCAGATTCAGACCTATCGGCGTGAAATCCCCAGCGTATTCATCCCCAACGTCGTCACTGTTATCTCTGATGGGACCAGCGCGGCGATGAGTTCCTTTACTGGCGGATTTGAGCACTACGCGCCGTGGAAGACCATCGACGGGCGAGATGTCATTACGAACCGGCCTGCCCTTGAGGTACTGCTCAAGGGCGTGTTCGCCCCCGAGCGGTTCCTCGACATCCTGCGAAACTTCGTGGTCTACTCTGATGAGTCGGTCACCGATCAGGTAACCGGGCAACGACGTCGCGCCATCATTAAACGCATCGCAAAGTACCACCAGTATTGGGCCGTCAACGCTGCTGTGGAATCAACGGTCCGCGCCGCAGGTCCCGGTGGGGACAAACGCGGCGGTGTGGTGTGGCACACCCAAGGGTCAGGCAAGAGTTTCGAGATGGTTTTCTACGCTGCCAAGCTCATGCGTGACCCGCGCATGACTAACCCCACCCTCGTGTTCATCACCGACCGTAACGACCTCGATGACCAGCTTTACAGTGAGGTGTTCGCGCCAGCGCAGATCCTGCCTGAAACTCCAGTACAGGCAACTGGCCGGGATGATCTTCGTCGCCTGTTGACCCGAGTCTCGGGCGGGATCATCTTCACCACGCTACAGAAATTCGCGCCCGGCCAAGACGGTGACACCAACCCTGTCCTCACCGACCGTCGCAACGTGGTCGTCATCGCCGATGAAGCGCACCGATCCCAGTACGGCTTCGAGGAAAGCCTCGACAGCCAAGGTAGGTTGAAAGCCGGCCTGGCCAAGCACCTGCGTGACGCGTTGCCGGGCGCCACTTTCCTTGGCTTCACCGGCACCCCGATTGAGACTAATGACCGTTCCACGCGCGCAGTCTTCGGTGACTACGTCGATGTCTACGACCTCACCCGCGCTGTGGAGGATGGGGCCACCGTCAAGATATTCTACGAATCCCGTCTGGCGAAAGTCGCTCTCGACGATGAGCAGCTCAAGGGCCTTGACGCATTGGTGGATGAGGCAAGCGAGGCGAGCGAGACAGAATCCGAGCAGGCCAAGAGCAAGTGGTCTCGCTTGGAAGCTCTCGTCGGTGCGGAGGCGCGGCTGGATGCGATTGCCGCGGACATCGTGACCCACTGGGAGAAGCGCCGTTCCACAATGGCCGGCAAGGCAATGATCGTGACGATGAGCCGCCGTATCGCCGTCGCCCTGTACAACAAGATCACGGCTCTACGCCCCAAGTGGCATTCCGATGACATTGACAAGGGCCGTATCAAGGTCGTGATGACGGGCTCTGCTGCTGATCCCGCTGAGTTCCAGCCGCATATCCACTCCAAAGATGAGCGACGTGACCTCAAACTCCGCGCGAAGAACCCTGATGACGAGTTGGAAATCGTCATCGTCCGCGACATGTGGCTCACCGGCTTCGATGCGCCGTCCATGCACACGATGTACGTGGATAAGCCCATGCAAGGGGCCGGGCTCATGCAGGCAATCGCCCGGGTCAACCGGCGATTCAAAGACAAGCCCGGTGGATTGATTGTCGACTATATTGGCCTGTTCACATCCCTCCAACAGGCCTTGAGCGTGTATTCGCCCTCAGACCGTGAACAGGCGGGTGTGCCCATTCAAGAGCTCGTTGACGTTATGCTGGAAAAGCATGACGTGGTGCGCGGGATGCTCCACAGTATCACCTTTGATTCTTCACCGGACCTGCCCGCAAAGGATCGTCTGGCTCAGTACGCCGCAGTCCTGGATCACGTCCTGTCTGACCCGGATCTCACCGCCCGGTATAACGATCAAGTGCTCGCCCTAGCGAAAGCGTTCGCACTCGTGGCCTCACGGTCCGAAGCTGAGGCCATCCGCAACGACGTACGCATGTTCACTGATGTGCGTGCCGCGGTATTGAAGATTCAGAGCCCCGACTCGGGTGAATCACGGCGCGGGGGAAGCAACCTCGATACCGTCCTTGGGCAGATGCTCAACGATGCGGTCACCTCAGATCAGGTGATTGACGTCTTCCAGTTCGTTGGAATGGACTCCCCTGAACTTTCCCTGCTTTCCGATGAATTCTTGGACTCTGTTGCACACTCCACCACTCCTAACCTTCAGCTGGGGTTACTGCGGCGACTGTTGGGGGATCAGATCCGCACCGTCAGCCGGAAGAACCTGATTAAGGGGCGCAAGTTCTCCGAGATGCTCAGTGACGCGTTAGCGCGCTATACCAACCGGTCGCTTACCACGGCAGAGATCATCGCTGAGTTGGTCAATCTGGCCAAGGAAATGCGTGCAGATCGCGAACGCGCCCAGCAGATGGGACTGACTGAAGCAGAGATCGCCCTCTACGACACGATCATCCAAAATGACTCCGCTATCCTCGAAATGGGCGATGAAACCCTGAAGACGATCGCTCGGGAACTGGTGGCCACGATCCGCTCATCTGCTACCTTGGATTGGACAGTCAAAGAATCCGTGCGAGCTCGCATGCGTTCGCGCATCAAACGACTGCTTGCCAAGTACAAGTACCCGCCGGACAAGCGCGAGCAAGCCGTGCAGCTCGTCATCGAACAAGCTGAACACTTAGCTACTGAGGAGCAGGACTAAGTGTGAACGTGTTTCTTCCGCGTTTTCAGCGGAAGGGGCACGTTCGCCGTACGCTCATTCACCGATCGGCCAGATAACGTGTCACCAAAGAAAAACGAATGCCCCGAGGAGAGCGGAGCCAACTGAGCGCCAAAATTCTGAGGCACCCCCCGATGTAACCACGAAAACAAACCCATCAGAGCATCCTCCAAAGTAAGGTAAGAAGCATGAGTGAAAAGTACGATCTCAATGAATTTCTTTTATCCCCTGGTAGCTCAGCTTTTCCAAACGAGATGGAAGATCCTACGTTTCATTTGAAAACTTGGTTGGAATACAAAACTGGTAAAGGAGTTGAAGATCCTGACACAACAGAGTGGGATTTTTATCGGTCTTTCTGGCGTGACATCCCCGAAGAAAAGACGTTCGTTGAGTTAGCAGACAACTCAAAACTCTGCGTCACCGGTGACTGGATGTGTTCAGTCGCAACCACACTACGGAAAGGTCTCAGTCTCTTCGTGAAGAGTGAAGGGCTAACAGATCTTTTTCCTCCCAGAGCACGTGATGGCATTGGAGGAATAAAAACCTACGCACCCATTTTGCTTCATGATTTAGAAAAGGAAGAGGATAAACAAGCCTTTCGATCCTTCTATAAGGATGGTGATTTTAGCCTGAATGAGTTTATCCGTCAGGCTTACACGCGAGCGAACCTCATCATCGTGCCTAAAGGTTTGAACGGCGCGCGAGGAATAAATGCAACCGTTCAGGATTACTGGGATCTCACCCTTGAACACGTGTACCTACCTCAAGAGGAATGTGGAGAGCTGTCTGAATATAGGGAAGCATTCGGGCGGCTTTTCGATAAGTACGGTAGAAAAGGGTTGTTCTTGGAGCAGTGGCTTGACGACGAAGACAAGTTAATACCTTTACCTGAAAAGAAAATTAAGTCGCTTGACGATTGGCGAAAACTTGTAGAAGCGATGACTGACAGAATTAAGAATCGCCGCAAGGAAATAGATGAATATCTCAATTCATAAAACCAGTAATCCTCGCCCGTCGTAGACGCCCGCATACTCCCAGCCGAGAGTGGATTGGATCAAGTCGCAATAGCGGGAAATCTAGGCAAAACATGGAGTCGTCAACGCTCGCCGAAATTTAGACTCCCAAGGGTACACCTGCCAACGCAACCTCAGCCTTATCAAATCCGAGGTCATAGAGTGGAGCGGGCGACGGGAATCGAACCCGCCTCTGAAGCTTGGGAAGCTTCCATTCTACCGATGAACTACGCCCGCAAGAATTTGAGATTCTGTGCGCCGGTGAAGGCACTTGTACATCATACCGATCAGTGTGCTTTACGTCCATACGTCCAGCAGTGTTTTGTTGTGACCTGCGCGTGGTGGCATGTGAGATATGCGTGATGATACAGGTGCTGGGGTGTTTCCTCGGTAATTGTGCTTCGTGTTTCTTTTGGTGTTCCTCTCAAAATTCGTCTGAGGGGTTTGAGTTTTCGTGATAATTGTTAGGCTTGACAGGTAATCTCACTCATAATCAATGGGGGGGGGGCGAGGCCCAATGCAATATTCAATACGTACTCGGCAAACTTTGGTTGCTATTGGCGTTACTCTTGCTCTGCTTGCTCCGGCGAGTATTGCAGCGGCTGTTTCGGAGGACGCGACGCCTCTAATAGCATCAGAGGCTGAAGGACCTATTGTCACAATAGAACAAGCGCAAGCAGCTGTTGCAAAGGCGCAGGCTGCTGTGGAAAAAGCTGAATCTCATTTAGCTGATGTGACAGCTGAAACTTCGCAAGCTATCGCAGCATATGAGAAGGCAGCGCAGGCTTTGAAAGCTGCACAGGCAGGTGCTGATGAAGCGCTGGCGGCAGCTGAAGCTGCTTTGTCAGATGAGCTAAAGAAAGCTGAAACTAGCGTAGCTGAGGCACAGGCTGCTGCTTCGGCAGCACAAGAAAAGCTTGCTCAAGCTAAGGAGAAAGCTCAAGCAGCAAAGGAAACGCAACAAGCGGCACAAAATGCTGTAGATCAAGCAGCGCAAAAACTTTCCGAGGCTCAGGCGGCTGCACCCAGCGAGCAGGATTTAACGGCGGCGCGGAATGCGGCGGCAACAAGTCAGGCGAGCGCGGATGAAACGGCGGCACAGGCCAGGACTGCGGCGCAGGAACTTTCTGAGGCCGAGAGTGCAAAGTCGTCAGCGGACGCGGCTTTAATGCGGGCAACTGCGGCTCGTGTAGCAGCTGATGCTCAACTGGCGGCTGCAACTGCGGTTACTCAACAAAAGGCGGCAGATTTAGCGGCAGCACAGCAAAAGAAATCGGATGTAGAAGCTGTCATTAATTCTGATGCGGCCCTTCGTGAAGCGAAAGAAGCTTTAGATACCGCGCAAGCAGAATTAACAACGGCTCGTGAAAATTTGACACAAAAGCGTGCTGCTCAGGAAGCAGCGGCCAACGCTGTTGCTGCTCAGCGTCAGGTCATTGAGCAGGCGCAAGCACGTGCTGTTGCTGAGCACGAAAAGTGCGCGGCGGCCGATCAGCTTGTGACAGATAAGCGGGCAGCTGAGAAAACTGCGGATGAG
The DNA here is from genome assembly GCF_021083645.1 of Schaalia sp. lx-260. Lineage (GTDB taxonomy): Bacteria > Actinomycetota > Actinomycetes > Actinomycetales > Actinomycetaceae > Pauljensenia. The sequence continues at coordinate 39,591 of NZ_JAJNRQ010000007.1, read as the reverse complement.
GCACATAAAGCTGCTGTGGCGGCTGAAACTGAAAGTGTCGCGGCTGCGGGAAATCTGACCACAGCTAACCTGGCATTGCAAGAGAAACAAAGAAAAGAGCAGGAAACAAAGACCGCTCTTGATGCTTCTAAAGCTCAAGCTCAGGCACAGTGGGATAAAGGTTCTGTAGGTTTCTTTGAACAGAACGGCTCAACTAAAGCGCTGCAAGAATTTAAGACGACCTATAAAGTCCGTCGTAATCTTCAGGGCGAACAGGCTGAGACACCGATTATTAATTTCACGACTGTGGGTGCAGTGAATGATGCAACCTCGCTTGATAATATGTTGAAGTCTTTGACTTTTATTGATAAAGGTAACGTCTACCGTCAAGCGGGTGACAATAATTTTCCTGCTTCCTCGGCACTGAAGGTGACCGATCACCTAATGGCTATTGCGCAGATTAATGCGAACTATTCTCGTGATATTAGTTTTGGTCATTCAAGTAACTGGGGGCTTGATTTGGCAGGCCTTCAAGGGGCCGGCGAAAACCTCGCGTGGAGTGACGATGCTTATGACGGTTGGTACGTGGCTGAAAAACAGTTCTACGACGAACATCATGGGCCTGTGGGCTATGGTGATAATCTTTCGGCACGTTATGGTCGTTGGCTGGTCAATACAACTGGGCATTATGAGTCTTTGATGAAGTCTGACTACCTATACACAGGCTTTGGGTATCGCTCTGGCTCAGTAGTGGCTGAACAGTTTTTTGCTGTGGCTCCTGCGGGGGAACAGACCTACACGGTTGAGCAGTACAGGAATCGTCTGACTCAGTACATGAATGATCTGCGTGAAAAAAAGACCAACGGTGATCCTCAGTTAAAGTCTGCTCATGATGCTGCGGTTGCTGAACTAGCTCAGGCCCAAAGTGCTGCGGATGCCGCACAAGCACGGGCAGCTCGTGCGCTTCCTTTGGAGCAAGCGACGGCAGCGAAAGAACGAGCTAAAACAGCGTATGAGACCGCTGTTTCTGAACGTGAGGCTGCTGAAACCGCGCAACCTAAACAGCAGGCAGCCTGTGCTGAGGCAGATCAAGCCGTAAGTCGCGCGCAAGCGGATCTTGCCCCACTGCAAGCAGCAAAAACTACAGCAGACGAGAATGTTGCAACTGCGGAAAATGCTGTTCGCACAGCATCTGAAAAGAAAGATGAAAAGCAAGGAAAATTTGATGCAGTTGCAGTAACTAAGGAAGATGCAAAGAAAGCACTGGAGGAAGCGCAAGCAGCTCTTGAAAGTGCACAAGCAGCGCTGAGTGCCGCACAAAATACTCAGACTCGCGCTGCAACTGAGGCTGCTGCGACACAGACTCAGGAAACCGCTGCCCAAGCAGCAACGGCCGCTGCATCTGCCACTGTTGCAGAGAAAACATCAGCAAATAATAACGCTCAAACAGCTGCGCAAACAGCAGCTCGTAACGCTGCGCAAGCTGCTGCATTGCTGAAACCTCTGGAAGAAGCACAGGCCGCATTGGAAGCCGCGCAAGCAGCGAAAGCCGCCGCAGATCAAACCCTTGCAGCAAATACCGCTGCGGCTAATGCTGCAAATAATGCGGTGACAGAAGCGACTACCGCGCAGGAAAACGCAGAAACAGCTCTTGCTGCTGCACGCACACACTTGACAAATACCCAATCACTGCCAAGTGTTCGTACATGGTTGGCAGCTCCGGCAACTTACACGCTGCCAGAGTTCTTGGCGCCTGCATACACCACGGTTTTGCGGACAGCAACGGCTGTTCAGGAAGCAGCCGCTGGGGTTACGGCTGCAACAACACCGGAGTATGTGCAAGCAAAACAAAAGCGTGCAACTGCTGAAGCAGAGTTAGCGCAGGCGCGTGCCAGCTTGGAACGCGCGCAAGCACGGTTAGATGAGCTGACCGCGCAGGCCAATGCCAAAGCAGAAGCTGAAAAGCGAGCAGAAGCTCAAGCCAAAGCAGATGCTGAAGCGCAGAATACCCGTAAGAAGAACGGCCGAAAGAATACGCTCGCACATACGGGCACAGACTTCACAACCGTTCTTGTAGCTTCAATGCTCACACTTATGGGAGGTTCAGTAGTCCTAGCAGCTCGTCGGCGCAAAGACTGCTGATAATCATTCCTGAGACTCTCAGTGCATGAATAAGGAAGCACCTGGCTGAACCGTAACTGGTCAGTCAGGTGTTTTCTATGCTCAGGTACCTGCCCGAAGGCCAATACCTCACAAGATTACGTCCTGCCCGTGCGTCTTGAGGGTGTGCGCGACTTTTCTTTATGTCGTCGCGTTTATCCATTGGTCCTACCCGTGCGCTCTGAGTGTGTGCGTCCTGCCCGTGCGCCTTGAGCGTATACGCCCGCACCTCCTCAATAATCCTTGAGAAAATATCGCCCGCCCGTTTCGTTCCGCGCCGCTATTACACCGAAAGCAGCCTAGATTTACGCAGTAAAAAGAGTATGCGGATCAATAACTCCACCGTGTGCATCAAAATCTGCCTGAACACGTTCACGCAGATCTGCGTCGGTAAGGAAATCGAAAGCAGTTGCCGCAAGCGCATAAGCACCATCAAGGATTGCCTGATCCGCAGTCGGCATACATGCGGCATCTGCCATATCGCGCGTATGCAACATTAAGTGAGCACCACCAATAGCAACCAACGGATGTATTCCCGGCACTCGGATAGACACATTACCGAAATCTGTGGAAGCAGCCAAGGTTTCCGGCACAGCACCAAAAGGTAACGGATTACGTCCACGTTCACGCATCGCTGTTATGAAAGAGTCCAACAAATACCGGTTGGAACGCACAGGCATTTCGTTAGGAACTTTATCGTGGATGATTTCCACGCCGGTTCCCGTCATCAACGCTGCTCCGCTGAACACATCTGTGACTCGTGAATCTAAATCAACAAGGGTATCAATATGCTTTGAGCGGATACGTACTTCCAGTTCTGTGCGCTCAGGAATAATATTGGCTACGGCCCCACCATCAGCAATGACCGCGTGGATACGATCTGAAGCCGGTAATTGCTGGCGCAGCAGCCCTAACCCATTTAATGCAAGAACAGCTGCATCTAAAGCATTACGACCCATGAAAGGCGCGGAAGACGCATGCGCGGGAACCCCATGATAGACCACGCGGAAACGACGGATTCCTAACCATGTTTGGTCTGCAAGGTCAACATTGTATGAATGAGCCATGATCGCTGCGTCCACGTCGTCAAAAGCGCCGCGATCGACAAGCATTTGTTTGCAGGTGGAGTTTTCTTCAGCTGGAGTGGTCTGGAAAACAATCCGACCAGGTATGCTCTGCGGGTTTTCACGTTGAAAAGCAGCAAGAGCAAGGTAAGCGCCCACGGATTGCGCGCACATCACATTGTGCCCACAGCCGTGTCCTATATTGGGTAGGGCATCAAATTCGCACAGTAAAGCAATGGTGGGTACATGCGCAGGAGCGCCTTCCGGACGGGTAAGGCTAGTGTGCGCAGTGTCAGATTCAATGGATGATCGCAGTGCTGTCGGAATGTCATACACGCCCGCCTGCGAATCGAGCGAATGGCGGTGCAGTATCTCTTGGACTTGCAAAAGAGCATAGTGTTCCTCGAAACCCACTTCTGGATGCGCATGTAAAGCATGTGAAAGGGAAATGAGTTCAGGGGCAAGAGCGTCAACAATGTCGCTCAATGTCTTCTTATGCTCAGGATGCCGAGGGGCGACTGCTTCCGCTGCGGGGAGCGAGGCAACGAATTCATGGCCTTCAGCAAGCAGATGCTGCCGATGCGCGCCACTGGGGGTGGTGGGCTTTGATAAGTCGCGCATATTTTTCCTTTTCGTCACGAGTATCGAATACGTCAGCTCTATAGGGTGGTTGCGGCAGGTTCTTGGGGGCTGAATTCACCGACCAGTGATTGATTCATTGCATGGCGTATGTCTGTGCCTGTGAAACCGGCAACGTGCAGTACATACAGTTTGGTGTACAGGGCCTCGAAAGTAGCGTCATAGCCGCTGAGGGCTCCTAGACGAGCCAGCGCATTTCCGGCTGCATATGTGCCCAGATGTACTCCACCTACAGGGGATTGACTTGAAACGACAAGGGTGCCGCCCTTGTCACAGTATCCTGCAAGTATACGGCAGAAATCAGGGTCCGCATCAGGGCCATTTCCTGCACCGTAAGCTAACAAGATCACAGCATCAGGAGCATCTACTTTCGAGTTGTGAGGCAGTAGCTGCTCGTGGAGGCGGCGCATATTCATAGCTGGCGTGATAGTGATTGGCACAATATCTGGCAGGTGCTGCGCGTCCTCAAAAGAAACAGAACGACCAGTAACGTCAGAAGCAGCGCTCAGAGCTGAAATATAAGGTGAAGTAGTGTTTGTGTGTACGGTTGTCGTGGGTGCGATCGGTGATGCTTCACCGTGCGTGTTGATCTGCGCTCGCAGGACAGAATTCGGTGAAATAAATCCTGTGAAACTTTCCGAATAACGTTTAGTGGCGCGTACTCCAAAATGCAAGTGTCCGTTAAAGAATAGGGAAACACCAGCATAATTATCTGTTTGTGAGGTGGCGCAGGCTAATGCTCCACGCACATTACTGAGCGCATCGGATTGAGGGGCAGACCACGGTAGTTGAGCGCCGGTGAGGATAACAGGTATGTCAATATCTGCCAGCAGGAAACTGAGCGCGCTGGATGTATAGGCCATCGTATCTGTGCCATGTAAAACGATGATCGCATCGTAGTTTTGTGCTCGTGTGCGACAGATCGCGGCGATCCCATACCAGTCTTTTGCGTTGATATTGGCTGAATCAATAATGCGACTGTAATACTCGACTGTGTATGAGACTGAGGAACCGGTAATGTTTTTGCTCAGCCATTCTTCAATTCCGTGCGCAGGTGCAAGCCCAGAGCTGGTCTGACGCATCCCAATGGTGCCACCGGTGTACAGGAAAAGAATTTTCATAATGTCAGGCGGGTATACGAGCTAAAGCGGCGAGGGCTTGCTCGTAGTCAGGATCCTGACGGATTTCATTGACCAGTTGCGTGTATCGGACGATACCTGACGTATCAAGAATGATGATGCTGCGTGCGCACAGGTCTTTCAATGGGCTATCAATCAGTCGAACACCATACAGGTTGGCGAAATCTGAACGGAAAGCAGAGGCGACGGTGACATTGTCGATGCCTTCTGCCGCGCAGAAACGTTGTAAGGCAAAAGGTAGGTCATGTGATATGCATAGGACGCGCGTATTTTCTAAGGTTGCGGCGTGCTGATTGAATGTGCGAACAGATGTTGCGCATATGCCGGTGTCAACTGACGGAAAAATATTGAGGACGATCCGATAGCCGGCGTATGTGCTTAATTGAATATCTTCAAGGTTGCTTCCAACTACGGTAAATTCTGGTGCTTGCGTGCCGTGAGCGGGTAGTTCACCGATTGTGTGGACAAGTTTTCCTTGGAGATGTGTTGTAGCCATGTCATCAGTATATGCAGCAAGGACGTGCGGGTGTCTATCGAGTTTTATGGGACAAAGCATGAGTGGAGGAGCACGTTGAGTGCTGTTCCAGCAAAAATACTCAGGATGAGGTTGTGTTTCCACAGGTGAATAAGCACTGTGACAGCTAATGAACTAAGGGTTGCGACGGCTGATATTCCTGAAACGTTTCCGATGTCATGCAGTGTGTATACCGCAAGTATGAGCATGATTCCTAGGGACATACGTTCACGGAGGAACTCAATGAGGGTGCTTTTACTTAAGGGAACAATAATCAGGAAAGGGAAGGCGCGTAGGGCCCATGTGATAGTGCCGGCGATCAGTATGGCAATGAGCATGTACAGGTAATCAGGCACGATTTTCCTTTCGTTTTAATAGGAAAAAACGTCCAATGAGGGCTGTGACAAAAAGGGTCATTGAGATGAGGAGCATGTTATGTGGTGATGTAACGATTCCAATGAGTGCGCTGCATAAGGCGAGAGCTGAGATCGGGATGGAACGGCGGTAACGGTAGGATTCTAAGGTAAGTACGGTAAAGAGTGCGGTGACGGCAAAATTGAGGCCTTTAATGTAGGGCGGAATGAAGTTTCCGACAAAGGCTCCGAAGGTAACGGAAGCGATCCATACCCATTGGATACTTGCGACGATGGAAAGTAAAGAGGCGTGGCTCCAATTGTGAGGGCGGGCGCTTGCTGTGACGGCGTAAACTTCGTCGGTGAGGCCAAAGGTACCGTAGATTTTCCATCCGATGCCGCGAATTTTGTTGATGGGGAATGAGAGTGCGTAGAAAATATGTCGAAAATTTACTAAAAGCGCGGTGAGTGCTATTTGACTGAGGGGCGCAAGTGCCGCAAGCATCCCTACTAAAAGAAATTCAAGGGAGCCTGCATATACGCATGTGGCAAGGAGGGGTCCCCACCACCATGCAAGTCCTGATTGTGTCACGACAACACCGAGGGCAAGCCCTAGGGGAATCATTGCTAAAGTGGCGGGAAGTGCTGCGTGTATGCCGCGACTGATTTCTCTGAAACAGCTGTGATGTGACGGAATATCCGTAGTTTCACTGTGGGGGAGTACGTGTGGCATATGAGTAATGGTATTTCGTGTGCTTTACCGATTGAAAGAGGTATCGCGCAGTGAGCACTTACCCTGAGTCTGTCCGCGTGTAAGGCTGAGTCGGGGAGTTGCATGGCTCGTTGAAGGTCATAAGTGAAGTAGCTGGCAATCAAAGTGCAGGCTGTCAGTGCAATGAACTTTTGTGTCTGTATCGCAGCGTATTCCTTGGGTTGGAGTGTTTTTTCTTGTGTTTCATGCGTTATGACGCGGTTTTGGAACTTCAGCAATGAAAGGCATGCTTAGCTTCATACGCTACGTAAAATATGTGCTCATATGCACTTTCGTACAAGGAAAGTCTCTAAAAAATCAAAACAACAGGATATAAGCCTTCCTTGAAAGCACGTCATCCCCAGATGTGGGCCTGAGCCACGCTAAGATAGAGACGATCAATGACCTCTATGAACCTGCGAGTATGCCTTATGTCAAGTACTGTACAGAGGAACATCCTGCTGAACCCGGGACCCTCAACCACAACAGACTCAGTAAAATACGCTCAGATTGTTCCTGATATTTGTCCTCGTGAAAAAGAATTCGCCTCTCTTATGGCCCCTCTGCGCGAAGACCTTGTGCGTGTCGTTCATGGAAAACCTGAAGAATATACAGCAGTTCTTTTCTGCGGCTCTGGAACGATCTGTATTGACGTGGTGTTGAATTCCCTCCTTGACGAAGGGAAAAAAGCCCTTGTTGTGAATAACGGGTCATATAGCCAACGTGCCTGTGATGTCCTCACGGCCTACGGTCTGCCTTTCGTTGAAGTAAAACAACCAATTGATGATGTTCCTGATTTACACGTGATTGAAGAAGCGTTGAAAGATACTCCTGATGTGGGTTACGTGTACATGACTTTCCATGAAACAGGATCAGGACTACTTAATCCCGTCAGGGAAGTCGGTGCCCTTGCGCATAAATACGGTGCTTTCTTTATTACTGATTCAACATCAGCCTATGCGCTCATGCCGATAAATCTGTATGAGGACAATATTGATTTCTGTATGGCTTCTGCACAAAAAGGTATACAAGGAATGTCAGGCCTGTCATATGTGATTGGTCGCCGCGACATTATCGAAGCCTCCAAAAACTTCCCTGTGCGTTCCTACTACTGCAACCTATACATGCAGTATGAATTCTTTGAAAAAACAGGGGAAATGCATTTCACGCCGCCGGTACAAACCATCTATGCTGCGCGTCAAGCCCTCGATGAATACTTTGAGGAAGGCGAACAAGGTAAATGGCAACGGCATCAACGAGTGATGGCTGCAATCAGGGCAGGAATTGATCGCCTTGGTTTGAAAGAAATGCTGGATCGTCGCGTCCAATCGGGCCTTGTTGCTGCCGTGATATATCCCGATGACCCCGCATGGGACTTCGAGAAAATTCATGACTACTGCTATGAACGAGGATTCACAATTTACCCTGGGAAAATCGACAATAAAGGAACTTTCCGTCTGTGCGCACTCGGGGCAATTGACGCAGAAGATATCAACAATTTCTGGGAAGTCTTTGAACAAGCACTTATAGCTACTGGCGTAGCAGTTCCAGTAACCTACACGAATTAATCAGCAGCTTCACGCATTTACTGTAAGGACTATCCCATGACTATCGCTTACACAGCTTTCTGTACAGATGTTATCCACGAGGGACACCTCAATATCATTGCTCAAGCAGGAAAGTACGGAGATGTTGTTCTCGGTGCTTTAAGTGACAAAGCTCTGATCCGTTACAACAAATTCCCTACGATCTCGCAAGAAGAACGAGTGCGACTCTATGAGTCTTTAGAAGGGGTGAGCCGCGTCATCGTTCAAGAAGACTACTTGTATGATGACGTGATTGCTGACTTGAAACCTGATTATGTGATTCATGGCGATAATTGGCAAAACGGTCCTGAAAAAGCTATCCGTGACAATGTGCTCGGTCTTTTGGAACGTTTCGGAGGTGAACTGGTTGAAATCTCCTACACGCGGACAGAAAAAGCCCGAAAAGTAGATCAGCAGCTCCGCGAAAAACTGGCGATGCCAGAACATCGTCGTCGTCGTTTACGCCAACTCTTACAGATCAGCCCCGTCGTCAAAACAATTGAAGCTCACGATGGCTTGACGGGACTTATCGCAGAAAAAACAGTGGTGGACCATAATGGTCGGCTCGACCAATTTGATGCAATGTGGGTGAGTTCCCTCTGCGATAGTACAACTCGCGGAAAGCCTGACATTGAACTTGTTGATATGTCAGCGCGTCTGCGCACGATTGACGACATCATGGAAGTCACCACTAAACCGATCATCCTTGATGGTGACACCGGTGGCCTGACAGAACACTTTGTGTACAACGTGCGAACACTGGAACGTATGGGCGTATCCGCTGTCATCATTGAAGACAAAACCGGTCTGAAAAAGAATTCTCTTTTCGGCACAGAGGTAGAGCAAACTCAAGCACCTATCGAAGAATTCTGCGCGAAAATTGCTGCTGGCAAAAAAGCGCAGCTTACCGATGACTTCATGATTATTGCGCGTATTGAAAGTCTCATCCTTGAACGTGGGATGGAGGATGCTTTAGCGCGGGCGCGAGCCTTTGTTGGTGCAGGTGCTGATGGAATCATGATTCACAGTCGCCTGAAAGATCCTGCGGAAATCTACGAATTCTGTGATCGTTTCCGTGAGGAGGACCCGGATACTCCGATTGTTGTGGTGCCGACATCGTTTAATGTCGCAACAGAGGAAGAACTGGCCGCACATGGAGTCAATATTGTGATCTACGCGAATCAGCTAATTCGTGCGGCTTTCCCTGCAATGCAGGAAACTGCTCGCGGAATTCTCAAAGCACATCGGGCATTGGAAGTAGACGAACAGCTCATGCCATTTAAGGAAATCATTACTCTCATTGATGAACTGTAAGGGACTGTGATGGTACATCCTCAGGCAATTGTCATGGCAGCAGGGCTGGGAACACGTATGTCTCCTGTGACTCTGGAAACCCCGAAACCTCTGGTGACAGTTCAGGGGACATCTATGATCGAAACAGTGATAGGTGCCCTCCTGAATGCGGGTGTTACTCGTGTGCATATCGTGGTGGGCTACCTGAAAGAACAATTCCAGTTTCTGACAGAAAAATACCCCTCGGTGACGCTCATTAACAACGAGGAGTACCTGGAAAAAAACAACATATCGTCAATTTATGCGGCAGCGCATGTCCTGGATGAGGGGCCGACATTTATTTGCGAAGGCGACCTTGTTATTTCTGATCCGCAGATACTGTGCCAGCCTTTGGAAAGCTCCTGCTACTTTGGCCGCATGGTGCAGGGACACACAGATGACTGGGTTTTTGACTGCGATTCATCAGGTCGTATCACGCGCGTTGGGAAAAAAGGGAACGACACGTACGCGATGGTGGGCCTGTCCTTCTTTAATGCGCAGGATGCGCGTCACCTCGCTGAATATATTCGGCGCGCATATCAACAGGACGGGCATGAACAGCTTTTCTGGGATGACATCGTCAATAAACATATTCAGGAATTAGATCTGCGCATATGCCCCGTACAGGCAAACCAAATATCAGAAATTGATACGGTGGAAGAACTTGTTGCACACGATCCGAGCTACGCTCACGTACTGAAAGAAACGAATCATGCAGGTTGAGTCTTTTGTTAATGCCCTTGGTGCAGATTTCTATACGGGTGTGCCTGATTCCCAACTGAAAGCCCTGTGTAACTATCTGATGCACACATACGGCACAGATCCTGCGCATCACGTGATTGCGGCAAATGAAGGAAACTGCGTGGCTTTGGCTGCGGGCTATCATTTGGCTACAGGAAAAGTCCCTGTGGTGTACATGCAAAACAGCGGTCAAGGTAATGTGATTAATCCGGTTGCTTCGCTTTTACATGAGAAAGTGTACGCAATTCCGATGATTTTCGTCCTCGGGTGGAGGGGGGAACCTGGCGTACATGATGAGCCTCAGCATGTGTATCAGGGTGAGGTTACGCTGAAACTTTTAGATGATATGGGTATTCGTTACTGTATTGTCGGCAAAGATACCACCCCTGATGAACTACATGCCACAATGCGTGAATTTCGTTCCCTATTAGACCAAGGGCTTGATGTGGCTTTTGTTGTGAGGAAAGGTGCTCTTTCTTTCACTGGCAAGGTGGAATACGCAAATAATTACCCGATGAATCGTGAAGAAATTATCCGTCACATTGTTGAGGTCACAGGTGATGATCCGATTGTGTCCACTACGGGGAAAGCAAGCCGTGAGCTTTTCGAGATCCGTGAGGCGCGGGGGCAAGGCCACGAGCGTGACTTCTTAACGGTCGGTTCGATGGGGCATGCTTCCTCTATTGCATTAGGTATGGCTCTGGCAAAACCACAGCAAAGGCTGTGGTGTATTGATGGAGATGGCGCGACCTTGATGCATATGGGGTCATTGGCTTTGATCGGTGCGCAAAAGCCGCGTCACCTCATCCATATTGTGATTAATAATGAGGCTCATGAAACGGTAGGTGGTATGCCGACTGTTGCGGGACATATTGACCTCGTAGGTATTGCGCGTTCCTGTGGTTATGAGTATGTGGCTTCAGCAGCCACCTATGAGCAGCTTGATACAGAGTTAAAGAAAGCCTGTGAAGTGTCGGGTCCTGTCTTTGTTGAAGTACGGTGCAATATTGGGGCGCGTGAGGATTTAGGTCGCCCCACTACAACGGCGCGTGAAAATAAAGAAAATTTCATGTCCTATGTGGCTACTTTGAACTGAAAGAACCTCAGGATAAAAGTGAGGATTTCATATGAAAGAGTATGACGATCAGACATTGCATCATGTTCAGCAATGCGAACTGGGTATTCTCAAAGATGTCGTGGAGATATGCGAGGAACACGGTCTGACCTATTTTGGTTTAGCAGGAACAGGTATTGGTGCAATGCGTCATCAAGGATTTATTCCATGGGATGATGATATTGACATCGGTATGCCGACCCGTGATTTAGATACTCTGATCGAAATTATTCAGCAACAATATGCGGATAAGTACACGGTAATGAATGCTGACATTAACCTTGAGTATCCTTTAGCAACAACTCGTATCATGTTGAAGGGAACTGAGTTTTGCGAGGAAGCACTGTCGAAACTTCCCTTAGATTTGGGAATTTTCTTGGATATGTACGCTTTCGATAATGTTGCCGATGATGAAAAGGCGTATCGGAAACAAGTTTGGGATGCGTGGTTTTGGGCGCATATCCGTATTTTGTTGAGTATTCCGGACCCGGTTATTCAAATGTCAGGGTGGAAAGGCACTGTAATGAAAGCCGCGTGTCTGGCTGCTGCGGGTGCTTTCAAATTTTTCCGCGTGTCAAAGAAATGGGTGTATCGTCGTGAAAAGGAAGCGCGTACACGATATGCCCGCCAAAAAACACAACGTATCGGCTATTTGTGCGATACGAACCGTTTTACTCAGACATATGCTTGGAAAGATATTGTTCCTTTGTCTCGTGTGCAATTTGAGGGAATGGAACTATGTTTCCCTAAAGAAATTGATTCGATGCTGAGGGATATGTTTGGTGATTACATGCAGCTTCCCCCTCTGGAAAAACGGAAGAATCATTTCCCGGCTCGACTTGATTTTGGCCCGTACTAGTGGCCGCTGTGGGTGAAGTAAACTCACGTCTTATGTGGTAGGTTCGCCTGTCGATATCGCTATCGGCAGGCGTTCATGTATGGCGCCTATGTTTTCCTTATGCTGGCAACGTGTACACCTGTAAAAAAGGGGAGAGCCGGATTCATTTAGTTGTGCGTATCAGCAGGGGGAGTATGCGTGTGAGCAGCATGCCGCCTCAAACCCCACAGGGTTGCGATAAGGAAAACGAAAGCCAAAACAGCCATTGATGAGTCGTATAGGATACACGCTCCCATAATGCCCCATCGTTGAATAAAAGAGGGGGTTGCAAGTAATGCAAAAAGAGCCGCGCACCCGTATCCCACAACAATGAAACGTTGCATACGTATAGTGACGATTGCGTAGTACAAAATCACGCCGAGAGCATTGAGTAAACCACCGAAGATGAGTACAGCAAGTTCAAGGCGATATGACGAAATATCAACACTGTAAATCAAAGAGAGTAACTCTGGTCCGTATGGCCAGGCCACGGCCATTGTGAGTGCAGAAGCCAAAGCAACAACAGCAAAACCTTTCGTGATGATCCTAAGGAAAGCGCTCTTATGGCCTTGGGACCAGCGATCAGCCAGATCTGTCAGCAGTGGCTTAAACACGAATCCGCTGAGCAGGTTAATGACGAGGGACGGCATGAACACAATTGAATAGTATGTTTGGAATTGCTTTGTCATAAATTCTTCGATACCATACCGAGGCGCATTACTTAGGTAGGCCAGCAAGAAGGAGCCAGCAAAAAGCGGAGCACATGTGATAAGTAACTGTGTCATGCTTTTCCACTGAAAATGTGGTTTTAATGAAACAAATGAACGCGCCGGTAGAATATTTAAGGCGATCATGACAACGCTGGAAGCCACGAAAGAGAGCATGCACGCTAAAAGCATGTCACCGGTTACCATCACAGCGCAGGCGAAAGAAACCGTCGTAGCAAGCCCTCGAAAAAAGAAAGCTTTCCCAGCAATATCAAGTCTGCCTCGCTGTTGAAACATACCGTGGAATACGTCTTCACAGGAGTCAAAAAGCCTGAGGGAGGCAATAAATATCAACAGCAGAGCTTCAAAGGATTTCCCGTTGCTGTAGGTCGCGTAAGCGATAACACCGGCGATCATGAGCAGGCATGTCACTATGCGTGTAGACAGGTAGACCCCAAAGGAAAACCTTTCACGCATATCTGTAGCCTGGTAGGGCCTGATTTCAAAGTGCCCGAGTACTTGAAGTTGCTGGGCAATAGCGAAAGCAAGGGAAAAAATACCGCCCGCGTATGCTCCCATTGCGCGAGTGACTGCCATGAGCATGAGAACACTGGCAGCAGCATTCATCATGGAGCCAAGTGTGTTCCACAGGTAGTTTTTCTTCATCTGTTGGGCGTGACCAGATGAGCTGCTGTTTTTTTCCTGCTCAGGGTTCGTGGAAACTTTTACGATCTTCTTTTCCTGAAGGGCGTTGCTATCAAAGTTCTCCGGTGTTTCCTCATGAGGCGACGAACTCATGCGTAATCCCCGAAGTCAAGACGACCAGGATGGTGATTTTTACGGTTGTCCTCGGGGGGAAGCTGCATGTAATCGCCGTAGCCGCGTCGCAATATCGTGTCGTATGCGTGGGGGAGTTTCACGGTGATATTTTCAAAAGTGTGTTCAATCAGGGGGAATACTTCCGCTTTGGTGACAGCCCATGCTAAAGGGTTCATGTCAGTGTAATCCGCGTACAGTGTTTTTTCGTCGGCTGTGTCATGTTCAGCCATGCGTGCAGCTTTTTCCCAGTGTTGATGAATGAACGCAGGGGAGAATCCTGTGAGTTTCATGAGCCAGTGTGCGATAAAACATGCAGAGCGGACCGCGACTAATTGTGGGCCTTGTAAGGACAGGTGCGGGTGCGGGGTGGCTCGTAGGAAAGATAAACGCCCCCATAACCATGTGCGGCGAGCTTGTTTACGGTAGGCCTTGGGGTCGCGGGGGACTTGATCGAGTGCGTAAATGCCGATGCTGATGGGGTATTGGAAGCGACATTTCATAAATTCGTCGGGAACACAGTATGTTCCTTTGAGCGCGAGTGTTGCGTTGCATGCGGGGAAATGCGGGTCAGTGTGCCAGTCAATCAGCTCGAAAGCGTCCCCAAGGGCCGCGGGAGCTTCACGGAGGAAACGTTCAAAATCCTCACGAAATAATGCGACATCAATATCATCATCCCACGGAATAAAACCGTTGTGACGGATAGCCCCAATTGCTGTTCCAGCATAGGAAAAATAGGGGATGTGAAGCTGGGCGCATACACGATCGAATTCTTCAAGGATCAAAGTAGAGACGACTTGTAATTTACGCAGGACGGCAGGGTCATCATACTGTTTGTACGCCATCTGTAGTGCCTCACTTGTGATCTGATGTATATGGACATCCTTGATAAGAATGTGTCGGAGTTAGGGCGTTCGGTTACCCGCTTTTTAATCAGCGATCCGTGCGCACCTTAGTTTATCGCGTAAGGGTCGGTGTACACCTTATGCTAGAGGTAGTAGTTTCTGAAATCCCCGATAGTTTTGGACGTGAAATATGTTTCTTCCTGCTGACCACACATTTGCTGTCTGTGCTTATGGTGAAAGTCCGTTTCTTGGTGAATGTATTCAGTCCTTACGTGCGCAAACTGTCGGTACGAATATTGTTGTGGTGACATCGACTCCTTCGCAGTACATTGAGTCGGTCTGCGCGCAGTTTGCTTGCCCTGTGGTGGTGAATGAGGGTGAAGCTGGGATTGCAGGTGACTGGAATTTTGCGGTGCGTACAGCTGGAACACCTTTGGTGACAATTGCTCATCAAGATGATGTGTACCGACCACATTACGCTGAAGAAGCGTTACGTATGCTGAACCAGGCAGAACAGCCTCTGTTGTATTTCACGGATTATGGGGAGCTACGTGAAGGGCATGAAGTTTTAGATAACAGGCTTTTACGTGTGAAACGCTTTTTACTGCGTGGGCTGAAGAATCCTGCACATGCTGCACGTAAGGGTGTTCGGCGGCGGGCTTTATCGTTGGGCTGTTCTATTTGTTGTCCTTCGGTGACACTTGTGACAAGTGTGTTTGAGCAGCCTCTTTTCCGTTCTGATTTCCGTTCGAACTTGGATTGGCAAGCGTGGGAGTACCTATCGCGTCTTGATGGGAGTTTTGTGTATAACCCGCAGGTGCTTATGCTTCATCGTATTCATGAGGATTCAGAAACCAGTAAGTTGATTCAGGATCAGAGTCGCCGAGCTGAGGATTTAGCAATGCTGAAGAAATTCTGGCCTGAGCCTTTGGCGCGAATAATTAATGTGGCTTACGCGAAAGGTCAAGATAGTAACGCTTCGTGATAAAAGGATTGGCCTCCCCGCGCATGTGGAGAGGCCAGTCTAGGTTAAGGTTGTCCCTTTTTCGTCATTTGGCTTGCCTATATACGTGGGCAGGCCAAATGTATTAGGTATGAGTATTTCATGACAAAGCTGCTGCAACTGCGAGTTTCAGGGCTGATTGGAAACGTGTTTCGCGTTCCTGCGCGCTCATGTCGGATGAGTGATCGAGGAGATGGTCGGATACGGTGAGTATCGCTAGGGCTTGTGTGCCGTGGTGGGCTGCTATTCCGTAGAGCGCTGCTGCTTCCATTTCAACGGCAAGAACACCGTGTGCGGCGAGTTTTTCTGTTTGTCCTTCAGGGGTGAAGTAGAAGTGGTCGCGGGAAATGATTGTTCCGGCGTGTACTTTACCGTCGAGCTGCCCGTTCGCGGCGGCTCGTTGGCTTTCTTCCCATGCGGCTTGAGCGAGGTGGAAGTCAGCGACAGCGGAAAAATTGACTCCGGGAATACGTAGCTGGTTCATGGCAGAGTCTGTATGTGCGCCTGTGGCGATGACAACGTCACCGACAGCGACATTCGGTGAAATGCCGCCTGCTGTGCCGATGCGGATAATGCGTTGTACGTCGTAGTGTGAAAAAAGTTCTGTGGCGTAAATGGAGGCAGAAGGTTGGCCCATTCCTGACCCCATGATGCTCAGGGGGTGTCCGTTTACTGTGCCAGTGAAACCAAGCATTCCTCGAATGTCTGTGACGAGTCGGGGGTTTTCAAGGATGAGGGTGGCAATTCGTTCTGCCCGTTTTGGGTCGCCGGGCATGAGGACTGCTGGGGCAAAGTCGCCAGAATGTGCGCGAATATGTGGTGTGGGCATGGTTCCTCGTTTACTGGATAGTTTTTGTGTTGAAGCTTACTGTGTTCGCCAGAAGGTTGCATATGCAATGGTGTTTTGTGGGGAAAACTGTAGGGAGAATCCTTGAAAAGTCTTGAAATGCTGTGAATGTGAACGTTACCGGAAAAAGAGTGAAAAAATCTGCGGGTGCAGGTGAAGTTTTTTGTGTAGGCGAAGGAGAAGATTGTTGTTCCTGTTGAAATTTTGAGGAAGATTTTTGCTGTCGTCTTGCCCTGTATGAGGGCATATTTTTCCTTGAAAACCGCAGAAAAACAGGCATTTTGGGCACTTTGGTGAAATGAGGAAATTTATGATTTAGATAACGATTGCGCAACAGTTGGCTTCTTCAGTTTGGCTGTTGCTTTGACATGCGCTACGGTTATCTCATAGTCGCAAAGGAGCGATAGCGCCTCGATTTCGTTAGCGCTAACGATGACTTTGTGAGGACGTAGGTACAGGGCTGTACCTTGTATATCAAGGGGTGAGATAGTGACAAACTTGCTTGAGCTAAAGGGGATCTCCAAGACCTTCCCTGGGGTCAAAGCGCTGTCGAATGTGAATATCAATCTTCGTGCCGGTGAAGTCCTTGGGCTTTGCGGCGAAAATGGCGCAGGAAAATCGACTCTCATGAAGATCCTCACGGGTATTTACACAGCCGATGCGGGGGGTGAAATTTGGCTAAATGGAGAGCAAGTTCAGGTTCAAAACCCCAATCATGCGCGTGACTTAGGCCTGAGCATTATCCATCAGGAACTGAATATTATTCCTGACCTCACTGTTGCCCAAAACCTCTACATTGGACGCCCAGGGTCACATACGGGTTCGTTTATCAGTGATGCGAAACTTGTGAAATCTGCACGTGAGCTTTTTGCTAGGCTCAACATGGATATCGACCCCACCGCCTACTGTCGTGACCTGCCGGTGGCTCGTTTACAGATGGTTGAAATTGCGCGAGCACTGTCATTTGATTCTCGTATTCTTGTGATGGACGAGCCAACTGCTGCTTTGACGACACGTGAAACAGAGACCCTATTTGGACTGATCCGTAATTTCGTTACACCTGAAACAGGCCTTATTTACATTTCTCACCGTATGCCGGAAATCGAAGAAATCACAGACCGTGTATCTGTGTTGCGTGACGGTGAGTATGTTGGAACTGTCAACACCAAAGAAACCGAAATGCGTGAGGTCATTTCGCTCATGGTGGGACGTGAAGTTCCTGCGGATGCTCGGCCGAAAACTTCCCCAGTGAGCGATGAAGTGGTTCTTCGTGTGAGCGATTTATCCACTCGTAAACTTTTGAAAGACATTTCTTTTGAGGTGCGCAAAGGCGAGATCTTTGGTTTTGCTGGCCTGATGGGGGCTGGACGTACAGAGGTCGCGCGTTGCGTATTCGGAGCTGACCATCGAGTCAGCGGCGACATTGAAATTAATGGTCGTAAAACCTCTATCCACAGTGCGCGTGATGCTGTACGTGCGGGTATTGGTTACCTTTCAGAAGACCGCAAACGTTATGGTCTTCTCTTAGAACAAGACATTAAATTCAACTCAGTATTAACGTCGATGGAGACTTTCTCTGTCGCTTCGGTTCTGCAAGGACGTAAGATCGCTCGTGAAGCCGAAGAATACGTTGATAAATTGCGGACTCGTACACCATCGGTCAATCAGCTTCTGCGTAATTTGTCCGGTGGTAACCAGCAAAAAGTCATTATCGCCAAGTGGTTGATCCGTGACAGTGAAGTTCTTATTTTCGATGAACCGACTCGCGGTATTGACGTTGGCGCAAAAGAAGAAATCTACGAACTTTTAGAGGAACTCGCGGCACAAGGGAAAGCTATCATTGTGATTTCCTCTGAACTACCGGAAGTTCTTCGTCTCTCGCACCGAATTGCCGTGATGGCTCACGGTCGCATTATCGGCACCCTCACCAATGAGGAAGCCACTCAGGAAAACATCATGGAACTGGCCACTGTCGGCCAGACTGAAGCGAATGGAGAAGTCGCGTGACTAAGGCAGCAGCTAAGGCGGCCCCTCAAAACCCTGTGATCGCCGCCATTAAATCCCAGATGCAGTTAATCTTCGTGATGCTCGCTCTGGTTGTGGTGTACCTGTACTTCATGTTTGCGGCACCCAACTTCGCACAATTTGGCATCTTCATGGATATCCTGCTTCAAGCAGCGTTTATGGGTGTGATGGCTCTCGGTGCTACTTTCATCATTGCCACCTCAGGTATCGACCTGTCAGTTGGTACAGGTATGACTTTCGTAGCAGTTTCTGCGGGCTTCTTCCTCTCCGAAGATGCAGGAAAATTTGGTCTCCCTTTGGTTGTCGGCTTAGTGCTCACACTTCTTGTCGGCGCATGTATGGGCTTCATTAATGGTGTGAATGTGTCGCTCCTTGGCTTACCGCCGTTCATTGCGACACTGGCTATGATGATGGTGGCACGTGGTTTATCACTGGTTTTGTCAGGATCCCAAACCATTTCCATTAAAAACCCAGGCTACATTGCCCTTTCAACAGGTGAACTCATTCCTGGCTTCACGAACGCGGCTCTAATTTTCATTGTTGCTGCTATCGTTGCGGCTTTCTTGATGAACAAAACCCTTCTAGGTCGTTATTCAATCGCTATCGGCTCAAATGAAGAAGCAACCCGCCTTTCCGGTGTCAATGTTCGCTTCTGGAAGATCCTCATTTACACCGTTGCAGGTATCTTCATGGCTCTCGGGGCCATTTTGTACTCGGCACGTTTCGGATTCGTTCAGCCTGCTGAAGGTATCGGATTCGAACTGAATGTCATCGCGGCAGTTGTTATCGGCGGTACTTCGCTGGCCGGTGGACGCGCCTCGATTTTCGGCACTGTCATTGGTGCCCTCCTCATGGAGACTCTGAAGAAAGGCTTGACCATGATGGGTGTGCCATCAGAATGGCAGCTCGTCGTCACAGGTATCGTCGTTCTTCTCGCAGTCTTCGTTGACAATATCCGTCGGGCACGGGCCGCTTCGGTCTGAGTCCCTTACACCACGGGCACTTTACGTGTCCATCCACAGATGTGGCGGAGCACCCGCTTCGTCATCACCACGAAAGGAACACCAATGCGCTCCATCGGACGTATTATTGCCGCTGCCGCGGTGGGAACCTTGGCCCTCGGTTTGGCTGCCTGCTCAAATGGCGGTGCCCAATCTGCTAGCAATGCTGCTGCCTCGGGTCAATCAGCCGCTTCCGCTCCTGCAGGAGGCGACACCATTTACCTCGTGTCAAAGGGCTTCCAGCACCGCTTCTGGCAAGCAGTGAAGGAAGGCGCTGAACAGGCTGGCAAGGAATTCGGATACAAGGTTGTATTTGTCGGTCCTGAAAACGAACAGCAAGTGACACAGCAGCTTGACATGCTCAAGTCTGCTCTGGATGCTAAGCCTGCCGCTATCGGCTTCGCCGCTCTGGACTCAGGTGCAGCTCAGCCTGTTCTGGAAAAGATCAAGGCTGCCAATATTCCGGTTATCGCATTCGACTCTGGTGTGGATTCCGACATTCCATTGACCACAGTCCAGACAGATAACTACGCTGCTGCGCAAGAAGCCGCTAAGCACATGGTTGAACTGATTGGCGGTAAAGGCACAGTTGGTTTAGTTTGCCATGACCAGACCTCTGAGACAGGTAAGAAGCGTTGCACAGGCTTCCAGGACTACATGAAGAAGAACGCTCCTAATGTCAAGGTCCTCGAACCACAATATGCCGGTGAAGTTGGTCTGGCTGCGAACACAACCAAGTCCATTATCCAGGCAAATAACGACATCGTAGGCATCTACGGCTCCAACGAAGCTGCTGCAACCGGTGCTATTCAGGGTGCAAATGAAGTTGGTAAAGCTGGTCTGTCAGTTGTTGGTTTCGACTCCGGCAAGACTCAGATTGAAGCTATCAAAGCTGGCACACAGGCAGGCGCTGTTACACAGGCTCCTGTGCGTATCGGTTACGAAACCGTGAAGGCTGCAATCGCCGCTATCAAGGGCGAGAAGCTTGAAAAGGTTATCGACTCCGGCTTCGCTTGGTACGACAAGTCCAACATCGACGATTCAAAGATCAAAGCGAACCTGTACGAGTGACGTACAAGCGGAGTAGGGCGAGTGCGAGCAATCTGCTCGCCCTACTCCACACCCACACATAAGGATCCGAGGGGGAACTCACCCCTCCAGAAACACATAAAGGAATAAAGGGATATGACTCAGCACCCCCGTATCGGTATCCGCCCCACTATTGACGGTCGACGTCGCGGAGTACGCGAAAGCCTTGAAGACCAGACAATGGCAATGGCACAGCGCGTCGCTAAACTTTTTACTGAAAATCTTCGCTACATCGATGGTGAACCTGTTGAAGTTGTCATTGCTGACACTACAATTGGTGGCGTTGTTGAAGCACAAAATTGCGCCGCTAAATTCCGTCGTGAAAATGTGGGGCTCACACTGAGCGTCACGCCATGTTGGTGCTACGGAACAGAAACCGTTGACATGGACGCCAATATGCCTCACGCAATCTGGGGATTTAATGGCACTGAACGTCCTGGCGCTGTCTACCTTGCTGCTGCTCTGGCCGGACACGCACAACTGGGAATCCCAGCCTTCGGTATCTACGGAAAAGAAGTTCAAGACTGCGACGACGAAACCATTCCAGCAGATGTACGAGGACGACTCCTTGACTACGCAACCGCTGGACTTGCCGTTGCACAAATGAAAGGTGAATCCTACCTTTCAATGGGTGCCGTCTCTATGGGTATCGCAGGATCCGTTGTAAAAGATGAATTCTTTGGCCCCTACCTGGGTATGCGCAACGAATACATCGACATGACGGAATTTACCCGCCGTATCGACGAAAAAATCTACGACGAAGAAGAATACGAAGTCGCATACAAGTGGATTCGTGAAAACCTGACACAAGGTGAAGACTTCAACCCCGAGCACAATCGTCATCCTGAACTCCACGAAGAATGGTGGAAGTTCGTCACCAAGATGACCCTCATCGGTCGTGACCTCATGCGCGGTAACCCCAAGCTCGCTGAAGCTGGCTGGGGCGAAGAAGCGCAAGGGCACGGTGCTCTTGCCGCTGGTTTCCAAGGACAACGCCAATGGACTGACCATTTCCCCAATGGCGATGTTTTAGAAACCCTGCTGAACACTAACTTTGACTGGACCGGAAAGCGTCAGCCATGCATTCTTGCCACAGAGAATGACTCACTGAACGGTGCTTCCATGCTCTTTGGTCACTTACTGACCAACACGCCTCAGATCTTCTCTGACGTGCGTACATACTGGAGCCCAGAATCCATTGAACGTATTACCGGCTGGAAACCCGAAGGCCGTGCAGCTGTTGGCCTACTTGATCTACGCAACTCAGGTTCAACAACGCTTGACGGTGCTGGACGTTCTGTACGTGACGGTGAGCATGTCATTAAGCCTTGGTGGGAAATGACAGCTGAAGACCAGCAGGCTGCTTTGGATGCCACCACATTCCATCCGGCCACGTATGAATACTTCCCTGGTGGAGGTTTCTCCACGCACTTCCGCACTTCAGGTGAAATGCCTGTGACCATGTGCCGCATCAATCTGGTTGCCGGTAAGCCGGTTATTCAGATTGCTGAAGGCTGGACAGTAGAGCTTCCTGATGAGGTATCGACAATCATCGAAAACCGCACCGACCGCGCATGGCCAACCACCTGGTTTGTTCCAAATCTGACAGGTGAAGGCGCTTTTGCAAGCGTTTACGATGTGATGAACAACTGGGGTGCAAACCACGGTGCCATCAGCTATGGACATATTGGTGGGCAACTCATCACTTTGGCCTCAATGTTGCGTATTCCTGTGAATATGCACAATGTGCCGGAAGAACGTATTTTCCGTCCAAAGGCATGGTCACTGTACGGCACCGCAGATCTTGAAAGTGCCGACTACCGCGCATGT
Organism: Schaalia sp. lx-260; assembly: GCF_021083645.1. Lineage (GTDB taxonomy): Bacteria > Actinomycetota > Actinomycetes > Actinomycetales > Actinomycetaceae > Pauljensenia. Next base: position 17,179 of record NZ_JAJNRQ010000007.1, on the reverse strand, counting down.
GAATCTTTCGGTCCGCTTTACCGATAAGTTTCCACAATAAGCTACGAAAAGTGGCCTAGGGTCACATAAGCCCTAGGCCACTCGTGTAGTTCACTGATATATCTGTAATAGCGCTGCTGCTTTTCGCAGATAACTGGGACATGCCACTGACATATCTAACGCCACATGAAGATCCTTCTCGCGCACATTTAACGACACTGAAGCTCTGAAGCGAAATAGCAAAATAATAAGTTCGTACACTTCATGTGCTTCTCACAGTACAAATGGAACACGCAACGAAATGGCAGGGCCATACGAAGCGTGCGGGGCGGTTTTTCTTTGAGGTGAATTCGACAATCGGAGAAAAAATGACTACGGTTCTTGCAGTTGATCTTGGATCTTCCTCTGGGCGCGTGTTAGCCGGTACGTTCAAAGACGGGCGTATTGAAGTTACTCATATCCATCGTTTTTATCATGAAGCACAACGCGTCAATGGGGCACTGTTGTGGGATCTTGAGTCACTGTGGAACGAAACGGTTCATGGACTCACATTAGCTATTCAACAATTTCCAGATGCACAGTCGGTTTCTGTTGACACGTGGGGTGTGGATTTTGTTCCACTTGATCGTCAGGGTCAGCCTGTAGGAACTCCACATGCGTATCGTGATGAGCGAACGGTGCGAACACATGAAGAATTTCGTGCTCGTCTAAATGACCGTGAGTTTTTCACTCTCACAGGTATTGCACCTGCAACGATTAATACAGCGAATCAGCTTGTGGCACTCACAATTGAAGAACCTGAACTTGTTGATTGTATAGATAAGGTTCTTTTACTGCCAGATTATTTCGCATGGAAGCTATCCGGTATTCAAGGATGGTCGCGTTCTATTTGTTCCTCCTCAGGATTATGTGAACCTGGGTCGCCACGCTGGTCAGATGAAGTTTTTGCGCGATTAGGTGTGCCGCGTCATTGGGTGGGGGAACTGAATGATGATTTAACGGTGGTAGGCCAGTGCCGCGTCCCCGGATTAGAACAGCTGACCGTTGTACGTGGTGGTGCGCACGATACGGCGTGCGCAGTTCATGCGCTTCCGATTGACGAGGGCGTGGATGCTTGGTGGCTGTCGTGCGGTTCATGGTCGGTGCTTGGCGCTATGGAAGATCACGCACTGACTTCACCTGAGGCTTTCCAATTAGGTTTAACGAATGAATCACGGACAGACGGGGGTGTGCGTCCCTTATTCAACATTACGGGGATGTGGATCCTGCAGGAGCTGCAACGCCAATGGGAGCGTGAAGGAAATCCAACGGATATTGATGAGTTAGTTGCGGCTGCTCGTGAGTGTCCTTCACCGGATGTCCTTATTGATCCTGATGAACCGTATTTTGCCGAACAGGGTGAAATGGTTGAAAAAGTGAATAGGTACCTTGCTGACCGTGGTGCTACTCAACCTGCATCCGAAGCTGAATATGTGCGTCTCGTTATTGAATCTTTTGCTGCGCGTTATGCGCGAGGGATTGATGATCTTGCGCAGATCACAGGCTATAGGCCGCAGCAGTTGAATGTGGTAGGCGGAGGTTCGCGTAACCATTTGTTGTGCGATTTAACCGCTCAAGCTGCTCAGGTCAGAGTGGTTGCCGGACCTGTTGAAGCTTCTATCCTTGGTTCTTTGCTGGCCCAGTTAGAGATTCTGGGACATCTTGATCCGGCACTTCGCCCTGCAGTTATCGCAAAAACAGCAAAGACGCATGTACATGAACCAGCTCAGCTCTAAACGCGTTTCTCAAGCGGATGTTGCCCGTATTGCCGGTGTGTCGGTGAATACGGTTTCTCGCGTGGTGCGTGATGATCCGGAAGTAGCTGAATCTACCCGTAAGCGTATTCAGGCTGTATTGCATGAGGTCGGTTATCGTCCTAATTATGCGGCTCGTTCGCTTGTGAGTAAACGAACGGGTGTTTTGCATGTGACTTTAGCTGCGCCGATGTTTCATGGGCATGCGCGAGTGCTTTTGTCAGTAATGAATGCGGCAGCGGCTGCGGGTTTTCACGTGTCTGTTTCTAATGCGTGGGGTCAGGGTAATCGGGATCCTCATGAAATTGCGCCTTTTGATGTGGATGGCGTGGTGATTTTAGGTGGTCAAGAACCGACGGTCGATATGGCTTTACGATGTGGGAAGTCTGTTCCGACGGTGCTTTTGCTTTCGTCGGAACAAGGGCTTGATGGTGTTGGTACTGTCATCGTTGATAACGTGAAAGGCTCCTATCTGGCAACGAAACACTTGTTACATCAAGGCGAGAGGGACATTCTTTATTTGGAAGGTCCACGTTCTTGGAGTGATGCCCTTAAACGTCGTCAGGGTTTTGATGAGGCCTGCCAAGAGTGGGGGATTGAAGGGCGCATTGTATCCAGTGACTCGTGGAATGCCCGTGAGGGCTATGATGCGATGCTTTCGGTTCTTGATTTGCCGTCAGCATTGGCTTGCAGTAACGATCAGTTGGCGATGGGCGCGATGTGTGCTTTACAAGAGCGCGGTGTGTCAATTCCGAATGATATTCGAGTGGTTGGCTTCGATGATATGGATGGGTCGGAGTGTTTTTTCCCTCCTTTGACAACGATTCGTCAGCCTTTTGATCGTGTGGGTGGCAGTGCTGTCCGTCAGATACGTCAAATGTTGGATGGAAGTCCTCCGCAGGATATTTCTTTGGAACCAGAATTGGTTATTCGTTCGAGTTCTGTACGAAAATAAATGATTGAAAGGGTATAGAAATGCTGTATGGTCCGATGACTCACCCGCAGTTTTTACGTGCTTTAGCTGCAGCGGGGCATGGGTCAAAGATTTTGTTGGCGGATGGGAATTATCCTCACACGACGGGTGTGAATCCGAATTGTGAGTTGGTGAGTTTGAATCTTGCTCCTGGAATGTTAACGGTTTCGCAGGTTCTTGAGGTTTTGAAACAGACGATTCCAATTGAAAAAGCGGAGATCATGGTTCCAGAGGCGGATCAGGATCCGATTGAAATTCCAGCTCACGCGCAGTACCGTGAGGCTTTGCCCGATGTGGAGTTTGGTGAGATTACGCGTTTTGCTTTCTATGATGCGGCTCGTAGTCAAGATGTTGGCATCATTGTGGCAACAGGCGATCAGCGTTTGTATGCGAATTTGTTGTTAACAGTGGGGGTTCGTCACCCGGGAGAATGATTTTGTTATGAGGAATAGCGCTGTTCTGCATCGTGTTGAGGTTATGACATTAGGTGCAGTACGGCGCTATTTCGTTTTTTCATTATAGTTCGTTTGTTGTGGAATATATTTTTCAGATTTTTACCTTATTTTCAGGTGAAATAGGATGAAAATATGTCAGAGAGTGGGCTTGCGCACTTTCGTTTTATTATCTATTCTTAGGTAGAGCGAAAGATAAAACGATATAAAACGTAAATGTTTTTCTCGTGTGCACAAGGAGGTGGCATATGAATAAACAAGAACGTCATGCGACTATATTGGATCGCCTTGCCGCCGACGGAGAAGTCAGTGTCACCACACTGTCAGAAGACCTTGGAGTTTCACCTGTGACAGTACGAGCAGCACTGTCAGAACTAGAAAAACTTGGCTACCTTGTCAGAACTCACGGCGGCGCACGACCTACCACATATCGCAATATCCGATTACGACAAACTGATCGTGTTGAACAAAAAGAACGTATTGCCGCGGCCGCGGCCGCAATGGTACGCGACGATGACCGCATTATGATCGAGGCGGGAACGACCTGTTCTCTGATCGTTAAACATCTTTCTGGGCTGCGCGGTGTACAAATCGTTACGAACTCGGTTCTTGTTTTCGCTAACGCCCGCTCAAATCCGCATTTCACATTAACGCTGACAGGCGGGCAATACAGACCAGAATCAGAATCCCTGGTAGGCCCGGTTGCTGAAAGATCTATTAACGCTTTTAACGCACGTATCGCCTTTTTAGGGACGGACGGTTTTAGTATCGACCGAGGTTTAACAACACAGCTAGTCGAAGGCGGACAAGTTGGTTCGCTGATGCGTGAACGCGCTGAACAGACATGGCTGCTTGCAGACTCGTCTAAATATGGACGAGCTGGTTTTGTGAGTTTCATGGGGATCGATCAGATCAGTGGAATCATCACCGATGATGAACTAGCTGTAGACCCTAGGGAAGAATTATCAGCGCGTACTCATATGCGCATCGTTTAGGAGGAAAATAATATGGCGTCCATCGTGGTGATGCCCCAACTGGGTAACTCCGTCGAATCCTGCATCATTATGTCGTGGGAGGTCGCAGTTGGTGACACAATCGCAGTTGACCAGACTCTCTGTTCCATTGAAACCGATAAAGCAACGATGGATGTTCCCAGCACAGAAGCTGGAACTGTCCTAGCGATTCTTGCGCAAGAAGGTGACGAGGTTCCTGTCAAAGACGCAATCCTGATAGTCGGTGAAGCAGGTGAAGACATCACTTCACTGATGCCAGCAGGTGCAGCCTCAGAAGAAACAGCAGCCCCATCAGATAAAACAGCTGACACCCCTCAAACGCAGGCCCCGGCAGCCCCAACGTACACCACCGGTGTGAATGATGGTGCTGTCTCACCTCGCGCACGTGTCCTCGCTGAACAATACGCAGTGGACACCGCCACCTTGACACAAGGCTCAGGTCCTCATGGGCGAATCATCGAACGCGACATTCAGGCCCACGTTGCCGAGCATCCGACACTCACTTCATCTGCGCGCGCTCAAGGCGGCCAGGCAGCACAAGGAACTGGTATCGGTGGACGAGTCACCACAGCAGATCTGAATAACGCGCCCGCACAAGAATCCTTTGTTACTGCTGCTCCAAGTGAAACACGTGAATTCCCCGGGGCTTCCACCTCTGCTCCGCTGAAGGGAATCCGCAAAGTTGTTGCGGAACGAATGATGGCTTCCCTGAATGAAACAGCTCAACTGTCCTACACCGTTACTGCGAATGCTGCTGGACTGTTGGCTATGCGTAAGAAGCTCAAGAATTCCGATGAAAGCCTCGGCTTGAACGGTATCACCATTGGAGACCTCGTAGGTTATGCCCTTGTACGTACCTTGACGAAGTACCCAACCTTTAACTCACACCTCGATAATGGCGTATTCACCACATTCGAGAATGTGCACCTTGGTTTTGCTGCGGATACTCCTCGTGGCCTTTTGGTTCCTGTTGTGCGCTACGCAGACACGATGACACTGAAACAGTTCTCAGCAGCCTCTAAGCAGCTTGCTTCAGAAGCTATCGCAGGAAATATCAACCCTGAACTGCTTGGCGGTGGAACATTTACAGTGTCGAACCTTGGTAGCTTCGGAGTTGAAACTTTCACACCGATTATTAATCGCCCTCAAACAGCGATTCTTGGTGTGGCAGCGATTACGCCTCGCCCGAACGTGAAAGCAGATGGCTCAATTGGTGTTGAACAACGTATCGGATTCTCGCTTACAGCTGACCATCAAGTGATCGACGGTGCAGATGCCGCTCGATTCCTCCGTGACCTCGTGGCCGCGATTGAAAACATTGACGTCACGGTTCTGGCCTGACGCCTGATACAACACACAGGAGAAAACACAGATGACTGAGACTCACTTCGATGTCATTGTTCTAGGCGGCGGTCCGGGTGGATATCTTGCTGCTGAGCGCCTTGGACATGCAGGGAAGAAAGTTCTTCTTATTGAAGAAACAGCTCTTGGAGGAACCTGCTTAAATGTGGGATGTATTCCAACAAAAACCCTCCTCAATGGGGCAAAAAATTACATCCACGCTAAAGAAGCCAGCCAATTCGGTGTAGACGTAACAGGCGTGACCTTCGACTGGGCGCGTATGCAAGCCTGGAAAGAACAGGTAGTTGCAGGTCTTGTTGGTGGTGTCGGAGCCGCTGAACGTAAAGCAGGTGTCACCGTTATTCACGCGCGCGGACATTTCGACGGGCCCGGTCGTGTGAGCGCAGAAGGTACGACCTATACAGCAGAGCACGTCATTTTGGCAACGGGTTCAGTTCCTGTTATACCGCCACTGCCTGGCGTAGAAAATAATCCAGCGGTCGTGGACTCTACAGGAATCCTTTCGCTAGATGAGGTTCCTAAACGCCTTGCTGTCATTGGTGGCGGTGTCATTGGTGTGGAATTTGCTTCACTTTTTTCCACACTTGGTAGTGAAGTAACCGTAATTGAAATGGCTCCGGAAATCCTGCCTTTCATGGATAATGACATGGCCGCTCAATTACGAGGCGCAATGTCGGGCATCACCTTTGAATTAGGATGCCGAGTTGAAAGTCTAGACGGGGCTGCGGTTACCTACTCTAAAGACGGCGAGAAAAAAGTTATTGAAGCAGATGTCATCCTCATGGCAGTGGGGCGACGACCTGCAACACAAGGATGGGGCGCGCAAGAGAGCGGACTTGAAATAAACCGTGGCATTGTTGTCGATGACCGTATGCGCACGAATCTGCCAAATGTATGGGCCATCGGTGATGTGACAGGACGCTCCTTACTTGCTCATGCGGCATATCGGATGGGTGAAATCGCAGCGGCAAATATTCTTGATCCGCAAGCTCATCGTCGTGGTGAAGTGATGCGTTGGCATACAGTTCCGTGGGCCGTGTACTGCTTGCCTGAAGCTGCCGGTGTGGGACTTACCCAGTCACAAGCGCAGAAAGAAGGACGCGACGTCCTTATCGGAAAAGTTCCTGCACAGATGTCAGGCCGTTTTATTGCTGAAAATGGTTTCCGCGCGCCAGGATCCGCAAAAATTGTTGTTGATCCTCGCACACATCAGGTTCTCGGCGTTCATGTCCTTGGCGCATACGCTGCTGAAATGATTTGGGGTGCGCAAGCGATTCTTGAAATGGAACTGACCGTCGAAGACTTACGACAAGTCGTATTCCCACATCCAACGGTCAGCGAAGTCATTCGTGAAGCTGCGTGGGCTGTCAGTCTCTGAAATATAAACCTATTTCCACTGAAGGAAAGAAAAATGACGAAAACACTTATTGTTGATCCTGCAAAAGTACGTGCACGTGGTACTTTGAACTTGCCTGAAATCCCTTTGAATTCCTACGAATTTAATCTTGAAACCGAAGTGAATCGCTACGGTCAAGACGGGCTTGTGCGCATGTTGCACGACATGATTGTTATTCGCACATTTGAATCAATGCTTGATTCCATTAAAAAGACCGGCGAATGGGAAGGCGTCGCCTACGATCACAAAGGCCCGGCACACCTTGGTATCGGACAAGAAGCCGCATACGTGGGCCAGTCTTTTGTTCTTAGCCCCGACGACCAATTATTTGGCTCTCACCGCTCCCACGGTGAAATTTTGGCTAAATGCTACTCCGCTATGCGTCAGATCGATGATGCCTCTCTTGAAAAAATCATGAAAGAGTTCCTTGACGGAGAAACACTGTCCTTTGCTGAAAAAATTGATTTCGCACATACGAAAGAACTGACTGAAAACTTCATCCTTTTTGGTGCGCTCGCAGAAATCTTCGCTCGTAAATCAGGCTTTAACCGAGGCCTTGGCGGATCAATGCATACATTCTTCCTGCCCTTTGGTTCATACCCGAATAACGCAATTGTGGGCGGTTCAGCTCCTGTCGCTAACGGTGCTGCCTTGTACAAGCGCATTAACCGTAAACCAGGCATTGTGGTGTCAAATATTGGTGACGCGGCAATGGCGTGTGGTCCTGTATGGGAAGCAATGAACTTTGCCACGATGGATCAGTTCTCTACATTGTGGCGTGAGGAGGACGGTGGCTACCCGCCGATCCTGTTCAACTTCTTCAATAACTTCTACGGTATGGGTGGGCAAACCTTTGGTGAAACAATGGGCTATGAAGTCCTCGCACGTGTAGGCGCCGGCCTGAACCCTGAAGCAATGCACGCGGAACGTGTAGACGGTATTAACCCGCTTGCAGTTGCGGATGCTGTGACACGCAAGAAGAAGATCCTCGAAGAAGGCCGCGGACCTGTCCTTATGGATACGCTGACCTACCGTTTCTCAGGTCACTCTCCTTCAGATGCCTCAAGCTACCGTGTACGTGACGAAGTTGCCCTGTGGGAAGAAGTCGATTGTATTGCTTCCTATTCTGATCTTCTGATTTCACATGGTCTGACCACGCAATCAGATATTGATGACTACACAGCAGCTTTCACCGAGAAACTGGTGAAGGTCCTCAAACTGGCAACTGATGAGGAAAATTGCCCGCGTGTTGCCGATGGCTACATCGAAACAGTCATGTTCTCCAACACTCCTGTTGAAGCAATGGACGAAGGCGAAGCCGAAATTGACTTGACTGACAATCCACGTGTCAAAGCCCTCGAAAAGAAGATCCGTAAGGCTGTTGACGACAATGGCAAACCGGTGTCGAAGATGAAGATGTTCCAGTTCCGTGACGCATTATTCGAGTCACTGGTTCACCGTTTCTCCATTGATCCCACAATGGCTGCTTGGGGTGAAGAAAACCGTGACTGGGGTGGCGCATTCGCTGTGTATCGTGGACTGACCGAAGCCCTCCCGTACCGTCGTCTCTTTAACTCACCGATTGCGGAAGCTTCCATCGTTGGTGCAGGTGTGGGCTACGCAATGGCTGGTGGACGTGCGGTTGTTGAACTCATGTACTGCGACTTCCTTGGTCGTGCAGGTGATGAAGTATTCAACCAGATGGCGAAGTGGCAATCAATGTCAGCTGGTTTGCTGAAGATGCCGCTGGTACTGCGCGTTTCGGTAGGTAACAAGTACGGTGCGCAGCACTCGCAAGACTGGACTGCTTTAACAGCACACATTCCAGGTCTGAAAGTATTCTTCCCCACCACTCCAACTGACGCGAAGGGTATGCTGAACCTTGCTTTGCGCGGAACAGATCCCGTGGTCTTCTTTGAAAGTCAGCTGCTGTATGACAAGGGTGAAGAATTTGAGCCGGAAGGTGTACCGACCGGATACTACGAAACACCTGAAGGCGAACCCGCTATCCGGCGCGAAGGCAGCGATATTACGATCGCAACAATCGGTGCAACCGTGTACCGTGCCCTCGAAGCAGCTGATATCTTGCAAGAGAAGTACGGAATGAGCGCTGAAGTAATTGACTTGCGTTTTATCGCTCCACTGAATTATGACAAACTGATTGCTTCTGTGAAAAAGACAGGGCGTTTGCTTTTGTCCTCTGACGCGGTTGAACGTGGTAATTTCTTGCACACAGTCGCAACGAATGTTCAGTCTTTAGCTTTCGACGCTTTGGATGCTCCTGTGACTGTTGTGGGTTCACGTAACGGCATCACACCCGGACCTGAGTTGGAATCCTATTTCTTCCCTCAGCCTGAATGGATGATCGATGCGATTCATGAGCGTATCGTTCCTTTGCCGGGGCATCTTCCTTCAACGAACCAAACTGAAGGTGAACTCGCTCGTCGCAACCGACTGGGTATCTGACCCTTACTAGGGCTGAAATAGTCCTCTTTCGTGTGATTACCCTAGTCTGGCTGTGCCGCTGTCATAGTAAAAGTGACACAGCCAGACTCCCCTCCTTCTCCTATTCAATTTCAATGCCGGTACCTGTTTTCCCTGTGGAAGGCTTAACCAATGGAACCAACAAACGATCCTGCTCTTGCCCCCCAACAACGTCTCGACGCTTTACGAGAGGTTGCTGCGACGGAAGTATTCCCACAGTGGGTTCCAGAGTCCAATAACCATATTCACACCTGCTACTCGTTCAGCCCTTACACTCCCACGGGAGCTGCTTTAGGTGCTCGCAGAGCCGGTTTGCGTGTGGTTGGTTCAGTGGACCACGATTCTATTGCGGCAGCATCTGAAATGTCTGAGGCCACCAGAATTCTTGGCATGGGCTCCGTCACGGGTTTTGAATGTCGTGCCTTTTTTGATCCGAATGGTCCTTTTGCTTCGCGTAAGCTAAATAACCCTGATTCTGCGGGTATCGCATATATGACGGTGCAGGGTGTTCCTTCTCATGCGCGGCATCGTGTAGCTGAGTGGTTAGCTCCTCAACGCAGCGCTCGCTTGGAACGTACCCTTACGATGGCTCAGGCTGCGAATGACATCCTTGAAAGTTTAGGTTTGGAACCTTTCGATCCTCAAACTGACATGGTGGATATAAGTCAGTATGCAACTGGCGGTGGGATTACTGAGCGTCATCTGCTTTCTGCTATGGCTTCTGCTCTGATTCGTGGATTTGGTAAAGGTGAATCTTTAGTCAGAGGCTTGAAAGAGATGGGAGTGGTAATTCCTGACTCGCTTGGTGGTTTGCTTGGTGATGAAGCAAATCCTCATGTGATGTATGACCTCCTTGGTGTGCTGAAATCCTCGTATTTGGAACGCATATACATTCAGCCGACAACAGAATGTTTGACAACGGAAGAAGTGGTTGCTTTTGCTGATTCGATCGGCGCCATTGCGACATATGCGTATTTAGGTGATGTGTCTGCCTCTCCGACGGGTGATAAGAAAGCAGAAAAATTTGAGGATGAATTCCTTGATGAACTGGTGGAAGCTGCCGCTGACCGCGGGTTGCGAGCGATCACCTACATGCCTCCGCGAAATACGTCTGAACAGTTACGACGAGTGCATGAGCTGGCGTTACGTTACGGGATGCTTGAAATTTCCGGAGTAGATATTAATCAGCCGCGTCAGTCATTTAACTGTCCTGAACTTCGTCGTCCGGAATTTGCTGATCTGAATGAGGCAACCTGGGCGTTGGTTGCTCATGAAGCTCTTGCGAGCGTAGACCCTGATTTGACCTTGTTGGGAACGCAGCGTCTGACACCTAACCGTCTAGCTGAACGTATTCGTCAGTATGCTCCGCTTGGCCGCGCTTATGCAGAGGGTGCGCAGGCATCTGATCTTGCTCAGCGTGCAACAGCAGTGTCGTGATGGTGTGCTGATACGACATGACGATTGGTGTCAAAGCAACAGATATCGCACATATGGGTCTGGCGTGGTTGTGAAAGATATGAGTCTGATCGGCTTGGATACGCTGAACGCATAGGAAAGAAAATATAACGACTTGAGTTATACCTCGTCAATGATGAAAGGAAAATAATGACTCACGCACCTGAAATTCGTGGCTTATTTTTAGAGGCGCTTGGCCGTCCGGTTATTGTGCGTCCCACAGATGCGCCTGCGGGCCTTACCCTTCCAGATGATTTTTCGCAGGCTTCGCATGTTTTAGCGGCTGTTGAATTACCTGTCGTAGTTTCATATGGGGAAACTGCGTATGAGGTGACGGCTCTTTCGCGTGGTGAACGTGAGATTACTGGTCGTGTTGCTTTGGTGACAGGCGGAGCGCAGGGTTTTGGAGCTGAGATCGCACAGGGCCTTGTCAATCAGGGCTGTTTTGTCTATATCGCTGATTTGAATGGTGAAGGTGCTGCCGCAAAATCTGCGGAACTGGGGGCACATGCGACACACCCGATCACAGTGAATGTGGCAGATGAAGATTCTGTCGCAGCAATGGTTCAGGAAATTGAAAGTGTCACAGGGGGGCTTGACCTTGTGGTATCGAATGCGGGTATTGTTCGTGCCGGTTCTGTGTTGGAACAGGATGCTTCAGCTTTCCGCCTGTCAACGGATATTAACTATGTGGCCTTTTTCCTTGTAACGAAGCATTTGGGTGCTTTACTTGCGCGTCAACATTCAACAGCACCTACCTGGTTGACTGACATTATCCAAATCAATTCAAAGTCAGGTTTAGCTGGGTCGAATAAGAATGCCGCCTATGCTGGGTCCAAATTTGGTGGTATCGGGCTGGTTCAATCTTTCGCGTTGGAGCTTGTGGAATATGGCGTGAAAGTTAATGCGATTTGCCCTGGGAATTTCTATGATGGGCCTTTGTGGTCTGATCCGGAAAAGGGTCTGTTTGTTCAGTATTTGAATTCCGGTAAGGTTCCGGGGGCGCGCACAGTTGCTGATGTGAAAGAGTTCTATGAATCGAAGGTACCGATGCGCCGAGGGGCGACTGGTATTGACGTGTTGCGGGCAATCTATTACATCGTGGAGCAGGCTTATGAGACTGGGCAAGCTGTGCCTGTGACAGGTGGGCAGGTCATGCTGAATTAGGAGCATGCGGCAGGTCAGAACTTTCATTTCATGTTTTGAGGAGATTTTCTAATGACAACGTACCCTGAAAGTCAGTATGCGATTCAGATTGTCGGTGCTGATGATTTTATTGTGAATACTGAGAAACCTGTGGACGCGGTAGGTCCGCATCAGATGATGCTGAAAGTGGAGGCATGCGGTATTTGTTTCTCTGATACGAAGCTGCTTCATGCTTTTGATACACACCCACGGAAAGCGGAAGTAATTTCAGGTATTGATCCGCAGGCTTTGAAGGAAATCCCAGGTTATAAGCCTTCGTCGCTTCCAACAGTGCCCGGTCATGAGCCGGTGGGTCGAATTGTGGAGGTAGGCGATCAGGTCACGCACTTCAAGGTGGGGGATCGCGTGCTTGTTCAGGCTGACTGGAAGCATCTGCGTACTGCGAAGTCGAATGGGGCTTTCGGTTATAACTTTGAGGGTGCTTTGCAAGAATATGTGGTTCTTGATGAGCGCTGTGTGGTTTCACCTTCGGGTGAAGAGTTCCTGATTCATGTATCAGAAGGTCCATCGGCTGCTGCAGTAGGTTTGATTGAACCTTGGGCAACAGTGGAAGGTTCATACGCTTGGCGTGAACGCAATCATGTTGCTGATGATGGCCGTTTGCTTGTGGTGGGTCAGGGCGATATTTCTGGACTTGTGGCAGAGCATCTTCCTGCGGAAATTGTCTCCGTTTCTGAGGCTGAAGCATTGGGTCTGGCCGATCAGACTTTCGATGACATCGTGTATTTTGGTGCGAATGCGGATGTGATTGAGGCTTTGTCATTGTTGCTGGGGACTCGCGCTGTCATGTGTGTGGTTCTTGGAGGGACGCAGATCGACCGTAAGGTGAGTCTGGATATTGGTCGTGTTCACTATGACTTCATACGTTTTTGTGGGACAACCGGTGATGATCCGCGCGATGGGTATGCATGGATTCCTGCAACAGGTGAACTGCGTGAGGGCGATAGGGTTGCAATTATTGGTGCTGCTGGTCCTATGGGTCAGATGCATACGATGCGTGCGGTGACTTCTGGAGTATCAGGGATTAGTGTTGCTGGTACAGATGTGTCGGATGAGCGTTTAGAGGGCTTGCGTGCGGTTGTTGGACCGGTGGCAGCTTCGCGTGGGGTGCCGTTGGAAGTCATTAATACAGGGGTAACGCCTTTACAGGCGGGGTACACTCATCTGAGCTGTATGGTTCCTGTTCCGGCTTTGGTATCTCAAGCGGTAGATTTGGCAGCTCAGGGCGCTATTATCAATGCTTTTGCCGGTATTCCCGCGGGCACATTTGGTGATTTTGATTTGCAGGGCATTATTGAGCGCCACATTTTCATGCTGGGTACGTCAGGTTCAGATGTGTCAGATATGCGTACTGTGTTGCGTAAAATCGAGGACGGCATTATTGACACGACTATTTCACTGTATGCGGTGACGGGTATGGCTGGTTTTTCTGACGCGATTCATGCGGTGATGAACCGGACTTCTGGCGGTAAAATCATGGTTTTCCCGTCTTTGCATGATTTGGGGCTGACTCCGTTATCTGAGCTTGCTGATACTTTGCCGCAGGTTGCTGCATTGCTGAAGGATGGTTTGTGGACAAAGGAAGCAGAAGAAGCTTTACTTGCGACGGCTAGTTCTGAAGCGGTGGGGTCGTCACTGTGACTTTTTTCTGACCTGAGCGGTATTGCTTGTGGTTCTCAGAGCGTTTCGGGGGTGCGTTTCGGCGCACCCCCGACGTGTTTTGAGTTTTCAGGGGCACAAAGATGGGGGGAAGAATGTAGGTCAAAATGTGTTGCTGCTGGTAGGGAAGCGAAGTTTTGTAGGGTATGCGAAGCAAAGTTTTTTGTTTTTGTTTTGGGCATCTTTGTTTTCGCTGGTCCTGGCGCGGGTAAAAATTTACCCATTTTGCTCATATTTTGAAATTTTGCTTGACGTGTGTAAGGAAAACGCTTAATCTGATCGTGATGCGTTGAGCGCGGCTCCGCAGTTGTTTTCTAGGGCTTTGCCTTACGCTTTGGTGGCATGCGTTGCCTGAGCATTTATTTTGTATTTGTTTCCGATGGAGGAAAACAATGAAGCGCATGCCGAGGATTCTTTTTACTTCAAAATTGGAATCTGAAGACAGTGTAATGAACATAAGTAGATATGCTGATGGTTCTCAAATTGATTCTTTTTCGGATCCTTGGCACAGGGCTATTGGAAGTATCAATGATTTGAGAACAAAGCGAATAAGCCCAAATATTGTGGAATGTTTGGGAACATACTCTGCCGGCGGTTACTACAGCACCACTGTCGGTTTCAGGGTCGAAACTCATGGGAATCAAGCTAGCATCTATGGTTTAGGGAGCTGATCGTATGCTGCATCCTTTAAAATCTTTCCTTCAGGTGCCTTTTGGTGAATATCTGATTTCGAATCTCTTGATGTGGATTCTGATTTTCGCTGTCATCATTGGTGTTGGGGCACTGATTTTTTACTTCTATCGGGCGAATAAACAACAAAGGCGATTCTCCTCTGATGCCCCTGCACAGAAAGAAAATGAGTAATTCATTCATCATGACGTGTAATGATTTCGGAGCGACAATTTCCTCATAACAGAGCACAATCACTGCAACATGATTATCTGTGCTCCAATGACATTGATGTAGCGTCCTCTATATAGGAACCGTGCCGCCTCATACGTAATATGTGTACGAGGCGGCACGGTTCAAACTATTTCAATGACTTATTGCCAATAGTCGAGTTTTTCGGTAATTCCGATGCGAGAGGCAACAAATTGAGGATTCACTCCTGCACGTTTTTGTTCTTCGTAGTCTTTAGCACATGCCAGAGCTTTAGATCCGAGTAACAAAATAACGGGAAGGTTAATTAATGCCATGCATCCCATGAGTAGGTCCCCGATATTCCATGCGAGGGAGAAATCCAATAGCGCGCCTGCAAAGACAAGTACGACAGCGAAAGCTCGGAAAGCCTGCAAAAGCCATTGCGGTGTTCCATGCGCACGAGTAAGGAAACGTAGGTTTACTTCGGCATAGTAGAAGTTCCCAATGATTGTGGTGAAAGCGAAAAGTACCAATGCAATTGTGGTGAACGGGAGCGCAAATTGGTGTAGGGCAGTTTCCATTGACTGAATAACCAGCGGTCCGCCTTTCAAATCTTCTCCCCCTTGAATACCGGATGACAGAATCAAGAAGGCTGTAAGGGTGCAGATAATCATGGTGTCAATAAAGACAGAGAGCATCTGCACAAGTCCCTGTTTGACAGGGTGTGAAACCGAAGCTGAGGCTGCTGCATTTGGAGCGGAACCCACACCTGCTTCGTTAGAGTAGAGCCCTCGTTTAATACCAAGCATCATTGCCGAACCTGTGAAGCCGCCAAAGATCGCTGGGAAATCAAATGCGTTGGAAAAGATGGTTGAGAACATGTGCGGGACATTCCGCCAGTTCACGATGATGACGAATAAAGCAACGATGATGTAAATGGTTGCCATAACGGGGACCAGTAGGCTCGTAACGGTTGTGAGTCGTTTACTGCCTCCGAAAATTGATACCGCCATTGCGACAGCAAGAATGCCGCCGATGATGTAAGGGGTGAGTTCGGGGGTGTACCAGTCGTAGGCTGTGAAAGCTTCTGCGACATTGAATGAAGCTAAGAGGTTGAAGCCACCCATGTAGGTTGTAATGAGGGCGACGGCGAAAGTGATTGCGAGCCAGCGTTTTTTAAGGGCGCTTTCAATATAGTAGGCCGGTCCACCGATTGAATGATCGTCAGCGGTTTTACCTCGTTTTTTGTAGATCTGCGCCAGTGTTGATTCAACGAAAGCGCTTGCTCCGCCAAGGGTAGCGATGACCCACATCCAGAAGACTGCGCCGGGTCCACCGAGCGCGATTGCTGATGCGACACCTGTAATGTTGCCAACGCCAACTCGTGAGGCGGTTGAGACCATGAGGGCATGGAAAGAAGAGAGCTCGCCGCTGCGTTCGGGTCGTTCGGCGACTACTCGTATGGATTCTACGAAAAGGCGCAGGGGAAGTGCGCGTGAACGAATGAAGAAGTAGAGGCCTGTGCCAATCAAGAGGGCTACCAATATATAGGTGTAAAGGTAACCGTTGATTTCACCAATGAGGTCGTTGATTTTTCCAGCGATTGTTTGGAAAAATGTCGTGTTTTCAGGTGAAAGCGAAAGCATAATGCACCTTTGTTTTGTCGATGTTTTTACTATTCAGATACTTCGCGTGCCTAAGCAGCGGTGTAAAGCTAGAGAAATTGTAAAGCAATCATCATCTTTTATTGTAATTTTCGTATGTGTTGGCTGTGGGCGTGCAGATCTGCGGTGTGGGTTGTTACGTATGGGGTCGTGATTCCGCAGATGATGGCCGGGCAAGCGTTTCAGTGTGCCTTACTGTGCATGGGGTCGTGATTCCGTAGAGGGTGAGGGGAGGTATGTAAGTTGGCTGACTATTGGGAGTGGGTAAATAGGGCATCTTTTATGCTGTGTCCACTAGGACGTAGGGAAGTTTTCTCAAAGCAGCAGAATTGGGATGTCGCCTGTCCTATAAGTTCGAGTTTCTTTGCGGCTTTGTGGACTTTTGCATGAAGTGCGTGAAGTCAATCAAATCTATGTGAGGCTGTGCCCTGTGCCCTGTGCCCTGTGCCCTGTGCCCTGTGCCCTGTGCCCTGTGCCCTGTGCCCTGTGCCCTGTGCCCTGTGCCCTGTGCCTGTGCCGTTGGAAAGATTTTTATTCTCTTTTTGCTGGAATTCCTAGGAGAGATGTAATGAAATAGTGTGCCCTCCGTTATGTAGTGAGGAAGATTTTGGTGGAGTGGGCCTAAATTTTTGTGAGGCGTGGGTAACTTTTTTAGCATCCTTTCATGAGTGGTACATTGAGAAAATTCTGTGTTTGTAGGGGAATGAAAATTTAGCTCAGAACTTCTTCTTTTTAGGGGTGACGAGCGTCGCAAATTTTGGTTTGACGTGTGTGTGGTGGGGTGGGTATTGTTTTTGTTTGTCGCCTGATGGGGTTTGCCGGTTGTGGTGGGTTTTGTTGGGTGGTGTGCCTGGCCTTGGTGCTGCGGGGTTTTTCTTGTGG
>NZ_JAJNRQ010000006.1 GCF_021083645.1 Schaalia sp. lx-260 | reverse complement strand
GCACGGGGCGCACAAACGTGCGCACGCACACACACGCGGGGCAACACAGCCTAGCGTGCGGGAAGCAGTAAACACGCCGAACAGCAAAGACGCAGGGCACGCGGCTGGGCAGCACACAAGCGAACAACACACAAGCGCGCGAGCACACAAGCGAACAAAACACAAGCGCGCAACAACACACTGAACAAACACGGTGCCAGCGAACAAACGGGCACACGCGGCAAAGACGCAGGGCGGACAAGCACAACACAAGCCCACGAACGCCCACCACGAACACGCCAAAGACGCAGGCGCACGCGAACAACACACTGAACAAACACGGTGCCACTGAACAAACAACCGAGCAACCCGCGTAGGCAGTGAAGAAACACAAGCGAGCACACAACAGCAAAGAACAACACACTGAACAAACACACACGCGGGGCGCACAGGCACAACAGGCGGGGCAACACGCGAGCAAACAACGCACGCTAAATACACGCAGGACAGAGCCCACACGCGCAAACATAAGCCCACGAACGCCCAACACGCACACGCGGCAAACACGCGAAGAAGCGAACACACGCGCATACAAACAGACTGTGCGGACAATAAACAAAACACGCGGGCGAGTAAACTCAAACGCCCAACATATATCTTTCAAATCAATGGGCGTGGGTTCCCTTCAAATGCTGCTGTTTGTCCTGAGCCTGTGTTGCGTCTGAGAGCCATAGCCGGTGCCCTGCTTGGCTCTTTAGTTGCCCCGGCGAGGGCTTGCAGCTGGTTTTGCTGTGCTCGTACTCCGGCCCTCAAAACGTTCAGTTGTAGCGTCAAAAGGTTCAATGCAGGTTATTCCTCTGCGTTTTAGGGGCAGTGAATAGGGTGAAAGCGAAGCCTAGAAAGCCACAAGCAATCGAACCAAGAGTAACCCTATGTTCTTTAACTACTCTCACTGACTTCTGACCTTATGCATGACGATTTATGAAAAGACATAACAAATGGTTCTTACTACCCCTACGGCAGGTATAAACCCCTACTGACTGAGTTAATTTTGAACAGAATTAATTCCATCATCCTGCATAAGAAATGAAAATTTTCTGAGAAAAACCTGTAACCAGCTTTCTTGTGAGGACGTAGCATCTTAAAACAGATAACGTTGTCTTAGAAAACAGCATCATGAACAGAGAGAAAATGCGACCAATGCGCGATAAACATTTTAATGGAGTGAAAACCGCGCTCCTTCTCGGTGGAATGTGGGGACTCCTCTTACTTATCGGCGGATTTATTGCCCGCAGTACTCAGAATATGATGTGGATATACATTTTTGCGGTCGTGGGAGTTCTGTCAACAGCATGGTCATATTGGAACAGTGCGACCATTGCCCTGCGCTCGATGAATGCGCGTCCAGCCTCAGAGCACGAGTACCCTCACCTGCATGCCATGATAAAAGAACTTGCGGCAGAAGCCGGACAGCCTGTGCCATCCATATGGATCGCTCCAACACTTACCCCAAATGCCTTTGCAACGGGGCGTAACCCACGTCATGCGGCTGTGTGCTGTACAGAGGGTATTATGCGAATCCTTGGCGAGAGGGAGCTTCGTGCGGTCCTTGGGCATGAGCTTATGCATGTATATAACAGGGATATTTTGACCTCATCAATCGCTGCAGCTATGGCAGGTATCGTGACCTCTGTTGCACAGTTTTTATTCTTCTTTGGAGGAAACACACGGCGTGACGATAATTCAGGTGTAGGAGCCGTGGGAGCGATTTTTGCCGTATTTCTGGCACCAATCGCTGCAAGCCTCATCCAATTTTCCATTTCACGTACACGAGAATTTGATGCAGACGAAGATGGGGCGCGTTTAGCGCGCGATCCTTTAGCTTTAGCCTCTGCTTTACGTAAATTAGAATCAGGAACTGATGCGGTGCCCCTGCCGGCTACACCTGCCCATCAAAATGTGGCCGCAATGATGATTGCCAATCCGTTCAGAGGCAGTGGTTTGAACCGTCTATTTTCAACTCATCCACCAATGGATGAACGTATTGCCCGACTTGAAAAAATGGCTGGATATTAAAATAAAGACTCGATAACTGCGTGTGAAATACTGAATCTGAATATCTGTGAGGATAAATATTATGTTCTCACAGATATTTTCATATCACTAAAATAGAGTGGTTTATATATTTATATGTATGATATTGAATCTAATAATACAGATATTCTTATAAGTGAAGATATTTACTGAAAGTAAAATTCATTTGGGGTTTAGTGCCTAAGAATTTGAATATAAATAGACAAGATTTGAGCCTGTTATAAGAACATAATGAATGAAAAATGCTTGATAAAAGCTATCATTCACTCATGAAATTTCCGATATATTTTATTTTTCTCATGGAATGTGTGACTTATCATATAAAAATATTCGCACTACTCAACCTAAGAGTAGTGCGAATACTGATAAAAGATTCAGTAGGGTAATGAAGAATATTATATAGGACTCATATTTATATTCCATCACCCTGCAGCATAAAATTAACGGTAATTAACGAATTGTAAAGCTGCGTCGAGTTTTTCTCCTTCAGGGCCTTTAAGAAGGGCAATCACGGCCTGTAAATCATCCCGTGATTTTGATGAAACACGTATCTCATCGCCTTGGATCTGGGCTTTAACACCTTTGGGACCTTGATCGCGAATAATTTTTGTGATTTGTTTCGCGATATCTTGTGGAATTCCTTCACGTAAAGGTGCAGCAAGTTTATAAATCTTGCCAGAAGCCTTAGGTTCACGATCTTTGAGGTCAAGCGCTTTTAAGGAAACGCCACGACGAAATAGTTTGGACTGAAGCACGTCAACAATCGCCATGATGCGTTCAGGAGTATTTGCCTGCATCTCGACAATGTCACCTGACAGGTGAATTTCTGCATCGACACCTCGGAAATCGTAACGCTGTCCTATTTCTTTCGCCGTTTGGTTGACAGCATTATCAACTTCTTGACGGTCAAGTTTTGAGACGATATCAAAAGAAGAATCGGCCATAACAGTTCCTTTCCGAATGGGTGATATTGCGTCCTTAGGTGAATATATCCTATGCGCACTTGTTGCGATTATTGTGATGTACCTCGTATATGGGCAAAGCGATTGGCGTTCAGACATTAAAATCTGCTATTCTTCCACGGCACCGTTAATTTAGCGGAGCATGGCGGGATTCCCGAGTGGCCAAAGGGAGCTGACTGTAAATCAGCCGCGGAATGCTTCGGGGGTTCGAATCCCTCTCCCGCCACCATCTCAGGCAACTGAGAGGACGTGTGAGTTCATTCTCATAGGTAAAATTGCGCCAGCAGTTTCCTGTGGGTTAAGCTACTCGTCGTTGCCCCGATAGCTCAGTCGGCAGAGCATCTCCATGGTAAGGAGAAGGTCAAGGGTTCGATTCCCTTTCGGGGCTCTGGTTGCGGCCGTGAGCCGCTACCGCTGCGGCGGGGTAGCTCAGCTGGTCAGAGCGCACGACTCATAATCGTGAGGTCGCGGGTTCGAGCCCCGCCCCCGCTACCATCAATAAAGGAACGTGCGCAGCACACAGACACCAAGTGAGGAATCGACATGGCGAGCAAATCGCAGGATGTACGCCCCAAGATCACTCTGGCCTGCTCGGAGTGCAAGGAGCGCAATTACATCACCAAGAAGAACCGACGCAACACACCTGATCGCTTAGAGCTAGCGAAATATTGCCCGCGTTGCCGTAAATCAACGACTCATCGCGAGACTCGCTGATTACATTTCTTCTGATCGGAAACCCCTGTGACAGCTACATGTCACAGGGGTTTCTGACGCGCACACTAATTAATGCAATAGGCGCATATGGGCTTGTATGACAAATTCGGCTTATATAAGACAGGTCAGGACCTATACGGATCTTCGGTTTTAGGTAGGTTCTAGGAGAAGATCCTGTTAAAGGAAACTCCTGTTTACTTTGCCTGCGTATATGAGTGCGTGGATACGATAATTGCGGAAATGTGTGGAACCGTATCCGATGTCTTTAATGATCCTGCCACCATATCTTTCAGGCACTGACACATGCAATCTTCACGGTAGCGTAGAACTACTGAAACTCACCATCTGCACATCAAAAATCATGTAACCACATAGCTAACAGGAGCTCATACACGTGCATAACCTTGACTCTACCTACACTGCTCGCAGAGCAGCCATCGGATGTCTTGCCGTTTTTGCCACGCTTGGTTTTGTCATAGCAACATGGCTGTCACGATTACCAGCAGTTCGTGACGCCCTTGAACTTTCACCAGCACGAATCGGAACCCTTCTGCTGATAGGCTCCTTTGGCTCATTAATTGCACTTGCCCTGACCGGCTCACTGATCGGACGATACGGACCACGTCAGATTGTCCGTGCCGGAGTAAGCGTGTGGGCCTGTGGAATGTCACTGGTTGCTTCAGCTGTTGCCATACACAGTGAAAACCTGCTCTCCGTTGGGCTTGTGATCCTCTCATGTGGCATATCAATGTGGGGCGCTGCCATGAATGTTGAAGGTGGCTATATTGAAAAAGCTCTCAAACGATCCTTCCTGCCAAAACTACACGCCCTATTCTCTTTCGGAACAGTATGCGGTGCAGCTGCCGGGGCAGGACTTGTCCACCTTGGAATACCCGTCGTTATGCACCTCGTCGCTAACGTGTGTATCGGATTAGTAACCGTATGGGGAATGTCATCCTTTTGGATCCTCATGACAGATATCTCTCCTCATGAATCACAGATAACGACCGCTCAAGAAACCGATAAAACACCCCTGAAAACACCTGCCTTTACCGCTGCTCATTCACGTGCTCAGGCAAGTCAAGGGAAAGTTCGATACGCCTGGAAAGAAAAAACAACGGTGTGTATCTCCATCATGGTGCTGTGTGCCGGATTAATGGAAGGAGCCGCAAATGATTGGCTTGCCTTATCAATGATTGACGGCTACGAATTTTCTGAAGGCAAAGCATCACTCACCCTAGCTTTTTTCCTCCTCACGATGATGACGGTGCGTTTAAGCTCAGAAAAACTCCACATACGTTTCGGAGTCGCGCCACTCCTGCGCGTCCTGCTGTTGCTTGCCTGTGGGGGACTTCTACTCGTAGCTGCTGCCCCATACTGGGGGCTAGCAATGATAGGCGTGACATTATGGGCAATAGGAGCAGCACTGATATACCCCTCGGCTGCTTCTGCGCTCTCTCAAGACCCCTACATGACAGCAGCGCGACTTTCTGTTCTTTCAACAATTAACTATGGGGCCTTCCTTATTGGACCACCTGTTTTGGGATGGATTGCTGAACACATTGGTTACGCGCAAGCAATGGCTTTTCTTGTTCCCAGTGTGCTGATAGGAATGCTTTTCACGCGGTGGCTACCTGACGGCGCACGCATAACGGGAAAGAACGTATAAGCTCATACGCGAGTAAAATGAATAATGTTGAACACAACAGGTAGGACTCACATAAGGTGTTGTGCTACCAACGTGAATAGGATGCGCATGACTTCCATACTTCCCGCAGGCACTACAGCAGGGCGAACCTCCGTTGAACTAGCAGACCTGACAACCTTACGTGTCGGCGGTCCGGTAGGCCTCCTTCTTGAGGCTGATACCACCGAAGAATTTATAGAGGCACTGCGGGAAACAGATGAAAAGAAACAGCCCCTTTTAGTTCTTGGCGGCGGATCAAATCTGATTGCTTCGGACGAACCCTGCGACCTCGTAGTTATCCGCAACAGGTACACCCATGTGCAAACTCGTGAACATCACGATGGAACAACACATGTGACAGCAAGCGCGGGAATGCCGTGGGATGAATTTGTGCACTGGACCCTCAGTGAAGGTTTCAGCGGTTTAGAAGCGCTCTCAGGCATCCCAGGAACAGTTGGAGCAGCTCCCGTTCAAAACATCGGGGCTTACGGTTATGAAGTATCAGATAACCTAGTCAGTATCCGCGCATGGGATCGTATCCTGAGCAAAGAAGTTGACATCGCAGCAAAAGACCTCGGTCTGCGCTACCGCAGCTCTATGATGAAACGCGCCTGCGAAAGAAAAAACCATGAAGAATGCTCGTGGGGACCAACAAGTCGATGGGTGGTGACATCAGCGACTTTTGCTCTGACCCGTTCGGACCTTTCCAGCCCCATCCGCTACGCAGAACTTGCCCGCCATATTGGGACTGAAAACGGGGAAAGAACAAGAGCAAAAGACCTACGAAATGCCGTACTTCACGTGAGACAAAACAAAGGAATGGTTCTTGACCCATTCGACCACGACACTTGGAGTGCAGGTTCTTTCTTCACAAATCCCTTACTGACACCTCAAGAAGCTGAAACTCTTTTACCTCCCGATGCACCATGTTTCCCTGGACGAGGTGAAGATGCAGGATATGTGAAAACATCGGCTGCATGGCTTATCCAACATAGCGGTATGTTCAAAGGATGGGCTCCTCAAGAAATATGCGATGCAGATGGGAAGCCGCGCGCTTCACTGTCAACAAAGCATGTCCTCGCACTAACAAATAGAGGACATGCCACTGCTGCTGACCTTGAATTCCTCGCACGTTCTGTGCGCACTACAGTGCAAGAACACTGGGGTATCACGCTACAGCCTGAACCTGTGGCTGTCGGTATCCGCTGGTAAACAAACAGAGAAATAAGCCGAGAAACAACGTTGGCTTAAACGGTGTTGACTTATTTTATATCCGGCTGCACGGACGTAGGAGGAGCCGCTAGCCACGCGTCTATATCGGCATGCCATTGGCGTTGCGAAAACTCGTCAGCGATACATGCGTCAATAGAATGGTGAGCCAGCACAGCAAGTTGAGCATCAGAAAAACCATGAATATCCCGTGCTGCCGCGTACTGCGCCAATAAACGCGAATGGAAAAGTAATGGATCATCTGCTCCCAAAGCCACAGTGGCTCCTGCCTCCATCAAAATAGGCAGCGGAACTTGAGACAAATCGTGATACACGCCAAGATGCACATTTGAAGCAGGACATACTTCAAAAGCAACCCCTTGGTCCACCAAAAAATGTAAAAGATCACGGTCTTCGCTGGCACGTACACCATGACCGAGCCTACGTGGAGCCAATGTATCCAATACATGACGCACAGAATCAGGCCCCAAAAGTTCCCCGCCATGAGGAGTAGATACAAGACCTGCATCGCGTGCAATACGGAATGCGTGAGCGAAAGCGGAAGTCTCCCCCACACGCTCGTCGTTTGATAAGCCGAAACCTACCACTTCACCAGGACCAGTACCCGCATATTGGGCGGCTAAGCGAGCTAAAGTGCGAGCGTCAAGTGGGTGACGTGTACGGGAAGCAGCCACAATGATAGACACCTGCACGCCCGTCGCATGACTGGCAGCACGAGCCTCATCTAAAACAATTTCCAATGCAGGGGTTAAACCTCCGACCCAAGGGGCGTAAGAAGTAGGATCCACTTGCATTTCGAGGCGAACAGATCCCTCAGCAGCTTCATCTTCGGCGGCTTCACGCACAATGCGCCTCATCGCAGTTTCTGAACGCACAAGAGCGCGAGCGCAATCATAGGAGCGTTGGAAACGGAACCAACCTCGGGCGTCGGCGGGCACAGTGAGCGGATCAAGGTCTAACAGGTGTGCAGGCAGACGTGCTCCCTGTTCACGCGCCATGTCGATAAGCGTGCCTGGCCGCATGGCCCCGGTGAAGTGCAAATGCAAATGAGCTTTCGGTAAGGTGCGTAGGTCACGACGACCCAGGGGAGTATCAGGCGGAACTGTCAGTGAAAGATGCATTAGTGTGTGTGGAGCCAAAGAAGAATGTCACGAATAATTCCAGGTCCCTCAACTTCTTGAAGAACTTCATGCCGAGCACCATCCACAAGACGTAGGTGAGCATCCCCATTACCTGCAGCAGTTGCACCATCAATAAGCTGACGTGATGCTTCAGGAGCGGTTAAGCGATCCTCAGTACCATGGAATATGAGTGTGGGTACGCTCAGGTGTGCGCAGCGTTGCAGAACCTCATCGCCTTGAACAACCATTGTGCTAGCAGTAAGTAAAGGAACTGGACCGTGATAGCACAAAGGATCCGCGTCAAAAGCCCTCTGCACATCAGGGTTACGTGAGAGAAGGGATGATTCAGGGGTTCGTTTAGTGAGGGCAACGGGTAAGCCCGGAACATACCGAGCTGCTGATAAAAGTGAACGTGCAACCTCGGCAGGAACAGCTGGGAGTGGACGTAAAGCAGGTCCTGTGAGGACAACGCCGCTGAGATTTTGCGGATGCAAAATAGCTGACGCAACAGATATGAGACCACCCATGGAATGTCCAAAAAGAAAAAGATGAGAGGTACGTGACTGTTGGAGAACCTGCTGACGCGCACGTGAATGGTCACGAATAAGTTTTCCTACATCGACACATGAGCGTGGCCCCCCAGATTTCCCATGCCCGTAGAAATCATAGTAAGCAACATCGTAACCGTCACGTTGGAGAGCATCGTGAAAAAAAGTGTAACGCCCTTGATGTTCGCCGTATCCGTGGGCAACAAGAACAATTCCGCGTGGATTTTCCGTGTCAGCAAAACGAGTGACAATCTGCATGAACCTATTGTGTCAGGTTGCATGAATATTTGAGGGAAGTAAGGGCCGGTGTGTATTTACGACTGTTCTATTGCTCTGTTGTGAACAGGAACAGGCCGGAAAGAAAAAAGAATGGCTCTGTGAGGTTGTGCCCGTGCTGCCTTGCCTAACAAAAACAGGGAGGTAAAGCATCAACACTTTACCTCCCCGGAATTTGGGTTCTGACTGATGTTCAGTGCGCCTGTGAAAGTAAGTCTTGAATACGCCCGACACCTTCTACGAGGTCTTCATCTGAAAGTGCATATGACAGGCGGATAAAACCTGACGGACCAAATGCTTCACCAGGAACAACAGCAACCTCCACCTCGTTAAGAATGAGGTCAGCAAGTTCGGCACTTGTTGTTGGCACATGACCGCGGATAGAGCGGCCAAGTATATTTTTAACATTCGGATAAGCGTAGAAAGCGCCTTTAGGCGTTGGCACTTCTAAACCATCAATTTCACGCAACATTGACACCATTGTGCGGCGGCGGCGATCAAATGCTTCACGCATGGAATACACTGCGTCTAATGAACCTTCAACGGCAGCAAGAGCCGCGCACTGAGCGACATTTGACACATTTGATGTGAGGTGCGTCTGGAAAGAAGTCGCTGCTGCAATGATGTCCTGAGGTCCAATCATCCAACCTACACGCCAACCAGTCATCGCATATGTTTTGGCGACACCGTTGAGAACGAGTGTGTGATCTGCAAGTTCTGGTACCAATTGAACGATATGAGCGGGCGTGGCATCTTCATACAACAGGTGCTCATAGATCTCATCCGTGATAACCCAAATACCGTGTTCCAGTGCCCATTGACCAATGGCTGTGGTTTCTTCGGGGGTGTACACAGTGCCGGTGGGATTAGAAGGGGAGCAATGCAGAAGTAGTTTCGTGCGGGGAGTGCGAGCGGCTTCCAGCTGCTCAACAGTTACTTTGTAGTCTTGATCTGCGCCAGCGAATACTTCGATAGGAATACCGCCAGCGAGTTTGATAACTTCAGGGTAGGTCGTCCAATAAGGAGTGGGCAATATTGCTTCATCACCGGGGTTCAGGAGTGCTGCAAAGGCTTGGAAAACCGCTTGTTTACCACCATTGGTGACAAGGACTTGACTGGCAGATACTTCATAACCTGAATCACGCAGAGTCTTAGTAGCAATAGCTTCACGTAAGGCCGGCAAACCTGCAGCGGGAGTGTAGCGGTGCATAGCGGGATTTTGAGCAGCAGCCACCGCAGCTTCAACGATGGGGGCTGGAGTAGCAAAATCGGGTTCACCCGCGCCGAAACCAATAACGGGACGCCCTTGAGCTTTCAAAGCTTTAGCGCGTGCATCAACGGCTAAAGTTGCAGAAGGAGTAATGGCAGCAAAACGATCGCTTACGCGAGAGTGTGAAATTGATGTCATAGGAGTATCGTCCCATGCTTGCGCGATCTTTGGAATAAATACGGGAATAAATATCAGATAACGGTCGCTTGAGTTTTTTATGGAGAGGGCGTAAATAGGCGAAAAATAAATTTTTTGCTTTGTGAGGAAGTGAAATGAGTTGGACAGGCGCAGAATTAATGTTTAGAATCTAGCGGGCGGGTGATATAAGCCGTATTCGTCGAATATGACTTTCATTCGCAACAGGGTAGTGGCGCAATTGGTAGCGCACCGGTCTCCAAAACCGGCGGTTGTGGGTTCGAGTCCCGCCTGCCCTGCGATTTGTATAGCATGATATAATCATGAGCCTTTGTCAGAAGCGTAAAGGGAGAACCTGAATGAGCGACATTGAAGCTGCAGGTGGCGAAATGGTCCGTAAAGATCGGACTAAAACTGCTGCCACCCGTTCGCGCGGTTCTGCTCGTTCTGAGCAAGAAGCTTGGCCAGGCCTGTTCCGTCGCCTCATCATTTACATCAAGCAGGTTATTGCTGAAATGAAAAAGGTGACATATCCGGGTCGGCGTGAAACCTGGACATATTTTACGGTCGTGGTTGTATTTGTTGTCTCAATCATGATTTTCACGGGGCTCGTTGACTTTGGATTCGGTAGACTGACTGCATTGATCTTCGGATGATCCCGAAAGACCCGCCGGCAGGAAACTGCAGGCGGGTTTCTTCTACGGGCGCCCGCGATTGCCCTACCCAGACACTCAGGAGGAATGTCATGAGCGAGGACATCACCACTCCCGCTGTTGAAACAGAAGAAGACATCATGGCTGCGCAAGAAGCAACTGATACTGAAAATGCTGTGCAAGCAGATGCCACCGTCACTGGTGACGCTGAACTGACTACAGAATCTGTCAACGAGGATACGCAAGAGGTTGCGTCTGCGGCAGAGGTCGATCCAATCGAAAAACTGCGTCAAGACCTTTACCGTATGCCCGGTGACTGGTATGTGCTTCACACCTACTCTGGGCATGAACGTAAAGTAAAAACGAATCTTGAACAGCGTATTGCAACACAGAATATGGAAGATTCCATTTTCGCTGTTGAAGTACCTGACGAATACGTGATGGAATACCGTGGAACAGCGAAGAAGCGTGTACGCCGCGTTCAAATTCCTGGATACGTCATTGTATGTATGGATTTCAATGAAGCGTCATACCGTGTGGTGAAAGATACTCCTGCGGTGACCGGTTTCGTAGGCGATCAACACCATCCTGTTCCTTTGTCGATTGATGAGGTTGTCGCTTTGCTGACACCGAATGTTCTTGAAGCTGCAGCTACACAGGCCAAGAATGGTCCTGCACCGGTTCAGCATGTGCGTGTTGCCTACGAAGTGGGTGAGATCGTCACAGTGACAGATGGTCCATTTGAAACGATGACAGCCACTATTTCAGAGATCATGCCGGAAACTCAGAAACTGAAAGTTCTGGTGACGATCTTTGAACGTGAGACTCCTCTGGAACTTGGTTTTGACCAAGTTCAAAAGCTTGAGAAGTGAAGTGTCACACCTAGACTTGGGGAAGTGGCACTGAGAGGTTTAGAATCACAGTCTGTGTGATTTGGGCGCATTGTGCCCGTCACACGACGTTGCAGTATTCGCTGCAACGCGGAAATACAAAGAAAGACCCGAAAAATGGCACCGAAGAAAAAGGTCACTGGCCTTATCAAGCTGCAAATCGCGGCTGGTAGCGCCACTCCTGCACCGCCGGTCGGTCCCGCACTGGGCCAGCACGGCGTCAACATTGTTGAATTTACGAAGGCATACAACGCTGCAACTGAATCGCAGCGTGGTTCTATCGTTCCGGTTGAAATTACCGTGTACGAGGACCGTTCATTCACCTTCGTCCTTAAGACACCACCGGCCTCAGAAATGATCAAGAAGGCTGCTGGTTTGCAGAAGGGTTCAGGTCGTCCGAACACTGAAAAGGTCGGTAAGATCACCGACGCGCAGGTTCGTGAAATCGCTCAGGCCAAACTTGTTGACCTAAATGCGAATGACATTGATGCTGCTGCAAAGATCATCGCCGGCACTGCCCGTTCCATGGGCATTGTGGTGGAAGACTAATCGACCGTAAAACCCCTGTGGTAGGGCAGGCGCTGCCCGGAAAACCACGACTGCAAGGAGAAGAAGCAGAATGACGAAGCGCTCTAAGGGCTACCGCGCAGCGGCGGAAAAGATTCACGCTGGCGAAATTTATGCCCCGCTTGCTGCCATGCAATTGGCAAAAGAAACCACCGTCACCAAGTTTGATTCCACCGTTGAGGTTGTACTTCGACTGGGTGTTGATCCTCGTAAAGCGGACCAGATGGTTCGTGGCACTGTTTCCTTGCCGCACGGCACCGGTAAGACCTCTCGGGTCTTGGTCTTTGCCGTAGGCGAGCGTGCACAGGAAGCAATTGACGCTGGCGCAGATGAAGTTGGCGGCGATGAGCTGATTGAAAAGGTAGCTAAGGGCTACACCGATTTTGACGTAGCTGTTGCTACCCCTGATCTCATGGGTAAAGTTGGTCGCTTGGGCCGTGTCCTTGGTCCTCGCGGTTTGATGCCAAACCCCAAGACCGGCACTGTGACCATGGATGTTGCTAAGGCTGTGCGTGAAATCAAGGGTGGCCGTATTGAGTTCCGTGTGGACAAGCACGCGAACTTGGCTTTCATTGTGGGTAAGTCCTCCTTCGAAGCAACTCAGCTGGCTGAGAACTATGCTGCGGTTCTTGAAGAAGTACTGCGTTTGAAGCCTGCAAGCGCAAAAGGCCGTTACATTTCTAAAGGAACCGTTTCCACTACCATGGGACCGGGTATTCCGTTAGATATCACCAAGACACGTAATCTTGCCTCTGCAGATGCCTCCTGAGGTATTGGCAAACTGATGTGTTGTCGCCCTGCTCGCATATGAGCAGGGCGACAGTCTTTTTCCCCAAAAGAATGAAAACTATTTACCTGCATGAGCGGAAGCACGCGAATTTTCTGCGGCCAAAAAATGATTTTGTTCGTGAATTTGCTCGTAGCACATGCGAGGGGAATTTTTTTGGGCGTACCTTAAGGGCAGTACGAGAGCCTCTAATATGAGGGGCTTCATAGGGGAGCGAGTGGGCGAATACACAGGCTTTCTGTTTGGCTTACGAAAATATGTCAGATAGACTTCTAAGTGCCGAAGACCGTCGGATCTTCAGGAAACTGAAGCCAAGTGCGAATGCTTCCGACGCAGGTGAGTGAATTACCTTTTCAGGTAAAGTGGACTTTTGTGCCCGACACGATCCTGCGTGTCGGGTTTTTTCACGTCTGGCGGTACATAACTGGAAGGAGGACCATGGCGAGGTCTGACAAGGTAGCAGCGGTTGCTGAACTCGTGGAGCGTTTCCGCGCGTCTGATGCCGTTTTGCTCACCGAATATCGCGGCCTAACTGTGGCGCAGCTCAAGCAGCTCCGTCGTGGTTTGGGCTCCAACGCGAACTACGCCGTGGTGAAGAACACGCTGGCGACGCTGGCGGCTCGGGAAGTCGGTCTTGACTTCTTGGCCGAAGACCTGAATGGTCCAACAGCTATTGCTTTTGTTTCTGGCGATCCTGTGGAAGCCGCCAAAGCATTGCGTGATTTTGCCAAGGAAAACCCCGCACTAGTCGTGAAGTCTGGTGCGATGGACGGTTCGCAACTGTCCGCGGAAGCAGTAAAGAAACTTGCTGATCTTGAATCCCGTGAAGTCCTGCTTGCTAAGGCTGCAGGTGTCCTCAAGGCTAAGATTTCGCAGGCTGCCTACGCATTCAATGCTCTGCCCTCCAAGGCAGTGCGCACTATCGATGCCCTGCGTGAAAAGCAGAGCGAAGCGGCCTGACTACGTGACAGGCCCCGCATGGACTCTCCCGAATCCACTGCGGATCTCACAACTAATCTGCTGTCCTAGCAGGCCAAAGAGGAAGGATGCCACTCATGGCAAAGCTCTCCAACGAAGAACTTATCGAATCTTTCAAGGAAATGTCCCTCATTGAACTCTCTGAGTTCGTGAAGCTCTTCGAAGAGGTATTTGACGTTACCGCTGCTGCTCCTGCCGCTGTTGCAGTTGCTGCTCCTGCAGCTGCTGAAGCTGAAGCTGCTGAAGAAAAGACCGAATTCGAGGTTGTCCTCGAAAGCGCTGGCGACAAGAAGATTGCTGTCGTCAAGGCTGTTAAGGCTCTCACCGGCCTCGGTCTGAAGGAAGCCAAGGACCTGGTTGACGGCGCACCTTCAACCGTCTTTGATGCAGCAAAGAAGGAAGACGCTGAAAAGGCTAAGGCTGAAATCGAAGCCGCTGGCGGTACAGTTACCCTCAAGTGATGCTTCAGATATCAGTGCCTTACTGATATCGCTGATTGCCTGACAATGGCCTAGGGACTACACGGTTCCTAGGCCACTGTTTTATTTGCCTAAAGCTACACAAGGATTAATGGCTCACAGAACGCCTGCCTAAAGCCCGTAGCGCAAGAAAGGAACCCTTTCCTGAGGTGAGTACGGATGTATTTATGAGAACTCTGTAAGCATGTACTCATATGAAAGTGAAACGATCTGTCAAGGGCCTGCCAGTTTGCAGAAGTATGTCGAAATGAACTTATAGAGTCGATAGCTTCGCCTGACCTGAATAATCCGGCATATGCAGGGAAAAGAAGAACCATCACACCCATCAACGCCTCCCCTGAAAGCAGCATGAAGCATGTAGATCTGCACGACGATGAATGCGCTAGCAGGTCCTACACACAGCCTTTTTATGTGACGAAGCACTACTAAAAAAATACCGTGTGTCCGAAATGCGGGAATACCGGCCAAAATTACTAAAAAATAGGGCAGAAATCTGACAACTAGCACTCTTTTTCGTACTCTTTCATCTGTGGCCATCACTGTGGCCTTTGACTATCAACAGAATGAGGTTTAGACATGTCAGTCAACCGCACCGAACTTGTTGCCAAGATTGCTGAACGCACTGGTCTGACCAAGGTTCAGGCAGATGCTGCTCTCGCTGCTTTCCAGGATGTCTTGGTTGAGTCCTTAGCCGCTGGCGAAGCTGTTAAGGTAACCGGACTTCTGGCTGTGGAGCGTGTGGAACGCGCCGCCCGCACGGGACGTAACCCGCGCACCGGTGAAGAAATCCAGATTCCTGCAGGCTTTGGTGTCAAGCTCTCTGCTGGCTCCACTTTGAAGAAGGCTGTCTCTGCCTGATTCCTTGTTGCCATACTTTCACTGTGCTCGCTTTTAACCGAAAGCGAGCACAGTGTTTTATGCAGATAAGTAACGCAAACCAGCGCACATATAAAGCCGCTACATCCGGGTTCCTTTAGGCCTATGTCCCTGCCTTTCTTTGAAGAAAAACATCACTATGTGGGCATTAAGACATGCGAAAAGAGGGAAAAGACCCCATGTGGAATATATGTCACACGATTGTCAGAAGGTAAGTGATTATTTTCTCCCTACCCCCCGGCTAACTAAGTACTAGGCTAAAGACAGCAATGCAGTTATCGACGACGAGGAGTGTGCCACATGCGTATTGCTATACTTCCAGATGAAAAAACTATTGCACGTGTTGCCGCGGACCGCATTGAAGCGCTTTACACACGTAAACCTCACTTTGTTCTGGGACTAGCGACAGGTTCAACACCACTACCCTTATACGCTGAACTTGTTGAACGCTATAACGCAGGACGCATATCCTTTGCCCACGTCAGTTCCTACAACCTTGATGAATATATTGGGCTACCTGAAGACCACTACGAAGGCTATGCGAATTTCATTCACCGCAACCTCGTAGACCTCGTTGACTTTGCTGAAGGCGCAGCACACGGACCAAATGCCTGGACAGGCGACAGTCATGCCGCTGCCGCTGCATATGACGAAGCAATCCGTGCAGCCGGTGGCATTGACCTGCAAGTCCTCGGAATAGGCTCTGACGGCCATATTGGTTTCAACGAGCCAGCAGGTTCATTGAGCTCACGTACACATGTGGGTGTACTCACCGAACAAACACGACGTGATAACTCACGCTTCTTTGAAGGCAACCTTGATGCGGTTCCAACCCATTGCATCACACAAGGGCTGGGCACCATCATGGAAGCTCGTGAAAACCTCATGATCGCTACCGGTGAAAATAAAGCAGAAGCCGTGAAAGAACTCGTTGAAGGGCCAATCTCAGGACGCTGGCCAGCAACAATCCTCCAAATGCACAACAACACCATTGTTTTGCTAGATGAAGCAGCAGCTTCACGTTTGGACATGAAAGATTTCTACCGCGAAGTGTGGGAGAAAGAACAACTGCCTCTCTAAAGCGGAAATACGTGAACTCGCCCGCAGCGCACCCCTGTGCTGCGGGCGAGTCTTTTCAAGAACACATACAATGTCGGTATGTGCCCACTTGATGAACCGACACCACCACAAAATCCTGCAACTCCTGCAGGTCCAGGAACACAATCGTCAACAGGGCTTTTAGAGCGCACTGAAACACAAAAAGAAAAAGCGCCAGGCGACGGCGACCGTTTCGCACATTTTGTTCGTCGTGATAAAGCAGACTCATCAATGATGACTGGACAGCCAGTCGTAGCCCTATGCGGAAAAGTATGGATTCCAAGCCGCGACGCTTCACGCTACCCTGTATGCCCCACCTGTAAAGCCTTACGCGATAACATGGGAAAACAGGGGCGTAACTGGCCATTTTCTGATGGCGGTTCATCCTCAGGGGACTCCAACTCGTGACACGAGCACCTCAACGGTCTGCACACCCCTCTCATGCTTCATCTGCGGCCGCACATTCAATGCCCCCTGCATTCCCACATCGTGCGCCATGGGGGACAGCGCAGAACCTCCGTGCATGGCAAGCCGAAGCACTACAGAAATACCTTGAAACAGACCCTCAAGACTTTCTTGCAGTTGCTACGCCAGGAGCAGGAAAAACAACATTCGCTTTACGTGTCGCTGTGGAACTTATGGGACGCGGCATTGTCGAAAAAGTGACCGTCGTATGCCCAACAGAACACCTGAAAACACAATGGGCAGATGCCGCCGCGCGTGTCGGTATCCACATTGATCCGGCTTTCACTAACTCCCAAGGACGCGCAGGATCACATTTTGACGGTGTCGCAGTTACCTACGCGCAGGTTGCCGCAAATCCTCTGGTCCACTGCGCGCGCACCCGAACGCACAAAACACTCGTTATCCTGGACGAAATACATCATGCAGGCGATGCGCTTTCATGGGGGGACGGAGTACGCGAAGCCTTCACAGACGCAACTCGTCGCCTCGCCCTCACCGGCACCCCTTTTCGTTCAGACACATCACCGATACCGTTCGTGCGGTACGTGGAAGATACCGAAGGAATACGGCGCAGCCGCGCGGACTACACCTACGGTTACGGGCATGCATTAAAGGACGGAGTAGTACGACCAGTCCTTTTCATGTCCTATTCAGGGCAAATGACATGGCGCACTCGTGCAGGTGATGAATACAGTGCTCGTCTGGGGGAACCACTGACCCGTGACCTCATGAAACAAGCATGGAGAACAGCCTTAGACCCCTCAGGAGAATGGATACGCTCAGTCCTGCAAGCCGCTCATCAGCGTTTAATTGAAGTACGACGACAAATGCCAGATGCCGGTGGCCTGGTTATCGCCTCAGACCAAAAACACGCACGCGCCTACGCGCGCTACCTGCGTGAAATCGTCGGTAAACCTGCGACGGTTGTTCTCTCTGATGATGCTGATGCTTCTGAACGTATCGACGCATTCCGTGAATCTACCGATCAATGGATGGTTGCTGTACGCATGGTCTCAGAAGGCGTGGACGTTCCCCGCCTCGCAGTGGGAGTTTATGCGACAAATACATCCACATCCTTATTTTTTGCGCAGGCCGTCGGACGTTTTGTACGCGCTCGCCGCAGAGGAGAAACCGCAAGCGTATTCATCCCCTCTGTTCTTCCTCTCCTGGATTTAGCAGGCCAGATGGAAGCCGAACGCGACCATGCTATCGACCGTCCACGCCATGAAGAAGACGGACTATGGTCACCAGAAGATAGCCTGATTGCTGCTGCGCAAAAAGAAGAAAAAGCCTCCTCAGATCTGCTGGGTACTTTTGAGGTACTGGGCGCGGATGCACAATTTGATGGAGTGCTTTTTGACGGAGCTGCCTGGGGGAGCGAAGCAGAGGTCGGTTCAGTTGAAGAACAAGAATACTTAGGTATCCCTGGTCTTTTAGAACCTGAGCAAGTGACCACTTTGTTACGGGCACGCCAAGCTGAACAATTCGCGCAACAGCGTCAACGGGCTAAAGCTGCTCAGCTACGTGAACAGAACTCAGGGATTTCCGATCATCGGCTTCGTGCCGCTAAGCGTAAAGAGCTTTCGCATTTAGTATCCTCATGGGCACGACGTTCAGGTGAATCCCATGCTGCGATTCATGCGGCTCTACGACGCAGGTGCGGTGGCCCTGAAGTTGCTCAAGCAACCACTGAACAAATCCAAGCACGTATCGCATTACTCAGACAATGGTTCGTTGGCCGTCACTGACACCGTGAAACCCTAAAATCTCACACGTGACCGTACAGATAATCAGAGAGCAAGATAACGAGTAGGAATTGCCGCTTCACCTTCAGATAAACGCCACGCATGGTACGGCAACTCATTACGTGAACGAATATGATGCTCCTGCGCCTGCTGTAAAGCCTGCGGCCCCCACAAATCCGTATTGATACGCCCGCGAGTCACCAGAGGAATCTGCAAAGGTCGTGCACCAAGCTCTTCCAACTTCGCTCGGGCAGATGATTCGCTATCAGCACTGATAAGGACTTCCTCACTGGCGTAGCCTTCACTATCAAGGACACGCCCAGCCCACTTACGGCCACCGACCGTGGATTTTGACTGGGACTTTTTCGCAACAGGATACATATTCCCATCAGAGCCTTCACGTAGAACAACTTTGTAAACCAAAGCCGCAGTGGGAACACCTGAGCCGGTCACCAGCTTGGTCCCCACACCATAAGAATCAACGGGAGCCGCACCTAAAGCAGCAATAGCGTACTCATCAAGGTCACTGGTCACTGTGATCTTTGTTGAGGTCGCTCCCATAGCATCCAATTGCCCGCGCACTGTAAATGCTTGGGCAACTAAGTCACCTGAATCAAGACGAACAGCACCTAATTCATGCCCAGTAGCGCGTGCAGCTTCGACAGCGTGACGTACACCTTCAGTCACATTGTACGTATCAACCAAAAGTGTCGTATCGCTGCCAAGTAAAGCGATTTGCGCATCGAATGCTTGACGCTCACCGTCATGTATCAAAGTAAAAGCATGCGCAGCTGTCCCTATGGGCTTAATGCCGTAACGTTTAGCGGCTTCCAGATTTGATGTTCCCGCAAAGCCGCCGATTACTGCCGCTCGCGCTGCAGAAACAGCAGCACGTTCATGTGCCCGTCGCGCGCCCATATCCATACATGGACGACCATGTGCAGCAATTGTCATACGCGAAGCAGCAGAGGCAACAGCACAATCATGATTCAAAATACTCAGCAACAAAGTTTCAAGCAGAGTGCATTGCGCGAAAGTTCCTTCCACAGTCAGCAAAGGAGAACCAGCGAAATAACATTCGCCTTCCGCGTAACCCCATATATTGCCAGTGAAACGGAAAGACTCAAGGTAATCTAATGCCAAATCTGACACGATCTGCTGTTCACGTAACCACTCAATGTCGTCAGAATCAAAAGTAAAACGCTCCAGTGCCTCAAGAATACGGCCAGTTCCCGCGACAACGCCGAAACGTCGACTGGCAGGCAGACGACGACCAAAAAGTTCAAAAACACATTGACGCTCAGCAACACCTGAACGTAATGTCGCATCGAGCATGGTGAGCTCATACATGTCAGTAAGTAATGACGTGGAAAAAGAAGCAGGCATATCTTTAATTTAATCGAATCTTGTCAGAATTTACGCAAAGTCCGGCGAAGAAGGCACAAAGACGCATAGGCTAGGAAAATGCGAGGGGAAAAAGTCACACGAGCACAGTTACGAGTGTTACCTCAACCTCATACGACAACAGGGATGGACGCACTCACACACCCAACAAGCTCACCTGAAGGAGCTGTTTTTACCCAGTGGTGCCTTGTCGTGTGGAATGATCCTGTGAATTTAATGGATTACGTCACTCAAGTATTTATGCGCCATTTTTCTTATTCGCGTGCTCATAGTGAAAAGCTGATGAGGGAAGTTCATCGAAACGGTCATGCGGTAGTCAACAGGGGAGTGCGTGAACGTGTAGAAGCCGATGCGCTCGCATTACACGGATACGGTTTACGAGCAACGGTGGAGCGGAATGAATGATTGAAACTTTCGTTGCCTTACCTGGGATGTATCAGGCGCGCATTGACGGGGCGCATAACGTGCTTTTGCAACAGTTAGCCCAAGAAGTCCTTGTGATTCTTGATGCGCCTGAAGAATCATCCGCTTTTCTAGCTGCAGTCAGCGTGGAAGATGAATGTCATGCTCCACTTGACCCGGCCCTCGGCTATTTACTGCCGGAAATGAGTCATGATCGTCATGCAGCCCAAAATTTACGCGCGATGACAGAAGAATACTTGCGTGCGGAAAAATCTCTGCGCCTACGAAAGATACGTTCTGAATTAGAGTATGCGCGTACATCCTGTGATGGATATGTGCGTATGAGCTATGAAGAAGCTTGGGATTGGGCGCGGGCACTGAATGATCTTCGTCTGGCTTTAGCGGGAGAATTAGCAATCAACGATGAATCGGATGTGGAATCTTTGATGCAGCTCATCTGTCAGTCGACTTATGGGAAAAATGCGCGTGAAAATGCGGCTCGTATCTACTGCATTGTTACGTGGTGGCAAGATTCACTTGTGCGAGTTATGCAATCACCCGTCTAAAAGAACTATGGTCCAGTTATGGACAATGCGCCGATTGGTATTTTTGATTCAGGGCTTGGAGGTCTAACTGTAGCCCGTGCGGTGATAGATAAACTTCCGGATGAGGAAATTATTTATCTGGGGGACACTGCGCATACTCCTTATGGGCCTCAACCAATTGCACGTGTGCGAGAACATACTTTGGCCGGGCTTGACGAATTAGCTTCACGAGGCGTTAAAGCTTTGGTGATTGCCTGTAATTCTGCGACTGCGGCAGCTTTATCTGATGCGCGTGAACGTTACGGAATTGATGCGGGTATTCCGGTCATTGAAGTGATTACTCCTGCTGCTCGTTCAGCTGTGAATGCGACACGTAACGGTAAGATCGGGGTGATTGGCACTGAAGCGACAGTTCATTCTCAGGCCTATCAGGATGCTTTGGCAGCGGTTCCAGGCTTAGAGGTGACATGCCAAGCATGTCCGCGTTTTGTGGAGTTTGTTGAAGCTGGAATAACCACGGGGAAAGAACTGGAATCGGTGGCTCACGAGTATTTGGATCCTTTACGTGATGCGGGTGTGGACACATTGATTTTGGGTTGTACGCACTATCCGTTATTGACTGGTGTGATTGCGAGAGTCCTTGGTGAAGGCGTGACGTTAGTTACCTCGTCAGAAGCAACGGCAAATGTGACGTATAACGAGCTGACAGATCGTGGCATGCTGCACGAGCCGTGGGCAGAAGATCAAAGGCCGCATCATCGTTTCTTTACGACGGATTCGCGTTCTGATTTCCAGCGTTTAGCGCGGCGATTTTTAGGGCCTGAGGTACAGAGCGTTGAGGAAGTACGAGTGCAAGGGAGTGCGGCCTCATGGAGTTGAGAATTATTGGATGTACGGGTTCGATGTCGGGACCTGAGTCGTCGGCTTCGTGCTATTTGGTGCGTGCGCGTGGTTTTGATGCGCAGCAAGGGCAAGAGCGTTGGTGGAATATTGCTCTTGATTTAGGGCCAGGATCTTTTGGTCGTTTGTGGCGTCATATAAAGCCTTGTGATCTTGATGCAGTGTTTTTTTCTCACTGTCACGCGGATCATATTGCTGATATTATTTCTTTGCACGTGTATAAGCGGTGGGGGCCGGGTGCTCAATTCCCACCGATACTGGTAATTGGGCCTCAGCAGACTCGCCATCGGATTCGTCAAATTGATGGTTGCGATGATACAGAAACCTATGAGGGTGAATTTTCATTTATTGAGGCATCGGAGGGCGTGCCTATTTCTGTGGGACCGTTGACGTTAACTCCGTATGCGGGGTGGCATTCAGTGCCTTCGTATGGTGTGCGAATTGAAGGGCCACATGCTACGGATTCTGCTCGTCGCGTTTCGTTGTTTTATACCGGAGATACTGACGAGTGTGAATCAATTATTCGAGGGGCGCAAGGAGCCGACCTGTTGCTTTCTGAGGTGGGTTTCACTAGCGCAGATACGACTCGTGGTATTCATATGGATGGTGCGCGTGTGGGGCGAGTAGCGACGCAGACTCAGCCGGGTCAGCTGGTGCTTACGCATATTCAGCCGTGGGTTGAGGTGGCACAGGTGCTTGGTGAGTTGCGTTCGACATGGTCCGGTCCTGTCAGTGTTGCGCAAGAAGATCGTATTTTCCAGGTGGGTGGGATTTCGAGTTAGTGCCCGTTGTGTTCCCTGCTTCTGTTTTATGTGTGAGGCCTCAGGTCTGCTGTATATGCGCACCTGATAGGCGCGCCTATGAAAATATGTAGGCACGGGTTTACGAGTGGGGCCATTGTGTTGGGTTTTTATGTACCCAGTCAACAAGTTGGTTGATGGCATGTTGTATTGCTTCGTTGCTATCGTTGTCTGGGTGACGTAGGAGGATTCGTCGAGTCCCAAGGACAGGAAGTGGTGTAGAGCGTAATCCTGTAAGGTCGATACCTGTGAGGGCCATAGCTGGTAGGACAGTTGCACCACGTCCGGCTCGTACGTATGCCAGCGCTGTTTCGTAAGTTGAGTAGGCGTCGCTGGCAAATTCGAGTGTCCCAACTTCGGAGCGTATGCGATTGAGTGGTTCTGATCCGACAACGCTGCGGTGGATACGTAGCCAGCGTAGGTGAGCGAGATCTTGAATGGAGTTAATTGGCGGGGTGTTATCTGAGGTGACAACAGCCCATGGTTCA
The DNA here is from genome assembly GCF_021083645.1 of Schaalia sp. lx-260. GTDB lineage: Bacteria > Actinomycetota > Actinomycetes > Actinomycetales > Actinomycetaceae > Pauljensenia. Next base: position 60,149 of record NZ_JAJNRQ010000006.1, on the reverse strand, counting down.
TCAATAAGGGATATGTCACTGTAGCCTTTAGGGGTTGGTGAATGGCGTGTATCCCGTTCGATAACGAGAAGGTCAAGACTTCCTTGTCGTAGTAGTGTCATTCCAACGTTTTCATCAGTTTCGGTGAGTTCAATGTTGAGACCGGGGAAATGATGTTCAAGATTTGTGAGGAAAGGCATGAATACGCAGCGCAGTACTGTTTGGAAAGCGCCGATGCTGACTGTTCCTGTGACGTGACCGGTTAAAGGCTGTAAAGCTCGGGTGAGATTTTCAATATTTTCTTCGATTTTTTCGGCAGCTGCGGCGATGAGGCGTCCTGCCGGTGTGAGGATTGTTCCGCTGGGTGTGCGTTCAAAGAGTTGGAGGCCGACCTCTTGTTCAAGTTTATGGACTTGTTGTGAGACGGCTGAAGGTGAGATGTGCAGCATATCTGCGGCAGCAACGACTCCACCTTCACGTGAGATAGCAAGTAAGACGGCTAATCTACGTGGGTCAATACGCATACATCCCCCTTATTAAGTATTACTTCATACTAATTGAAGATTGATTCAATTGTGCTGGATGAGAAAGGTCATCACAATAGAGGCATGACGATTTCGGTGACGCATGTGGCGCTGCTTCTGGGCTGGATTGGAGCAGCCGGTTCAATGTGCGCCTATTACCTGGTTTCTACTGGCCGTGTAGCCCCTGATTCCTTGCGTTACCACGCGTTGAACGTGTCAGCTTGTTTACTTTTAGCCGTCACATGCCTCGCAACAGGTTCTTGGCCTTCGATGGTGACAAATCTACTTTTTGTTCTTATCGGTCTGCGTATGACTTGGCGAGTTCGTGATCGTCTTGCTGCTCGCCTACGTCATATTGCTACATGTGTGGTGCGTCCTCTAAAAGCTAAGTCTCACATGAAAACAACAGAAGCTCAGACACTTCATATGCAACCGTAAAACACAACATAACGACGTATGGTTCGTGAACTTTAAGTCTCATATTTCACCCGCGCAGATTTGATGAAATCTGCGCAGGTGAAAATTTTAGCGAAAAATATCAACTACATGTGGTGCCAAGGAACGTAACGCGCGCCCGCGATGACTGAGCGCATTCTTTTGCTCGGGAGTAAGTTCAGCGCTGGTCACTTCAAAACCTTCTGGAACGAAAATTGGGTCATAACCAAAACCACCAGAGCCTCGTGGCTTTCGAATAATGACACCATGTACTTCACCATGCGTGACATACTCGTTGCCATCTGGCATCACCAAAGCCGCCGCGCATACGAAAGAGGCTTGACGTAACTGGTCAGGAACATCGCAAAGCTGGGCAAGTAACAAATCCAGATTGGCTTGATCGTCTCCGTGGTGGCCAGACCAACGGGCAGAAAAAATACCGGGAGCACCCCCCATAATTTTGACGCACAGACCTGAATCGTCAGCAACTGCGGGTATGCCAGTGGCATTGCATAACGAGCGTGCTTTGATGAGGGCATTTTCGGCAAAAGTTGCTCCATCCTCGATTGGCTCAGGGACGGAAAAATCTGAAAGACAAGCAATTGAACCAGTGGGAATATCCCCTAAAAACGGCTCAAGGATAGCGTGAAATTCACTGATTTTGTGAGTATTACCCGTAGCGAAAACAAGGCGAGGCCCTGATAATGCCTCATACGAATTCGCCTGAAGATCTGCGTGAGCTGTCATACGTGAACCTCAACCGTGTGGCCTTCGGGTGCTTGTAAACACTGCTGCTGTACTTTGGCAAGTTGAGCGTTACCTACAGTAGCTAAATCAAGGAGCGCCCCCAGCTCGTCACGGTCAAATGTGGCGTGCTCAGCTGTTCCTTGAACTTCAACGAAACGGCCTTCACCAGTTTGAACAACATTCATATCAGTGTGAGCGCGTACATCTTCCACATAGGGGAGGTCAAGCATAGGAATTCCGTCGATAATTCCCACAGAAATGGCGCTAACCGATGAGTGAAGTACGGGCTGATCTTTCGTGGGAATAATGAAGCCTTGTTCAGTTCCCCAACGTACTGCATCAGCAAGAGCTATCCATGCCCCTGTGATAGAGGCAGTGCGCGTCCCACCATCGGCCCGCAAAACATCGCAGTCAAGCATAATCGTATTTTCACCGAGCGCAGATACATCAATAATGGCTCGTAGGGAACGGCCAATGAGACGCGAAATCTCTTGGGTACGACCGGATACTTTTCCTTTGACGGATTCACGGCCTGAACGTTCAGATGTGGAACGGGGCAGCATCGCATATTCGGCGGTTACCCATCCTTCACCGCTACCTTTACGCCAACGTGGGACGCCCTCTGTAAAAGAAGCAACACAAAGAACTCGCGTATTGCCAAATTCCACAAGCACAGAGCCTTCACCAGTTCCAGACCAGCCTCGGGTCAGACGAATAGGGCGAAGTTGATCGGGGGTGCGTCCATCAGAACGGATAATTGTTTCACTCATAACCTTAAAGGTATCGCAGATAAGGGAAGCAGGTGCTGTGTATTCGCTGCTCAGTGTGATCTGGATAGAATATGAGGTCACAAAAGTAGCGGATAGCCTGCGAACTTTACTGAGAAAGTATGCGTTTCCTAACGTAATGATGGGGACGTGAGCACGAGCAGGAAAATCCTAGCGGTTGCACGCGTGACATCGGCTTTCGCTAATGTGAATATATGGACCTTACATTCCCTCTTGCTCGCGGCAGCATCGATCCTATGGTTGATTTGCGATCCACGCTGAAGCTTCGTGATCTGGTGGCTGCATCTCCAGACGGATATGTGCATGAACTCCACGGTCCTGTCAGTGTTTACGCTGTTTATCGTGGGAACGTGCTCGTGGAAACAGCAGAGGAAACCTTAAAATTCGACGAGGACGGTTGCGCCGCTCACGGAAAAAATGCTATCCCACATGAACGTATGCAACTTAGCCGCATAAGCGCACGATATGTGAAGGAATGCGCGCTCCCATTACTTGCCATCGGCCGTACACAGGACGGGTATTTTCATTGTGCTCTTCTTGTAGATAACGACACGGATGCATACGCATTGACTAAACAAGCGAGTACTTGCGCACAGTGGATACATTTGCGCACAATCGGCCATATGCTCAGTGATGATGAAGCCGCTTTATCAACAATGGCTGTTGCTTTGGCCGCATGGCATGAAGCAAACCCTCATTGTGTTCGTTGCGGTGGGCATACGCACATTGCGCATGAAGGATGGACACGTGTTTGCCCCTCATGTGAGCACATGGAGTATCCACGTCAAGATCCTTCGGTGATTGTCGCAGTGGTAGATGAAGATGAGCGAATTTTGCTTGCGCATAATATGAACTGGCGGGAAAAATTTATGTCTTTACCTGCAGGTTTTGTTGATGCTGGTGAAGCTCCTGAAAGGGCGGTTATCCGTGAGCTAAACGAAGAAGTTGGTTTGCGTGTAGATAAAATCACCTACGTTGGATCGCAGCCGTGGCCTTTTCCGCGTTCCCTCATGTTGGGTTACTGCGCTCAGTTACATCCAGATAGTCCACGTGAACCGCGACCAGATGAACACGAAATTGATCGTGCACGTTTCTTTAGTCGAGAGGAACTGAAAAAAGCAATTGAACAAGGAGAGCTTGAACCTCCAGCACCTACGTCAATTGCGCGCGTGCTGATTGAACACTGGTTTGGTGGAGAGCTGCCGACTCCTGCAGCCCGTCAGTGAGCTGATGTATAAATCCTGTGGACATGTGAATAACAATCCACAAGGGTGATTACACAATGAGCGCACAGCGACATGGAGGTGGGAAAATGAATGCCATGCAGCTTGCCAGCCCAGAATCGCTCCTTGAAGCCCTTGACCCAGATCAAAGGAAAGTGGCTCGCTATGTTAGTGGCCCTCTTGCTGTACACGCTGGTGCGGGCACAGGGAAAACGCGAGCAATAACCTACCGTATTGCTTATGCGGCCGCAGTGGGTGCTTACGATCCGCGTCATGTTCTGGCAGTTACTTTTACGGCGAAAGCTGCGGCGCAAATGCGCACGCGATTGGCGGCTCTTGGTATTCCTCAAATTCAGGCGCGTACTTTTCATGCAGCAGCCCTAAGACAACTCACCTATTTTTGGCCCTCAGTGATAGGTGGGTCTGCCCCAACGATCGTCGATCATAAGGCTTCGCTGGTTGCAGCGGCAGCTGCTCGTATCGGCAAAAATGTGGATAAAGCTCTTGTGCGTGATATTGCTGCTGAAATCGAATGGGCAAAAGTATCAATGCTTGATATTGATGCCTATGGCGAATGTGTCCTTTCGGGGAAACGTCCTTTAGTGGCAGATCTGACTGTAGAGGATATTTTGCGCCTCATGGATGCCTATGAGGACGCAAAAGCAGAACGTCGTGTGATTGATTTTGAGGACGTTTTGCTGATTATGTGTGGTCTGTTGCATGAAAGAACTGATGTGGCACAGCAGATACGCGCACAGTACCGGCATTTTGTTGTAGATGAGTACCAGGATATTTCGCAGGTTCAAAAACATTTGTTGTACCTGTGGCTGGGTGAGCGTCATGATATTTGCGTTGTGGGGGATGTTGCGCAAACTATTTATTCATTTGCGGGGGCTTCAGGGCAGCATCTTCTTGATTTTGCGAATGAACATCCCGGTGCGCATGTGATTGAACTGTATCGCGATTATCGTTCCACACCGCAGATTGTTGAGGCTGCAAATACTGTGATGAAAGTAGGTTTACATAAAGCGGATGCTACGTTTGAGCCAGTCATTTCATTAGTTTCTCAACGAGCATCAGGAGCGCCTATTTCCTGTAGCGTGCATGAGGATGATGAGGCGGAAGCTACCTATATTGCTACTAAGATACGCGCCTATCAGGAAGCGGGAGAATCTCTTAACGATATTGCTGTCTTATATAGAACAAATTCCCAATCTGAAGTCTTTGAGCACGCATTGACGCAAGCTGATATTCCTTTCACTTTGCGTGGGGGAGCACAATTTTTTGAACGCGAAGAAGTGCGCAAAGCCATGCTTGTTTTGCGTCGTATAGCAGCGAATACGGTTGAGTCAGTTTCGCAGGGCAAACAAGATGACATGCGGGTTGCTGGTAACGAACATTCTTTACAGAAGAAAAAGGGTGACGGGGATATTTTTGAATCGGGCGGGGAAGAAAAAAACGTGTACCCATCCTTGGTAGAACGGGTATCTGAAGCGCTGCTGATAGCAGGGTGGACACCGCAAGCACCTGAAACGAGGGGAGTAACGCGTGAACGTTGGGATAATTTGAACGCTATTGTTGAATTAGCACGTGCGCACCCTTCAATGACAATGACTGAATTTGTTACCGAATTAGAAGAACGTGCTCAAGGGCAGGTAGAACCACCCATACATGGTGTAGTACTGAGCACGATTCATGCCGCAAAAGGTTTGGAATGGAAACACGTTTTTGTCATAGGGTTGAGTGAGGGGTTACTTCCTATCTCTCACGCTCTTTCCGATCAGGCTTGTGAAGAAGAACGACGTTTACTTTATGTGGCGCTCACGCGCGCCCGTGACACTTTGGAACTTTCGTGGGCGCATGCTCGTCATGCATATTCGTCAAAGAAAAAACGTCAGCCGTCACGCTTTCTGCGTGATTTATGTGCGCAACAGGAATCATTGGCTTTGTGAAACGGATACGATATCTGATACATGAAAACCTTGATTTTTATTCGTGATTACTGGTATTGCGACGATCGTGAGGACCCTCCTGCTACACATGAGCATCGAGGGTGTGAGCGGATTCTTTCGTTTCTTATGGAACCGTCGTCCATGATCTGAAGAAGCGTATGGGAGCGCTCAGCTATAGGAATGGCGGTATCAGAACCAGTGGCGTAAGAAGCGGTTGGTAGTCCCCAATCACGAAGCGTATGTGCCAGAGAAATAGCGCACATATGACGACGCAGAAGGCTGAGTTGTGGAACTGGAATGTCGCGGAGCCTTTGCTGCATATGCGCGCGAAAAGGATCACGCTCATTGCGATATAACTCGATACATTGCGGGCATGGACTTTTCTGAGGATTCATCACGGGTGTGATGCTGCTGTGGGCCTCATCATGGATGAGGACACAATAAGGTAAAGAGAGTTGACGCGCCTCATCACATTTCATCGGATCAGCAGCGCGATTATTTAACACAATGACTCCATCCCACCGTGTCATACGACCAGCAGTGGCCGTATGCGTGGAGCGTAAAAACTGGCAGGCGCTGCGTCCGCGTGGCATTTGGAAATACCCTCCACCGAAAAACGCGTCAAGTTCAGGATCTACTTTTCCGTCATCGCGTATTTCCACGTGAATATCGCGTAACTCAGATGCAAGTTTCACAGCCAAAAGGATCGTTGAATCCACACCTAAAATCAGTAGACGCAGTTTTGTGCGTGAGTGTTTCCTTTCGGCTAGCGAGCGTGCCTGAAGTACCCATGTGAAACGATGAGCACTTACGGGTGTGGGGATATGAGAAAAAGACGGGGTCCGCCCTTTGTTTTGGGACATATCATTCTCTAAAACAAAGGAAGAATTTACATACTGGTTATCCCCTCGGATCCTAGGTGTGTGGGGGAGGTTTCCTCTTGTTAACCATGCGATTTCACGTTCTTCAAGGTGTGTGAAAATGAATTGATTATGATGATCTGTTCCTACTGCAACGGATGAAAGACCACGCCGAAAAACTGTGCTATGTGTGAAAAGATTCATGAGACCTCCTGCACCTTCAAACACCGTAAAGACAGTATCTTCAAAAAGGCGGGTCATATAGAAAATCCTGCATCAAACTGTGGATAACTTTGCTGCTATTCACACCATGAAGCGCATATGGACTAAAGACATGCCGCGTAATCTATTGGCCACTTCGCGGATTTAAGGAACCATTAACTACATGAATTCCTTATCCGGCCCTTCGCGTCCTCGTCCGCCGAAACGTTCTAATCGGCGTACAGGAACATCTGCACGTCCATCTGTCTCTCGTGCGCAATCGGATAGTGGAAAAACCCTCGCAAGGAATGATGAAGCAGCGAGAAAAGCTGCACCTATACACCAGCCACGAAGTCGAGTGAGTGAGGATCCCCCTCGGGCGGCTGAAAAAAATCAGTCAGTAGAAAAGTCACAATTACCCCATTCTTCCCGCGTTCAGCAGGCCCTGTCAGATCAAAAAACGCGAGTGCGCGTAACAAGCAGGTTGCCTCGTCAAAAAAGGGCCAGACGAAGTGCAAGTATGCAATCTGATGCCCAAACTCAGCATGATAAGCGGGTAGTGAGCTTAGGCGGGATTGAATTTTCTGTTCGTTTTCTTGGGGTTGCTATCACATGTGCTGTGCTGTGTGTTCTGCTTCTTCCTTCGTTGTATCAATGGTGGCAACAAGAGCATGAATATAACAATATTGTGAAAGAAGTGGCGCAGGCTCAAGAACGCAATGAACAGCTCAGTCAGCAACTGAAATTATGGGATGATCCGAGCTATATTGCTTCGCAGGCGCGCACCCGTTTGGGATATGTGAAGCGCGGGGAAACACAGTTTACTGTTGCTGATCCTGGTGAAGAATATCGAGAGCAATCGCAAGTTGCTGCGGCTCAACGGGAAGGACCTGCGCGCCCGTGGGTTCAGATTTTTGTTTTATCTCTTGATGAGGCTGACCGTGCTGACGAACATGCACGTGCCATGACTGTAGGAGCACCGGAAAACCTTGACGCGCACACCGATCACAGTGCGCAAGAACAGGCAGAAACTCATCAAAGTGACGCTGGGCAAAATGAAAACTCTGATGCTGACCCTGCTTCCGGGCAATAAGGCAATAGGGTCCTCAAATCACCGATAGGTATATCTGAAAGCGTATGTGCATGCGGGTTTTCGTGTGCCGAGTTTCGATCTGTGAATATGCGACAATAGGCAATGTGACTGAGACATTATGGGAAGCGGCTTCTGAAGCTGATATTGATACGTTACGCCAACAATTAGACCGTATTCCACGTGGAGTTATTGGAATCGGTGCGCGGTGTGTGTGTGGGCGGCCAACTGTTGTGGTGACGGCGCCACGCTTAGAAGATGGTAGTCCTTTCCCTACGATGTTTTATTTGACTCATCCTGGCGCTGTGAAAGGGTGTTCAACCCTTGAAGCTGAGAAAACAATGGAACAGTTGAATGACTGGTTGGCTGAGGACGACCAGGCGCGTGAGGCTTATAAGCGTGCGCATGAGGATTATATTTCTCGTCGTCGCCGCTTGGGTGAAGTTCCTGAAATTGATGGTATTTCTGCAGGCGGGATGCCTACTCGGGTGAAATGTTTACATGCGCTTGTGGGGCATGCGTTAGCGGTGGGACAAGGCATCAATGTTGTAGGTGATCGCGCTCTTGAATTGATGGAAGAACGCAATCTGTGGTCGCCTACTCGCTGTACATGCGAAATGTGACGTGTGATGAAGGGGTTTTCGTTATGACACGTATCGCTGCTATTGATTGTGGAACTAATTCGATTCGTTTGCTTTTGGCTGATGTGACGTATCAGGGTGATCGGCCTGTGTTGACGGATTATGCTCGGGAAATGCGTATTGTGCGTTTAGGGCAGGGGGTAGATAAAACGGGTCTTTTGGCTCCTGAGGCGATTGAACGTTCTTTGGTGGCTCTTCGTGAGTACCGTGCATTGATTGATGAGGCTGGGGTTTCACGTATCCGTTTTGTTGCGACCTCAGCTATGCGTGATGCGGCAAACCGTCAGGTTTTTATTGATGGTGTTGAGGAAATACTTGGGGTGACACCTGAGGTGGTGCCGGGAACCGAGGAAGCAGCATTATCTTTTTCGGGCGCTTTATCGGTGATGGGGCCTGCGCATGAACGCCCTGTGTTGGTTGTGGATATTGGTGGGGGTTCGACGGAACTTGTGTTGGGAGATTGCGAGGTGACGAGTGCGATTTCTATTGATATGGGTTCTGTTCGGGTGAGTGAAAAGTTTTTTGAGAATGTGGAGAGTCGAGGAGGTATTCCTCAGGCGGAACAAGAGGCTGCTATACGTTGGATTGATGAGCAGCTTGATTGTGCGGAAGAAATAGTGGATCTATCTTTGGTAAAGACTGTGGTGGGCGTTGCTGGAACAGTGACAACTATTACGGCTCAGGCTTTAGGTTTGGATGCTTATGATCCGCAGGCTATTCATGGTGTGGAACTTGGGTGTGAGGATATTAACTCTGCGGTACGTTTTATGGTCGATCAGCCTGTTGCTCTCAAGGCTTCCCTTGGTTTTATGCCGAAAGGTCGTGCTGATGTGATTGCCGGAGGTGCCCTCATATGGCAGAGGGTTGTTGCGCGTGTATGTGAGAGGACATGCGCGAAAGGCTATACCATTGATACGGTTCTTACATCGGAACATGACATTCTTGACGGAATTGCTCTGTCAATGGTGAAATGATCGTGTAGGGTTGTCTACTGGCGCCTTTGCCCCCGTAGCCCAATTGGCAGAGGCAATCGACTTAAAATCGATGTGTTATGGGTTCGAGTCCCATCGGGGGTACGTTTTAATCCCAGCGACTTTTTGTTGCTGGGATTTTGCCTTGTTTTGCTACCTATTTTCTTTGCTTAAAAAAACTTATTCAAATCATTGTTTTTTGGTTTTTTCTGCTGTAGGCTGCTTTTATCGGATGAGGCAAAGGCGATCTTACCGATTATTCATGCAAAGGAGCTGAAGATGAAAAAAGAATTGAAAAAACGATGGATTGCGATGGCTGTATCAGTGGGGTTATGTGCTGGTGCTTTTGTGGCTGCTCCTGCGATCAGTGCTCATGAAAGTGCGGCGACACAGGCATTTACTTGCGTGATTTTCCGAAATGAGAATGGCGGTTTTTCGCAAGCGGATGGTTGCAAAGCATCGCGTTATTGGGAAAAAGCTAACGGAAACTGGACCGATGCTGGTTGGAAGAAGCGTGGACACAAGTCCCAATTTAACGTATGTCACTACCGTTGGGAAAAGAGTGACTATGAGCAGAGTGTCTAGAACGCTTGCTTTTGTCTTCTGTATGTCCCTCTCGTTGGCGGCATGTGCTCACGTGTCGCCTGAGGGGGCTACAGATGGAGGGAGCGGGCAAAGTATTCCGCACTTTACTGGTCCCTATGCTAAAGAAATCGCGGAAGACTATGCGTCTGCTTCTGATTATTTCAAAGCCGTTATTGCTGATGAACAGGTGAGTGACGCGGAATATCAAGAAGCGCGAGAGCGAGCCGCCCAGTGTTGGCGTGATAACGGATTTACGGGGATAAAGTTTTTCGCTAGAGGTGGTGGATCAGTAGAAGATCGAAGTGATATGCCCGTAGAACAATGGCGAAAAATCTACACCGGTTGTGAGGAAAAAGCTGGGCTTATTGACACGGAGATCTGGTATTGGAACTTGAGGACGAATCCAGACAATGTGGATTGGCCTGCTGCTGAGCGTGATTGTTTGGTGGAGGCTGGCTTTCTTGAAAAAGGAAGTAGTGTAGCTGATATGAACCGTTGGTATGACAGTGCTGATCCGCGTGTGAGTTCCCCTGAAGCGCATGAATGTGCTTCAGACCCACTACACCTGCTCGACGATAGTCTTTCGGAAGAAGAGTGACTATGAGCAGCGCGTCTAGAACGCTTGTTTTTGTTTTCTGTATGTCCCTCTCGTTGGCGGCATGTGCTCACGTGTCGTCTGAGGGGGCTACAGATGGAGGGAATGGGCAAAGTATTCCGCACTTTACTGGCCCCTACGCCAAAGAAATGGCGGAAGCTTATGCGTCTGCTTCTGATTATTTCAAAGCCGTTATTACTGATGAACAGGTGAGTGACGCGGAATATCGTGAGTCACAAGAAAGAGCAGCTCAATGCCTCAGAGATAATGGTTTTACCGGGGTTGTATATTCCCCTAGGGGTGGTGGAAGTATTGACTCTCGTGCAGATATTTCTGAGGAGGAAGAAAAGAAGCTCCATATTGATTGTGAGGAAAAAGCTGGGCTTATTGACACGGAGATCTGGTATTGGAAGTTGAGGACGAATCCAGACAATGTGGATTGGCCTGCTGCTGAGCGTGATTGTTTGGTGGAGGCTGGTTTTCTTGAAAAAGGAAGTAGTGTAGCTGATGTGAACCGTTGGTATGACAGTGGTGATCCGCGTGTGAGTTCCCCTGAAGCGCATGAGTGTGCTTCAGACCCACTACACCTGCTCGACGATAACGAAGAATCATAAAAACTCAGCCGCATAAACTTCCCAAAAAGCGATAATAGAAAGCATGCGCCACAGCTCAAAGGAGAGCCTAATGAAATGGAACCGTATAGCGTATGGAGCCACTCTCGTGCTCGTCATCCTTGGCATCGGACTTGCCCTTGGAGCCTACCTCTTTCAACCTGTGACTCCGCACGGCACAGAAAAAGCAGCCCCGCTCACCAGCACGCCTGTTAGTTCACGCACCATCGACGATAAACGTACAGTCTCCCTCAGCGTCACCTATACGGAAGAAGAAAAACTTTTTTCCCCAACAACAGGACTCCTGACGCGCATGAACTGTAGCCCACGCGCCCCCATATCCTCCGGCAACCACATCATGACCCTTGAAGACCGCAATATCTACGCTCTCGCCACATCTATCCCCCTATGGCGCGACCTATCATACGGTGACAAAGGGGATGACGTTCAAGCCCTAAACGAAGAACTCCAACGCCTTGGCTACACAATCACAACTACAGACACCATCACCGCAGACACTTTCCGCGCAATCGCACATATGATGGGGCTTTTGAGCTCATACAACACGTACAACCTCCCCGTAATAAGCCCCTCATCATTCATATGGCTTCCACACAGCAGCATTACCCCCGCTGAATGTACAGCGAAAATCGGTCAGAATATCGAGGTAGGAACCCCTCTGATTACCTTAGAAAAAACTCTCACAGAGGTGCGAATTTCTGACATGCCACAGAACCTCCTCGAAGGAGAACACAATCTCACCATTGACACACTCACTTTACCTATCAACGCTGATGGCAGTGTCACTGACCCCGATGCGCTAGCGCAACTAGTAAATACACCCACATACCGCGCATGGAAAGAACAAATAACAGACGAAAATTCCAACCAAAAAATCAGCGCACAATTAGCGCTCGTTGAACCGACGCTGCTGTACTCACTATCACCGGCAGCAATCTACGCGATTGAAGGACAAGAAGGCTGTGTCCTTGACGGAACGCAAGTCCGCCCCGTTCGTATTATCTCATCTGAACTTGGACAAACATTCATCACATTTACCGATAACAAACCCGCACCAGATACCTTAAACCTGCCCACAGGAAGTGAAACACCATGCAGGTCACATTGAACCGTGTGGGACACCAATTCCCAGGAAAACCCTGGCTATTTCGTCATATGACACAAGAACTACACGAGGGTGAAGTCTATGCGCTTATTGGACCATCTGGTAGCGGAAAAAGTACACTTCTGAGCATCATTGCCGGCTGGTTAGAACCCACAGAAGGAACAATCACCACAACAGGGACAGGAAGAACCTCATGGGTTTTCCAAAACCCCTATGGAATAGCTCGCCGCAGCGCACTTGACCACGTTGTTTTCCCTCTACTTGCTGAAGGCATGGGCCGTGCAGAAGCGGAAATACGCGCATACGAAATCCTCGATACATTTCATCTGAACAGTATCGCGCAGCAAGAATTTGCCAGCTTATCGGGTGGGGAAGCCCAACGCCTCATGTTGGCCCGTGCTTTTGCTTCGCATCCGAGTTTATTCCTCATTGACGAACCAACAGCTCAACTTGATTTACATACTCGTCAAGAAGTGAACGTAGCCATTGCTGACCTAGCGTGCGCGCAGACAATCGTTGTAGTTGCGACACATGACAAAGAAACTGAACGCATGTGTACACAGGTCATTGATTTACGTGAATGGCAAGAAACAGAAAAGCCAAACAAACAGACAGAAACAGATCAATACACCTCGCATATATCCGACCCTGTCCGAGGTGAGGACCTGTGAAGTGGAAAAGCATTATCAGTGAGGCCTGGCGTAATACGATTACAGGGACAAGCAAAACAATCCTGTGGTTGAGTATTTTTACTCTGCTCATGACAATAGGCAGCCTCGCTGAAGTCGCTCACACCCACACGATCACGACTGCCGCCGAAGAATACGTGCGAGCTGGAGGCTCCATCAGTGTAATCCAATCGCCTGAAAATATTGATGGAGCAGCCTGCGAAGCACTGAATGCTTTACCCCAGGTCCGCGCTGCCGGTGCAATAAAAACTCAAGAAAGCCGTATTACGCTTACCGTGCTTCCTTCAGCTCCGATTCCTCAAGCCTTAGTTAGCCCCACATTCCCGAAAGTAGTGAGCGCCCAAACCAGTGGCCTTCCCGGAATCATCGTATCGGATCAAGTCCGTTCGCAACTCCCAATGAAGATAGGCGATTCCTTCCCGACAGTTGGAGGGGAAGTCATGATTTCTGGTACATATGACTATCCTGAGGATGGGCGCGCAAGCGGATACGGATATATGGCGCTTATTCCAACAGCATCAGAAACAACTTACGACCAATGTTGGGTTGATATATGGCCGCAATCCCCTCAAGTGCAGGGCCTCCTGACATCCGTTGTGAAAAACTCGCGTCGGGATGAACGCTCGCAAACCACAATGGAGCAACTGAACTCGCGTTTAGGTGCACGCTTTGATGGGCAAGCACGTTTCCAGACACGGAACACACGTTTCCTTGTGTGGATTGTAGGGGCGCTTTCCTTATGTGCAGGAATTATCGCGTTGCGAACACGCCGTTTAGAATTTGCTTCTGCGTTACATGCTGGTGCGCAACGGCAAGATATTCGCAGAATTATCGCATGTGAAACATTGATGTGGCTGCTACCTGCAGTTGCATTCACTGAGTGTGTGAGTGTTTGTGTCATTGCCAGTTTAGGTGCACTCAGTGATACGGCTTTGTACGTGTTGGTACACCGTATCGTATGGTCAAGCTGCGTGTGCTGTGTGATAGGTCTATGTATTGGGTGGATATTTACCCGTGAAAAACACCTATTCACCTATTTCAAAGTACGGTGAATCCTGTAAAACCTCATATAACTGCTGCGTGCGCGTTGAGTGGTTCTGAGTGAAAAATGCTCCATAGCAAAGCTACAGGTGGCGAAAAAGCGGTAAGCATGGTTCAGTGGTTTCTAAAGAAAATCAAGGAGACAGAATGACGAATCCTGTTTTTGACAGAATGAACAAAGGCTGGTCGGTCGGCCAGGTGGAAACCACCCCAGCGGGATACCCTACAATGCCTGGTTACACGGTAGGCACAAAGGAAACACTGCACAATCAGTCAAGCCAGACCTCGGCAGAACGTGGCACATATGCGCGTAATCCCTATGAGCACTATGACACCTCTGTTGGTTACACAACCACTAGTCAATGGGATCAAGACGCCATGGAATCCGCTTTCGCTGCGCCTAGTGCTGACGCAGTTGATCGTGGAATTATGACCTGGGATGACGTTCTTGTGCGTACAGGAATCTCTTTCGGTGTCCTGCTTGCTGCTGCCGTTGTCGCATGGTGGGCAACTTTGACCACGCCAACAATGGGACTTGGCCTCATGATGGTAGGTTTCCTTGGCGGTTTAATTCTGTCGATGGTGAATATTTTTTCACGGAAAATCCGCCCAGCTTTCATTCTTGCGTATGCGGTCTGTGAAGGTGCGGCTCTCGGTGCTCTTTCTTGCGTAATGGAAATGACCTACCCGGGTATTGTTGCTCAGGCTTTCGTTGCGACTCTTACGGTTGTTGGCGTGACCTTGGCTTTATTTGCTTCAGGGAAAGTCCGTAATTCACCGAGATTTGCGCGTTTTACTTTGATTGCATTGGTAAGTCTGCTCGTATTCCGTCTGCTTTACGCATTATTATCGGCCTTCGGCTGGGTTTCCTCATCAATGGTTAATGCCACTGTTTACGGTTTCCCTGTGAGCGCTATCGTAGGTGTCCTTGCGGTTCTTATTGGCGCTGCATGCCTGATACAAGACTTTGACCAAGCAAAGGTTGGGGTTGAACGTGGTGCTCCCGCGAATTTCGCGTGGATCTGTGCTTTCGGCTTTATGGTGACAATCGTGTGGATGTACCTTGAGATTTTGCAGCTTCTGGCGCGTTTACGTGATTAGTTGCCTGCGAATACACGTCAATACACAACGAAAAGAAAAGGAAAATCATGGAAAATCTGACAGTGACAGGTGAATTTGCTCGTAAGCCTGCGCTCGAATTTACTTCAGAGGAAGCATCCCCTGAACTCCTTGTGGAAAAACTTGTTGAAGGAAATGGGCAAGTCGTTGAGGCAGGGGACACTATTCACTGCCATTACCTTGGTCAGGTATGGAATGGTGAAGTCTTTGATAACTCCTATGATCGCGGTCAAGCACTGTCGTTCCAAATCGGAGTGGGGATGGTTATTCGTGGATGGGATGAAGGGCTGGTTGGTTGCAAAGTAGGCGACCGCGTACTTTTGTCGATTCCGTCAGAGTATGGTTATGGCGATCGAGGCGTCCCACAAGCTGGAATCAAAGGTGGTGACACCCTTGTTTTCGTCACCGATATTCTCGGTGTAGCGTAAGCCTTCTTTTCTTCACTACTGAATGAGGCGTGAGGTGCAGCGATGTATGCGCTTTGCGCTTCATTTGTATTTCTGAGCAAAAATTTTGAAGAATCCTTCAAAGGGTGCAAGGCGATCTGAAACAGGGAGAAGAACGCGGTATATACTGATGAAACGAGGCCACAGAAGGGAAGTACGATGGTTCGTCGTTCGCAATTGACCTCCGGCATAGCTCATGCCATGAAACGTATCGCTACTGCAGCAGCATCTGCACGCCAAAGTCAGGTACAACAGATGCCGCTCCTCACAGAACTACCGAAAACAGAGTCATTGCGTGATGATTCTGCTGAGAAAGCTGTTCCGTGGACTTTACGTGTCAGTGCAGCTTTATCGTGGCGGCTGATGGTTGTTTCGCTGGCTGCTATTGGCATTGGTTACCTGATGATACAGGTGTATATCATTGTTTTGCCTATAGCTGTGGCGCTCCTGCTGGCAGTGCTGATTTCGCCACTTGTGGGGTGGTTCCACAAAAAACTGCATTTTCCTAAGGCGTTAGCTGCTGCTGTGGGACTTGTAGTTACGCTTAGTGTGGTGCTTGTGACCTTGTCGGGTGCGGGTACGCAAATTATTAGCCAGTTACCTCGGTTATTCAGAAAAGCTATGGAAGGCTTTGATGCCGCTGCCATATGGATTGAAAAACTTCCCTTCAAAATTGATACGAAGCTTCTGACTGAAACGCAACAAACCTTGCAAAATGAAATCGGTTCCTGGCTAAAGCAACATACGGAATTAGTGGCTTCCAGTGCTTTATCAGTGACAAGTTCAGTGCTTAGCGGTTTGTCGAGTATGCTTCTGGTCTTATTCTGCTTGTTCTTTTTCCTTAAAGACGGTCGAAAGATCTGGATTTGGGTGGTGCGTCTTTTCCCAGAACCTGCGCGAGTACCGATTCATGAATCTGCGATTCGAGGCTGGGTTACTTTGGGCGGTTATGTGCGTTCACAAATTCAAGTGGCAGCCATTGATGCAATCGGTATTGGTTTGGGCGCGTACTTCCTTGGGGTTCCGATGGCGATTCCGATTGTGGTCGTCGTATTTTTCGGTAGTTTTGTTCCAATTCTCGGTGCTTTAATTTCTGGTTCAATTGCTGTTCTTGTGGCTTTAGTAGATCAAGGCCCTATGGCTGGCTTGATTATGCTCATCATTATTTTGGCTGTTCAGCAAATTGAAGGAAACCTTCTGCAACCTCTGATTATGTCCAATGCTGTGTCTTTACATCCGGTGGCTGTTTTACTTGTTGTGGCAGGGTGCGGAACGGTTGCGGGGATTCCTGGCGCGATCTTTGGTGTGCCGGTAGCGGCTTTCATTAACGCAACATTCTTGTACTTACATGGGTATGATCCGATTCCAGCTCTTGCCACAGATCCTGACCGGCCAGGCGGTCCTCCGGGAATGTTACATGACATGATTGTTGCTTCTTATAGTAAAGAAGCAAGTGCAGGAGTAGTTCATAAGGCTGAGGATGAGAAAACAGCAGCGCATAAGGATGCTACTTTAATGGGGGCATCTGATGGTGATTCTGTTCCAAAAGAGGCAGTCGCTCGGTCAGTGACTTCGCTCAATGAATCTGCGCAAGATTTTGGCGGAACACATATGAGGAGTTCCTGAGTAACCCTGTTCCTTGCCCACGCAGACCTGTTTGCCTGAAGCGAGGGGCAAGATGCAGAGACGGTGAGTAATACGTAAGCGGCGGGCGCTTCACAACTGAAGTGTCCGCCGCTTTTGATGTTGCTGCGCGTATCTGTTATTCACGCACCGAATTTACATGCCGAATGGGCGTGTGGAAATAATTTCCACATCGATGGTCTTACCGTTGGGCGCCTCATAACTTACAGTGTCGCCTGCGTGCGCTCCCATAACAGCAGCTCCCAGTGGTGCTTGGGTGGAAAATACTTGAATACCGAGGTCGCCACCAGCATCACGTGAACCTAAGAGGAATTCCACTTCGCGTCCGGCAACCCGTGCCACAACAATCATCCCAGGTTCTACAATGCCGTCATCAGCAGGGGTTTCGCCTACCTCCGCATGTTCCAACATGGCTTGCAGAGCTTTAATGCGTGTTTCGTTCAGTGATTGCTCGTTACGTGCCGCATGGTATCCGCCATTTTCGCGCAAGTCGCCTTCTTGACGAGCAGCGTCAATCAGTTTCGTAATGTGGGGGCGACGCACTTCTGTGCGTTCGGTAAGTTCAGCTTGCAGGGTATCGTATTGAGCTTGTGTCAGCCACTGTGTATCAGCCATAGAAACCTCCAATGAAAGCGTGAGCCGGCACCGCCAGGTGCCGGCCTGTGAATGGTCACGAGTCTAGCAGGAAGATCTTGCGATGAGGGAAATTAAACAGGCGTACTGTGCGCAAAGAATGAAGTGAGTATTCCCTGCCCCCTCTATTCTTTAAGAAATTTTAACAAGATAAGCGATTGATTGTTATGCGATGGAGTAACGAATTATATGAGGTGTCAGTGATTATGAATTCAAGACTGCGAGATACACAGCAACACACTGACATGCCCATGCGAATACAGTGCATAAATGAAAGATTTCATGAAAACCGAACCACCGTGGCGAAGGATTGGGGCGCTTAGTGGCATAAATAAGTGCGCCGATTGTGTAAAGGATGCCGCCAGACGCAATAAGCCAGATGATAGCTGGGCCTCCCGCAACCCATAGTGCGGGCAGGTAAGCAATAGCCACCCATCCCAAAACAACGTACACAGCTGTGATAAGCCATCGAGGGGCTGTTGGCCATAGGAGATTCAACAAAATACCGATAAATGCGCCTATCCAGACAATCAAGAGAATAGTTGTTGCATCGCGCCTATTGAGTAGGGCTATGCAGAGCGGAGTGTATGTGCCAGCAATGAGTAAAAAAATATTTGAATGATCTAAACGTTGCCAGAATTTTTCCCATCGGGGCGCCCAGTAAATTCTGTGATATGTAGCTGATACGCCGAAAAGCACGAGGGAAGCTGTGAGGTAAACCGCGCTGGCCCATTTGGTTGCAGGTGTAGGGGCCAGGCATAGCAGGACAATAGAAGCAGCGAGGGAAAGGGGAGCAGAAGTTAAATGTATCCATCCTCGTAGATGAGGTTTAATCGCAACAACCTGCTGAGGGAACCATTGAGTAGGTTTCAATGATGCGATCCGCATGGTGATCTCCTTTCCGTAAAAATAAATTTCCGTAAAAATAAAACATAACTTACGCTTCCGTAGGTTATCACTGTGGTTTACCTATGTCCTGCGAAAACTTCACAATGCATTCAAAAGGCAACTATTCGTAGACGCGGGAAGCGTCCTTGTCCTTATAAGAGAATCTGAAAGTGTATGAGGAGATATACCGATACTGAATAGACTTTTATACAGGAAATAACACGTAGCACGCCTACCTCAAGTGCAAATGTGAATAGTATTTTCTTTGTTTTAATAGGAAACAGACACACCAATGTTTATCACCTGAATAAAACAAAGGGACAGCAACACCTCAGTATGTACCCTTCCGGGCGACTAGTATTAGCCTCAACAACAATCAGCGTGGCATAGGCAGGCCAATAAAGAGGAGATGACACATCATGGCACAGTGGAACTTACTGTACGACCTCTACGAACGCCGTTTACGCTCAGGACTATCAACTGAGGACCTGCCACGCCACGTGGGAGTAATCCTCGACGGCAACCGTAGATGGGCAAAATCTGTGGGCACCACGCCTACGCACGGTCACCGAGCAGGTGCAGGACGCATCGCCGATTTTCTTACATGGGCAGATGAAGTCGGTGTTGAAATCGTTACCCTATGGATGCTGTCAACAGATAACTTATCGCGTGACAGCGAAGAACTAAGCGAACTCGTGAAAATCATATGTTCAGCAGTTGAATCCCTTGCTCAATCTGAAAAATGGTGCCTTCACCTGGTCGGTGATTTGTCGCTTTTGCCGCTTGAAGCCGCGCAACAATTACGTATTTCTGTGGAAAAAACCCACAATACGACAGGCATGATTGTCAACATCGCTGTGGGCTACGGTGGGCGTCGAGAAATAACAGAGGCAGTACGCGCTTTGATTCGTGAAGCTGCACACAACGACATGTCACTCACCGAACTCGCAGATCACCTCACAGATTCAGATATTGCCGCCCACCTATACACGAAAGATCAACCGGACCCTGACCTTGTGATCCGCACATCAGGTGAACAACGCCTTTCAGGTTTCATGCTCTGGCAATCTGTCCACTCAGAATTCTATTTCTGTGAAGCCTACTGGCCAGATTTTCGGCGCGTAGACTTTTTACGGGCACTACGTTCCTATGCTCAACGGGAACGGCGATTAGGTAAATAAAACACGTGCTTCCGCTTGCCCACATGCGAAAAACAGCGGTGTGCGCAAGCGAAAGTAAAATTCACGTGCCTCACGCAAGTTCAGACAGCCACGGAGGATTCGCCCCTGAACGTGACACCGTGATATCAGAAATAGCGCTCGCGCGAGCCAAAATCGTATCCACTTTCGTGCTATCCACATCACGCAAAACAGGACGCGACATCACGCCAACAAGCCCTAACGACCACATGGCATCAATAATGCCACCCATAAAAGAGTCGCCAGCCCCAACGGTATCCGCCACTTTCACTTTGCCAGGGACGGAGGAACAACGAACACCTGAAGCAGTAAAAGCCAGCGCACCTTGCTTCCCGCGAGTCACAATAATCATTTGCGGGCCTAAGGCTAGCCACTCGCGGACCACATCCTCAAGATCATGATTGCCAGTCAACCATGCAATATCCTCATCGGATACCTTCACAACATCGGCAACAGCAAGGAAACGGCACACCTGTGCCAAAGCCATATGCGGCTGACCCATAAGAGTCGGACGTGCATTTGGATCGTAGGTGATAATCGCATGACGACGAGCACGAATCAGAGCATCTAAAACAGCCGTCGCTCCAGGTTCAGTTGTCGACGAAATCGAACCTGCGTGGACAATGCGTTCCATTCCCGTTAAAGGCAAAGGCGCAGTCAAGTTCCAATCGAAATCAAAAGTATAGGTGGCAGCTCCACTTTCATCTAAAGTAGCAAGAGCTGTGCTTGTGTGGTCCGCTCCAAAAGAATCCGGTGTGATAGACACGTGTGAGGCAGAAAAATGCTCAACAATACGCTCACCCCGCAGATCTTGACCAATCCACGTATGGAGGGCCACAGGCCGACCTAAACGACCAAGAGTCATCGCAACATTGGCCGGAGAGCCACCAGGATACTCATTAGTAGGTTCGCTTGCTCCGAAAGGCTGAACACAGTCCATCAGTGTTTCACCGATGGCGAGGACATGAGGGCTAACAGTCAGGTCCATCCAGATCGCTCCTTGCGCACGGGAATAACTTCAGTGTCACACCGTGTCCTCATGACATCAGCAAAACGCGACGAAAAGCATGAGAATGAGTGCACAACTGACACTAGTTTAGTGTGAATCAGTTTTCAGTGGTAGGACTTCCCGCATGCGTATTTTCTAAACGAGCACGCGCAGTATCAAGTATGGAACGACAATGTGTAGCCAAGGCTTCGCCACGTTCCCATAGCTTCAACGTGTCCTCAAGCGGCGCCTGACCATTTTCCAATTGGCGCACAATACCAATGAGTTCGTCACGGGCTTCTTCATATGTCAGAGCTACGCTCTCGTTCTGCTGTTCGGGGATCATTGGATCTATTCCTTTCGTTAGCGTATGTTTAACAGGAAAATACGGGTGACTACGGGCACCAAGTAGTCTTGCTGAGATTATGCGGGCGGTAATGTCGCACGTGTGGAACCGACAACCTGAGTGACTAAACGGCCCTCAGCGAGAATACCTTCAAGCAAATCACCCTTTTTAACATCTGCTGCACTACGCATAATCTTTCCTGAAGGAGAACGCAACAGAGAATAGCCGCGTTCCAATGTGGCTTGAGGAGACAAAGCTGTGAGAGTAGCACGTGCCTGCGTTAAAGCTGTCACTTCGCGTTCAAGGACACGTTCTATTGCATGTCTCAGAGCTGTGGTATGCGTATCTAAAGCATGCGTATGTCCGTCAAGAACCGCTGAAGGCTGCTGAAGTACAGGTCGCTTCACCAATAAATCTAAAGCGTGAGCCTCCCGTACAAGCCGCGTATGCATACCGACTCGCATAGCCTCCACGCTGCGCTGTAAGCCATCCAATTCCTGCGCAAGATCAGGAACAATACGGCGGGCAGCATCTGTTGGAGTTGACGCGCGATAGTCAGCAACAAGATCTAAGAGGGGCGCATCCCCCTCATGACCAATCGCTGAAACTAAAGGTGTGCCCACAGCGGCGGCGGCGCGAACTAACACCTCATCAGAAAACGGAAGAAGATCCTCAACAGAACCCCCACCTCGGGCAACAACAATCACATCCACATGAGCAAGCCCATCTAATTCCATGAGCGCAGCGGTGACTTCACGCACGCAATTGTCACCTTGGACAGCAACTTCACGGATTTCAAAAGAAATACCAGGCCAGCGTGAACTCGCATTGACAATAACATCATCTTTCGCTTTCGCATTGCGCCCACATATCAAACCGACAGTGCGAGGAAGGAAAGGCAAAGGTTTCTTACGTTCAGATGCAAAAAGCCCTTCGGCGCTCAAACGTCGACGCAGTTGTTCAATATGTGCAAGTAAATCACCGATACCTTGCAGGTGTACTTCCTCGGCACGTAAATTCAATGTGCCGCGGCGCTCCCAGAAAACGGGCTTAACACGGGTGACAATGCGAGCACCTTCCTCAAAGCCTGCGCCGGCTTGGTCAAGGATTCCAGGGAAGGCGCTCACCGTCATTGACGTGTCAGTGTCAATGTCACGCAGAACAAAAAAAGCCATACGTGTACCCGGCCGCGGTTTGTACTCTACGACCTGGCCTTCAACCCAAAGAGTCGACATTCGATCAACGTAGATTTTGATATTCTCTGTCAGTCGACGTAAAGGCCATGGATTATCACGTGTAGTATCGGCAGCTTTGGCCGCCGGCGGTGTGTGAGCAGAGCCTTGTAAATCAGATGACATTCCTTAAGAATATCCGGATTTGAAGGACAGATGTGTTTTATCCACTCCTCAGTAGGTTGCCTGATGAGGGGCGCCGATCATTCGCCTATAAATTGTGGCGTATGTCAGATGTATAGGCGCTAACAGGGCTATCCAATTAGGCTGAGCATATGACGACCTTGCAGCCTCAAGCGGATGCTTCCTCAGCAACAACAGATATTCACGCACGAGGAGCAGAAAAAGCTGGAACCGGCCGTGTCCTCTTAGCAGCGCCACGAGGATACTGCGCAGGTGTTGATCGTGCCGTAGATGTCGTGGAGAAAGCTCTTGATCTGTATGGCGCTCCAGTGTACGTGCGTAAAGAAATCGTGCATAACAAGTATGTTGTGGAAATGCTGTCAAAGCGCGGTGCGATTTTTGTTCAGGAAACTGATGAGGTCCCTGAGGGCGCTCGCGTGGTTTTTTCAGCTCACGGTGTATCGCCTCATGTGCGGCAGGCAGCGCAGGAACGCGGTTTATACGCGATTGATGCGACCTGTCCGCTGGTGACAAAGGTTCATCGTGAAGCAGTGCGTTTTGCTAGTCAAGATTACGATATTGTTCTTGTCGGGCATGAAGGCCATGAGGAAGTGGAAGGAACCTACGGCGAAGCGCCAGAGCATATTCAAGTCGTGGGAACTCCAGATGAAGTCTCCTCTATTGAGGTGCGTGACCCGGAGCGCGTGGTATGGATTTCACAAACAACGCTTTCTGTTGATGAAACACAGCAAACAGTTGATCGTTTGCGGCAGCGTTTTCCTTTACTTATCAACCCTCCGTCGGATGATATTTGCTACGCTACTCAAAATCGGCAGGTAGCGGTGAAAACAATTGCCCCGCATGTGGATGTGATGGTGGTTGTCGGATCAGCGAACTCCTCAAATTCGGTGCGACTGGTTGAGGTTGCGCTTGAAGCTGGTGCGGGCAGCGCGTACAGGGTGGATAAGGCTGATGAATTACACGTGGAATGGTTTGAAGGTGCGCAAACAGTAGGGCTGACGTCCGGCGCCTCGGTTCCGGAGATTCTTGTCCGTGAGGTTGTGAACTGGCTGAGCGAGCATGGTTTTCCAACGGTAGAAGAAGTACGTACAGAAACTGAAACAACGACTTTTGCTTTGCCACGTAATCTGAGAGCTGACCTGAGTGCTCAAGGTCGCGATGACGCGCGTCCTCATGCGCGCCGTATGAATGGACCGGATCACACGAGCTAAAAGTGGGGCACTTCCTGCTGGGAGAATGTGCCGGAGATACCTGCCGGTCTTTGACCGGGACTCTGATGCTGTGTTTTGTTGGCTGCGCGTGTTGTCTGTCAGATGGGCCTTGTGCGTGGGAGGGAGGTTTTGTTTTCTTTTGCGCGGAAAGCAGTGAATGTGTGCGCGTGAAAGTGGCAGTGAACTCATTTGTGCATGAGCGATGCGATCCACCTTCATACTCGCATAGACTGGGAGGGTGTCTTTAACTATTGGTATTGTTGGTTTGCCTAACGTCGGCAAGTCCACACTCTTTAATGCCCTGACTCGTGCGACCGTTTTGGCTGCGAATTACCCTTTCGCAACCATTGAACCGAATGTCGGTATTGTACCTTTACCGGATCCGCGCTTACAGCAGCTCGCAGATGTTTTCCATTCAGAGCGCCTAGTCCCCGCAACGGTGTCTTTTGTTGATATTGCTGGTATTGTGCGTGGCGCAAGTGAAGGTGAAGGATTAGGGAACCAATTCCTCGCTAATATTCGTGAAGCCGATGCGATTTGCCAAGTGACTCGCGCTTTTAGTGACCCAGATGTGGTGCATGTTGATGGTCGGGTAGATCCTGCTCATGATATTGACACTATTTCCACAGAACTTATCCTCGCTGATATACAGACTTTAGAAAAAGCGATCCCGCGTTTAGAAAAAGAGGTACGTGGTAAGAAAACAGAGCCTGTGGTTCTTGATACTGCGCGTGAGGCGCTTGCTTTGCTTGAAAGCGGGCATCTGCTGAGTGGCACGGAGGGGGCAAAACTGGATCCTGCTGCTGTGAAATCATTCCAACTGATGACTTCAAAGCCTTTCATTTACGTATTTAATATGGATGCTGATGGTATGGCTGACCAGGCGCGTCAGGCTGAGCTGCGTGCGCTGGTTGCGCCGGCTGAAGCTATTTTCTTGGATGCTCAGTTTGAATCAGAGCTAGTGGAACTGGATGAGGCGGATGCGCGTGAAATGCTTGAAGATTCAGGTCAAGCTGAGTCTGGTTTAGATAAGTTGGCTCGCGTAGGTTTTGATACTTTGGGTTTGCAAACCTATTTGACGGCAGGGCCAAAAGAAGCGCGGGCGTGGACTATTCATAAAGGGGATACGGCTCCGCAGGCTGCGGGTGTGATTCATACGGATTTCCAGAAAGGCTTTATTAAGGCAGAGATAGTCTCTTTTGAGGACCTTATGGAGTATGGGTCTGTTGCTGAGGCTCGTGC
Organism: Schaalia sp. lx-260; assembly: GCF_021083645.1. GTDB lineage: Bacteria > Actinomycetota > Actinomycetes > Actinomycetales > Actinomycetaceae > Pauljensenia. The sequence continues at coordinate 34,999 of NZ_JAJNRQ010000006.1, read as the reverse complement.
GCATGGGAAAGTCCGTATGGAAGGCAAAGACTATGTGATGGTTGACGGCGATGTCGTCGAGTTTAGGACAGGGATAACGTCTGGGAGTAAGAAGTGAACGGTTCACCGTCCTTCGTATCGACGACGCGCGATTATCTTCTCGGCCCCTTTGGAGTGTCGGGGTCCGTAACGACGTTTGCCGACAATATGAAACTGCCCGTCCATCGTTGGTATCGCTACTCAGCCGGGTATTCATCAGAATGGGCTGTGAAGCTCATACGCCACTGGGGTGTAACTAGGGTGCTTGATCCCTTCGGTGGATCCGGGACTACATGCTTAGCTGCGCAAGAATCCGGTGCTTCGTCATATGCCGTTGAGGTGCACCCCACGGTGGCGCGGATCGCTCGTGCAAAGCTTTTATGGGAAACCGACCCAGACAATTTACGAGACGTAGTAAGTCGTGTTCTACGCATAGTCGATAAGAAACATGCGGTTGACGTGCCGTCATCGCCTCTCGTGGCGAAGTGTTTCCCTGATTCAGAATCCCTCGCCGATCTTCTGCGTATTCGTGACGCGGTAAATGCACTGCCCGACGGTGAATCTACAACGGAACTAGCATGGTTAGCTTTCGTCTCGATTATTCGTGCATGCTCTCCGGTGGGCACTGCGCAGTGGCAGTATGTACTTCCCAATAAGTCGAAAAGGCGGGTCGCTGAGCCTATTGCAGCCTTCCAGGCGGCAGGAGAGCTGTTTGCCGATGACATGGAAACGCACCAATTTCTTCTCGGGGCATCACCAGCTGATGCGCACTTGCTTAGCGGCGATGCGCGGACGCTTGATGGCGTTCCTGAGGCGTGGGCCGATGCAGTAATCACCTCGCCCCCCTATGCGAATAACTATGACTATGCCGACGCCCTCCGACTTGAGCAAATCGTTCTCGGCGATATTGAGGGTTGGTCTGACCTTCGACCGCTCCGAGATGTACTCCTTCGTTCGGCCACACAAAACATTGGCACATGGAAAGCTGAGGAAGCGCTGAAATCAACTTTAATGGCGCCAATTTTGGATGAGTTTATCCCCGTATACGAAGAGCTCAGTGAGGTTCGTAAGACGCGGGGTGGGCATAAGGCATATCACGCCATGCTGGCAGGCTATTTCTTTGATAACTCCAAGGTGTTCCAAGCGCTTCGCCAAAAGACATCCCCAGGAGTGAAGGTGTGTTATGTAGTGGGAGATTCGGCCCCGTATGGTGTGCACGCCCCTGTCGAGCGATGGCTCGGGGAGCTTGCCATCGCCGCAGGATTCTCATCATGGGAATTCACAAAGGTTCGCGACCGAAATACAAAGTGGAAGAACCGAAAGCATACCCATCCTCTTCACGAGGGTTATCTTTGGATTGAGGGTTGATAGATGGCTGTTTCCCCTTCCCATAAGCTTGGGCAGATTATTGGATATGCAATGGAGGAAGCCTTCTATGGCATGCTTCTTCCACTTGCACGAGAATTCTCTCTCTATGTGGATCGTCAAGGACCTCGAAGTTCCGCCCGCAAGGGTAAATTTGTCACCTGGGTTGACGACAATAAGAATAAACACAATCTCGATTTCGTTCTTGAGCGGGGCGGCTCTGTCAGTGTTGTTGGGTTGCCGGTAGCTTTCATCGAGAGTGCTTGGAGGCGCTACACGAAGCATTCCGTCAACAAGGCTGGTGAGATTGCAAACGCCCTTGTTCCCTTGCGTAGGTCCTATATTGCCAGCCGTCCATTCCTTGGTGCACTTGTTGCGGGCGAATGGACTCAGGGCGGTATCAGGCAAATGGAATCTCAGGCCATCAATGTTCTGCACTTGCCTATGTCAACAATAGTCGAGGCCTTCGCTACAGAGGGCATCGATGTGTACTTTGCGGAGGATACTGAGGCAGACTATATGCACGCGCAGGTTGAGGCGTGGAATGCTCTCGGAGATGCGGGGCAAGAGCGCGTTATTGCGGCACTTCGAGCAAAGGCTGCGACTCAATTCGGCGAATATATGGAGAAGCTTCGTTCCCACCTTTCGCGAAAAGCGGAGAGTGTTCTGATCCTATCCCTACACGGCAAGATGCAAAAGGTCTCAAGTGTGTCGGAGGCGCTATCGTTATTGTCCGCGATGAAGGTTGAAGTGCCTCAGTTTGCCGAAATGGGCTTAATTCGGATCGAAGTTCAAGTCCGATACTCCAACCAGGACAAGATAGATGCCTCATTTACCACGCTCTCCGAGGCGATTATTTGGTTAGAAAAGAACTATCTGACAAGCTAATGACCGCCAGTATTGAAGTTGTTGGTAGATCGTAAAGTCGAGTTCCGTTTCAATGTGTAGTAATGAAGATTTCAAGAACCCCGCCTAAACTCAGGGCTTAGGCGGGGTAAATGCTGGAAAAATCTGTGATTTAGACGGGCACACCAACTTTAATCAGCGAGAATAAGTCCTTTGGGTCCTCCGGTTCAGCAATCAGATCAACGAAAGTTTGCAGGTCTGTTCCTGCTGTCGCATCACGCACGTAACGCAGCGCTGAAAAATCAGAGATCGCAAAGCCAACGGAATCAAAGAGCGTGATTTCATCAGGTGAGGTTCTGCCCGGCTGCCCGCCTGTGAGAACCTGCCAGAATTCCACAACAGGGAAATCAGGGTCTTTTTGCTGAATCTCACCTTCAATACGTGTTTGCGGAGGAAATTCCACAAAAACAGTTGACCTGTCGAGGATTGAACTTTCAAGTTCCGTTTTCCCTGGGCAGTCGCCACCCACAGCATTAATGTGAACGCCCGGACGTACCTGTGAATCTTTCAGTACAGTGTTTTGGGCTTTATCGGCGGTACATGTGGTGATGATATCCGCATCTGCCACAGCTTCATCAACGGTTGTAGCAACGTGGATGCTAAAACCGAGTGGCTCAAGATTACGGCAGAATTTTTCTGTTGCAGCAGGGTCAACATCGTAAACAGAGAGTTTTTCAATGCCCAGAGCTGCTCGGAAGCCGAGTGCTTGAAATTCTGATTGTGAGCCTGCGCCGATAAGTGCCATGTGTGTGCTGTCAGGACGAGCAAGTGTTTTCGCTACCATCGCTGAGACAGCGGCTGTTCGTAGTGCTGTCAACAATGTCATTTCGGCGAGGAAAAGAGGGTATCCGTTATCTACATCAGCAAGTAGCCCGAAAGCGGTTACTGTTTGGAAACCTCGTCCTGGGTTTGAAGGATGTCCGTTCACATACTTGAAAGAGTAGGTTTCCATATCTGACGTTGGCATGAGTTCGATAACTCCGAAAGGAGTATGGCTGGCAACGCGGGGGATTTTGTCGAAACGTTCCCAGCGAGCAAAATCAGATTCGAGGTATTTCATCATGCCGCTGATAATGTTTTCTACACCATCGCGTTGAATCCAACGTGCCATATTTGCAACGTCAACAAATTCAACTAATTGAGTCATGGGATCTCCATTTTTCATGTCTGGTCATGAAATGACCGGTATTTTCCAAGGTGAACACTGCCTACGACTATAAGTGAAAAGCTGGGTGCGAGTCAGAGATTATCTGGCGTGAACCGGTGCCGTGTGCAGTGTTTTCTGATTCAACGACCACTACTTGTCTTTAGTGTCAGGGTCATTGTGGTGATTGTGACTATGCTGGTGTGGTGACCAGCCATGTTCGTGAGCGATATCAACACCTGGTCGGTGCGCGAGGACTGGGATATCACGTACTGCGGCGATTTCCATTACTCGTTTACGGACCATGAACCAGCCGATGATTAGCAGCGGAGCCAAAACGATCAGTGAAGCTAGGGTGTAGGTTCCTACAGGGTAATCGAAAGCCATGAGTACGGTGACGATAACCAAAAAGACCATGATTGCCCAGTCACTGAAAGTTCCGCCGGGCGCTTTGTAATGAGGTCGTGCGTATTTTCCTTTTTTCACGTGAAGCAGGAATTTACGGTGTGAAAGCGCGATTGCAGCCCAGCTTGCCATTGTGCCAAGTGCAGCGATATTGAGGACGATTTCAAATGCGTGTTCGGGAACCCATGCGCTTAAAACAACACCAAAGAGCGCAACAAGTGCGGTAATGAGGATACCTGCTGTGGGTACGCCCAGTTTTGATATTTTTCCTGCGCATTTTGGTGCTGAACCTGCGATGGCCATAGAGTGCAGGATTCGGCCGGTTGAGTAAATTCCTGCATTCATTGATGAGGCCGCGGCGGTGATAACAATGAGCTGCATGATCGGTGCGGCGTAGTCAACGCCGATGGAGCTAAAGAATGTGACGAAAGGTGATTCTGTATCGGAGTAGGCAGTGTAGGGGAGCAGCATACATAAGAGCAGAACGGAACCTACGTAGAAAATAGCGATACGGAAAATGACGGTGTTCACTGCTCGTGCGATGATTGTGTCAACATTTTTTGCTTCACCAGAGGCAGTGCCAACTAGCTCAATGCCAGCGTATGCGAAAACAACGCCTTGGATGACAACGAGTGCTGGGAGAGCGCCGTGTGGGAAAAATCCTCCGTTTTCACTGATGAGGGAAAAGCCTGTGGGTGTTCCTGTGGGAGTACCAAAGATGAGGAAGCATATGCCGACGATGAGGAATATGACCAGTGAAGCAACTTTGATGAGTGCGAACCAGAATTCGAGTTCACCGAATACTTTGACTGAGACTAGGTTGAGTGCGACAACCACAATGACGATCACTAATGCGCTGACCCACTGGTCAATATGTGCGATGAAAGGAATGTATCGGCTGAACCACGAGATATAGATAGCGATTGCGGTAGCATCGGCAACAGCTGTCATTGCCCAGTTGAGCCAGTATAACCATCCTGTGACGAAAGCTGATTTTTCGCCGTAAAACTCACGCATGTAGGACACGAAAGAGCCTGAAGATGGCCGGTAGACGATTAATTCGCCTAGTGCTCTGAGGATCAGGTAGCCAAAAAAACCACATATTGCGTAGATCAGGGCAAGTGAAGGGCCAGCGATTTCGAGACGGCCACCGGTACCTAGGAAAAGTCCTGTTCCAATGGCGGACCCAATGGCGATCATATGCATTTGGCGTGGAGTGAGTCCTTTGTGGAATCCTTCTTGCTCATATGCGAAAGGGTCGGGTGCTGTTGCACTTATGGAGGATGTGTTAGGCGTGTCGTGCATATTGCCTTGCTCTTTCAGTGAATTGCTTACGTGTTGAAGCGAATGGGCATGGGCAGAGGTGTTGACATCACGCATTTTGTTTGCACCCTTCGTTGGGTGTGTTCTGTTAAAAACGGATGAATATGTATTGTGTGGCGATTTATTCGCGTTTTCTGACAGGTTTTATTGGACTGTAAAAGTGCGGGTGAGAGCTTGATGTGCTTTTTCCTTCGGGTAAGTAGCTGCATGAGCAGGAGGTGATGTGTGTTGTGTGAATGTGGAGGAGTTTTCTGCTGTCAGAAAAAGTAGAAATATCCTTTCTTTTGAATATCTTGATGTCAACTATTTTTATTTTAGGATATTTCTTCCACGTGAAACATGAGCAAATTTCACAAATGTATGAACAATTTGCATTATTTATGGGACTTAGGTCATACTTTTGTTTATGGTTACGCTTACACCTATAGAAAAAAGCCTCCTCGTCGAACTGCGTAAAGATGCGCGTGTGACGGTTTCTTCATTGGCCTACAAATTAGGGATTACCCGCGCAACAGTAACCAATATGATGAATCGATTGGAAGAACGTAAAATCATCCTCGGCTATACCGTCCTTCTAGCACATGATGATTCCTTGGAAGAAATACGAGCAGTCACATTATGTGACATTGATACACGTATGACACAGCAGGTCATCCGACGTTTACGTGATTTTCTTGAAATACAGGAAATATGTGCAACAAGTGGCGTATGGGACCTGTATCTTGCTTTAGAGTGCCATTCTTTAAGTGACCTCGACAAACTACTACACGGAATATCATCTGTGAATGGGATAAATAAGATACAAACCCATATTTTGCTTTCGCGTATGGAAAACTAAAAATCTATGCCGTTCATATACGGCCGCTGCGCCTAGCCCTCAAAATCATTACGCCTGACCCCTGAAAACTGCGGACTAATACAAAGAGGTTGCCCTGCTGAAACTACAGCCTTTACCTGTATCTAAACAAAATATCTTATTTTGCCCTGCGCAATTGAGCCCACGTCTTATACACGGTTGAAATGATGATACTTGCCAAAAAAATACTCAAAAGAATGCTATTCACTTTCGGGCTGACGTATCCGGCTATCCACGCACCACATGGCGTGAACAATGCTGCGCTCATTCCAATAATGAGTCCGGTAGGGACATCAACAAGGCCATGTCGTGCATGAGTAAAAGTACCAGCCACAGAGGTAGGCACCATGACAAGTAGGGAAGTGCCACGTGCAATTAAATCGCCTGCCCCCACAACGAATTCCAACCCGGGAACAATAATTCCACCGCCTCCAACCCCGACAAGACCTGCAAAAATACCGGAAACAAAACCAACCAATATCATTGCGATAATGTTCCACACTGTGAAAACAATGTCTGCTTCTCGGGTAGGGATATGAACGTGGCTGACAAAAATGATCAGCATAATAAAAGCAACAAATATCCACGGCAGGATACGTTCAGGTAAGGTACGAAGCAAAAAAGCGCCGACCTGTGAACCAGCAAGAGCACCACCGGCAACGCATAGTGTTGCCAGTAAAGAAAGTTGTCCATGCGCGGCATAAACACAGGCACCAACACTTGCCGTCAAAATAATGGCACATAATGATGAGGCAGCAGCGCGACGCTGCTCCATTCTCAAAAGGGAACGTAACGCAGGGACGATAATCAGGCCTCCACCTACGCCAAATAAACCTGCAAGAAGCCCTGAAATAATACCAATGCCAACAATCGCAGGAATTTTACGAGTACCTACATGATCTTTTAATACCACGGTATTACTTTTTCATTTTCTTTTCATTGCTACAAGTACTCTGCGCCAATATCCCATGTTTCCCTCATGGTGTATTCGAGGATGTGCAGTGCAAGTATCACGGTATTTATCAGTGAAGACGCCATCAAATTTCATGCGATCACAAAGGCTGAACTTTTGTCCGTAAACGCGGATGAGTCCATGCCACGCTCAGACTTACCGACAGAACACATAAAGCCATAAAGAAAGGAGCTAAAGGCAGCCATGAATATAAAGCAGTGGCACAAACAGGTGCGAAAATCCACGTGACTGCACTTGTCGCATTCAAAACTCCTGCTACCCCGCCCTGCTCGTTTTGTGAAACTGATAAAGAGCCTCCGGCAGTAAAGCCTGGACCTACTAAACCAGAAGCAACTCCTAAAGAAAACATCGCAGGAATTAAAAACCATAAACTAGAAGCCACAGTGAGCACAAGTAACGCCAAGAAACCAAGAGTCATACCATAACGAACTAAAACAGAAGGGCTCCAGCCCAGTCGTGGCACCGCAATAAGTTGCATACTCATTGCCCCCGCCGCATGTGACAGTAACATAATTGCTGTCCATGACAAAGCCTCGTGGGGAGCCAATGATAGACGGTCTTGAAGGACAAAGCCGATCGTAATTTGCATAACTCCAACGGTAAAGAAAATGCCGAAAGCGCTGAGAATCCAAGGGAAAACTCGTTGATCGTGCCATTTGACACGTGGCGGTAATGACCGAATGGTTTCGGAGGCTTCTTTAGGTGAATTCTTAGGAGCGAGGTGCTTGCGTGTATGTGAGCTTAGCTGTATTGAAGTGGAATTGTCGTGACGGTTCTGAAAAATACGTGCTCTAGGTAAAAAAGAGCGTTTTGTACTTGCGCTATTATCACGAGGAAGCCCTACCCAAGCAATGACAAGAGCAACGCTAATAAACCACGGCGCTGCATATACGGGAGCTTCGATAAACCATAAACCTAAACATGAAGAAACAACAGAACCCACCATGATTGACAGATTGATTGCTCCTGAAAAAGAAGCCATCCCTCGTACACGCTCATCCTGCGTTGTTGTCAGCTGAGCAATAAGGGCTTGTCCTGTAGGCGGTATAGCAGCGACTGCTGCACCGAAAAAAGGTCCTCGTGCCAAGATAATTGCGATAGTTGTGAAGATAAGGCCAAGCGCACCGATGCTTCGTTGCCATACTGCTGTTGAAAATAGAACACTCGCAATAAAAGCACAGCATAAAGCCAAAAGAATAACGCGCCGTGGCCCCCAAGCTACTGAGCGTCGCCCCCAAAATTGTGAAAGATAAGCAACCGTGAGGGCTGCCGCTGAAACAGCGGCCCCTACTGACCATTCAGGTAAAGAAAGCGCACGGGCTAAAGGAGCTACCGATGCATTCAGCATATTTTGTGCTGTGTAGGTAAAGAGGATGACAGCGAGCAGAATCCGTATCGTGGGGTGAGAGGCTACATGAGGGGATTGCACTTAAGCACGATACTCCTTGAGCGGTAATTGCACACAATGCTGTGAGGCTCTCAGGCGATACAGAGAGGTCGGTATGAACGAATATTTATCGTGAGTTACAGTCCTACGTTTGCGCATTTACTCAGGACCAGCAATGAAGCATTGAATAAGTATTATTCGCACGCATCTTGCGTGTGATATGCGACAGATGAGGGATTACTTGCGGAAATATGTCGTCACTTTCCATTGTGCATCCCCAGAACATGGTCGCCATGATGTATCTGAACGCTGAGGATCCACGGTCCATACAAGTGGATCGATAACGGGTGCATACACGAGAGGATCAGTTGGCTCGTGGGAAACAGTGAAATCTAAATCGGTGACGACAAGCTCATCAACAAAAGACATTGCTTCCTGATAAATAAGCCCACCGCCGGTCACCCAGACCGTGTCAGCCCCATGCTCTTTCGCCCATGAGTGGCATACGTCTAAAGCTTCAGATAGTGATGAGACAACGAGTGCGCCGTCAGCCTTATAGGAAGTATTACGTGTCACTACGACATTGAGGCGGCCCGGTAAAGCAGCGCCAAGTGCTTCCCAAGAGGCTCGTCCCATCAAGATAGGGCAGCCCAGCGTTTCTTTCTTAAAATGAGCAAAATCTGCCGGAACATGCCACAACATTCCTGTGCCAGAACCAAGAACTCTACGGCGATCTTGCGCCCAAATGGAGGCAATACGTATTTTTGTAGGCGCGGCAGGGGATTCCTGAACTGAAATCTCATCAGAAAAATGATGTGCGGGATTACGATATTCTTCGTCGTCTTTATCGTGTGAGGAAAAGTATGCGCTCATACGGCTACCGGTGCTTTGATTGTTGGATGGTGGCGATAATTTTCAATGGTCACATCGTCAAAATCGTATTCGAATAACGAGGGAGCTTGGCGTAAATGCAGTGTGGGAAATTCATAGGGAGTGCGTGAGAGCTGCTCACGTACTTGCTCTACGTGGTTGTGGTAGATATGGCAGTCCCCGCCCGTCCAAATGAATTCTCCAACCTCAAGTCCTGCTTGCTGAGCGAACATGTGGGTGAGTAATGCGTAGGAAGCAATGTTAAAAGGGACTCCAAGAAACATGTCAGCACTACGCTGGTAGAGTTGCAGGCTTAAGCGCCCTTCAGAAACATACAGTTGGAAAAAAGCATGACATGGTTCTAAAGCCATACGGGAAAGATCTCCAACATTCCACGCTGAAACAATCATGCGTCGTGAGTCCGGTTGGGTTTTTAATGTTTCAAGGACACGGGAAATCTGGTCAATGGATTCACCTTGAGCTGTATTCCAATGACGCCATTGAACACCGTATACAGGACCGAGATCCCCATTTTCGTCAGCCCACTCATTCCAGATGCGAATACCGTTGTCCTGCAGCCATTTCACATTGGAATCACCCCGTAAAAACCACAGCAATTCACCGATGATAGATTTTAAATGGACACGTTTAGTGGTAATCAGAGGAAAACCTGTAGATAGGTCATATCGGAGCTGCCCGCCGAATACAGAATGTGTGCCTGTACCTGTGCGGTCACTTTTCACGCTGCCTTTTGTCATGATATGCGCTAATAAATCTTCATATTGTCGATCAATAGGTGCGCAATTCATTAGGTGTATTCCTTTCAGCAGAACGCAAATAAGCGTAGGTAACAGAGATAGGAAAGGTGGGTGTTCGCTGTGAGAACCGGGAGAGTAACCCGTGTGGGCGAATAGTTTTACGAATCTTCGGAAAGATTCTCAGAAACAAAAGCACGTGTGTAGGGCATGGGATGTTCAAAAGAATGTCCGATGGTGCAGTTGCGGTCAATTGCTTTTTCTGCGCGGCGGAGCATAGAATCCCGAGTTTCATCGTCAAGCCCGGAAAGGTCTTGTACAAGCTCGACTTGGAAAGATTCAAAACGATCAGCTTCTTCGTTGTATTGGCCTGAAACCCCAATAAATTGGGCGAAATCTTCACCGAGTGTGCCAGCCAAACGAATATCAGATGACATTGCGTTACACCCCGCAATTGCCAGTTTAAGCAGGTCGCCAGGTGTAAAACATCCCGGCCCGTCGCCTACTCGTACTTCAGCGCCGCGCGCATTACGGGCAATGTATTGACGGATGCCAGTGCGTTCAAGATATAAAGCGGGTGCAGGATTTTCGTTTGGAAGATTGTCAGATGGTGTGTCATTCATAGGTCTTATTCTTCCATTAATAACGTGTAGATGCGTGGGTAGAAGAAAATAATAGGGCAGATCTTTACGTACTGTGGATAAGTGGAAAGAGGTTCAGTAGTTGTGTTCGCTGAGCCATTCTTCGATAAGTTTTTCTTCGGAATGTGCTATTTCTTCCACAGAATGAGCGAGGAAATTTTCAATAGCGCGGCCAAAAAAAGGGATATGCACTGTGAAAGTCGCTGTAATGGCTCGTGAAGTTCCTTGAAGATCGGTAGTGAGTTTTTGATGAGCTTCCAGGGTAAACGGAAGATCTTGAGAGGAAATAACGGTGAATCCATTCCATGAAGTGTCTGTTTCTTTCAGCCATTTTTCTGTGATACGTACATTCTGCGTATCTGTTTTCTTCAGGAAAGGCAGTGCTTGTGCAGGAAAGAGGGAAGTTGGTATAGAGAGGTCTATGGTGAGGCCTTTATCAGTGGAATGATGGGTGTATTTTTTGAGTCCTGCGTGACGGATTCTGTACTCGCTGACGGCAGGATCCATCAGGGCATGCGCGACAGTGTCAATATTGCATGCATGATGGATATGTATTGTGATTTCCATGATTATCTCCGAGAAAACGTTATTTACTTCAGATAAGTGACATTCTCCCACTAGACTCGAATGTATGAGAAGCCTGACGCAGTTGGCTGAGGCCGCACGTTCGTTGCCCCTGACACCTAAAGATGTTGATTGGTTGCATCTTTTATTAGCTGATTGGCAGGTTCTTGCAGACCTTGCGGCAGCTGACCTTGTGTTATGGCTGCCGACAGAGGACGAGCGTTTCGTAGCGGTTTCGCATTGTCGACCAGCCACCTCAGCTACTGTCCATGTGGATGACATTATTGGATTGTATTTACCTGCGGCGCGTGAGGTGGAGATGCGGCGTGCTTTGCTGACGGGGAAAGTAGTGAAAGCTTCGTCAGCTCGCTGGGCGGGGACCTATTCCATGATGGAAACATGTGTCCCTGTTTCGCATGAGGGAAAAGTTATTGCGGTCGTTTCGTGTGAAGCGAATTTGTCGTCACCGCGTATGTCTATGGGATTTGAGACGTGGACTTTGCAGGCTGCCGATCATCTGTGTCATATGATGTCGCGTGGGGAATATCCGTATGATTCAACCCCTTCGGTGACATCACATGGTGTGCCGCGTGTACTTGATGGTGTGGTTCTTTTAGATGCTGATGGGCGTGTACAACAATTGACACCAAATGCGGTGTCGTGTTTGAAGCGTTTGGGTATTCATCGCACTGTTATTGGGCGTGTGCTTGTTCAAGAAATTACAGAGGTCGCTGGCGAGGAAACGTTAGCGGAAGAAACGCTTCCTGTGGTTTTGATGGGGCGTGCGTCTTGGCGGGTAGAAATAGCTGCTTATGCGTCAACGGTGACTATGCGTGCTTTACCTTTGCAGGATGGGCGTAAACGTTTGGGCGCTGTTGTGCTGACTCGTGATGTGACTGAAATGCGTCGTCGTGAACAAGAACTTATGACAAAAGATGCAACAATTAGGGAAATTCATCATCGTGTGAAAAATAATTTGCAGACAGTATCGGCTTTACTGCGTTTGCAGGCGCGACGAAGCGATCAAGCGGCTGTAAAGAAAGCGCTTGCAGAAGCTGAGCGTCGAGTCCAGTCGATTGCAACTGTGCATGAGGCCTTATCGCATAATGTTGATGAAACTGTGGATTTTGATGAGGTTGCGCGTTCGGTTCTGCGTTTATCTGGTGCTGTTGCTGTGACAGATCAATCTGTTGAGGTGGTGACCAGGGGGCGTTTTGGTATTTTGCGTGCAGAGCAGGCGCAGGCTTTAGCGTCGGTGTTGAATGAGCTTGTTGCTAATTCGGTGGAGCATGGCTTGAAATCGGGTCAGGGGACTGTAGTTGTGGATGCGCAAAGGGATGAGGACCGCTTAGTTATCACTGTAACTGATGATGGTGAGGGTTTTGATCCGAATGTGCCAATGAGTGGTTTAGGAACACAAATTGTGCGCCAAGTGGTGCGCGGTGAACTTCATGGAATCATTGAGTGGACTTCGCCGGAGCAAGGTGGTACGTGTGCCACTATTAAAATGCGCCCAGAATGATTGTGTGTGTGGACTTTTCTGAAAAAGTTCTATGTTAAAAGTTAGCTTTGTGGCTTTATACGGGAATATGTGGGGTAGGTTCAGCCGTATTTAGACTTGTGAGCCTGTTTTCTGCTTATGGCTGAATCAGGTCAATATTGTAAAAGCGCATATAAAGCATGGAATTATTCATGGGGTACTCGCACTTTTATTGCTGTAAGAAAATGTGGGAGTACGTGTCTGTACTCTTGGTGAGTGCAGCTCAGGATGTGCGTCGTGCGCGTGCTGCGCGTCGTTTAAGTGAGCGGCGTTCTTCTTCGCTCATTCCGCCCCAAACGCCTGAGTCTTGATTGTTGTCGAGAGCCCACTGTAAGCAAGTTTTCTGTACGGTGCATGTGGAGCATACTGCTTTAGCTTCGGCTGCTTGTGCGATAGCTGGACCCGTATTACCAATGGGAAAGAACAGCTCGGGGTCTACACTGAGACATGCTGCCTTACTCCGCCAGTCCATGTGTATATCCTCTTTTCAGGGTCGCTGTATCGTCACAATTTTATAGATGAAGAAAAAATCTCACTAGGGTTAAGTGTGGTGCATTCGTGTGCTCTGTTCAAGAGTTACTTTGAATATATTTGCTTTTTTTACTGTGTGAACCGTCACGTATTTTTAATACCTGGAAAAGTTGCAATAAAAATCCGCTGAAATTTCAGTTTTCATCTATGATCTATATAAAATCGTTCAAGTGTGCGCCCCTGCAAGAATAAACCGCACTTTTTTGGCCACTTACACGTATCGACACGTATTTTTCTTTCTCCTGTGAGCCCACGTAATGCTCGTACAGTTTCAGGTAAAGGTTCCGGTGCCAAAATATGTAAGTCAGGTGCAGCATGTATGCGTGGCCATTGTGTTGCAGGCACAATACACACCTCATCATGTCCTATGTCATGAGGGGAAATATCCGTGCGAAGATGCAGTGTTTTTCCTTGAAGTTCATAACAGCGTATGAGGGCATTGTGTGTGCTCTGGGTGTTATCTCCGATGATGACCCATCGTGCCTGTTTATGAATATGTAAGGGGGCTAAGTCGCTTCCGATTCGTAGGGGAATACGGGTGTTATGGCTGTTGTTTGCAAGTGGAGTGTGTTGAAGTCCTGCGTTGAAACTTTCTGCTGGCCTCGACGAATATTCTTCCAGAGTACGTACTTTCCACTTTTGCTCTTGCGTTAAGGGTATATGAAAAACAAAGGGAGAATGGCCCTGGTCAATCTGAGGGATAGCTTGGGGTATGTGACAGGGGAATACATTACCGTTCTCACAGACAAGAAATCGCCCAGGAATCCGCGATATATCTGGCGCCTGTGACAGCCCCGACCGCAATTTTTCTTCTGAAGTGAAAGCGCGAATGAAACGTTGCTGAAAAGGGGCGTCATGCGGACAAGACAATCCAGGGAATGCTGCTGCAAGAGTAAAACCACAATAAGAGGAGATATGAAATAAAGTGCGTTGTAACTGTAAAGCAGCATGCGTGCCATACTCTGTTTCAAGGGTATTCATAGTGGCAGGAAAATCCTCAATGATGAGCACCGCTGGCACGTGATCTTCGATTTCTTCACATAAAGCAGCAACTTCATACGCTGATGTGTATGGAACAATGCTGGAAATTATGGGGTGAATAAGGGAAGGATGGCAGAAGTCTCCTGATTGAGCATGTGGACGAGCAATAATATGAATAGGTCGTTGCGTAGCTACACCAATACGTATTCCCAGGCAACGAATCGTCTCGGCAAGTAGGTGAGCTTCATTTCCCGGCCCTTCGCAGGATATATGCCCTTGATTCCACATCAGCGTGGGCAAAGTATAGGGTGATACGGTTGAGCTATGTTTTTCCACCGAATGTGCGGTGCCATTGACAAGTGGAGGAATTTTTCCCGTATCTAAAAGACCAAGTGAAATGCCTCGGTCGTTATTTTCAGGTAAACAATCCCAGTCGAGTTTTTCGGGTAATTCAGGCAGCCACAATGGATCAGGGCGTTTGTGACCCCATATTCCTATCACTGAAGCAACAAATTCAGATGCACTGGGCACATAAGCCATTTGCACCTCACCATATGAGCTAATAATTGCGCGGCCCGGTATGCGTGGAAGTTGCGCTGCATCGTCAGAACCAATCAAATCGAATGAATCAGATTTCTCGGCGCATCTCAAGGCAATGCGAATATCCATATTGGCTTTCATCGTGGCATGAACGGCTCCACTTGGTCGTTGTGTTGCAGCGATCAGATGAAGCCCTAATGAGCGTCCTTGTGAAGCTAAACGTAAAAGCGAATCCATGATATCGGGATGTTCTGCACTTACTTCACGAAACTCATCAATGGCAATCACTATAAAAGGAGGAGGTTTTGGGGCTGTCCCAGCATGGAAAGCCCTATTCCAGGATGCAATATCTGCAAAACCGTGACTGTGGAGTAAAGATTCACGTAAATGGAGGTGCTGGTCAAGTGCGTGTAAGGCTCGTTGTGTTTCTTCCGGCTTAAAATTTGTTAATACTGCCACCACATGAGGCAAAGGCTGAAGTGGCGCAAAGGCGGCTCCACCCTTGTAATCAATCAAAACGAAACGTACCTTATCTGGACTGTGACGGTGAGCTAAAGAGAGTAGCCAGGTGATAAGTGCTTGCGATTTACCAGAGCCGGTTGTTCCAGCGAGTAAAGCATGAGGACCATCGCCAATAAGGTCAATTTCAACGGGAGCATGATGATGAGCAATGACCGTACTCAGCGAATGATTGCTGTGTGGCGCGTGCTGCGTAAGTAAATCACTGAGCATGACAGATGAAGGTAATTTTGCCGAATCGTGGACGTAACGAGCACATTGTAGGAACCACAACTGGCTGATAGGCGAGTGCTGTGCAGCGATGAGAGTATCACACCAAGCGGGGAGGCCGTGCATAGTGTGTGCAGTTGCCAGTGAAATCCCTTGAGAAGATAAGTCCATTGGAGTGTTTTCATCTGCAATGAAAATCTTCAAAGGATTTTTTGCTGTTCCCAGCTTTATGGACTTTCCTTGGGGCAAAGTAACATGAACGCTTCCCCAATAGGCAGCAATTTGTGCACACCACCATAAGGCCATTTCGCGTGCGTAGGGGCCATAAAAACCAGGTGCATAGACCGTTGTATCACTGTGATCTGCGGTGAAGTTTTTTTCGGCAGTTTCAGGAATAACTTGATGATAAACACGACGATGATGTGCGTGTCCGACCCAAAGCAGCATATGAGAACGGGAGTTTTTCATATGTGGGGATACAGATGCTTCGAGGACAAGGCAAAGGAAAGCAGCGTCAATTGTGCGCCATTGTTTTCGGTTGCGAAAAATACGGTAGAGATTCCACAAACCGGCTCCGATAATAAAAGAAAGACCCGCGCAAGTCACAATGATGAAAGCCCAATGCCATAACTCCTTGTGTGAATGAAATGAAAATAAAGAAGGGAGCCTCCAGAGGGCAAAAAGAATAAAAAAGAATGGTCCAATTCGTGTGGCATATGTGCGTAATGATCGTTCAGATGCAGGGGATTGAATCGTGGGCCACTGAAGGCGAGGAGGACGCGAACGTACATGAAAAATATCTGAACCGAGACGAATGTATTCTCCTGCATGCACAAGATGTTCATTTTGTTTCCTGATACGTCGCCACCAGGGTGTTCTTCTTTTCCAGTAAATAGGTTGATATTCATGTGTGCAGGTGATTGTGATACCGGTACCAGTAGCCGTATGCACATTTTTTCGCGTGGCATGTATGTAGGCATGTTGACGTGAAATCGTAGGATCAGTTAAGGGAACATAACCTGCACGTCCAAGAATGCTGTGCGCAGTCAGGGGAATAACAGCGCCTTTATCAGGTCCAGCAATGCACGCGAGGTGGTAGCGGGATCGCAAAGCGGCTGTAGCAGTCCTTTCAGTCATTACGCTCTCTTTCTTCGATCTGTAATTCATTGTGGAAAAGAAAAATACGCGTACACGACTGGGGGAACAGACATGTGGATAAAGGCGACTCTTTCCACAACTTCGTTGAGATATGCGGTTGAACGTGAAATGAAATGTCAGGAAATGACACAATACATGTCATGGTGAGTGAGTATTCTGCCTTAGGGCATGGTGCGACTGTTGATTTTTCCAGTGAGCAAGCTCAACAACGTTATATGGAACTTGTTGAGCTCATTGAAAATGCGCGTGTTGCTTACTATGACAAGGACGATCCCACCATTTCAGACGCGCATTATGATGCCGCGTATCGTGAGCTTGAAAGTCTTGAGGAAAAGTATCCTCACCTGCGCTCGCAGACATCTCCTACTCTTTCTGTCGGTGGAAGTGTCCATAATCTTTTTACTCCGAGTACTCATCTGCAACGGATGATGAGTTTGGATGACGTATTTTCTTTGGACGAACTTGCAGCATGGGAAAGCCGGGTTCATACGGATAATGGGACAGCAATTCCTATGACCGTTGAAGTAAAAGTTGACGGTTTAGCAGTAAACCTCCTGTATGAAAATGGTTGCCTTATCAAAGCGGCAACACGAGGGGATGGGCGTGTAGGGGAAGACGTCACAGCGAATGTTCTGACAATTTCACGTGTTGTACGGCAACTAAAAGGTGATTCTTTCCCTTATCGCGTGGAAATTCGAGGAGAAATTTATTTTCCAGTTGCCGATTTTCACCAACTGAATGAAGCCCGTATTGCTGCGGGTGAAAAACCTTTCGTTAATCCACGTAATGCGGCTGCGGGGTCTTTACGTCAAAAAGATCCTGCAATTACTGCAAGCCGTCCTCTGGCTCTGTTGGTTCATGGCGTAGGTGAAGTTGAGCTATCTCCAACTGATTCGGATACGCTTCCACTTTTCCATATGCCAACAACGCAGTACGAGTGGTATCAGCAGATCGCGCAGTGGGGTTTACCGGTTTCACCACATACACGCTTGCTCACAGGAAAAACAGCAATTGAAGAAAGAATTAGTGAACTGGGAGCTATGCGCCACGACCTCGATCATGAAATTGATGGAGTGGTTATTAAGGTAAATGACCTGTCTTTGCAACGCTCTTTGGGAACCACATCCCGTGCACCGCGTTGGGCATGTGCATATAAATTTCCGCCAGAAGAAGTACACACCCGTCTGTTAGATATTCGTGTACAAGTGGGGCGCACAGGACGGGTTACTCCTTTTGGTGTCATGGAAACAGTACTTGTCGCAGGCTCGTATGTTTCACGCGCGACATTGCATAATCCAAGTGAAGTGGAACGTAAAGGCGTCTTGATTGGTGATGTCGTGGTTTTACGTAAAGCTGGCGATATCATCCCTGAAATTGTGGCTCCCGTTGTTTCTCAACGAAACGGTACAGAACGACCTTTTGTTATGCCGACGCATTGCCCTTCATGCGGTGCTCCTTTGGCGCCTGCTAAAGAAGATGATGTTGATGTGCGCTGTCCGAATCAGGCGTCATGTCCAGCGCAAATTACTGAACGATTGGCTTTTATTGGCTCACGGCAGTGCTTTGATATTGAAGGTTTAGGCGCTGAAACGGCTTTAGCGCTGACACAGCCAGAGCTTCAGCGTGCGCAAGTTGCGGCCGCACTTGTCAGCGGCGAACCCGTATGTTTAGCTGACGGAAAAGTTCTCATGTACCCGGCAGATACGCCTGAAAATAACGATCATGCGCATATGCTTTCAGTTGCAGAAAATATGCTTCCAGAACTTCAAAGCCCTGTTTTACACAGTGAAGCTGATGTGTTTTCCTTGACGGCAGATATGCTTCGGGATGTGTACATATGGCAAAGAGGAATACTTCCTCAAGCAGTACGCGAAGCAACGGGTACAGAATACGGGTGGAAATATATTCGGGCTTTTTGGTCGAGCGGGCAGAGGCGTAAAGATGGTTCTTTCCGTAAAGGACAAGAAGAACGACCAACCAAAGGCCTAGTCACAATGCTCACTCAGCTAGAGGAAGCAAAACAACAACCTTTGTGGCGGGTAGTGAATGCTTTATCTATTCGTCATATTGGGCCAACGGGAGCGCAAGCATTAACTGTGGCTTTCCCGTCAATGGCTGCTCTTTCTCAAGCGAGTTTTGAGGAACTTTCGCAAGTTGAAGGTGTGGGGGCGACAATAGCTGAAGCACTTCAGGAATGGTTCAGTGTGGATTGGCATCGCCAGATTATTGAAAGCTGGGCGCATGCTGGGGTACGTATGGAAGATGAAGTGTCGCAGCCTTTATCTGACACATTACTGGGGGTGACAGTTGTGGTTTCTGGTGCGATGCCTGGCTATGACCGTGAAGGTGCTAAACAAGCAATCATTCAACGGGGAGGCAAAGCAACAAGTAGTGTTTCTCGTAAAACACATGTGGTTGTCATTGGTGAAGGATCAGGTTCTAAAGCTACGAAAGCTGAAGCACTTGGAATCCCTATTATTGATGCGCAGGATTTCACTACCCTTTTGGAAGGCGGCCTTGAGGCCGTTGGAATTTCTTAGGTTTTTCTTGCAACAAAATCTGATGAGTACTCGCCGGTGTGCTTGATGTGAGCCTGTCAGATTTGCGGAAACTACACCATAAATTCAAATGGATGAAGGATGTATTCCAGAGCCTTCGTTGTCCACGAGCGATTCTCCCATTCTTCAATGGTGAGTTTGCGAGCAGTGGTGAGGTCATTGCGGAATATGAATTCCATATGTTGCGCGAGTTCACGTGAGTGGAACTGCATATTGACTTCGTAGTTTCCTTGCAGTGAAAGTCGGTCAATATTTGCTGTGCCAACGGTGGACCATCGTCCGTCTACTGTCATAGTTTTCGAATGGACCATCGCATGACGGTAGAGCCATATTTCAATTCCCGACCGTAATAATTGACCGTAGTACGGGCGAGCAACCCAGTCTGCCATTATGTGATTGGAATATTCGGGGATAAGGACCTGAATTTTTACGCCGCGTCGAGCTGCCGCACATAAGGCGTTGAGGATCTCACGGTCAGGTATGAAATACGCCTGTGTGATGAGGATACGATCAGTAGCTCTTTCAATAGCGTCAATGTAGAGCCCTCGAACTGGGTATAACAAACGCGAAGGTAAATTAAAAGCAGCGGTGATTTCTGTGTGCCATTCACGTGCGCCTTGGTCAGGTAGGCGGGGGTGGTGGCGGAGCTTGAAGTGATTCCAGAAATCAACAAATCCGTTTTCTAATTCCCATACTGCAGGTCCGGTAATACACACGTGGGTGTCACGCCATTCTTCTGCGAAAGGAATACCGATGTTGTAGCCTCCGACGAAAGCAGCTTTCCCATCGACGACGAGGATTTTACGGTGGTCCCTGCCTGTTCTACGTAAATCGAGGAGGAGCATTCCTAAACGTATTTCTGGGAAACGTCGGACGTATAAGTGCGGTATTTTTGGCATCCGATAAAAGAAAGGATTTTGGTTGAGTACGCCAAAACCGTCATATACGACATATACATCGACACCTCTGCGCGCTGCAGATATGAGTGCGTCTTTGAATTTTTGTCCCCATTCATCTGAACGCCAGATAAAGGTTTCAAAGTAAATATGTGATGTGGCGTTTTCAATATGCGCCAACATGTCAGAGTATAAAGACAGGCCTTCAGTGTATGTGCGTACAGTGTTATCGAAAATCTGTGAGTCAGTTGGGGAGACTGTGGGAAATCCATGTCTGCCGCCGGGTATGCGGCGTTTACGCATTCGGTCAATCGCATGAACTGTGACTACTGCTGCTGCCTGTGTGAGGAGCAGAGCTTTTCCCACGGTCTTGACCGTAGATATCACTTGCGGCAGAGTTGGCTTTTTCAAAGTCCACATGAATTTAGCCTAGCTTGGGAAACTTTCTTACGCGCACGTATTCAGTGACTGAATAGGTCTGTATGAGTGTGCGTATGTGACTTTTCACCTGAAATCTCAATATCGCCACCTGGCTGGCGCGCCTTTTTTGCTGCGGTTTTCGTTAGGATTAGCACTATGTCACGTATGAGTACCGACGAGGTCGCCCGCGTTGCAGGTTTGGCCCGTATTGCATTGACTGAAGAAGAGATTATCCGTATTGCTGGGGAACTTGATGCGATTGCCTCAGCTGTCGCTAAAGTATCTGAAGTGGCAACGCCGGATATTCCCGCTACTTCTCATCCGATTCCTTTAACAAATGTATGGCGTGCTGATGAAATTGGTCCGACTTTAGATCGAGATGAAGTGATGGCTCAAGCTCCGGCCAGTGAGGACGGAATGTTCATGGTTCCGCAGATTTTGGAGGAAGACTGACTGATGAATGAATTATTAAAGAAATCTGCATGTGAACTTGCTGTTGATCTTCGTGAGGGACGTATAACGGCTGTAGAACTGACAACAGCATGTCTTGATCGTATTGAGGCCGTGGATGGCCGTATTCACGCTTTTTTGCATATTGATCGTGAAGGAGCTTTGGCGACGGCTGCTGAGGTTGATGCTTTACGTTCTCAAGGTGAGGAATTGCATCCTCTGGCCGGTATTCCTATTGCTGTTAAAGATAACATTGTGACACGTGGTATGCCGACGACATGTGCTTCAAAAATTCTTCAGGGGTGGATTCCTCCTTATGATGCCACTGTTGTGGAACGTATTAAAGCTGCTCGTTTACCTATTGTGGGTAAAACAAATATGGATGAGTTTGCTATGGGGTCCTCAACGGAACATTCAGCTTTCGGAGTGACACGTAATCCGTGGAATACTGAACGTATTCCTGGGGGTTCTGGTGGCGGTTCTGCTGCAGCGGTTGCCGCCTACATGGTTCCTTTAGCGTTGGGTTCTGATACGGGCGGTTCGATTCGTCAGCCTGCTTCGGTGACGGGAACCGTAGGTGCGAAGCCTACATATGGTGGGGTATCGCGTTATGGTTTGGTTGCGATGGCTTCTTCTTTGGATCAGATTGGGCCAGTGACACGTACAGTTGCTGATGCTGCTGCATTGACGGAACTTATTGGTGGTCATGATCCTTTGGATTCAACATCTTTGACCGCGCCTGTAACGGATCTTCATAATGCGGTGTGCAAGGTAGCGGATACGCGTTCATTACAGGGCCTCAAAGTGGGTGTGGTCAAAGAACTTTCAGGTGAGGGCTATCAGGCTGAGGTTCAATCTGCTTTTGAGGTAACAGTTGAGCGTTTACGTTCGGCAGGTGCTGAAGTTATTGAAGTGTCATGCCCGAACCTTGAGTATGCGTTGGCTGCGTATTACCTCATTATGCCGGCTGAAGTATCGTCGAATCTTGCTCGTTTTGATGGTATTCGTTATGGCATTCGTGTGGAACCAACACAAGGGCCGGTAACTGCTGAGCGTGTGATGGCTGCAACACGTGAAGCTGGTTTTGGTGATGAAGTGAAGCGTCGCATTATTTTAGGTACTCACGTATTGTCGGCGGGATATTACGACGCTTATTATGGCTCTGCTCAGAAGGTACGTACACTCGTTCAGCGTGATTTTGACCGGGTTTTCGCTGATGTTGATGTTCTTGTGTCGCCTACCGCTCCAACGACAGCTTTCCGTTTGGGCGATAAGGTGGATGATCCTATGGCGATGTACTTATACGATGTTGCTACAATTCCAGCGAATCTTGCTGGTATTCCTGCGATGAGTATTCCTGTGGGATGCGATAATGAGGGTTTGCCTATTGGTTTCCAAGTTCTTGCTCCTGCGCATCATGATCTTCGTATGTATGAGGTGGCTGCTTTAGTTGAAGCGCTGACACCGGATGACATTGCTGGTAATTGTCCAGCTGCACAGTGGGAGGAAGTACTCTGATGACGGATATGATGGAATACGCGGATGCAGTGGCCGCCTTTGATCCAGTTCTTGGCATTGAGGTTCATGTTGAATTAGGGACCGCAACGAAGATGTTTGATGCGGCTCCTAACGCTTTTGGTGGAGATCCGAATACGTATGTTACTCCGGTTTCTTTGGGACTGCCGGGGTCGTTGCCGGTGGTTAATGCTCGCGCTGTGGAGTATGCGGTCAAGATTGGGCTGGCTTTGAACTGCAGTATTGCGTCAAGCTGTCGTTTTGCTCGAAAGAGCTATTTTTATCCTGATCTGACAAAAGCTTTCCAAACTTCTCAGTATGACGAACCAATTGCTTCCGATGGTTGGGTTGATGTTGAACTGGAAGATGGCACGCTTTTCCGTGTAGAGATTGAACGTGCTCATATGGAAGAAGATGCCGGTAAGAACACGCATGTGGGAGGCGCGACAGGGCGTATTCAGGGTGCTGCCTATTCCTTGGTGGATTACAACCGTGCAGGTGTTCCTTTGGTTGAAATTGTGACGCGCCCAATTGTAGGAGCTGGGGATCGTGCTCCCGAGGTGGCTCGTGCTTATGTGCAGACGTTGCGAGATATTTTCCGTGCTTTGGATGTTTCTGAGGCTCGTATGGAGCGGGGTAATGTTCGTGCTGATATTAACGTGTCTTTGCGTTCGGATCCTCACGCGCCTTTAGGTGTGCGCACAGAAACGAAGAATGTGAATTCTTTCCGTGGTATTGAGCGTGCTGTGCGTTTTGAGATTCAGCGTCAGGCCGCGATTCTTTCGCAGGGCGGTACGGTTATTCAGGAAACGCGTCACTTCCATGAGGAGGATGGTTCTACTTCTTCGGGGCGCGTGAAGTCGGATGCTGAGGATTATCGTTATTTTCCTGAGCCAGATTTGGTTCCTGTGGCTCCTGACGCGCAATGGGTTGAGCAGTTGCGGGCTTCGTTACCTGAACTTCCTGTAGCAAAGCGTCGCCGTTTGCGTGCTGAGTGGGGCTGTACAGAAGTTGAGATGCGTGATGTGGTCAATGCGGGTGCTATGGAGCTTATTGAGGCAACTGTGACGGCAGGTGCTTCGGCCACGGCAGCGCGTAAGTGGTGGATGGGCGAGTTGTCTCGTCGTGCTAAAGAGTTAGAAGTTGAACTGGCTGATTTACCAGTGACCGTGAAACAGATTGCTCAGTTGCAGGCTTTGGTTGATTCAGGACGTTTGACAGATAAGCTTGCTCGTCAGGTTTTGGAGGGCGTGCTGGCAGGTGAGGGTGACCCTGAAGCTATTGTTGAGGCTCGTGGCTTGGAAGTTGTTTCTGATGAAGGCACGTTGGTAGCTGCAGTTCAAGAGGCGCTTGATGCTCAGCCGGATGCTGTTGAGAAGATTCGGGGTGGGAAACTTCAAGCTGTTGGTGCTCTTGTGGGTGCTGTTATGAAAGCAACGAAGGGGAAGGCTGATGCGGCTCGTGTTCGTGAGCTGATTATGGAAATGATTGGTGTCTGATTCTTTCGTTTTTATGTGGATTTACCCTGTGTCACATTGAGTGGCACAGGGTTTTTCTGTAGTGAGGTGTTTTTGTGTGCACTGCATTGAAGGCTTTGTGTTTTTGATGAGGAATTAGTGCGGAGGACAGTTGAGTTGTTTTGTTTGATACTGAGTAGATATTGAATTTACTTCTTAAACGCAATATTACGATTTGATTACAAACCGTAGATTCTTTGCTTTTTTCAGCATATTCGGAGGGAAAAAAGGGCACACTGGGGACATGCGAGGCATTGAAGACTCGCAACCACCCATATTCAACGGAGAACACATGCTGAGACAACGAAACGAACGTCGGGTCTTAGAGATGCGTAACATCACTAAAGTTTTTCCGGGCGTCGTTGCTTTAGATGATGTGAACCTCGATGTACGTGCAGAAGAAATTCACGCAATATGCGGTGAAAACGGTGCAGGAAAATCGACTTTAATGAAAGTCCTTTCTGGGGTTCACCCGCACGGAACATATAGCGGACACATCCTTTTTGAAGGAACAGAAGTACGTTTTTCAACTATTCGTGATTCTGAACAGCACGGTATCGTCATCATCCACCAAGAACTAGCCCTCATTCCGCAACTATCCATCGCGGAAAACATGTTCATGGGAAATGAAATCGTAAAAAACTGCGCTATTAACTGGCACGAAACACGTAAACGTGCCAGGAAATATATGGCAGAAGTTGGTCTTGATGAAGACCCAGATACCCTCATCAAAGATATAGGAGTCGGCAAACAACAACTTGTTGAAATTGCGAAAGCGCTAGCAAAAGATGTGAAGCTTCTTATTTTGGATGAACCTACATCAGCGCTGAATGAAGAAGAATCTGCTCATCTGCTCGACATCATGCGTAAACAACGTGAACGCGGTGTCTCTATGGTTATCATCTCGCACAAACTCGATGAAATTTCTGCAGTAGCTGATGCTGTAACCGTCATACGTGATGGGAAAACTGTCGGGTGGATGGACACAGAAAAAGGGCCTCTTAACCAAAATGACATTATTCGTCTGATGGTCGGAAGACCTCTCGATAATCGTTTTCCTGAACACACTCCTCGCATTGGCGATGTGAAGTTTTCTGTTCGCGACTGGTGGGTACGTCATCCCATGAACACGGATCGTTGGGTCTGCAAAGGAACCTCCATCGACGTGCGTTCAGGGGAAATCGTTGGACTTGCAGGTCTGATGGGGGCCGGTCGTACTGAATTGGCTCGTTCTATTTTCGGACGTTCATACGGAATCTTTGAATCAGGTGAAATCTGTATCGATGGAAAAGTAGTGAAAGCTCAATCCGTTCCTGAAGCAATTGACTGCGGTATTGCATACCTGTCAGAAGATCGGAAAATGCTTGGCTTAAATTTGCTGGATACGATTCATCAATCAATTGTGTCGGCTCGTCCTCAAAAAATCACCCACCACGGGATTCTCAATATTCATGAAGGCGTATGCGTATCTGAAAAATACCGTCACAGCATGCGAATTAAAGCTCCAAGTGTCACGACAGGTGTTGGAACACTCTCAGGCGGAAATCAACAAAAAGTGGTTCTCGCCAAATGGATGTTCACTGATCCTGAAGTCTTGATTCTTGACGAACCTACCCGCGGTATTGACATTGGTGCGAAATACGAAATCTACACGTTCATCCAAGCTCTTGCCGATGAAGGGAAAGCAGTCATTGTGATTTCTTCAGAGCTACCAGAGCTTCTTGGAATTACTGATCGTATTTACACAATTTTTGAGGGAGAAGTAACCGGCGAAGTACCCACGAAGTCGGCTACTCAAGAAACCCTCATGCATTTGATGACTTCAACACACTCCCTCAACGACGAGCGATAATGAGGATTTGCTCCCATGAAAAAGAATATGAAAGAACTCTTTGGAGGCGATTTCCGTCAATTCGGAATGATCGCTGCGCTGATTACCATTGCTCTGTATTTTCAATGGACAACTGACGGCAAAGTATTCCAAGCACAAAATCTTATGAATCTTGTCCTTGGCAATACGTATGTTTTGGTTCTTGCGATCGGTATGGTTCTGGTTATTATCGCTGGCCATATTGATCTATCTGTTGGCTCTGTCGCAGCAACAGTCGGCATTGTTGTTGCTGTCGTGATGAGGGATTATGGGGTTCACCCTTGGCTGGCAATCATTATTGGTTTGCTTCTGGGAATCCTTATAGGCGCATGGCAAGGATTCTGGGTAGCAAAATGGGGAATTCCTGCTTTCATCGTTACTTTAGCTGGGATGCTTCTTTTTAGAGGAATGAACCAATTTATCGGCCATTCATTAACGGTTCCCGTTCCTGAACTTTTCCAAACCCTTGGTGCAGGTTATTTACCTGATATTGCTCCCGAGGTCATTCCTTTTAACTTACCAACCATGATTCTTGCAGTTTTGGCCGCATCTGCTGTGGTTATCGCAGAATTACGTTCACATAAAAGGAAATCAGAACTCGCTCACACTCCAGTGCCCCTGTGGATTCCTTTAATGCGCGCTGTCGTCATCAGTATTGTGATTATTGCTTTTGGCTGGATTTTTGCGACAGGACGAGAAGGCACATCTTTCCCGATACCGGGCGTCATTGTTGTTGTTCTTGCCTTGGTGTATTCATTTATCGCAGAACGCACAATACTTGGACGCTCTGTGTATGCCATTGGTGGCAACAAAGCTGCTGCTGAACTTACCGGTGTCAAAGTTGTGAAAACGAATTTCTTTGTCATCTGTAACTCTGCTTTCCTTGCCGCTATTGCTGGCATCCTCTTTATCGGTCGCTCCACAGCGTCAGGTCCCGCTGATGGCAATATGTGGGAATTAGACGCGATTGCTGCCGTTTTCATTGGTGGAGCCGCTGTATCTGGTGGTATTGGAACCATCGGCGGAACAATGGTTGGCGCACTTGTGATGGCTTTCTTAAATAACGGCCTTCAACTGTTGGGGGTTGGTTCAGATAAAACACAGATGATTAAAGGTTTGGTCCTCCTGATTGCAGTGGCATTAGATGTGTACTCCAAACGTCAAGGACGGCGTTCGATTATTGGAACTTTCATGAATGCGCGTGCGCGACAGCAAGAAAAGACAACAGATCAGGCGATGAAAACCTCAGCGTAGCTATTTCCCCAGATTTTCACGGAACACAACTGAAAATCAGAAAACAGATTTCCGATGCGTACACATACCAAGGACAGTCAGAGCCGACGGAGCCGGTACGCCTCGGCATGGAACTCACGTTCCCAAGCCCCGTAAGGGACAACGTGCGGATAACGCACACATATGTATGAAAACAACCGAAGAAGGATCTCCCATGAAAACATGGAAAAATATTGCTGCGCTTGGAGCAGCCGCGGCTCTTGCCCTCACAATGAGTGCATGTGGAGCACGTAATGCCGATACTGCGACTAGTAGTGAAGGTGCTACATCAGGAGCAATGACCGGTAAAGTGTCAATTGGTATTGCGATGCCTCAAAAGACTTCACAAAACTGGGTAGAAGCTGAAGAAATATTTAAGACAAGTTGTGCAGAAGCATCGGTGGATTGTCAGATTCAATTTGCCAATGGCGGTGTCGCTGAGCAGCAAAACCAAATTTCAGCAATGATTGAAAATGGTGTGAAAGTCCTTGTCATCGGTGCAATTGATGGCTCTCAGCTGGGTACTCAACTTGCCGCAGCCAAAGCTGCAGGGATCAAAGTTATTGCTTACGATCGCTTGCTCACAAATACAACAGATCTGGACTATTACATCGCCTACGATAACTTTGGTGTGGGCCAGCTCCAAGGTAAAGCTTTGCTTGACGGACTAGAAGCAAAAGGCGGGAATAAGCCATGGAATATTGAAGTCTTTGCTGGCTCCCCTGATGACTCTAACTCGTTGAAGTTCTTCAACGGTGCGATGGATGTTCTTCAGCCAAAAGTCGATGATGGAACACTTGTGATTAAATCCGGACAAAGCGATTTCACTCAAGTAGCAACACAAGGCTGGCTGCCAAAAAATGCGCAGGACCGCATGGCAGCTTTGCTGACATCCACTTATCAAGGTGACGCAGTTCCTGCAGGTGTTCTTTCACCGAATGACACCTTGGGTCGCGCCATTATTACCGCCATTGAACAGGCTGGGAAGTCAATTCCTGTAGTTACCGGTCAAGACTCTGAGGATGAATCCGTTACATGGGTTGTCCAAGGCCGTCAGTACTCAACAATTTTCAAAGATACCCGCCCGTTAGTCAAAGATGCGGTGTCATTAGCTGTTGCCCTGGCACAGGGGAATGACAATCCGAAGATTGAAGGAGCCACGCTAGATCAGACCCAATACGAGTCTAAGAAAGGCAATCCTGTGAAATCATTCTTGCTCACACCCAAGATTGTGACCGCAGAAAATGCTGCTGACGTGTACAAGAATGATGAGATTCGTTTGAAGCTTGTCGAAAAAGCACAGAAGTAAATTTTTACTACTTCCATCACATTCGTAAGGTCGGGTCAAAGCTATGCTTTGGTCCGACCTTTGTGTTTCTCAGATTTTACTGAAAGCGTTGAAAACACAGAGAAAATGCCAGAAGGAAAGAAAGACGGGTTATTTCACGCGAGTTGCACCTGTAATTGCAGCAATAATGTCTTCAATTGCTGTTTTTTGGGCTGTGAAACTGCCATTATTACGGCCATGCCGAAGGACCTCTACTCGATCAGCAACCGCTGTCACATCTGTGAGATTATGCGATATAAAAATGACACCCAGCCCCAGATCTCTGAGCCGTTCGATATGCGTCAGAACTTCGGCGGTTTGACTTACTGATAGTGAGGCTGTTGGCTCATCAAGGATGACAAGTCGAGGTCTTGACACAAGTGTTCGCGCGATAGCCACGCACTGGCGTTGCCCAGCTGATAACTCATACAAGGGAACAGTCACATCGGGGATACGTGAGTTGAGCTGATCTAAATACTCGCGTGCTTGCACCACCATTGATGCCTCGTCAAGAAAAAATCCTTGGCGTTGCTCTTGCCCAAGGAAAATATTCGAGGCCACATCCAAATTGTCACATAAAGCAAGTTCTTGAAAAACAGGAGCAATTCCCATAGATAAAGCAGCTTGCGTATTTGGAATAACAACGGCTTGCCCATCTAAACGAATAAGGCCTGAAGATGGTGAAAGCACGCCGGAAATAATGCGTGCAAGAGTTGATTTACCGGCTGCATTGTCACCAACGAGTGCTACAACCTCATGTCGATTAACACGTAAGTGAACATCAACGAGGGCTTCGACTCCGCCAAAGCGTTTCGTGATTTTTCTGAGTTCCAACAGGGGAGTTTCATTCAGCATCAGGCAACCTCCGATGTTGCGGTGATTGGATCAGAAAAAGCTTGCAAGGCCAAAGCAAGTGCACCTTTTGATTCTGCGGTTCCATGCAGTGCGCTTTGTACGACACTGACACGCTCATACCCTAAAAGAGGACGCGTACGAATCGCAGAGGAAAGGGGAGCCAGGAGAATATCACCTGTTTCCGCTAGTTCACCTCCGACGACAATACGTTGCGTATCGAGCCATGTGATGAGGTTAGCGACAACTTGACCAATCGTGGTGCCCGCATCTGAAATAAGGTGCACGCATCCAGGGTCACCATCATTGGCTAAGGTAATCACATCACGTAAAGATAAATGTCCTCGTGATACGCGTAAAAGATCTATCAGCGCATCTGCGCCTACAACGGTATTGAGGCATCCTCTGTTCCCGCATTGACAAATTGGTCCGAGGGGATCTACCTGTACATGTCCGATTTCACCAGCAATCCCATGAGGACCGTGATGGAGTTTCCCATTGAGCATGATGCCCGCGCCGCAATGGTAGGAAGCGCGAATATATACGCCGTCACTGTACCCGCGAAGATTCCCGTAGAGGTACTCACCGATTGCAGCAGCATTTGCGTCATTTTCTACAAGAACAGGGCGTCCCAGACGACGTTCGAGAACATGACGAATATCGGTTTCTTCCCAGTCGCGCATGATGCCGCGGACTGAAATATTACGAGTATGCGGGTCTATGGGGGCCGGTAGTGCTAGACCAATGCCGACAATTTCATCAAGGGGGACCCCCATTTCATCTGTTAATTCAGAAATTAATAAGGCCGCGCGATCTAATGTGGTATCCGCCCGGTGATCTGTAGGCAGGGGGAGTACTTTTTCGGCGGTAACCGTATGGGAGGCATCAGCGATTTCAATACGCAGAGCACGTTTAGCAATATGAACACCGACGGCTAAAGCGGATTGCGTACGTAGATGGACAAGCTGCGCGCGCCGGCCTGAGCGAATCGTATTTTCTGTGGCGACAACTCCACGTTCAACAAGTTGTTTGACGATATTGGAAATTGTGGCGGAAGAAAGTCCTGTGACAGCAGCCAATTCAACCTGTGTGATACGACCATATCGCTGAATGGCATCAACAACCCGGACACTATTAGCTTCTCGCAGTGAAGCTTGTGACCCAGAAGGACCTCCATATAAAACCACGTACCTACGCTATCAGTTTGTCAGCACATGTACGGGGCTGTCCTCATAAATTCGATAGAAAAAAATATTTTTAACGGGATTTGTCAATATCCCTATAGGATAGGGATGTACGAAGGAACAGACAGAAGTAACGCCTGATCGTAAAGAAGCGCGGGTGAAAGGAGTCTGCAGTCGTTATGCATATCTTTGACTTTTTCCTGGGACGGAATAGGCACACGTATCTTGTAGCGAATGTGTTAATTGTTCTTGTTGTCATCTTTGAGTATGCGACGCATGGGCACATGTTGAGTGCATCGAATTTACATAATTTACTTGCAGGAAATTCCTATATTTTTGTTTTGACGATCGGCATGGTTTTAGTTGTCATCATCGGCCAAATCGATTTGTCGGTTGGCGCTGTCGGAGCTTTTGTTTCGATGACAATGGCTTTAGGAATGGCGCACGGGGGTATTCCTTTTTGGCTGGCTATTCCTGCGAGCCTTGTGCTGGGCGGTTGTATTGGAGCTTTTCACGCGTTTTTTCTTGCATATTTTGCTGTGCCAAGTTTTGTGATTACTTTGGCAGGTATGTTGATTTTCCGAGGTTTATTACTATGGGAATCTCAAGCATTATCTGTTCCTGTCCCTACGCAATTCCAATTTCTTGGGTCAGGTACGTTGCCGTATTTTGGTCGTTTCTTGGGCGTTGATATAGCGACATGCATTTTCGGTTTATGCGTTGGCTTGATCTTTATGTGCGATCAGTGGCGACGCCAGAAAAATATTGCGCGTGCTGGTGCGCAGGTACGCAAAAGTTCGTTTATTTTTCGTTGTCTGCTCTTGTTTTTCTGTGTGAGCGTATGCGTATGGCTATTCGGTCGAGGTCCTATAGGAACTGCTGTTCCTTTATCGGCTCTTGTGGTTTTTATCCTGGCAGTGATTTACCATTTCCTGTTACAAAGAACAACTTTCGGGCGTCACGTGTACGCTGTGGGTGGTAATCCGGTGGCAGCCCATTTATCCGGTGTTAATGTGCAACGGATTCAATTTATTGTCTTGACGAATATGGGAGTTTTAGCTGCTCTTGCGGGGATTTTGTTTACGGCGCGAGCTACGGCAGCTGGTCCGCAAGATGGTGCTTTATGGGAGCTTGATGCAATTGCTGCGGTTTTTATTGGAGGAGTAGCGATTTCAGGTGGGACAGGTAGCGTCATTGGTGGTGTTCTGGGTGCTCTTGTCATGGCAGTTCTTAATAATGGTTTGCTTTTATTAGGTGTGGGTTCTGATCGTGCGCAGGTAATTAAAGGAATTGTCCTTGTTGTTGCTGTGCTTTACAGTTTGCTTTCGCGTCAGCAAAGAAATGTGTCTTTTGCTCAGAAACTGATGCGTTCGCGGGCTTTTATGACTCAAAATTTTCCCCACTGAAAGAAGGGGAGCAGACCCTAGTGCGCGATGGTTACGCTCTACGTCTGTAAATGTGTAGGTGACCTGTGATGCCAAAAACAGCACATATTAATATTCGTGTTGAACCAGAAATAAAAGAGGACGCGGAACTTCTTTTCTCAAGCTTTGGTATATCGGTGACAGATGCGATCAATATTTTTCTGCGCACCTCTTTAATGGAGGGCGGGTTTCCTTTTCCTATCAAGCGCTCTCACGTATCAGATACCACGCAGGCAGCTTGCGAACAAGTACGTGACATGATTGCAGGGAAAATTCCTATGGAGTGTTTTTCGAGTGTAAAGCGTTCTTTGATGCTCTTGATGAGGAAGAAAAAAACACTAATGCTCAATGTGGCTGTATCCTCACAGTTTTGCCGAGACTATAAGCGGATGAAAAAGTGTGGCATGGATATGTCTTTGCTGGAAAAGATTCTTGAAACTTTATGTAGCGACGATTCCTTACCTGCGTGGCATAGAGATCATGCTCTTAAAGGCGATTATGTAGGGTTTCGTGAATGTCATATTCAACCAGTTCAACCAGATTGGCTCCTGATTTACACCATTAACGAGTATGAACTTATTCTTGTAGCCACACGGACCGGGACACACTCTGACCTGTTTTCTACGTGAAAAAACAAGTATCGCCACACTCTTACGCGGTCATACCCACTTTTTAGAGACTAAGACTTTGTGTGCGCAGATATGGGGATTTTTGACTAGGCGCCACACAAAAATAGGCAAGAAGTAAGGGTCCTACATCAACGATACTCACATGAAAGCAGCCCGAAGAACCCATATGATGCTTCATTATTCTCTCGCTGATATTTCAGCCAGAACATAGAAATTTACCGTTAAATACTGTCGCTATTAAGGAAAATCGCTTTAACATTGTGCCAAAGGACCTTGCCACCTGCCCTTATTAAAATGTTTTAACGGTGCAGCTTGGCAAATAAGATCTTCACAACGTCTATTTTGTATGAAAATACAGAAACTGACCTTTTGACTCCGGTTATAGGTGAGTATTTTCTTAGGAATTCATACTGTTTTTTGCAGCTACACATATGCGCAGAGAACTCCCAAATCTACGCTGAAAAACAGTGTGTTTTACGTAATTTTTGCATGTGACTTCACTTTCATTTGCTCACTAGGTGATGCAACTCGTCAGCAAAAGAAATGAAATGCCTACGATGGTCACGTTATAAGGTCCGTTAGCGGCTTTTGAGCCGCATCATACAAGGAGTATTATGCGTACTTCGCCCTCCTATACTGCTTCATATCGGTTAGATCTGGATGAAGGACAGACTTCGATTGCTGGGGTTGTTGCAGCTGTCGTTGAAACAGGGGCACAGA
This sequence comes from Schaalia sp. lx-260, assembly GCF_021083645.1. Taxonomy (GTDB): domain Bacteria; phylum Actinomycetota; class Actinomycetes; order Actinomycetales; family Actinomycetaceae; genus Pauljensenia. The sequence continues at coordinate 1,679 of NZ_JAJNRQ010000006.1, read as the reverse complement.
TCAAGGGGCTGGATGTTGCCGATTCTGATCGTGGACGCCTGATCGTTGATGTGACCTGTGATATGCGTGATTCTGAACACCGCCGACAAGTTGAAGCTGTACTTGACTCATTACCGGGTGTGGCGACTTCTTCAGTTGCAGATCAAACCTTCCTGTCACATATTGGCGGTAAAATTGAGCTTGCTTCAAAGGTTCCGTTGCGTAACCGTGATGATCTTTCCCGTGCCTACACTCCTGGCGTAGCTCGCGTATGTACGGCGATCCATGACATGCCTCAAAAAGCGCATTTATTGACGATGAAGGCAAATTCGGTGGCGGTTGTCTCGGATGGTACAGCTGTCCTTGGACTTGGAGATATCGGGCCAGAGGCTGCTTTGCCGGTTATGGAAGGTAAAGCTGTCCTTTTCAAGCAGTTTGGTAACGTTGATGCCTGGCCGGTAGTTTTAGATACAAAAGACACCGATGAGATTGTTCGTATTGTTAAAGCTATTGCTCCCGCTTACGGCGGTATTAATCTCGAAGATATTTCAGCGCCGCGATGCTTTGAAATCGAGGAGCGTTTACGCGCAGAGCTGGATATTCCGGTATTCCACGATGATCAGCATGGAACAGCAATTGTTGTTTTAGCTGCACTACTGAATGCCCTCAAAATTGTCGGGAAACGTATTGAGGATGTGCGCATCGTTGTTTCTGGAGTCGGAGCAGCAGGTAATGCCATTATTAAATTACTGATGGCTCAAGGTGCGACCGATATTGTGGGTTATGGTCGTTCGGGTGCTTTGAATGCTGATGAAGTATCTGATGACATGCATCCGGCACGTCGTTGGTTGGCTGAAAATACTAATCCTCGTCGTGTGAAAGGTTCGTTAGCTGAGGGCTTGCGTGATGCGGATGTTTTCATTGGTGTTTCGCAGGGCAATATTTTGACGGCTGAAGATGTAGCAACAATGGCGAAAGATTCTATTGTTTTTGCTTTAGCGAATCCGACTCCTGAGGTTGATCCGATTGCTGCGGCTCAATATGCGCGTATCGTGGCAACGGGGCGTTCTGATTATCCGAATCAGATTAATAACGTTTTGGCTTTCCCTGGTTTATTCCGTGGTTTGCTTGATGCGAAGGTGAAAGAAATTACGACGGAGGTGCTCCGTGTCGCTGCTGTTGCTATTGCTGATGTGATTTCGGTTGATGAACTCGGTGCGAATTACATTATTCCTGGCGTATTTGACGAGCGTGTGCCGCGAGCTGTTTCGCGTGCAGTTCGGCAAGCTGTTCGTGATTTGCCGACGGTAGATATTCCTGTACAAGAACACTTAGGTACTTGTTGAGTTTCTTTCGTATATTTTGTGAGGTCCATCGCTTCTTTTTGGAAAAGCTAGGTAGCTTGACAGGTTTTTTGAGGCTGTGTATTTCCTGAGAGTGTGGCTTTGCTGAGTGAAAGTCCGTGCGGAAACGGGTGTGCAGTGGTAACTGTTCCCTGATTCTGCGCGGACTTTTCCTTGTTTTTGAGGGATTTTAGAGGGCTTTCTGTGTTTGTGTGTTTGGTGTCATAGTGTTTTGGTTTGACGTGTGTGTGGTGGGGTGGGTATTGTTTTTGTTTGTCGCCTGATGGGGTTTGCCGGTTGTGGTGGGTTTTGTTGGGTGGTGTGCCTGGCCTTGGTGCTGCGGGGTTTTTCTTGTGG
>NZ_JAJNRQ010000005.1 GCF_021083645.1 Schaalia sp. lx-260 | reverse complement strand
GGCAACGATGTAGTCGATTCACCCATCACCATTACACGCCCGGGAAAAAAAAGGGGAGTTAACGACCGAGTTTTGACCACCAACACACCACAAAAGTTCACTCCACACCAACAAGATTTGTCGTATAAACCCCACCCGACACCCCGAACCTAAGAACGGACCTTTCCGTGTCACTTCAACAAAAAACCCTGATCCCACCAACAGGATTTGTCCAACCTTAAACTCCAGTCAAACCAACCTAAAAAGGCACCTTTCAGCACCAACACAACAAAAAACAAGAACCCCACCAACAAGATCTGTCGTATAGGCCGTGATGGGGGCTTGTTGAGTGCTTATGTCGGCTATGCGTCAGTTTTTCCTTGTTTTGGGTTGCTTAGTTCTGTTGTAGTGGTGCTCAAGTAAGCCGTCCGGAATTTCTAACGTAAAATCCCGTGATTGTAACGAAATCACGGGATACGTGTGGAGCATACGGGATTCGAACCCGTGACCTCTTCCATGCCATGGAAGCGCGCTACCAACTGCGCCAATGCCCCGATCGGGAAAGTGTTGCATACTTTGACGCAACGACCTATTAAGGATAGCGGTCAACCTAGTGGCCTGACAAATCGGCACAGTATGCAGGGTGCCACATCTATTGAATCGAATGGTAAGGTGGGAGGCTGCTACTCCCATATAAAACCTCTATAGGGGTACAGGTGCAGGCTTATCCTACAGCCCGTCGCACCTCGCATATGCCCGGACTTTCCCCTTCGTAATACTCGCAGGAGGGATGAAAAGATTCCACATGTGATTTTTATATGTGCTCCACAGAAGCAGGTGTGTTTTTGTGGAGCACAGCAACACGACTTATTCATTGCTGAATATTTAGTTGCGTTTAGTGGAGTAGGCCGCTGCAGCTGCCGTCAAGCCAATATTGAGCAAAATCCTGATCGCCTTGACGAAGCCTCGGAAGAACATCAGCCGCGTGACCAGCACCTAACTCTGGATTGTATTTACGAATTGCCTCAAGTGAGGGAAAGCGCTCTAGTTGTGTCAGTGCTTCTTGCACAGCCTGATCGTTTCCAGCTCGTCCTGCTCGAACATATTCTGAAATCCAGGCACATTCCCAACGTAATGCTGCTTGCACTGCGATATCGCCACTTTCGGTGACCACGGTGACATCAGTGGATCCGTCCTGCGGGTTCATGCCTGCACTACGCATGAGTGAAGCGGTGTATGGATTGGAGTCGGGGGAACTGTACACTACAGATTCCCCTTCACTGCTCAAGATTTTGGCACCGTGCGCATAGGGAAGAAGATCCTCTATGCGAGTTGGTGCAACGGTGCTTGGATAAGGTTGGTCGCCAAACTCAGTGAGTTCATCTTGTGCAATGTCGCGTAATGTTTCAGGAATAAGCTGATTTTTCGCTAGGGGCGTTCCCGTAGTTGCTTGGGCGATGGGTTGAGCGGCAAATTTTGCTCCGAAAATCGCTAAAGTCAGCAGAATAACAGTGAAAAGTACCTTGTTTTTGAGTGTTTTCGTTTGCATCAGAATTGAATCCTTCCCCATACACTCCGATATCGCTCATATGGAGGAGCGCCACATGTGCCTTCCATTTTGAAAGACATGACAAAATCGCGGGGTCCGTATGAAGCCAGAGGGAACATTTTCCATGAATAAGCGACTGGTTTAAAGTAAGTTACAGCGAATTGGCTTCCATTTGCTCCTGGCCACCGTAGGGCGACCGCATCACCTCTAGCGCCTCCGCAGTAAGTATTAGTGACACTACCGTCGCTCCATCCGGTATTTCCTCCTTGATTTTCCCAAGACATTGGACCAACGTTATGATGTCGAACCTTTGTGAAAATAGTAAGTGATTTATAATATGTTGCGCTTGTATCTTCGCTGGCAGCATGTGAGATGCTTGGGGTGATGAGCATAAATAGTGTTATCAGCACTGAAGCAAGAAATATGTGCTTGTTCTTGGTAATGCTTATCGGTTGGTAATAATTGATGGATGTTTCCATGCCATCGCTCCTTTGTGATGGATGAGTAAAAAGAGATGACTTGATGCATGTATCAGTCATGATGAGTAGCGCGCAATCGGATATCCGACTTTTTGAGCATAAGACCAATACTTTGTAAAGTCAAGAGTTTGAAAAAAATTCGTGCCATTTTATGCTTACATGAGATTATGTCGGCACTGATGGAGATTGTGCAGTTCTGCTTACGTTCCTCTGTGATTCAAAAGATTATTTTATGCTGTTGTTCAATGAGGGAATTATGTGAAATAAAGTTTTAGTATAGGTAAATATTTCGTATATCTCACGATTTAAGACAGTAAAGGGATTTAATTAAAATCTCTTGATAAAGATTGTGTTGTCGCTTAATGTTTTGCTATCACAGTAATGATGCTGTGATGAATTTATCGTATGAGACGGAAGGAGAACTCACGATATTGATTAGTCACATCAGGCATGCTTCTTCTGTCGCACACATGAGTCACGGAAAAATTATGGGGAATTATAAGCAGCTTATATGGTGCGGGATTGTATTTCTTTCGACTATTGCGCTCACGGCTTGTGCTTCAGAAGTGCACCAAAGCAAGGAATCTGCTGAGCTCAGTGCTTTTAAGCCGGAAGCTGTTCAATCAGAAAGCGGCGAGGCGCAGGATTTTGTTTCCTATTGGGATAAAGCTGAACATCTACCTCCCGCTGCTTCTGATGAAGAATACGAGGAACTATTCGCAGAAGCTGTTGGAAAGTATGCTGACTGCATGGAGGGGCACGGCTGGCCTCGTCCTAGGTTGGATAATCCGCATACGCCCTTTAGTAGTCTTGCTGAGGACGTGCCTCCTGTTGGACAAGAAGCTGCGAAGTTTAAAGATGAGAAAGTATGTTTAGACTTGGCAGCACCGTGGCCGCAAAAACCAACGCTGACCACTGAGTATGTCAGTGCCCAATATGACAAACTGGTGAATTTTCGCCAGTGCATAACAGAGCATGGGGGTACTATTTCCGAACTTCCCAGTCGGGAAAAATACATTGCAGACATGATATCCGGTGATCTTTCGTGGTTTCCTATACCTGAATTGCTCAAGAGTGGTTTTTGGGCAGGGAAGCCCCAAAGCGAGATTTATAAAATTTGCCCGTGGTAACTATCTGAGGGCTGCCTCAATAATTGACTAAATGTGAAAGTCGCTGCTTTTCCCCCTATAAGTGACCGTTACGAGAGGATTATCAGCGTATGCGGGCTAAAGTTTCACCGGGTTTTTTGCTTCTGCTATTTGTGCTTGCGGCGTTATGTGCTGCTGTAGGGTGGGCTGCTCATGCCTTGCTGCTACCTTCCAAAAAAGTGGAACCTGCTGCCCAGTATGCTATCGGTCAGGTCGTGCAGGGTCATTTGGGACGTAATCTGAGTTTGGCGGCAAAAGCTGAATGGGTTGTCCAGTCATCTGTATCAGGTAAGTTTGCTGGTACGTTGACGTCGATTCCTACTGATCGTCAGGGGCGTATATCTGCAGGTGACGTGTTGTGTACGGTTGATTTGCGTCCTATTTTTGTCCTGCCGGGCCAAGTTCCTGCTTTTCGTGACATGGGAATGGGAGTTGAGGGTACGGATGTCGCTCAACTTCAGGCCTACTTATTTGAAGTGTATGGGCGGGATATGGTTCCTAATGGGAAGTTTGGTGACATCACTGAGGGTCTAGTAAAGAAATGGCAAAAGGATCATGACCTTGAAGTGACAGGTGTGATTCCTGTGGGGCAGGTTGTATTTATTCCATCTTTGCCTGTGAATATTGCCTGGGAAGATGGCGTGCATGTGGGTTCAGAAGTGCAATCGGGAACAAAACTGGTGAAAATTTTTGATTCAACACCGACTTTCATGATTCCTTTACCTGAGGGGCAGCTGCGTGCTACTCATGAGGGGCAAGAAGTGCTGTTGGAATATGAAGGGCACACGTGGCATGCGGTGATTGATACGATTATTGAGAATTCTGAAGAACACACATTGCTTGCGCAGCTTGCTCCTGTTTTAGGGCAGGACAGTATTTGTGCAGATACGTGTGAAAGTATTCCCGTTGCAGGGCTAAAAGGAATCTCAGCGAACGTTATATTAGTTCCTGAGGAAGAAGGCGCTCAAATTCCTCTTACTGCAATACGTGTTGACGCGCAGGGCAGGACTGTTGTTGTCGATGTGGCTGGTACACAATATCCGGTGTCGGTGCGGACCAGTGTGGGTGGACAAGCAATTGTTGATGGCATTGATGTGGGAATGAAAATACGCCTGTGGGGTGATCCTCAACAAAATGGAACACAGTTCAATCCGCAGAATGGACTTGGAGAGAAAGCCCAATCAGAGGATTTGAGTTCCCAATCTGAGAAATAACCACGGCATTTTTTTGGGGAGGCTCAGTGTGGAATACGCATACCCGCACAGCAGTGAAGAAGGTGTCGAATGGGATACAAGCTGTGAATCTGACGGTGGCAGTGAGAACTGCGAATGAGGAAAATAATCTTCCCTTCACTTGAGGAGCAGGTGCATGGGTGTCTGGATATTTATTCGTGAAGTACTGGTAGCATGTCGTTCCCAAGGATTAATCTCTGCTGTGGTGGCGATTATTTCAGCTGTGTCGGTGGGCGTGGTATTGGGAACGGCTGGAGTATCTGCTGCTGCGCAGTCCGCAGTTTTGTCCACTGTAGATCAGATAGGTACACGATCGGTGTCGGTGTATTCCACGCAAATGAATGGAGGCATACCAAGCCGTATCCTCGATTCATTAGAACGTGTAGACATTGTGGAAAGCGCAGTGGGTTTTAGTCAAACTGTAGATGTTGCCAATGTATCTTTCAATGGTGGTAAGCGTGCTGCATTGCGCTTGGTCTATGGGCAGCTTGGGCGTGAACTTATGGAACGCGCACACAACATTATGGGTATTGATTCACAAAATACTCAACTAGCAGATTCTTTGGTAGGTTTTGCCACTCAAGACGCTTATGATGTGCTTGCTTTGCCGCCTCAAGGTGGGGGTGCGCGTGTGGTTAATGACGGTATTGATGTTAATATCATCGGCAGCGTCGCTTTGCCTGAACACTTAGAAAAACTTACTCCCACTATTCTTGCTCCAATAGATCACGTTGATACTTTGTCGGTTATTTACCTGTCAACATATAGTCCTGACCAGGTTCCTTTGCTGACAGATCTTGTGCGTGGTGAACTGCGGGATCTCAGTAACGAAGAATATGCAATCGAAACATCTCAAGCCTATGTGGATTTGCGTGCTACCATTGATGGGAAACTCGCTGCATCGCACCGTATCCTCATTATCAGTGTTCTTGGTGCAGGAGCTGGAGCGACCATGCTTATGATCTGGGCGCTTGTTCTTTTGCGACGTAAAGACTTGGGGCGTCGTCGAGCGTTGGGAGCAAGTCGTCTAATGATTCTGGGGCTTATGTTGGGACAAGTTGGCCTTCTTACCAGTCTGGGGGCAGGCGTAGGAGCAATTGTCAGCATGATGGCAATGGCTTTCTTTGAACATCTGAGTCCGCCCATTGACTTTATGAGCGCAGTCATCATTTTGATAGCTGCCGCTAGCACGGTACTTTCTATTATTCCCGCGCTGTGGGCGGCTAATCGTGATCCGCTGTGTGAACTCCGTGTCCCATAGATTAATGAATCTGATTTTTAATAATCTTCATTAGGAAATCTTCTGAAAATTCGTAATATACCTTTTGAATCCTGAATATTTATTTAAGTTTTGGTGCAGGTTTGGAAATTTTGAATATCTACGCATTATTATGCGTGATACGTGTTGTGAAATATAATTTTCATTTGAGCTTAAATTAATAGTTATAAATATTGTTTATATTGAATTCTGTGCAATTAACACTAAAAACTAGAGCGCTCGTTAAATGGCTGAATAATGATATGTAACTCTTTATAGCGTGGCGTGCTGATATAAAAATATTGTGACCAATATGTAATTTATATATTGTTTATATTCATGACCTGTGATGATATTTATTTTATCTAAAAATTAAAGTGGAATATTAATTTTCCCGCTATTTATTGCGATAAATCTGATGTAGTGTGCAATTAAATCTTTTGCTAGATAAAAGGTTATAAATCTGAGGCATTTTACATTTTAAGGATCTGAGGTTTCATGTCTTTTAGATTTCATCAAGTGATAATAGTGGCTTTCGCTGCGAGTATTGGAGCGGCGGCCTTGTGCCCAGCTTCAAGTTATGCAGCAGACGAGGACCATGATCTTTTGTAACCACGACTGATTGGAGGAACAGATTTTACTCCTCCGAATCCGAATAATACGGCCCCCTATTTAATAAATTCTCCAGACTCTCCATATACGGCAGCTCAAGCATGGGATCAATGGAGGGGAAACTGTGACGGAATTATTGTCTCTGGTTCTCAAATTCCCGTCAAAGAAGAAGGATGGTCTGGATATATTGGCCTCCCTCCACGAGCACCACTTGGATGGGCAACTAAAGAATGTCTTATTACGGGTTCTGCAGCTCAGGTGCAATTTATGACCCGTGCTCTGGGAAAATTTGCTGTTGAACTCACAGGAAAAACACCAAGTCACGCAGATGGGACCGCAAACTTTGCCTTGTCATCTCTTACAGATACCGGTTATACAGCAGTTTTCTACGACAATGCGCTTGATGAGCATGGTAGGCTCACACGTCGTCCAACTGAAAAAGATCGAGGTTCTTTTTGGCTGCCAAGTAATGGAAAACCCCCTTTCATGGTACGACTCAAACAAGGTATGCCCTTCACAAAAGGACGCTACTACAAAGGCGTATTGAACTATGCGGTCAGTAGCTGCCAAGCACAATACCATCCACATGTTGCTCTGCGCGTTGAAAGCAGTGACGGTCGAATAGGGAAAACAACCAGATCGGTTGATCTGTGCTCATTAACTGCTATAAAAGAAATGCGGCCTATGGATGTAATGACCGAGCAAGAAATAACCGACTACAAGGTATCGAGAACGCTTCAGGCCAAACTGGGACGTGCTGAAATTGGTTTCCACACACGTGATATGCCCGAAGGAACCTACCATTTCGGAGTTTTGAACCACACTCTCACTGTTGCAGGTAACGATTCAGCATTTGATGATATCTACGTATACGACACAACTCCCTCTATCAAAAAAACTATGTCACCTGCTCTCATTCCTGTAGGTGGGCAAGCAGTTGTGACTCTGACAATCACAAATACAGCAGACATGGAAAGTAAAGAGGGAATATCAGTCATTGACATGCTTGCCTCGGGAATGAAAATTGTGCCCGAAAATCCTATTGAATCATCCAGTACCTGTCGCAATATTGCTGTCACAACAACAGGAACTCCAGATGCCGCGCTAGGTGAAACAACGATTTCTGAGAGTTCCCCACGTTTGACAGCTGATCTTGCTCAAGGAATGAAATCATGCACTATTGCTTTCAAAGTGCATATAACAACTACAGGCGATCATACGAACGGCGTTGATAACCTTGTGACACCTCTCGAAAAAGAAAAACATGAAAGTAGTAACGTGCGCGCATTTGCGCCGACTGATGAACCAGAGGTGGACAGAACAGAATATGCAACACCAAAGACCATTGATCCTTTCGTGAATTTTCAGCCCTCTGAGCACTTACCCGATGAACTGAAAACACATATTCCAGATGACCCACATTTTACTTTTGTGACCAAAGAAGGCCGACACTTAGGGAATACATTCGATGTCCCCGGGAAAGGAACTTTTGTTTACGATCCCCAGAAAAAGAAAATTATTTTCACCCCTGCTGAAGGCTATGTGACGATGGAGGACGGAGGAGCTGTCGCTCCTTATATGTATGAGGACTCGATGGGAGCTGAACTACGATCAACGGCTACAGTTACCGTAGGGAAATTACCTTTAATAGGTGTAGAAAATCAAAGTTCAGGTAAACAAGATGAAACACAAGAAAGTAAATCCTTAAATCCTGTGAATTTGCGACCAGGACAAAAACTCGACCCTAAAAAATCAGGTTTCAAGCAGGCTGATGGCTCATTTGCGCTCACTGTGCCAGCAAAGCGTCAGGATAAAGAAATAGGGACATATTTATTTGATCCGGTACGTGGGAAAGTCACTTTTATCCCTCATTATGACTTTACAGGTACACCAGAACCTGCCCGCGTGGTTTTCACAGATATGTTCGCTACAGAGGCAACTTCAATATATACGCCAACAGTTATAGGCACACAAGAAAAGCCTGCGGGCGAATCTGTAGCTGAGGAACAAAGAAAAGCAAACGAAAAAGCGACCCACACTACTAAAGAACGTGCCCATTCACATACTTATCTTGCTCAAACGGGTACGGGTATTCTCTTTTATCAGGTGAGTACAATCGCGTTGCTTATATGTGGTGGAGGACTTGTCTTTTTCACACAATGCCGCGGTAAAACCGCTCAATAAAACACTGAAACGCATCATGCCATGTTGAGGAAGAAAACTGCAGATCTTTTTCCTCCTCAACATGGCATGTAAGTACTCGCATGGCACGAAAGGTGATTTTCATATGCGTTCACAACTTTCAGGGGTGATATGCAAGGCCGAATGTGAGGAAATAGAAGGAAGTGCCCGAGGATCTGAGCTGTGTAATACCGCGTCAATCTCTTATCGAGTTGGGATACATACGTGAATAAATATCTGTGTACGAATAGTCGAAAATACCGCACCTATGGGGCAGGTGATAAAAGATGAGAGTTTTTCTCATCATAGGGGTGGGACAACTTCATGGTTCACAGTCTTATGAAGTCACACGATATAGTTTATGAACTTACTGCAAAAGTCTTTTATACAAACTATGGTGAAGGTAATCCGTGTTTGTGAATAAGTTCGAGGAGCCTTTATGCCCCGTGCTACTCGTGCCGATGGTGTACGTATCGCCGGTGTGGCACCATCGACTGTTTCCCTCATTGTGAATGCTCGTGGTCCTGAAGTAAAGGTCGCTCCAGCAACGATTGAACGGGTACAAGAAGCGGCCCGCCACCTCAACTACATTCCCAATGCTGCTACGAGTTCATTAAAAGTAGGAAGATCGCGGGCCATCGCCCTCAGTATGGCGCAATTGCCTCAAGATCCTTTCGTGCCTGCTGTATATACCGTACCGACCACAGCCATAATCGAAGCGGAAAAATGTGACTATTTGTTAATCCCTATTTTCCAGACTGGTGCAGAAGATGAAGACACTGATTTTATTCGCGCAGTCATCAGTGATATCCAGTTAGCCGGTGTTATTTGCGAAACAACGTCAGGGCCTCGCTCTGTTGGCTCTATTCTGAATAATTATTGCTGCAGAATCACCAAAAGAAACAGCGACCCATGAATTTGCTACTCATGTCAATCAGCAGGAAATAAATCAAAACTCTGAAGCTACTGTGGTGAATGTTTTACCTACTTCCCCGTGTGGCATCACTCAGCGCGATCACGCAGTTATGGAGAATAAAAACATGCAATGGACAACGCTTGCTCAATTTTCAGATCCTTTCCCCCTTTCCGCTTTCCCTCAGCCTCTGTACCGCATACCTGCTCTGACAGTGACCAATACGGGACGTATCCTTGTTGCCTACGATGTGCGTTCTGATTGGCGAGATTTACCTGCAGATTTTGATATCGCCTTGCGTACATCTGATGACCGCGGACAGACCTGGTCACCTGCACGTCCTTTACGTGCGCATACGCCAGGACACGGTTTTGGTGACGCCTCGCTTATATATGACCCGCATACAGATACTGTGATGTGCTGGTATGTAGGTTCACAAGGAAAATCGTACTTTACCGCAGAAAAAGGGGGAGAAGGCCTTGAACTATGGCTGGCCTCCTCAACAGATCACGGGAATACATGGAACCATCGGGATATGAGCTACCTACGTCCCGAATATGTTGCTGGCATGTTTTGCTCATCCGGAAACGGTGCAGTTGCTCCAGATGGCACGATTTTTCAAACTTTTGTTGCTCGTATAGACGGCGAAAACTATGCAATCTGCGCACATTCATCTGACCACGGGCAGACATGGCATATGGGAGAGCCGATTGGTCCTTGCTGTGATGAAAACAAAGTAGTGGTCACTCCCTCTGGGAAACTCCTCCTGCATGCGCGAGATACGCCCTATCGTCGTCAAGCTATTTCAGAGGATAACGGCCGCACATTTACTCAGCCTCATCCTGTTCCTGCGCTGATTGAACCTGGATGTAATGGGGGATTGATTTGCGTGGGAAATACGCTCATTGCATCCATATGTGCTGATAGTGGAGGGCGCGCACGCTTATCCTTACATCTTTCGGAAGACGAAGGTCAGACGTGGAGCCTTCCTATCCTCGTTGATTGCGGTGCGACGGCATATTCTGTAATGACAGCACTTGATTCAGATACATGCGCTATGGTGTGGGAAGCGGACAACTATCAGCGGATCGTATATGCCACATTTGATGTGAATGAACTGCGTGCTTTGTGCGCTTTTCCTGCCACCTCACATGAACAGCCGCTGAGCGTGCTCTCATGGGAACCTCGTAAAGGAACCCCAGGATATGCTCATCCACCCGCAGTAAATGCTAACTGAGTAGAAAGTGATTACCTGCGAATCCTGTACGTGAGTAGTCGATATTATCGCGCTTTAAAAAGGGCGAAAAGTTGGTTTTCTTGAATACGCAATGCCCCTAAAATAACGCCTAACGCCCCACACAGGTAACTGGCGCTCACAATCAGTATGCCGCTGACCCATAGGTTCCATTGGATAATTCCTGAAGCCGTTGACGTGAAGAACAAGATCGGTAACAGTACTGTCCACGACAGTATGGCTGCGAACCCATATTCCACAGTCAATTGGATGACAAACGACAAACGATCAACACCAGCATGTAAAGCTGAAGCTCCCTCTAGTCTGCGGCTCCACGAAAAAGCTATCCCAATGATCTGAGCAAAACATAGCGCAGCGGCGGTGTAGAACCAGAAAGGTAAGGGGCCAAGCCGTTTGGTGACATCGAAATGCTGACCCAGTGATGTATTAAAAAGTTGAGTTTCTGCTTGAGCTGAATCGTCTTGTCCGTTTACCACTGCATAAGTCAATAACTGTTCTAAAGCGGAGGATTCTGGCCAGATTTCAGCCCAGCAGGCATCAAATAATCCATGAGCTACCACCGGTATCACGATGTTACGGGCAAATATAGGTGCGCGCCCGTCTTCTACCTGTGGGAATATTCCTGAGACAGGCACAATATTAGGAGCTGACGTATCTGAATCAGTATGCAAGATAAGCGATGAAGGGGAGGAATCGTCAGAAAGTAGCGCGGCAAGATCGCTTGACACCCACATGCCGCCGCCACGGGTTTGTGAGTGAGGCGCTTCTACGTGCAGTACTTTTTCCATCCCTGGTGATACTTCGAGCGAGGACATAGGGTTTTGTGGAAGCTGTGCCAATGTGAGTGTAGGACCTGAACGAAGCGCTCCAGAAGCATGAATACCTTCAATGCGGGATAGTGACTCACACAGTTTTCCATTGATGCCTCCGGGGACATTCAGAATATGGATTGAGGCTCCAGCGTTTCTCCACTGGTACGTATCGCGTAAAACATTTCCGATAGTAATAACGTGTACTAATGCTAATCCGCCAATTAAGACAGTCAATATGCTAGCGGTCATGAGAAGGCGAGATGTTCCGCTGATTGTATTACGCCATGCTTCAGAGATAATGGAGGAAAAACGCATCATAGGTATTCCTGCCGATCAGTTGTTGTAGCTGTGTCCTGCTTTCCTTGAGATTGAAGGGAAAACGTGGGTGCTATTTGGTCATGAGCATCGTGAATACTCTGAGCGGAAGATGAAATTTTTTGCTGTGGTGATGCGAATTTTCCGAGGTCAAGAACCGAATGGCATGCTTTGTGCGTGTCGCTATCATGGGTAGCGACGATCACAATGGTGTGTGTTGATGCAATATGCGATAAGACTTTATTTACTGAGGCGGCTAACGTTCGGTCTAATTGAGCGGTCGGCTCATCAACGAGGAGGAGATCGGGTGCTTTCATATGCGCTTTGGCGAGCATGAGGCGTTGTGCTTCTCCACCAGATAATTCTGAAAATCGTTTATCCGCTAAGTGCTCTAAGCCAAAGATGGCGAGTGTTTCTAAAGCGCGCGGATAGGCTTCGCGTCGAGTAAAGCCTTTCGCTAATAACGGGAGGCAGACATGGTCAAGGGTGCTGCGATTCTTGAATCCGAGTGGATTTTGGAATACCCAGGAAATCGAGTCGATGCCTTCGCGGGTGATGTGACCGCGCGTTGGGGATAACCATCCCGCTAATATGCTGAGTAATGTGGATTTTCCACTACCGGAAGGGCCAATAACGGCGACCATGTCACCTGCAGTGAATCTGAATGACAGGTCGGAAAAAAGTTCATGCTGTCCGTCAAAGGAATGTCCAAGGGCGTGTGCTTCTAGGAGCATGAGGCGGCCTTAGGGTCAGGTGAAAGAGTAATACTTCCCAGAGGATTATCAGATACGACTATCGTATTTCCGTAGGATGAGCCAATGATTTGGACTTGTGTGGGTATCTGATCAGATATAAGGCAGGCTTTTTCACCTGTTATCTCGTAGAGCGCACTGGGAGGCACACGGTATGAAGAAATCGGAGTGACTAGGCGTGTGGGAATTGAAATTTGTTTGCCTTCAGGCAATGTTTGGGAAAACTGGGAGAGTTTATATAAAGCCTGAATGAAAGTCTGATTGCTGATAACACCATCGGAGGGAATAATTGTTGCGGTATCACCTGCGAGGGCTTCCCGTTCTCCTGCGAGAATATCGTGAGGGAGCGACACGGTGACGCTTGCGGGTAGGGTTAAGAGGGTAAAGAGTGCTTGATCGGTCGTTACTTTTGTTCCTATGTGTACGTCACATGACTCAGGCGTGACTTCTGTGGAAGGAATCCAAATAATTTCACTCAAACTCAGCTCAGAGGAGCGGGGATCAAGCCCAGCTTTTTTCTTCAAAGAGTTCAGCGCTTGAACGGTGGCGGGACCAAATATTCCATTTGGTGACTCTGAAAAGAAGCCTAAACGTGCAAGTTCGCTTTGAAGTTGCTGTACATCGTCGCCTTTCATCCCTGGTGTGAAATCACGGTAGGGTGGCTGTTCAAGGTGCAGGGCAATCACAGGTGAATCATCAATGGTAAATGCGACTTGTCCTGAATGAAGCGGGCTAGCGGGAAGGCATGAACTGGAACGTATGATGCCTCCAATGGGTGAGGTTGCTATCCACTTTGTCCGTTCTGGGACTTGGAGGGAGAACGAACGCTGGTCATCAAATGTTTCAGCGCTTACGGGTATTGATTGTTCCTGTGTAGATGGGGGAGTGAGAGCAGTTCGCGTACTGTATGTCATGATACCTGCACCGATAGTGCTCCCTAATGCAAATGTCACTATAGCGAGAATAAGGAATAGACGCCAATAGGTGTTTTTATGTAGTTGCTTGCCAAACAATTGACGTTCCTTCGTGTGTGAATCAAATAAGCGGTGGGTGAATTATTTTTGAGGGTTGTCAATTCCTAAGAGAGGTGCACTTGTGCAGGCTTGACCTTCTGGTGTCTGGCTACTTTTGCCGCCTGGAAGTATGAAATCACCTGTCAGGTGGTTGGGGGTTGGTGGGTTATCTGAAGAATTGTATGTGGTGCCATCAGGGAGGGTGCATACACCGTTAAGACATTGTGCTGAATTAGCGGCAATGAAGTCTCGGTAGTCTTGTGCGCTAAATCCTGCGCTGACCAGTCCTTTGCGGACGAAACATTCAGCAATGAGTTTATCCATGTCTTCTTTACGTGGATTGATGATTTGATTTCGATATGCTTCACTGATTCCGGTCGTTTTACCGTCAAATTGCTGATCGCAGTGCTCAAGTGCATCTTCTTTTTCGGCACTCATTTCAGAGAAACCAAACTGTATCAGCCCGAGGCCAAGGTCATCCATATATTCAGAAAACTCAATACCGGCGGCCTTATAGCAGGATGCAAGTTTTTGTCGTGATTCCTTATAGTCGGTAGCGGAGATTGTGCCATTATCAATCGCGTGGGAAAACACCTGTTTGACGTACTGGCTTTCATTGCCATCCCGAGCGCGTTCAAAATCGGTGCGGTATGGGGATTCTTGAGGGTTTGAGCACCCTGTCAACAGAATGAATGACAGTAAAACAGCAGACAATACAGGTATTTCCCGACGCATGTAAATTTCCTTTACAGATGATTGAGGGGTAATTTAACGTTCTTGAGCGCCACCGCCTCCATCAAAGGTATTTTTAGGGCGTTCTATGTACGAGTTTTCAGAGCTTTTCCACTGTCCGTATTTTTTCTGTAAATGCGGATTGTTATCGTGCCAGTAGTTTTTTCTTCATCATTGAATCCTGTCATGTGGGAGAAAATAGAGGGAATACGTAAAGAAAAACCCCTCTAGGACAAAGATACTATGAAGTGATCCGCGTTACAAGAGATTGTTTCATTATTTGATATTTATTCTCACATTTGTCCTATCAATATACAAAAAGTGGGAGGTGCACATGTGCACCTCCCAGCTAGATAATAGCGGCAGTAAATCAGCTCTCCTGAGCAGCCATGCGGAGCATCCATGCCTGCTTTTCTAAGCCGGATGCAATACCGATCAGCAGGTCAGCGCTCAAATGATCTTCTTCGTCAACTGCATCAAGAGTTGCTTTGATGCGATCTGAAACTCCCATTAAAAGTTCTTCAAACTGTGCATACACATCAGCGACCTGAAGCTTACCAGCTTCAAATTGCTTCAACCCAGACTGCTGAGCCACAGTCGCTGCGCGAGCATCAGGGGCCTCGTCAAGAGCGGCCATTCGTTCTGCTACTTCATCAGCTGCATTACGAACTTCGTCAACGATTTCATCCAGAGCAAGGTGCAGAGAACGGAAATGAGAGCCAATGATGTTCCAATGAGCCTGCTTACCAAGCAAAGAAAGATCAGTCAGATCCACAAGTGCTTGTTGGAGGGCTTTGGATACTACGGGTGAAGTGAGCGTCATATTCATCAATCTCCTAGGATATACGGCCTCATAAATCAGCAGAACGAATCATGAGGTATCAACCCGATCTTCTGTTTACTTTCCTATTTTATGTCCGATGAAACAATTATGTGAATCTAGCGTGGAAAGTAAGGTAGGTAAATGTGGTGACTCAGAGATAAACAGAAAAATTTTTCCATAACAATTTCAGGCATAGATATCTGCCTTACACTGTTACTCTTAGCCGTTATTTTTATGCGCTTCTAAAGCGTCAATAATTGCCTGCGCATAATACTGTCCACCTGCAGGGCTTGGATGAATCCCATCTGCTGCGATCTGTTCCGGATGAGCAATGGCAGCGGATTGCCAATCTGCAAGCAAAACATTGGGGAACTCTGAGACAACTTGACGGATCTCAGAATTTACACGTTCTTCCCATGCTACTGGTGCCGACACTGACATGATAACAACAGTACGCTGCGCACACGCTTCAACAACTTCACGTAAAGTCTGAGCGTCACCCACACCATTTACTCCAAGCCCTACAATGACAATTTGTGTTTCAGGATGTGCGGACAGAAAATCAGTAACCAAAGCCGGCCCGTCAACAAGCTGGCGACTGGTGAGTGCGTCAACTGTGATATGTGGAAATGTTTCATACAGAGCAGAAATTGAAGCCAGCATGACAGAATCGCCAACAGCGTAGATTGATGCATTTTGGTAATCATCCGGTATCAGTGGCTTTTCGGGTTCAGATTGAGTTTTATTTTGTAACTCAGGAAGGTGTGGTACTTCAACGGGTTCATTGACAGGTGGCTGTCCCATAGTGACAGATGAATTTTCTGTTGGCGGCTCGCTTTCTTGATCTTGGGATTGCGAATCCCCTTCGCAAGAATTACATGATTGAGCGGAGGTAAGCATACGTTCAACTGATGTTGACTCTGGCGCAATGTAAAACAGTATGGTCGCAACGGCAACTAAAAGTAAACCCATGCCTGCACTAAGTCGTGCGCGTAATGGATGCGAAAAGAAAGCTGTGAACCCTTTTTTTCTAATGGGTTGTTCAACGTAGCGATAACTGAGGACAGTTGCACACAAGACGCATATGATGGCGCAGATGCGACCATAAAAACGTGTGAAACCAGGAATAGCGCTATAGGTGGCATCGGCAATCACAATAAAAGGCAAATGCCAAAGATATAACCCATATGAACGTTCACCGATCCAGCGCAGGGGAGCGATATCAATGACACGGGGAATCCACGAGGGTGCGAGCAGACATCCAAGAATAAGGAAAAGACCTGATACTGAGCCGAAAAGTGTGACAAGCATTTGATGTCCAGCATGGAGTGTCAGGCTCGTAGTCAAAGAAAAAGTGAAACCAAGTATTCCTAAGATCAGAGAAATACAAGAGAAAAAAGACGTCGTAAGGTTACGTTTGGGTGCATAGTGAAAATATCCGATACTAAGCAAAGATCCCAGCAAAAGACCGGTCGAATGTGAAGGTGTCGCAAGATAAGCCTGAGAACTCACGCCATATTTTTCAAGAAATAAAGCGCTAGATGCACTGAGTACTGCAAGTATGCTCACAATGAATAGCTGCGTGTTTGGACGCCTTTTGACAAGGAAAAACAGAATAAATGGCCATATGAGGTAGAACTGTTCTTCTATTGCAAGGGACCAAAAATGATCAAAAAGTCCCGTTTGAGTATGAGCGAAATAGTCACTGCCTGATATCAACATCACCCAGTTCGCTGACAGAGTGAAAACGGAAATCATTGAACGCAAAGCACCAACAGTGATATCCCCACCAATGCATGTGGCAAGTAGACCCGCACAAGTGATAACAAGGAAAGCGGCAGGTAAAAGTCTGCGGATACGTCGAAGGTAAAAACCAGCGAAATCTATGCGACCTGTGTGTTTTTTTTCTTTGAGCAGAAGATACGTAATAAGAAATCCGCTGATAACAAAGAATAAATCCACTCCAACAAATCCGCCAGGAGCTTTGGTGGGAATAACGTGATAGACCAAAACAGCGATGACTGCACATGCGCGCAGGCCATCAAGTCCGAAAATACGATCAGCGTGTGTGTGCGGGGGAGCCATTCCCTGCCTCCAAATGATCGTTCGTGTACTTGATGCGCATTTCTCTCTCTTTCGCGCATGAGTGCGTTCAGCATGTAACGGTCTTTCTCCCTCTAGGGTACGTGCTCAATCACAGGCTGCATGACCAAGTATGTGTGATGAGGACCTGATAGGCCGAATAAAAGGGGCGATATCTTTTATTTTTCCTTTATTTCTATTGAAATTTTTATGTACCATATGTGAAGAAAGTGAGCAGAAAAACATTATTCCCTCGCGTGTCTTTAGGTATGAAAATGCAGGAAATTTCCAGACTTTTTACCGTGTATTTTCAGTAATGGCGCGGAAAATTTATCTATGTCACATACGGGGGGGGGCACATAGGTGTGAATATTTGAGTGCCTCATCCGAGAAAAGACATACGAAACAGGAACGCAGACCGGAGGCTAAGCCCACAAAGCTGTCAAAATATCCAGACGAGGATAATTAATATGCGCATGGACTTGGTCCTGAACTGTTGGCTTAGCACAAAAAGCCACACCTAAACCTGCATGTGACAACATGGGAATATCATTTGCGCCATCGCCAACAGCAAGAACGTGATTTAGGGGGATTCCTTGCTGTGCGGCCCACTGCTGCATCATACGTACCTTGACATCTGCAGTAACAATTTCGCCTACAACACGTCCCGTAAGGTATCCATTTGCAACCTCTAAACGATTGGCAATCCAATAGTCAATGCCCATACGTTCACACAAGGGAGCAACAACTTCGGTAAAACCACCCGAAACAACAGCGAAAGACGCGCCATGATGATGGGCTTCATCAATGAGAAGCTGCGCCCCAGGCCTCGGATGAATATGCTCAAGAACATCATGAAAAACAGAATGTGAAATGCCAGCAAGTGTAGCCACACGGGCACGCAAAGACTGGGCGAAATCACGTTCACCATTCATCGCTTCTGCGGTAATACGTGCCACTTCCTCATACGTTCCTGCCCAACGAGCAAGTTCTTCAATGACTTCTTCACAAATCAGTGTGGAATCCACGTCCGTGACAATAAAATCAGGACCCTTATGTAAAGTCTCGGGAACCATGAAAACACTCGATTGAGGATCAAGTGGCTCATCACTATGCGCCTGTATCCAAGAAAACATGGACTTGGCAGGTAGCGCACCTTCTAAAATAGGCGACTCGCAGACAAGGCCATACCACGTATCAGAGCCAGGTAAATTAACTCCGGCCACCGGACGCACAATCCACCCCTGAGGGGGGCGGATATGCGTAGGTTTGCGTGAAATATACAGAAAACGTTGACTCATCACCGAGTGACAATAGTTCCTTTAGGGACAACAGTGATACCTGACTCAGTGACCGTATATCCGCGAGCACGATCATGTTCAAGATCCACGCCCACAACAGCGCCTTCTTCAACAATGACACCCTTATCCAAAATTGCTTTAGCAACAATGGCGTGACGGCCAATACGCGAATGATGCATGATGACAGAATCGGTGACCTGCGCCCACGAATGTACGTAGACCCACGGTGAAACGATGGAATGATAAACCTCGCCCCCGGAAATAATTGCCCCAGGGGAGACGAAAGAATCAACAGCATGACCCATACGTGAATGCTCTTCACCATAGACGAATTTTGCTGGAGGAAGGGAACCCTCTAGCTGAGTCATCGTCGGCCAGTCCGTGTTATACAAGTTAAAGACAGGATGGACACTAATGAGGTCCATATTTGCCTCATAATAAGCGTCAAGAGTACCAACATCACGCCAATAGTTACGATCACGGTCAGTGGAGCCGGGAACATCATTGTCAATGAAGTCGTACACACCGCATGCGCCGCGCTCAACGAACCAAGGGACAATATTTCCGCCCATATCATGTTTTGAGGCCGGATCTGCGGCATCTTCACGTAAAGCAGCCACAAGGTCTTGCGTAGTGAAAACATAATTTCCCATAGAGGCAAGAACCTTCGTTGGATCGTCAGCTAAGCCTTCAGCATGTGCAGGTTTTTCAAAGAAATTCCGTACAACGCCGTCCTGCGCATCAATAACACCTAACGCAGGGGCAAGCTCGATGGGCTGGCGAATACCGGCAACAGTGCACGGCAGACCTGAAGCAATATGATGCTCCACCATTTGCGAAAAATCCATGCGGTAAATATTGTCCGCTCCGATGATGACAATGTAATCAGGGCGTTCATCCTCAACAATATTGAGGGACTGGTAAATTGCGTCTGCGCTGCCAAGATACCAGTGTGGGCCGCGACGTTGCTGAGCAGGAACAGGAGCAACGAAATTTCCCAACAGAGGCGACATGTACCATGTCTTTGTAACATGACGGTCTAAAGAGTGGGATTTATATTGGGTTAAAACGACCACTTTCATGTAGCCCGAATTGACCATATTCGATAAAGCAAAATCAATGAGTCGGTAGTGTCCACCGAAAGGAACTGCGGGTTTTGCGCGATCCTCAGTTAACGGCATAAGCCGCTTTCCTTCACCACCAGCAAGGACAATAGCAAGTACATGTTTTTTCGCCATACCTCTAGCGTATGGGGCAAAAGAAAATTTTGGGGGCGAATGACCGATAAAAATAAAAATAGCGGCACATCAAATGATCCGCCTTCACTATCTGCTTCCCGCGTGATCTGGCTTTATTAATGGAAAGACAAACGCGCGCGCGTTTGAGTAGCAAAAGAAATACTTAGTCCTTTCGTCCTTAAAAGACCTCAATATCAGCATCAAAGAAAGAAGTAGTGAGTCGGCTTGCCCACAAAAATATCATTCACCCGATAGGCTGAGAGTTGGTTATACAGAGAAAGGAAAGTTCATTATGCGTGTTGATCTACTGACTCGTGAGTACCCACCGCATATTTATGGTGGTGCTGGTGTACACGTATATGAGCTTTCGAAAGTTTTACGCGCACATATAGAGGACCTGAGAGTACATTGCTTTGACGGTCCACGTCTGCCCGGAAATGACGGCAGCGAAACGGGTGTGAGCGGCTACGATGCGATTGCTGAATTAAGTCAAGCTAACCCTGCTTTAAGTACTATGGGGATCAACCTTGCAATGGCAGAGCACACCGCAGGGACAGACCTCGTTCATTCACATACTTGGTACGCCAATCATGCAGGCCATATGTCAGCTTTACTTCATGACGTGCCGCACGTGATTTCCGCTCACTCATTAGAACCCCTACGACCATGGAAAGCTGAACAACTGGGAGGCGGGTACCGTTTATCGTCGTGGATTGAGCGGGGCGCCTACGAAACAGCTCAGGCCATCGTTGCCGTATCCCATGGAATGAAAAAGGATATTCTGCGCTGCTATCCCACTATTGACCCACAAAAAGTGCATGTCATTCATAACGGCATTGACCTAGCTGTTTGGCATAGTCCTCAAGGTGAGGAAGGAAAAGAATTACAAGAACGAGTCCTCAAAGACAACGGTATTGATCCGAGCCGGCCGACGGTAGTTTTTGTTGGTCGTATTACCCGTCAAAAAGGCCTACCGTATTTCTTACGTGCGGCACGACTACTACCACCAGATACGCAAATTATCCTGTGTGCGGGAGCGCCTGACACCCCTGAAATCGCAGCAGAAGTTGATGCTCTTGTGGCGCAATTACAGTCTGAAAGAAGCGGTGTTGTACTTATTACACGGATGCTCCCTCAAAAAGAATTAGCGTGTGTCCTCGATGCGGCAGATGTCTTTATCACACCATCTGTGTACGAGCCACTAGGGATTGTTAACCTTGAAGCGATGGCTTTGGGACTTCCAGTTGTCGGAACATGCACAGGCGGTATCCCAGATGTCATCGTTGATGGGGAAACAGGCTATCTGGTTCCTATCGAACAAATGCAAGACGGTACAGGAACTCCACTGCAACCTGAAACCTTTGAAGCGGATATGGCTGAACGCCTCACGTATCTACTGGAAGATCCGGAACTAGCGCGTCGCATGGGACAAGCTGGGTACCAACGTGTACGTGATTTCTTTGCTTGGGAAGCAATTGGCCAACGCACGGCGGAACTGTATCGCACACTCGTATGAAAGACAGGGCTAACGTCCCAAGAAACCGATAGGCTGGGCACATGCAGACCTTACTTGATGTCCGTGACGTGACATTAACATACGCAGGAAAAACTATTCTTGACTCTGTGACGTGGCAAACCCACGCCGGCGAACATTGGGTGATCCTTGGTCCCAATGGTGCGGGGAAAACCTCTCTTGTACGTACCGTGACCGGTCGGGAAATACCACAAGCAGGGCAAGTGACAGCATGCGGCATGGATTGTGCGACAACAGAACACGCACTTTTATCAGCTTCTCTTGGATTTTCCTCTCAAACAGTAGCTCAACGTATTCGTCCTACTGTGAGTACGCGCGATGTCGTACGCACTGCAGCGTGGGGACTACATGAAAGCTGGAAAAATACATACGAAGAATGCGACAACGAACGCGCAGACCTCCTGCTGAATGCTTTCGTCATAAGCCATGTCGCAGATCAACCTTTCGGTACTCTTTCTGAAGGAGAACGTCAGCGCTGCCTTTTAGCCCGCTCACTCATGACAGATCCGGAGGTCTTAATTCTTGATGAGCCTGGAGCGGGGTTGGATTTAGGAGGACGTGAAATCCTTGTGAACGCCTTGACAGAAATCATCGAAGGAGAACACGCGCCTCAAATCTTGATGATTACCCACCAGGTAGAGGAAATACCTGCAGCTATGACTCACGCACTGGTGATGGCGGAAGGAAAGATCCTTGCTGCAGGTCCTATAGGCGATGTGCTGAATGGTGTGACTTTATCTCACGCCTATTCTTTGCCGTTGAGTGTTGGATGTACCGAAGGACGCTGGTGGGCGCGCGCACTTCCTCAAATTCTGTGAACGCGCGTTGAGGAGGCAAATATGGAATGGCTCTTGTGGTCACTCGGAGCGCTTATCTTAGGCGTTATTGAGCTACTTACTCTTGACTTCACATGCCTGATGCTTGCTGTTGCCGCTTGTGCGACGGCTAGTGCTGCTTTTCTTGGCGCACCCGTGTGGGGACAGATCCTGATTTTTTGTGCTGCTTCAACTCTTTTACTTGTGCTCATTCGCCCGTGGGCACGCAAATACCTTGATCGTCATACGCCTCGGGTACGTATGAATGTCCACGGGCTTGTAGGCCAAGAGGTACGTGTTCATGAGCGCGTTGACCATAGCGATGGGCGTGTATTCCTTGCAGGAAGTATATGGAGCGCTCGCACCAATGACGATACACCTCTTATGCCAGATACTGTCGCCTATGTTGTCAGTATTGAGGGGGCGACAGCAGTAGTTTCTGCCGTCCGTGCGTAAGTAGGACTTTCCTTGGAATGAAAGTGCGGCTGTATCCCCGGTGCTCACTCGTATTTATGAGAAACGAAATATCGCAAATACGCCGTGAAGATATCTGTACGTGTCAAGGGAATAATCCACACCTACACGTTTATGCAGACACTGCCGTAGAAAATCGCTATTGTGGGTAGGTGCTGCACGTGAGCCGACCGATGGTGCTGCAAGGCAACGTGCTGTTAGGGAAGGACTGATAAAGGACTGATAATGGAGATATTTCAGATGCTCACACGCCTTTTTACATCCTCGGGCGGGCCTATTATTGTTTTTATTCTGCTTGCTTTCATGGTGTGTCTTGTAGTTGCGCGAGCAATCCAAGTAGTCCCACAATCCCGCGCACTTGTTGTGGAACGACTGGGGAAATTTCATTCCGTGCGATTTGCAGGTCTACATGTGGTCGTTCCATTTATTGACCGTATTGCAAGTAGGGTAGACCTGCGTGAACAAGTCACCAGCTTCCCACCTCAACCCGTGATTACTGCTGATAACGTCGTGGTTTCTATTGACTCGGTTATCTACTACCAAGTAAATGACCCAATGCATGCCACCTATGAGATCGCGAACTACATTCAAGCTATTGAACAATTAACAGTCACAACACTACGCAATGTGATCGGATCTCTTGACCTTGAAGCTACTTTGACTTCACGCGACCAAATCAACGGTCAACTACGTGGAGTACTTGATGATGCCACAGGTCGCTGGGGTATTCGTGTGAATCGTGTCGAACTGAAAGCTATTGACCCTCCTCCCTCAATCCAGCAAGCCATGGAACAGCAACTGCGTGCTGAACGCGACAAACGAGCAGCAATTCTTACCGCAGAGGGCGTGCGTCAATCAGAGATTTTGCAGGCAGAAGGTGAAAAACAATCCGCTATTTTGCGTGCTGAAGGTGAAGCGCAAGCAGCCGTGACGCGAGCCGACGGTGAAGCTCGTGCAATTCATACCGTATTTGAAGCAATCCACTCAGGAAATCCCACACCTGAGCTACTGAGCTATCAGTATTTACAGATGCTTCCAGAAATCGCGCAAGGTGAATCCTCAAAGATTTGGGTGGTTCCTACAGAACTCACAGCGGCTTTAGATGCTGTGTCACGAGGATTTGGTTCTCAGAAGTAAAACATTGTGGAAAGGCGCATCATGGATCGGCAGCAAGAACGTGTTTTACGTGAAGTAGCAGATCAAGGCATACGTTTCATTCGCTTATGGTTTACCGATGTTGCAGGACAACTGAAATCGGTAGCGATGGACCCGGGAGAACTAGAAGAAGCCTTCACGGAAGGCGTAGGTTTTGATGGTTCAGCTATTGAAGGTCTGACTCGCGTACACGAATCAGATATGTTGCTGCGTCCTGATGCCTCTACTTTCAGTGTCCTGCCGTGGCAAGGCAATGCTACTCCTGCTGCCCGCATGTTTTGTGATGTACTGACGCCCGATGGTTTGCAGTCACGCTCTGATCCTCGTGGAACGCTTGAACGCGCTGTTGAACGTGCATGCGATATGGGTTTCACAGTGATGGTGAACCCTGAAATCGAGTTCTACCTGCTGTCACGTCCAGTCACACCAGAACGCTTAGTTCCAATAGATGACGGTGGTTACTTTGATCATGTAGCCAGAGACGGGGATAATGATTTCCGCCGCAAATTAGTGCTTATGCTGGAAAGCATGGGAATTTCAGTGCAATTTTCCCATCATGAAGGCGGGCCTGGACAAAATGAAATCGACCTGAGAGCTGTGGACGCAGTAACGGCCGCAGATAACATCATGACTGCTCGCGTCGTTATCGAAGAAATAGCGCTGCGCGAAGATATGGTTGCCACTTTCATGCCGCGACCATTTATCGATCACCCAGGTTCGGGTATGCACACGCATATTTTCCTCATGGAAGGCGAACACAATGCTTTCTATGACCCTGCAGGCGAACACGACCTTTCGCTCACTGCTCGCCAATTTATTGCCGGCATGCTGGCTCATGCCGGAACGATTTGCGCCGTCACAAACCAACACGTGAACTCGTATAAACGACTATGGGGTGGAGGGGAAGCTCCTTCATATGTGTGCTGGGGGCATAACAATTCTTCCGCTTTGATCCGAGTTCCTCAGGTACGTCCCAGCCGTCGAAATACTACACGTGTGGAATATCGGGCACTTGACCCTGCGGCGAATCCTTACCTTGCGCTTGCTGTCCTCATTACCGCCGGTTTAGATGGCATAGAAAAACAGATGGAACTCATGCCTGAAGCTGAAGATAATGTGTGGGCATTAACCGATAAAGAACGTCAAGTCCTTGGTATTGAACCACTTCCATCATCATTACATGATGCCCTTCGACGAATGCGTACCTCAGAACTTGTCGCAGATGCGCTAGGTGAAGAAATGTTCCTTTACCTCTTACGTGATAAAGAACGTGAATGGCGTGATTACCGTGAACAAATCACAGCAAAAGAAATTGCGCAATTTATCAGGATGCACTGATGATTTTTGCTGTGAAGGACTTGCGTGCGATGGGCTTTATTGCTCCCGAGCAAGCTCTGAAACACGTAGAAACGCTCCCTGAAGGCCATGTGTGGCTCAGCGTAGCTGCCGCAACAGATGACCCTGATCTTGCGATTCTTCAACTTCGACGCCTCCACGAAGCTGCTCCTGAGCTCATTCAGACACTAGGTTCTCCCCATGAACGCCCAGCGCAGCGACTCATTGCTGTCCTTGGCGGATCACGTTGGTGGGGTGACTACCTGATTGCGAACCCGCAGCGTGCGCATGACGTGTGGACGCAGCCTCCTTCTGCACGAGAAGTCCTCCTCACAGCGGTCGGAGCAAACACAAACGCCCACGTGCCAATTGCTAAGCAGGGTAAAACCAGTGATGACATGCGTGTGGCCTACAGGAAAGTACTCCTCGACATTGTTGCTGACGATCTCACAAGTAATGATCCGGTGCAGCATATGCCGATAGTAGGGCAACGGATGGCGACTCTTGCAGATGCAGCACTTGAGGCATCACTTGCGCTGGCACGTCGAGACATCGATCCAGATGGAAGGATTCCTTTTGCCATCATCGCTATGGGAAAAACAGGAGCACAAGAACTGAACTATATTTCTGATGTTGATGTGCTCTACCTTGTTGGATCCGAAAAAAACACAACCAACGAAAACAAGGCCCTCAATAGCAGCAAAACATCACAACCGGTAAATTACGATGCCACTGTCCAGCCAGATCACGATAAACACGATGTCATTGAAATAGCAACCCGTCTTGCTGCAATGACCGCTCAAGGATGTTCAGGAGCCGGCAACGAACCACCCCTATGGACAGTAGACCCGAACCTACGTCCTGAAGGCCGTCAAGGTGCCCTTGTGCGAACCTTAGATTCATACCGTCAATACTGGGATAAATGGGCACAATCCTGGGAATTTCAAGCTCTCATGAAAGCACGTCCCTGCGCGGGCGACTATGAACTAGGCGAACGATTTATCAACCTTGCTGCCTCCTACGTATGGAATGTTGCAAGCAGAGAAAAATTTGTTGATGATGTCCGAGCCATGCGTACCCGTGTTGAAGAAAATATTTTGCGTCATATGGCAGGACGTGAACTGAAACTGGGACCAGGCGGTTTACGTGATGTGGAATTTACTGTTCAACTACTGCAACTTGTTCATGGGCGAACAGACGAAACACTACGGGTCCGCGAAACACACGAAGCAATTACTGCCCTCGCTCACGGCGGATATATTTCACGGCTTGACGCGACCGAACTTAAACGATGCTACAGCTATCTTCGTGTCATTGAACATCGCGCACAGTTGACACGGATGCGTCGTACACATACAGTTCCTTCCCGCGAGGATGAGCTTCGTGCACTGAGCCGAAGCCTAGGCCTGCCACATACACAAGAATTCACACGCGAACTTGAACGCGTCCGCGCACGTGTGCGTTCCCTCCATGAAAATATTTTCTACAGACCCATCGTGGCAGCCATCGCCCGTTTAAGTCCCGATGAAGCAGCCCTTGATCGTGATGCGGCAAAAGATCGTTTATCTGCCATTGGCTACCGTGACACTGAAGGCGCACTCGCGCATATCAGCGCCTTGACACGCGGAACAAGTCGCAGAGCAACAATTCAACGACACCTCTTACCGGTTTTTATTTCATGGCTTGCTGCAGGAGCTGACCCAGATATGGGTCTCCTTCATTTCCGAACCCTTTCTGAACATATCGGTGATTCACACTGGTATCTGGCATTTTTACGCGATTCCGGTGTGGCAGCTTCACGCTTATGCTCACTTTTACCCAACTCACGGTGGGTTGCTGATGCGCTATGCGTTTTACCTGAAGCCGTACAAATGCTTGACGACGATACTTTGCTGCTCCCGCGTACACGTCAGCAACTCGACACTGAAATACAGGCTGTACTTACCCGCCATGAGAATCCTGAAAAAGCGATAACGCGTATTCGTTCTGTACGAAATCGTGAAGTAACTCGTGCAGCTTTAGCTGATGCACTGGACACAATAGAAGCACACCGATCGTCAATTGCTGACGCATGTGATGCTTTAATCGCAGGCGCGCTCGCCGTTGCTGAACGTGAAGAAAAACAAGCTAAAGGTGTCCTCCACGCGCGGGTTGCTTTGGTAGCGATGGGACGCTATGGCGGAGCCGAATCTTCCTATGCCTCAGATGCAGATATTCTTGCGGTCCACAAATCATGTTCTGGAGCCACTGAAGAACAAGCGACATCATGTGCAGTATCACTGATTCAACGTGTGCGCTCATACCTTGGGCAAACTGGTGTCGGCTATCCCGTCAATGTTGATTTAGATTTACGTCCTGAGGGACGTTCTGGCGTGATGAGTAGGACAGTGGATTCTTACAGGGAGTACTACCAGCGATGGGCCTGCGTGTGGGAACGACAGGCACTGCTTCGTGCTCGACCACTGGCTGGCAACCCTGATCTGTTACAGGAGTTTTTTGAGGTTATTAACCCAATCCGTTACCACATGGTTCCTTCCCAGCAGGATGTGCGTGATATTCGTTTATTGAAAGCACGTATGGAGAATGAACGTCTTCCTCGTGGTATTGAACCGTCACGGCACGTCAAACTAGGGCCCGGCGGATTATCAGATGTGGAGTGGATGGTTCAGCTGGCACAAATGCGATATGCGCACGAATGTCCTGCTGTGCGCCTGACCTCCACGATTCCAGCTCTGAATGCCCTGCGAGATGAAGGAATCATTGATCCAGAGCATGCGCAGATCATGTGTGAAGCATGGTCTTTGGCTTCACGCATACGTGCAGGTAATGTGCTTGCTACAGGTCGTATGAGTGGTGTCAAACTTGATGTGTTACCTCATGGGGTAAAAGAATTGGTTCCCCTGGCTCGTTTGTTAGGTTGGGGGGCCGGTCAAGAAAAAATGCTTGAAGAACAATGGCTTCGAGCCAGTCGGCGTTGTCGTGACGTGATGGATAGTGTTTTTTGGGTGT
Organism: Schaalia sp. lx-260; assembly: GCF_021083645.1. GTDB lineage: Bacteria > Actinomycetota > Actinomycetes > Actinomycetales > Actinomycetaceae > Pauljensenia. The sequence goes on along the minus strand of NZ_JAJNRQ010000005.1, from coordinate 72,099 downwards.
GATATGTGCACCGACTACAGGGAAGTTGAGTGAGAATGAAACTTGTTCTTGTGAGGCACGGACGTACCGCTGCGAATGTCAGTGGTGCTTTGGATACTGGCTGGCCGGGATTACCTTTAGATGCCACGGGCTGTAAACAAGCTGAGGCATTGGCGCAGCGCTGGGAAAAAGAAGTGACCTCAAAGCCGAACCTTGTACTCGTATCAGGTCTGTTGCGCACACGAATGACAGCGGCACCTTTGTGTGAACGTTATGGCATGTCGCCGCGTATCGCTTGGGGTTTGCGTGAGATACGTGCAGGTAGCTGTGAAATGGGTACATCTGATGTGCAGAATATGTACTATCACGGAACTGTTCACCAGTGGATTTCAAAGAACCGTGAATTGCGTATGCCTGAAGCAGAAACTGGTTGGGAAGTCTTAGGGCGAGCTTTACCTGAGGTATATCAGGGGATTAGTCAGGTGTATCAGTCAGTTGGCGATAAAGGTGTTCTTGTTCTTGTTATTCACGGGGCACTCACACGCTTTCTGACCTCTGCTTTGAGCAGAGATGATATGAGTGCTCTGCTGACCAATTGTTTCATGACAAATACAGGGACTACGATTTTTGAAGTCCCTCATAGTGTTGCTTCCTCATGCGCAGATGGGACTTTCCATCCTCACGACCTGTTGGAATCACTTCCGTTGCTGACTTGGAATGATACGCCAGCCCCTTGTGTATCAGATATCTGTGTCTGAATGGTGTTGTTTTATTGCTCATCTGAATGTGTAGGTTCAGTGTATTCCTCCACCTCTACAGGGAAACGACGATAAGCAAGGTATTGTTCAAGTTCATGACGGTGCTGTTCGCAGCTGAGCCATATTTTTTTGCGCCCTGTGCGTACAGCAGGATTTGTCCATGTGAGACGCCAGAGTGCGTGTTTTTCGCAGTGTCGAGCTGTGCACACATGATCTTGTGGTCCACGTGAAAGCATAAAAGCCGCCTTTCTTGTGTTTATACAAATTATCGCTGTATTACTTGAGGAAAGCTAAAGGGAAGATCTGTGCTTTCGGGCAGGTGCGGCTGTGCTTTCGGGAAGGGCACGTGTGTATGTGAGAGGCAAGGGAATCTGTGCAGCTTTACTGAGAAGCCTCACGTAGATTCATACTCTGTTCCTTCGCATAGAATGTGTGCTTGTGACAATGAAAAGAACGCTTGTCCTTATTCGTCATGCGCAGGCAGAGCCTTTTTCATTAAATGGAGATCACGGGCGCGTACTTACCTCTTATGGGCACCAGCAAAGCAGGATGCTTGGTTTTTCACTTGCTCATGCTTTACAAGAAATGAAACAAGATGAGGCAAAGAAAGAGGGAGAAAAACCTCAAGTAGATTGGGTCGCACTTTCGGATGCTCAACGTACACGTGAAACTTTTCGTGGACTTGCACCTCAATTCGATATTGCACATTCTTTTTCGGATCGCAGTTTATACAGCGGTGACATTGAGGAAATACTCCATATTGCCCGAAGTTTTACAGGACAGACAGCATTTATTATTGGCCACAATCCAACGATTTCAGATGTGGCTCTTTATTTGACCTTTCCTGACGCTCTTGTTGAGGAACATAATGAAAGTGTTGCGTCCTTCCAAAAATATGCGAGTGAAGAAATACGGACACATTCATTGAATATGCGCCGGATAAAAGCTTTATCACGATACGGTGCAGACTTGGCTCAGGCAATGATTCTTCGTTTTGGAGGAGAATGGAAAGACTTGCGCAAAGGCATATGTGAACTCGAAATTGTGACCTATTGCGATCTTTCTTCGTCCCACGGGTAATGACTTCCTGTGAGTTCTTTGGTGTGAGGGCGTTAAACTGGGGGAGTACAGATCCACCCCCGCAAGAGGGAGAACTAATGTCGGGACACTCTAAATGGGCGACCACCAAGCATAAGAAGGCCGCTATTGACGCTAAACGAGGCAAATTATTTGCTCGTTTGATTAAGAATATCGAGGTTGCAGCACGTACAGGTGGTGGTGATCCTGCAGGTAATCCCACCTTGTTTGACGCTATCCAAAAGGCAAAGAAAAACTCTGTTCCTTCGGACAATATTGATCGTGCTGTTAAACGTGGTTCCGGCGCTGAAGCTGGTGGCGCAAATTATGAAACCATCATGTATGAGGGCTACGGTCCTAATGGCGTAGCTTTCCTTGTGGAATGTCTGACAGATAACCGTAATCGCGCAGCATCGGATGTCCGCTTAGGCTTTAGCCGCTCAGGAGGTTCTTTAGCTGATCCGGGTTCAGTGTCGTACCTATTTACACGTCGCGGCATTATTGAAGTTCCAGCGGCAGAAAACGTAACCGAAGACAGTATCATGGAAGTTGTCTTGGACGCAGGAGCAGAAGAAGTCATTGACACAGGTGACGGTTTTATTATTGAAACGGACCCGTCAGACCTGATTCCTGTGCGTTCAGCTTTACAAGAAGCCGGAATTGACTATGACTCTGCTGAGGTTCAATTTGTCGCCTCAACTGAGGTTGATCTTGACGTTGAAGGTGTCACGAAAGTGAATAAACTGATTGACGCTTTAGAAGACTCTGATGATGTCCAGAACGTCTATCACAATATGACAATGTCAGATGAAGTGCGTGCGCACTTTGAAGAAGAGGACTGAGTTCATGTCTGAAAATGTCACCGCAGAGCGCCAGGTAGGTACTCCACAGGTCAAACGAGGTATGGCGCATATGCTCAAAGGCGGCGTCATCATGGATGTTGTGACACCTGAGCAAGCTAAAATTGCAGAAGACGCTGGCGCAGTGGCAGTCATGGCTCTTGAACGCGTGCCAGCTGATATTCGCGCTCAAGGCGGAGTGGCGCGCATGTCGGATCCTGACCTCATTGATGGAATCATTAATGCTGTCTCAATTCCTGTGATGGCGAAGGCACGTATTGGACATTTTGTTGAAGCGCAGGTTTTGCAATCTCTTGGTGTCGATTACATTGATGAATCAGAGGTTCTGACACCTGCCGACTATGAGCATCACATTGATAAGTGGAATTTCACGGTTCCTTTTGTCTGCGGTGCAACGAATCTGGGTGAGGCTTTGCGTCGTATTAACGAAGGCGCAGCAATGATTCGTTCAAAAGGTGAAGCAGGTACGGGTGATGTGTCTAATGCGACTACGCATATGCGCAAAATTCGTGATGAAATTCGTCGTCTGACTTCATTGCCAGAAGATGAACTGTATGTAGCGGCTAAAGAACTGCAAGCTCCTTACGAACTGGTGGCAGAAGTAGCACGTGAAGGCCGTTTACCGGTTGTACTTTTCACCGCCGGGGGCATAGCTACTCCCGCTGATGCAGCTATGATGATGCAACTGGGCGCAGAAGGCGTATTCGTTGGTTCAGGTATTTTCAAGTCCGGTGATCCTGCACGTCGTGCCGCGGCAATCGTTAAAGCGACAACTTTCTACGATGATCCTTCAGTGATTGCTGAAGTTTCACGTGGTTTAGGTGAAGCTATGGTGGGAATTAATGTGGACGATGTGCCCGTGTCGCACCGTTTAGCGGAGCGCGGATGGTAACAATCGGCGTCCTTGCTGTGCAAGGTGATGTTGCTGAGCATATGCGGGCACTGGAGGAATCTGGTGCCCGCACCTGTGCTGTTCGTCGTCTGACAGAACTAGCTGAGGTAGACGCATTAGTGATTCCTGGTGGGGAATCCACAACAATGTCAAAGCTTTTGTGTGCTTTTGATCTTTTTGAACCGATTGCTGCCAGAATTCGTTCAGGTATGCCCGTGTGGGGAACATGTGCTGGCATGATTATGCTGGCAGATACGGTACTTGATGGTCGTCCTGACCAACGTTCTTTCGGAGCAATCACTATGACAGTGCGCCGTAATGCCTTTGGACGTCAGGTAGATTCCTATGAAGAGGATCTGCATATCGCAGGACTTGATGGGGGACCTTTCCGTGCCTTCTTTATTCGCGCGCCTTGGGTTGAATCAGTTGCAGATGACGTTGATGTTTTAGCTCGTGCTGGTAATGCTCAAAACGGTCCTATAGTGGCTGTGCGGCATGGAGCTGTGATGGCTACGTCTTTTCACCCTGAAGTGGGAGGCGATAACCGTATGCATGATCTTTTTGTGCGTATGGTGAAAGATTGCCTTTCCTCACGTAAGGAACAATGTGCGTGTGATGGGGATTGATCCAGGTCTTACACGGTGTGGCCTTGGAATCATAGATATGGATCAGGGGAAACGAGCTGGCCTCGTTCATGTTGAAGTTGCACGTACTCACAAAGATCTTGCTACTCATTTTCGTTTACGTACAGTAGCTGACGCGATTGATCGTCTGATCCACGAGTATGAACCTGAGATCGTAGCAATTGAACGAGTTTTCGTACAAGATAACTTGCAATCTGTTGCAACAACTATGCAGGTGATGGGTGCTGCGATGACCTGTGTTGGTCGCGCAGGTTTGCCTATGGCTGTGCATACGCCTTCCGAGGTAAAGTCAGCAGTGACAGGTAATGGGACAGCAAGTAAAGCTCAGGTGCAGCATATGGTTGCTCGTATTTTAGGTTTGTCTGCTGTTCCAAAACCTGCTGATGCTGCAGATGCTTTAGCGATTGCTATTTGTCAGGGGTGGCGTGGAACCGGCCTATTGGGTGCAGGTGATGATTCGGCTGTTTCTGTGTCAATCTCTGGTCGTGTACGTGCGCGTGGTGAAATGACGCCTGCGCAACAACTGTGGGCGCAAGCACAAGCAGCGCAACGCCGAACTGGTGCAGTAGACCCGCGGCTACGGCAACGATAGTATCTATCGTACATATGTTCGCTTTGTCTCTCCTGTGATCTGAAAGAGAAATATGTTAGTCGTCAAAACCGAGTTCTGATGACAGGAATCTTTGCGTACGTACGATACAAGCGGTGACCGAAAGAAACAGCGGAGGTACATATGATCGCGCAGCTCGCGGGGACTGTTACATACGCAGGCATTGATGAGGTCATACTCTTGGTTGGAGGTATTGGATGGCGTGTGGTTGTGGCTCCGCCTTTCGCTCAGGAACTTCATGTGGGTCTTGATGTAACGATCCATACCTCTATGGTGGTACGTGAAGATTCAATGACCTTATATGGTTTCCGTGATACAGATGAACGCATTATTTTTGAGAAACTTCAATCAGTGAGTGGCGTAGGCCCGCGAACAGCTTTAGCTGCTCTTACCGTGCTGTCACCTGATGATCTGCGGCGTGCGGTTAGCTCAGGTGATACTGCTACTTTGCAGAAAATACCGGGTGTTGGGAAAAAATCTGCTCAGCGTATGCTACTGGAAATTGGTGACAAATTAGGTACGGTAGCTGCTTTACCTGAAGGCGCTGCTTCAGAAACAACACCTACAGAGGATGAAATGCAGGTACGTGCTGCTTTGGTTCAACTGGGCTGGAGTGAAAGTGTTGCTGCTCAGACGGTGGAAAAGTTTGCCGGTCATGGCATGAGCGTTTCCGATATGCTTCGTGCTGCTTTACTGAGTTTAGGAGGTAACCGTGGCCACTGAACCTGATTTTTCACGCATTGTGGCACCTGATGCCGGTGACCTAGAACGTGCAGCAGAGGCTGCACTTCGACCGAAACGCCTCAGTGAATTTGTTGGGCAAACAAAGGTATGCGATCAGCTGCAGCTTCTTTTAGATGCTGCACGCGGTCGTGGAGCGCCGTCAGATCATGTGCTCCTTGCTGGTCCACCAGGATTAGGTAAAACTACTTTAGCGATGATTATTGCCGCAGAGATGGGGACATCTTTGCGTTTAACATCAGGACCTGCGATTCAACATGCCGGCGATTTGGCGGCAATTTTGTCAGGTCTACAAGAAAACGATGTGCTATTTATCGACGAAATACATCGCCTTGCCTGTACAGCTGAAGAAATGCTTTACCTTGCAATGGAGGATTTCCGTGTTGATGTTGTTGTAGGTAAAGGTCCAGGTGCGACATCTATTCCTTTGGCTTTGCCACCTTTCACAGTTGTAGGCGCAACCACACGTTCCGGTCTGTTACCTGCGCCTTTGCGTGATCGTTTTGGTTTCACTGCGCATCTTGAATTCTATGAGGTGGAGCAGCTTCGTCATGTTGTTGCGCGTTCTGCTCATTTGCTTGGTGTGGAACTCAGTGAAGATGCCGCTTATGAAATAGCTTCACGTTCGCGTGGGACCCCTCGTATTGCGAATAGATTGCTTCGTCGCGTCGTGGATTATGCGCAAGTGCGTGGTGATGGCAATCTAACTTTGGAGGCAGCTCAGGGGGCACTTACTCTTTTTGAAGTGGACCGTCATGGGCTTGATCGTTTGGACAGGGCAGTCCTTGAAGCTATATGTCGACGTTTCGGTGGGGGGCCAGTTGGCCTCACAACTCTTGCCGTGACTGTTGGTGAAGAAGCGGAGACTGTGGAAACTGTTGCTGAGCCGTATTTAGTGCGTGAAGGTTTCTTGATCCGTACGACGCGTGGACGAGCAGCAACACGTGCTGCGTGGGAGCATTTAGGGCTTACGCCCCCGCCTGAGGCTGTTCTTTTTCAATAAAATGGCAGGATAAATCCTATTCATCCTGTGACTTAGGACGCATTTGTATCTTTATGACATTCTTTTGTGGGAAAAGTGAGCTTTACTTTTGCGCAATTGCGCTCATTTTCATCTATCACGTGGCCTAAAAGCACTCAAGGGCACTAGACTGCAACAAGTGTGCGTCTATTCGCACGTGAGTAATGAAAGGGCTATTCGTGGACCAGCTTGTACAGCAATACGCTTTCCCTTTGATGTTGGGTGTTTTGCTCATCTTCATGTTGTTTTTCTCTAGTCGTTCCCGCAAGAAAATGCTTGCCCAGCAAGCTGAACGTGATCGTAAACTTCGGGAAGACCTTGTCCCTGGAATGTGGGTGAAAACCGCATTCGGTTTTTGGGGTCGTTTCGTTGATTTTGACGGCGACGTTGTTGTTCTTGAAACTGCTGACGGGACAGAGACTTACTGGGATCGCGCGGTTGTACGGGAAATAGGTAATCCTCCATTCGCTTCGGTTCAAGAAGTTGAAGAAACAGAAGAACCTGAAACCCAAGAAGAAGACGAACAAGTCCTCGGCCTCGATAATGATTCATCGACCGGAATTGAGAAGTAGTTATACGTGTCCCTGCGTGGGAACATCTGAAAGCAGAATGACAAGTGGCTATTAAGAAACGCCGTCCGCTCCGTTCTTTGCTGGCGCTTGCCTTACTTGCTGGTGTAAGTATGGGCTCGCTTATTGTGGGGAACGTGACCAATCATGGGGCATCTTTTGTCCCTTCTCTTGCCCTTGACCTTGAGGGCGGTACCCAGCTGATCCTGACTCCGGTATCAACAGATAACTCGTCACGTCAGGTAACTGAAGATGATATTGCTGAGGCCATTAACATTATTCGTTCGCGTGTGGATGCTTCCGGCGTAGCGGAGGCTGAAATTACCTCGATGGGTTCTGACAACATTGTTGTTGCCATTCCGGGTACTCCTTCGCAAGAAACTCTTGACCTTATTCGTTCATCTTCACAGATGAATTTCCGTCCAGTTTTGAAAATCGGTCAAGCCGTGTCAGTTCAACGACCGACAACGCCTTCTGCTGAAGCCGGGCAGTCGGATTCTTCTGCACAATCGGGTCAATCATCTGAAGACGCACAGTCTGCGACAGATGAGCAATCTGGTGATCTGAGTGCTTCAGAAGGAAGCGACCAGTCTGCGCAGGAAGCACAGTCCGGCGACTCTGCGGCTTCGGGTGAAACTGCTCAGTCAGCAGAAGCTGACAACAGCCAATCTGCTCCTCAGATACAGCCCAATGTTCTCAGCGAAGAAGAAGCGAAAACTTTAGCTGATGCAAATAAAGACGGTGAACTGTCAGATGCACCTGCGACGACTCCTGAAAATAACTCAGATCTAGCATGGATGACAGAAAAAGTTACCTATGACTATCTCACTTTAGATTGCGGCGCAAAAGGGACACGTACAGAGGCAGCGGCAGATAAGCCTTACGCGGCCTGTAACGCAGAAGGCACCTTAAAGTACATTTTGGGTCCTGTGGATGTGAGTGGTTCGCAACTGACAACTGCTGCGGCCGCAATGATTACAAATAATCAGGGTCGCAGTACAGGTGAATGGGGCGTTGATCTGCAATTCAATGCTGAAGGCACAACAAGTTTTGCCGAGGCATCTGAACGCTTATACGGTTTTGCTTCCGCTGATTCTCAGGGAGGCGCAGCTTACGTAAAACCTGACCGCAACCATTTTGCTGTCGTTCTTGACGGTAAAATCATTACCGCACCAAGTATGAATGCGGTCATCAATAATGGTCGAGCACAAATCAGTGGATCTTTTACCGCAACATCAGCGAAGTCCCTTGCTAATCAGCTGAACTTTGGTTCATTGCCATTGAACTTTGAAGTCCAATCCGAGCAGCAGATTTCAGCAACATTGGGTTCTGAACACCTGCAAAAAGGTATTTGGGCGGGTCTGATTGGTTTGCTGTTGGTGGTTGCGTACATGGTATGGCAATACCGTGGTTTGTCAGTGGTTTCAGCAGGCTCATTGCTGGTGGCGGGCGGATTAACCTATCTTGTCATTACTTTGCTGTCGTGGACTATGGGTTACCGTTTATCTTTGGCTGGTATTGCTGGTTTGATTGTTGCTGTGGGCGTGACAGCAGACTCGTTCATCGTTTACTTTGAGCGTATCCGAGATGAAGTTCGTGATGGTCGTCCTCTTGTTGCTGCTGTTGATGAAGGATGGCAACGCGCGAAACACACCATCATTGTTTCGGATGCGGTTAACCTTGTGGCAGCCGTTGTCTTGTACGTTTTGGCTGTCGGTGGCGTTCAAGGTTTCGCATTCACCTTGGGTGTGACAACTATTGTTGACTTAATCGTGATCTTCCTATTCACACACCCGATGATGGAGCTTTTGATTCGTACCCGATTCTTTGGCTCAGGCCATAAGCTTTCAGGTTTGGACCCAGAGCACTTAGGTGCGACATCTGCAGCTATCTATGCTGGTCGAGGCCGTATTCGTGTAAATCGGGGCGCACAGGAACAACGGATGGCCGTTGAAGATGCTCAGGAACGTCCTCTGTCCATTGCAGAACGCCGATATGCAGAGGAAAAACGACAAGAAGCTTTAGAAAAAGAAGCAGAACAAACGTCTGAAACCTCGACCACTGAGGGTGCTACTCAAACAGATGATGGTTCAGTCGAGGAAAAGGAGCAGAACCGATGATGAGTTTCGCTCAATGGGGTAATGCCCTGTACTCGGGAAAGAAATCCTACCGAATTGTCGCTAACCGCAAAGCCTTCCTGGGGGTTTCCGGTATTGTTCTCCTCCTTGCTTTGATCTTCACGGCTGTTTTAGGTATCAAAGGATCCATTGAATTTACCGGTGGTTCCCAGTTCACTTTGACAGGTGTTGCTGATATCAGCCAGCAAAAGGCTTACACAGCTTTAGAAGCAACCGGTCACGACTCAAATGCGCGTGTCTCAAGCGTAGGTAGTGACGGTATCCGCGTGCAGACAGACTCTTTAGATTCGGTTCAAACCGCTGCCGTACGTGATGCTTTGGCGCAGGCATACGGTATTGAGAGTTCAGAAGTGCAGTCCAGCTCGATTGGTCCTTCCTGGGGTCATGACGTGACTGCAAAAGCACTGAAATCGCTCGTGATCTTCCTTGCTTTGGTTGCTTTGTTGATGGCTGTGTACTTCAGGTCATGGACGATGTCGCTTTCTGCGATTGTGGCATTGCTGCATGACGTGGTGCTTACTATTGCTTTCTTTGCGGTGGTTCGTGTCGAGGTTTCTCCTGCAACAGTGATTGGTTTCCTCACGATTTTGGGCTACTCGCTATATGACACGGTGGTTGTTTTCGACAAGGTTCGTGAACTTACACAAGGACTGACCGACCAAAAGCGTTTCACCTTCGCTGAACTAGTGAACTTGGCAGTCAATCAGACAATGGTGCGTTCAATTAACACCTCTGTTGTTGCTTTACTTCCCGTGGGTTCAATTTTGCTGATTGGTTCACTGCTTTTGGGTGCAGGAACTTTGACAGATATTTCTTTGGCTTTATTCGTCGGTATGATCGCAGGTACCTACTCGTCAATTTTCATTGCTTCGCCACTTCTGGTGACCTTTGAAGAACGCCGTACCCGGACCAAAGAACACACTGCCGTTGTTGAAAAAGAACGCGTTCGTCATGCCCAAGGTGAGGAAGGAACGGAGTCAGATCCATCCGTGCGCGTCGCACCACTGCAACCGGGACACCACTTGGGACGTTCAGCGCAGCCTCAAAGGAAGAAGCGGAAACGATGAGCAGTGTTCTGAGCGAAAAAGTAGGAAAAATCCTCACCGATAATTTACGTGAAATTCAGGATTTTCCTGAACCGGGTGTACTTTTCCGCGACATTACACCTCTGCTAGCTAATGGTCCGGCTTTTTGTGAACTCATTGAGCAATTCGCTGAGTATTACCGTGGTCGTATTGATGCAGTTGCGGGCCTTGAATCCCGAGGATTCATTTTGGCAGCGCCTTTGGCAACACGCTTAGGGATCGGTATGCTGACCATCCGTAAAGCAGGGAAACTTCCTGGTCCTGTTATTGGTGTGGACTACGATTTGGAATATGGTTCTGCCCGTATGGAATTGCGACCGGATTCAGTCACTCCTGGGCATCGTGTTCTTATCCTTGATGACGTTTTAGCAACCGGGGGAACTGCCGCGGCTTCAGCTCAGCTTATCCGTGAGGCCGGTGCTGAAGTTGTGGGTATTACCGTCCTTTTGGAGCTAGCTGGTCTTGGAGGTCGGCAACGGCTTGAAGGCGAAAATGTTGAATCAGTTGTTGTGCTCTGACCTGAATAATGGCACATGGCACACAAAATGACTGCGAAAGTCTAAAATGAGGTAATGACTGATCCTCATATGCAACCAACGACACAAGCGACCCGTCCTCCTGCGGCTGGGTCGCTTGTGCGTTCTGGGCTGATGTGGTTTGGTAATCGATCCCGTACAACAGCTCCAGAAATTGAACCTTTGGTTCGTGCTTTACGGGCAAACCACCCGAAAGCTGATGTAGGACTCATTGAACGCGCCTATGCAACAGCGGAGTTGCATCATCGTGGGCAGATGCGTAAATCAGGGGAACCCTACATTACTCATCCCGTTGCTGTAGCAACAATTCTTGCTGAAATGGGAATGACGACTCCTACACTTGTTGCCGCCTTATTACACGATACAGTTGAGGACACCGATTACACGGTGGAAGAACTGACAGCAGATTTTGGCGAGGTAATCGCGCAGCTTGTTGATGGAGTGACCAAACTCGATAAAGTACGTTACGGTAGCGCTGCTCAGTCAGAGACTTTGCGTAAAATGGTTGTGGCGATGAGTCATGACATACGTGTTCTCCTCATCAAATTAGGTGATCGTTTACATAACGCTCGCACCTGGCGTTTTGTTTCTGCTGATTCAGCAAAACGTAAAGCTCAAGAAACTTTAGAAATATATGCTCCACTGGCTCACCGCCTCGGTATGAATATGATTAAGTGGGAGCTTGAAGAACTTTCATTCAAAACCCTCTATCCTGAAATTTACGAGGAAATTGATCGACTTGTTCATGAGCGTACGCCACAGCGTGAAATATATTTACGAGAGGTAATTACCCAGATTGAAGGGGATTTACGGCACTCAGGAACACAAGGAACTGTAACTGGCCGTCCAAAGAATCATTACTCGATTTATCAGAAAATGATTGTTCGAGGTAAAGCTTTCGATGAAATCTACGACCTTGTGGCAGTGCGTGTTCTTGTACATTCTGTAAAAGATTGTTACGCGCTTCTTGGAGCACTTCACGGTCATTGGAATCCTATTCCAGGGCGTTTCAAAGACTATATCGCCATGCCGAAATTTAATTTGTACCAGTCTTTACATACGACTGTGGTCGGTCCTGGCGGTAAACCTGTTGAAATCCAGATTCGTACATATGAAATGCATGAACGCGCCGAACATGGCGTTGCTGCACACTGGAAATACAAGCAAAATCCGAATGCTACTTCGGGCGATACTGACCGAATGAGTGCTACTGAACAGATGAACTGGATGCGGGCACTCGTTGAAATGGAACGGGAAACTGGCGATCCGGAAGAATTTCTTGACGCATTACGTTATGAAATTGCTGGTGATGAAGTATATGTTTTCACGCCTAAGGGTGAGGTGATTGTTCTGCCGGCAGGGGCAACACCTATTGATTTCGCCTATGCAGTTCACACTGAGGTAGGACACCACACTGTCGGAGCAAAAGTGAATGGGCGACTAGTTCCTTTAGAATCGCGCCTGCAGTCAGGCGAAACCGTTGAAGTAGTGACATCAAAATCTGACAAAGTAGGCCCTTCACGGGACTGGTTAGTTTTTGTTGCTTCACCGCGCGCGCGCTCAAAAATCAAAGCATGGTTCTCAAAAGAACGTCGTGAAGAAGCAGTGGAAACAGGTAAAGAGCACTTGGCTCGTGCGATGCGTAAACAGAATTTACCTTTACAGCGTCTCATGAATCATGAATCTTTACTTTCCGTTGCTAATGCTCTGGGATTGCTCGATATTACTGCGCTATATGCATCAATTGGGGAGAACCATATTTCGGCTCAAAATGTGGTATCGAAATTGGTGGATAACCTTGGCGGAGATGACGGGACAGAGGAAACACTTGCTGAGGCTGTTATTCCGAGTGCAGCGAAAGTACGTGCGCATATATCCTCCACATCAGGGGTGAGCGTGCGCGGAATGAATTCAAATGAAATTTGGGTGAAATTAGCGAAGTGTTGTACTCCAGTACCTGGTGATGAAATTGTGGGATTCGTTACTCGTGGTCAGGGCGTATCTGTGCATTGTGCCAGCTGTGTGAATTCTGTACAGCTCATGAAAAATCAGCCGGAGCGTTTTACAGATGTTGCTTGGGATACGGAACGTCAAGGAGTGCAGTATCTTGTGCAGATTGAAACTCGGGCATTAGATCGCCCAGGTTTGCTTTCTGATTTGACGAAAGTACTGTCAGATCATCGGGTAAATATTCTGACAGCAAGTACAGTTACTTCACCCGATCAGGTGGCGAGTGCGCGTTTTGCTTTTGAATTAGCTGATATGGCTCATCTGAAAGCCGTCCTTGCAGCATTGCGTCGCGTTGATGGTGTGTTTGAAGCTCAACGTTTAACAAGTCCTGCCACACGTCGTCATCAGATCTCAAACATATGACGATTTCGTCCACTAGGTGTTATCTGTTTTCTGCAGCATGAATAAAGCCGTAGGATAGTCCTGTGCCGTAGGTGGCATGAGCGTACACATAAGGTGCGCACCGCGCCGAACCTTTCGAGGTTCTATCGATCAAAGGAACATCGTGACTGACTCGACCAATGAGCTCCACGCTGAAAATACTTCTGAGCCTACACAGGCTGCTTCATCAGCGAATTCTCCCGTCTCGCAACCTGCTACTGAAAGTGCTGCACCACAGTTATCTGCTGCGGAAACCTCAGAATTTGGTCGGGTGGATGAAGCAGGAAATGTTTTTGTTCGTGATGGGGATGCTGAACGCCAGATTGGAGCATACCCTGACGGTCTGCCTGAAAACCCATTAGGGCTGTACTTGCGTCGTTTTGAGTCACTTGAAGCAACAGTTAAGTTGTTTGAAGATCGTCTTGCCACACTTGCGCCTAAAGAAATAGATCAAACGCTGGCAACGTTACGTGAATCCGTTATTGAGCCTGCTGCTATCGGTGATCTCGTTGCTTTGCGTGCCCGTGTGGAAGCAGCTGCTGAGCGCGCACAGGTACGTAAAGAACAAGCACGTGAAGAACGCCGCTTAGCCAAAGAAGCCGCATTGCGTGAACGTACTGAATTAGTGGAACGTGCAGAAGCTATTCTCACCCAAGATCCTCACCGTATGCATTGGAAGCAATGCGGCCAAACCCTGCGTGAGCTCTTAGACGAATGGAAGAATCTGCAACGTCGTGGCCCACGTTTAGATAAAGCAACAGAAGATGCGCTGTGGAAACGTTTCTCGGGTGCGCGAACACAGTTTGATCGCCAACGTCGTCAGTTCTTCTCTGCTTTGGACCAAGCTCAGACGGATGCGAAACGTGTGAAAGAACAGTTGATTGCTGAAGCTGAAGCCCTTCAAACGTCAACAGATTGGGGAGCAACAACTGCTGCCTATCGTACGTTGATGGATCGCTGGAAAACAGCTCCTCGTGCTTCTCGTAAAGAAGATGACGCATTATGGACTCGTTTCCGTGCAGCTCAGCAGGTATTTTTTGATGCTCGTCGGGCAAAAGATTTAGCGACAGATTCTGAATATCGTGAAAATCTTGCTGCAAAAGAAGCTCTTTTGATTGAAGCAGAAGCACTACTACCTATCAATGATCTTGAAAAGACAAAAGAACAGCTTCGTCAAATTCAAGAACGGTGGGATAGTGTGGGCCGTGTTCCTGCAGCCGATCACTCACGTATTGACCATCGTTTACGTGCAGTCGAAGATGCTGTGCGCGCTGCTGAAGAACACGAATGGCGTCGAACAAATCCTGAAACACGTGCGCGTGCAGAAGGTATGCTCGGACAGCTAGAAGAACAAATTGCTCGTCTGGAAAAAGATTGCGAAGCCGCGCGCGTTGCAGGTAATTCCTCAAAAGAAAAAGAATTATCTGAAGCTTTAGCTACGAAGAAAGCGTGGCTTGACCAGATTCGTTCATCAATGGACTGACATGCGTCTGCATATCATCACTTCGCCGTACTATGCGGCAAACTCGTTGGTGATTATTCCGCAGCCATTAGAGGGAACAGCCCCTCATGCTGTTGTTGTGGACCCATCAGCAGGAATTCTTCCTCAACTGAAAGCCACACTGGAGCGTGAGGGTGCTGTTCTGGCGGCTGTTTTACTGACGCATGGGCATCCCGATCATGTGTGGGATTGTGCGCGTGTTGCTTCCTGGGGGCCCGCAGAAAAACAAGTTCCTGTATGGATTCCAGGGCCTGATCGTTATCGTCTGGTTGACCCGGCAGCATATGTGAACAATATGCCTGCGGGAATTGAATTAGATGAGTGGGCTTGTCCTGATGACCTGCGTGATTTCCCCGCAGGGTCATGTGAACTGATTCCAAGTTTATGGATGAAAATGTTACCTGCTCCAGGGCATACCGAAGGATCGGCACTATTCCTCGCGCACAGTGATCTGGACGTATATGCTGACGGGCAGCTCATAGCTTCCAGTGAATTGCCTATTCCGTGGGCTTTAAGCGGCGACGTGATTTTCTCGGGTTCTGTGGGTCGTACTGATTTACCTGGTGGTGACGAAACTCAGATGCGACATTCACTGCGTACAATTTCCCATGCTGTTGATCCTCGAACCCTTTTATTCCCCGGACATGGACCTGCAACAACCTTGCAAGCCGAAATTGACACGAACCCATATGTAACGCGCGCCCGACGTATCGGGTAAATATTTATTCGTCGTGCTTTTCTGTGTGTTGATATGCGCATTGGAATGGAAAAGCACCTGTATCCCGTGAAACAATAGGAAAATGGCACGTACTTCTCTTTCAGGTTTTCCCGAATGGCTCCCCGAAGGACGCATCGTTGAACAATACGTCCTCGATCACCTTCGCCGCGTTTTTGAACTACATGGTTTTGCGGGGATTGAAACTCGTGCCGTTGAAACCCTTGAGCAACTGGAAGCAAAAGGCGAAACCTCAAAAGAAATTTATGTTTTAGAGCGACTGCAAGCTCTGAAAGCTGCTGAAAACGGTGAACGGGTCTCCTCACGTGAGCGACGTATGGGATTGCACTTTGACTTGACAGTTCCTTTTGCTCGGTATGTCGTTGAAAATGCTAATGAATTAGATTTCCCTTTTAAGCGGTACCAAATTCAGAAAGTGTGGCGAGGCGAACGCCCTCAAGAAGGACGATTCCGTGAGTTCACGCAAGCAGATATAGATATCGTGGGACTAGGGGAGCTGCCTTTTCATTTTGAGGTGGAAGCGCCACTGATAATGGGTCAGGCGCTTTCTTCACTGCCAATTCCGCCTGTTCGCATGATGGTGAATAATCGTAAAATCGTTCAAGGCGTATGTGAATCTTTAGGCGTGACAGATATTGAAGCTGCCTTACGTGGCCTCGATAAATTAGACAAAATTGGTCCTGAAGGAGTGCGTGAGGAACTCGTCAAAGTTGGTATCACTTCCGAGCAGACTGATGTTTTATTGCGCATGGCTTCTATTACAGGAGAAGATCCTCAATCTGTACGTCAGCAAGTCAATGAATTGTGTCTTTCCAATGATTTACTTGACGAAGGTTTAACACAGCTGTGTGAACTACTGGAAATTGCTGGGCAGCGTTTACCTGGGGTCATTGAAGCGAATCTGAAAATTGCACGCGGTTTGGATTATTACACGGGTAGTGTTTATGAAACCGTTGTGGTTGGGCACGAAGATTTAGGTTCAATTTGTTCAGGCGGTCGCTACGATTCCTTGGCTAAAGATGGGAAACGCGTGTACCCGGGCGTGGGAATGTCAGTTGGAGTGTCGCGTTTAGTCTCGCGTATGCTGTCAGCTCCGATGGTCCGTGCAACACGTCGAGTGCCTACTGTTGTTCTTGTTGCAGTCAATGATGAAACTGATCGTTTCCGTAGTGACGCTATTGCATCTGGCTTGCGTGAACGAGGAATCAGCGCGGATGTTGCACCGCAGGCAGCAAAATTTGGTAAGCAAATTAAGTATGCTGATAAACGGGGGATACCATTTGTATGGTTCCCAGGTAACGACGGTGAACCTGATACGGTGAAAGATATTCGTACGGGCGAACAAAGTGCTGCTGACATTGAACAGTGGGAGCCGCAGCCTTGCGACCTCCACCCTCGCGTATTACCAGTGAACTGACAGGTGCGTGAGACAAACGGAGCATATGTATCTGCAGATATTTTGCGATGTAAAGCTCAAATCAGTGGGAAAAAGAGTGCATGTGAGGTCGGGCGTGCACTCCGCCAGCGGCATATATGAAAGGCGTAGCCAATGCCCGAAAAATCCCACACACGTTCATCTGGTCTTGCTATTCTCATACGCGCGAGCGGTCCATCTTTTCTCTTGAGCGCCGCTATCGGCCGTTTACCTGCAGCGATGATTCAACTGGGAATCTTACTGGTCGTAACAACAGCGGTACACAATTTAGGGTTAGCTGGAATGACCGTTGCAATGATCGGTATTGGTACAGCTTGCGGAGCTCCAATTATTGGGCGACTTGCGGATCAGAAAGGCCCTTTACGAGTCATATCGGCTGCTTTAATCATTCAACTTCTGGCTTTAATGCTTCTATGGTGTGCTATTGGCTGGCATATGTCAGATGTTCTTCTTTTATGTGCAGCCGCTCTTGTCGGCATGGCGAATCCGCAAATCGGTTCTATTGCTCGCGCATTATGGTCTGATCTTGCACATACACGCGCTGAAACGGTTGAGCATCCTCGTTTAATCCGCACAGCAATGGGATATGAAACAGCTATTGACGAGTTATCTTTCGTTTTTGGCCCCACAGTATCGGGCCTGCTTGTAACCTTATGCGGTCCGCTACACACAGTTGCCATCCTCGCAGTGATGACACTAATTGGTGAAGGTTTTTTCATTTTCTGGCTTGCAATCCATCGATCAATGTGGGCTCCTAATGGATACTCAACAAAACATGCGAATAAAACCACGGGAAATCCTCAATATGATTCGCAAAGTACCAGCATCACTTCCGCTGACCTTCCTGTAACCAATGGATTAAAAGCACCTATGCCATGGCTGCAACTTACCCCTTATTTTGCCAGCATCATATGCGTCGGCATGGTTTTCGGTAGCACACAAACAGCTTTGACAGCGATTCATACCGCACGTGATACACAGATTCTTACTGGACCTATCTACGGTGCTATGGGACTGACATCAGCATGTGCAGGTTTTTTAATTCCAGCCCTGGGAATACGCTCACGCACAAAATTTATTGCAGGAGGCCTCATAATCGCTCTGGGAGAGGCCTCTATAGCGTTCCTTCCTGCAGACAGCATTATCCTGTTGCTCATTTTATGTATCGGTATGGGAGTCGGTACAGTTCTTGTCAGCGCATATGCCAGTGTTGAACGCTTATCAACACGCGGGTGGGTCACAAGTGCAATGACTATAGGAGCAACGTGTGTGGTCCTTGGAGTATCTGCAGGAAGCGCCGCAACAGGATATATCGCCAAAACCTTATACCGTGCCCCCGCAATTGCATGCGCAGCAGGTCTTTTCATCGTGGCACTGCATATAACGCTAGCCCTCACATCACGACAAGGGAAAACACAGGAAAAAGACTTCCCGCATACGTGATAAGTCAACTTCATGCAGATAATTTTTCACCCGTAAAAACGGGAAAATATGAGCTATATCAATGACGGTGAGGCAATTCACCGCATTTTGTGACAGCTTTGCGGTAAGCAGAGGCTAGGCTTATATGGCGATGAGGCGCAGCCTTTTGTGATGGTATCTGGCAAAGCCAGTGTTGTTGTGCAAGAAGTGAAGGCCGCGCTGAAGGTCACCTATTGACCCGGTCTTGCTTTTGCTGGACTTCGAAAAAACACTGACACATACAGAGGATATTTGTGCCTACTACAGATCAAGATCTGGAACTATTCGACGAAAAAAATACTGTCGATATGGATGAAATGATGGAATCCGCTGACGAGGAACACCTCGAAAATACTGAATTCCACGAGTATGAAAATGACGATACAGTCATTGATGAAGAACTTTTCGATGAAGATGAGGACGAAAACGACCTCACAGAAGATGAAACACAAAATCAAGCAGGCCCTGCTTTTGCTGATCTCGGATTACCGGATGAACTCCTTTCAGCAATTACACGTATGGGATATGTGACCCCGACACCAATCCAGGCTGAAGCTATTCCAGCCCTTATGCGTATGCGCGATGTTGTTGGAATCGCGCAAACCGGTACGGGAAAAACTGCTGCCTTCGGTTTGCCTTTACTTTCAGTAGTAGACGCTGATGAGAAAGCTGTTCAAGCACTTGTCCTTGCGCCGACACGTGAACTTGCCATGCAATCAGCGCAAGCCATTGAATCCTTTGCTTCAATGACACGTGGTTTAGATATTGTTCCCGTGTACGGCGGATCTGCTTATGGGCCACAAATTGGCGCATTAAAACGCGGTGCGCAAGTTGTTGTGGGCACTCCGGGACGTGTCATTGATCTGATTGAAAAAGGTGCTTTAGACCTATCTTTCGTTCGTATGCTCGTGCTTGACGAAGCTGATGAAATGCTGCGCATGGGTTTTGCAGAAGATGTAGAAACCATCGCGGAATCTGTTCCCGACGAACGATTAACAGCCTTATTTTCCGCCACAATGCCCGCAGCTATTGAGCGAGTCGCACAGACGCACCTCAATAATCCTTTGCGTATCGCTGTGTCAGAAGAATCATCCACAGTGGACACCATTGAACAGACCTACGCGGTCGTTCCCTACAAACATAAGATCGGCGCATTGGCTCGTGTTCTTGCGACCCGCACACAGAATATGGCTCATGAAGACGCCGATGCTGCCATTGTATTTGTGCGTACTCGTATGGACGTAGAAGAAATCTCTTTAGAGCTTTCTGGACGCGGTTTCCGTGCAGCAGGGATTAGCGGCGATGTAGCGCAAACTGAGCGTGAACGCATGGTTGAACGATTAAAAAATGGTTCCCTTGACGTTCTTGTTGCCACCGATGTTGCTGCACGTGGCCTCGATGTGGAACGTATCGGACTCGTGGTGAACTTTGATGTGCCACGTGAACCTGAGGCCTATGTGCACCGTATTGGTCGTACAGGTCGAGCAGGGCGTGAAGGTCGTTCCCTGACATTTTTTACTCCGCGTGAGCACGGGCGTTTGCGTCGTATTGAACGGCTAACAGGGACCCCGATGCAAGAAGTGCAGATACCTTCGCCAGTGGCTGTATCAGAATTTCGTGCCCGCCGTATCCTCGATACCGTGAATACACGTATTGAACGTGGACGTTTAGATTTGTACTACTCCTTACTGAATGAAATACATGACGCTACTGAATTGGATGTCTCTGATATTGCAGCTGTTTTGTTAGCTCAAGCAGTAGGCGATGAAGGGCCAGAACCTCGTGTGCGTAAAGACCGTCGCGGTGATGGTCGTATTCGCCGTGAAGAAGAAGTAGATGAGGCCGGCGAATTTGTTGGAGCTGTTTTTGAAGTGGGACGCGATAAAGATCGTCCCCTTAAAGGTGGTAAAGATGGAGCACGCCGTCGCGGTGGCGCTCGTGCGCTATCTGGGACAGGGCGACGCTACCGTGTAGAAGTAGGCAAAAAAGACCGCGTAAAACCAGGCGCTATTGTGGGTGCTATTACAGGTGAAGGCGGTTTAGCAGGTTCCGATATCGGTAACATTGAAATCTACCCGACTTTCTCTTTGGTTGAGATTGCTGGCGACGTTTCATCATCCGCCTTGGGGCGAATCGCAAAAGCCCGTGTGTCAGGTCGTGCTTTACGTATCCGTGAGGATGAAGGTCCGCAATCTGCTCGTCATTTTGATACAGAACGTCATTCTTCACGAGGCGAACGTGGGCGCCGCGGTGAAAGTCGAGAGTACTCAGAGCGTGGTCGCCATGATAGGTCTGAGCGTGGGTACCGTGGTGAAAAAGGATCCAATTTTGATCGGCGTGATGGGCGCTACGACAGGTCTGAGCGGCGTGATCGCTTAGCGGGCGAGAAGTATTCATCTCGTGGAGATCGTCGTTTTGGTTCTTCGCGCGGTCGTTCACGCTGACAGATATACCTCTCTACCTTAAAAATCATCTCTCGCCTTTGTGAGGATGGGAACGGAAGTGTCGCTTCGCGTATCAGCGCTATGCGGCACTTTCGTGTTGAGGGTGAGGGTAGGGATACGCCGCTATGCGCGGTGGAGAGCAGAAACGGTATCTGCTCGGAAACGGTACGCTACGCATGTGGCACTGACACTGACAACGAACAGTAAAACGCATGCCGGTAAATACTCAGGTCCACCTACGGGAATATGGGTGCCCCATAGTGCCAGAATTAATGACGCAATTGCCATGAAAACGGCTGCGCCAGCAGAATCAGCAACTTGAAGCCATGATGAGACTTTTCCGTGTTTTTCAGGTGGAGTGACAGCAAGAGCAAGGACAGAAATAGTTGAATGCATCAGGCCAACACCTGCCCCTGCAAAAAGCCAACTCACTAGCGCTGGCCAGATTGGAGCGCCTGGCCACGCTAAAACAAGGAAAGGGATAACTCCGATACTGAGTAAAAGAGTACCGACGAAAGGTAAACGAGCACGCCAACGCGGGTTTCGGATACGTGACTGAATGGTGGATCCTGCTGCCCAGGAGACTGCGCCAATAGTAACAGCGATGGAAGCGGCATCAGCTGACCAAGCGTGAACATGCTGGAGCAAGAGCGGCAGGAAAGCTGTTGCCCCCATTTCAGCTCCCATAGCGAGCAGACGGGTCAAAATTAAAGAAGGAAGTCCTGAGCGTGCGCGACATGTGCCGCGGGGAAGCAAACGAGGGAGAACACCGATTGTGAGCGCTAAACCGAATACGGTAAGCAAGTAAGAAAGTAAACCAGAGGTGGCCCCCGAAAGTTGTAAGGCGAGAACACCTATCCCGCATCCACAAGACATGAGGGTGAGAGAAAAAAGCAGAGGGTTTTTCTGTTTTTCACCTGTGTTCAGGTGACGAAGAACCTGAATAAGAGGAAAAAGAGCGAGCAAACACAAGAAAGGAACTGCGCCAAATACAGGCCGCCATCCGATATGTCCTGTTACCCATCCGGCAATTCCTGGCCCGATAAGGGAAGGTAAAACCCAAGCTAAGGAAAAACCTGCAAATACGGTAGGTCGATGCACGTCCTGAACGAGAGCGCCGATAAGGACGTAAAGGGGGACAATAACGAAACCTCCACCGCAGCCCTGAATAATCCGCCCGATGACAAAAAGCAGAATATGCCCAGATAATGCGCATAAGGTAAGACCGAGGACGAATAAGCCCATACCGAGTATGAGAACAAAACGAGGACCACGAGAGTCACTCAGCGCGCCGGCGAGGACAGTTGCTGACAGCTGCGCAGCTAAAGCAGAACCTGTCGCAACAGAAAACCATGTGTGTGCTCCAAGCTCTTGAACAACTGTTGGCATAGCGGTGGTTGTTGCTAATGCTTCGAAAGCATTCAAAGTAATGAGGATGACAGAGCCAACGAGCAGCATGATTTCTAGGCGATTCCATGCAACTTTCTGTGTTTGATGCTCAGAAGTATGTATTTCTGTATTTTTGAGGTTTTTTTGCCTGTTTTCTGTTTGTGAGGAGTCATTGTGCCGAGGGTTTAATGGGCGCGCTGAATCATCATGTGAAGAAAAAGGCATGAGTTGATTGTTTCATTTACTGTAAAAAAATGCATATTCTGCTGAGAAACGTGAAAAAGATCCTCATGTGAAGGCGGACGGGTAAAAAGATTTCCTTGATGCTGTGCACAAAAAATGGAAGATACGTGCAGGCAAAGTAGAGGATAGGCGCATGTGAAAGTTCATAGATACTGTCCTCCTAGCGATATGAGCCTGAAGCAACGTAATATATGTGCTGCCGCCGCCTGTCTCGCGGATGGTAATGAAGAAAGGAAAAACTGTGCTACGTACACATGAGATCGGTTCACTTGGACTGGAATCTGTTGGACAGACCGTCACCCTTACTGGTTGGGTTGATCGTCGTCGCGATCACGGAGGAGTTGCTTTCGTTGATTTGCGTGATGCATCAGGTATTGTTCAAGTTGTTGTTCGTGATGAGTCAGTTGCACACGAATTGCGTACAGAATTTGTTCTGAAAGTAACTGGCGAAGTAATGGCCCGTCCTGAGGGAAATGAGAATACAAAAATCTCAACGGGTGCCATTGAAATCATGGGTGATGACATTGAAATCCTCAATACATGCGCACCGTTACCTTTCCAAATTTCTGCACATGCAGAAGATACGAATGTTGGTGAAGAAACACGTTTACGTTACCGCTATCTTGATTTGCGCCGTGAAAGCGCGCAGCGTGCCATACGTTTACGTTCACAGGTATCACGAGCTGCCCGAGATACTCTTTATGAGCATAAATTTATTGAAATTGAGACTCCTACACTGACTCGTTCTACTCCTGAAGGTGCTCGTGACTTTATTGTTCCTGCGCGACTATCTCCAGGTTCTTGGTACGCTTTGCCGCAGTCCCCGCAGTTGTTCAAACAAATGCTGATGGTGGCCGGTATGGAACGCTACTTCCAAATCGCCCGTTGTTATCGTGATGAGGATTTTCGTGCAGATCGTCAGCCGGAATTTACCCAGCTAGACATTGAAATGAGTTTCGTTGACCAAGATGATGTCATTGCTGTTGCTGAAGATGTCCTGAAGAATGTGTGGGCACTGATTGGTTATGATTTACCGACACCATTGCCGCGTATAACCTACGCAGAGGCTATGGAAAAATATGGCTCAGATAAACCTGATTTGCGTTTTGGTTATGAGCTTGTAGAACTGACCGAGTATTTCCGCGACACGTCTTTCCGTGTATTCCAAGCCCCATATGTCGGTGCAGTTGTCATGCCAGGAGGCGGCTCGCAGCCTCGTCGTACTTTCGATAAGTGGCAGGAATGGGCGAAAGCTCGTGGCGCTAAAGGACTGGCATATGTCACTGTGGCCGAAGATGGTACTCTTGGTGGTCCTGTTGCGAAGAACATTACAGAAAACGAACGTGAAGGTCTGGCAGCTGCGACAGGCGCGCAGCCAGGAGACTGTATTTTCTTTGCTGCGGGAGCACCTACACCTGCACGGGAACTTTTAGGTGCTGCTCGACTTGAAATCGGTAAGCGATGCCACCTGATTGACCCGGATGCTTGGGCTTTCACATGGGTTGTTGATGCACCGCTCTTTAAGCCCACAGGTGATGCTGAAGCCGAAGGTGATGTTGCCTTGGGACACTCTGCATGGACAGCAGTACACCATGCTTTCACATCACCGAAACCTGAATGGTTGGATACTTTCGATCAAGACCCCGGTAATGCCTTGGCTTACGCTTACGACATTGTGTGTAATGGCAATGAAATTGGTGGCGGTTCTATCCGTATCCATCGTCGTGATGTGCAAGAACGTGTCTTTGATGTGATGGGTATTGGAACTGAGGAAGCGCAAGAACAATTCGGCTTCCTTTTGAATGCTTTCAAGTATGGCGCACCGCCTCATGGTGGCATTGCTTTTGGTTGGGATCGTATTGTTTCCTTGCTGACAAAGTCAGATTCAATTCGTGATGTGATCGCATTCCCCAAGTCTGGTGGTGGCTATGACCCATTGACAGAGGCACCGGCCCCTATTACGCCTCAACAGCGTAAAGAAGCAGGTGTGGATGCAAAACCAAAGAAACGCGGTGAGGAAAGCGAAAAGAATCAGGAAAACTCACCTAACGAATCTGCCGAGTAACGGTGCAGATATATGACAGACACATTTTTCATCTGCCCGGCATCACGTAGCCGTAACAGATGAATATGGGAGGGTTTCACGGTTCTAGGCGTTCCCTTAGAATGTGGACGCTGTTACTCATATCTGTGTTTTAGGCTGTGAGGGCGTGATTTCGACAGTGGATCGGGGTCATGCCCTCAAGTCCTTCGTGGATGCGATTGCTGACGCGCCAGTGAAGGTGTTTTTGAACGCCCTTATTGATAGCTGAAACAGATATGTGTATGCGAAAAACAGACAAAACGAAGAGAGCTGAGGCACACTGGATATATGTCGTACGTTGAGATGCATCCAGTAAATCCTCAGACTCGTTTTATCTCTCAAACCGTGGAAATACTCAAAAATTCTGGGACAATCGCTTTACCCACAGATTCGGGATATGCGATTGCCTGTGCTTTGGGAAATAAAAGCGGTATGGATCTGATTCGTCAGATTCGTCGTCTTGACGATAAACATAATTTTTCACTTTTGTGTCATTCATTTGCTCAGATTGGTGAACTTGTCATCCTTGATAATTCTGAATTTCGAACAATTAAGGCATTAACACCAGGACCATATACTTTTATTGTTCGTGGCACTAAAGAAGTTCCTCGTATGACCCTCAATAAAAAGAAACACACAGTCGGGATACGTTTACCTGAGCATGTGATTACGCAAGAAATTCTTCGCGCATATGGGGCGCCACTGGTAAGCTCAACCCTCATTATGCCTGAAGAAACAGAGCCGCTGTGTGATGGCTATGAGGTGGAAGATCGTATTGGGCATCAGGTGGATCTTGTGATTTCTGCGCCTGTCGGAAGTAGCGAGCCGACAACAGTGGTGGATTTTACTTCGGGGAGCGTTGAAATTGTCCGTGTTGGTGCGGGAGATATTTCTTTATTTTCGTAAAAAGGAATCAGGTGTGGGAGGGAAGTATCTTTCTTGCATATGAGGTGTTTTACGTACTCGCTGCGCCCGTAGGGGAGGAATTTCACCTGATAGAGCATGTTCCCCCTCGGGAGAATACTCAGTGATGAAATCTACGACATTATTGTAAATTCACGTAACGAAAATCTTGGTCGAAAAGTAGCGTCTGATGTGGGTGTTCAGATCCAGGAGCCTCACATGGTTGCGTGAATGTGTTAGAAAAACATGCGAAATAGCTTTACTGATGGAGCGATGACGATACTTCAGTGGTGACACATTATTAAAGGTCTGCAACGCAGATAACGTAGATACTGCATAAATAGCATCAAGCAATATATGGTGAAGTGGCATGGGGATGTTCCATTGATAGATGGAAATAGTTTGTGAGTACAGCGCGAGTAGGAGATTAAGTGGATCTTTTTGAAAGCCAGGGAGTAAATGAATCTGGTATTCCTGCTTTTTCTTCGCAGGCTCCCTTAGCGGTGCGTATGCGGCCACGGACAGTAGATGAAGTTGAGGGGCAACAGCATCTTTTGGAACAAGGAGCACCTTTACGTCGCCTTTTACAACCTCAAGGAACAAGTAGTGCAGCGCTTTCATCCGTGATTTTGTGGGGTCCTCCAGGGACAGGAAAAACAACGCTTGCCTATTTGGTGGCCCGTGCAGGGCAACGTTTCTTTGTGGAGCTGTCGGCAGTCAGTGCAGGGGTTAAAGATATACGCGACGTAGTTGCTGCGGCGAAACGTCGTATCGCCGCGACAGGACAAGAAACTGTCCTTTTCGTTGATGAAGTACATCGTTTCTCTAAGTCACAACAGGATGCTTTACTGCCGTCGGTAGAAAACAGGTGGATAACACTCATCGCAGCTACAACGGAAAACCCCTCATTTTCCGTTATTTCACCTTTGCTTTCACGTTCTTTATTGCTCACACTCCACCCTTTAGGTGCGCATGATATTGAAGTGCTTTTAGAACGTGCTTTAGTTGATGAGCGTGGTTTGCAAGGAAAATGGTCTTTAACTGAAATGGCACGTGAAGCACTTATTCGTCTTTCAGGAGCTGATGGGCGTAAATCGCTGACTTTGTTGGAAGCTGCTGTCGCTGCTGCCAGTGAAATGGATGCAACAACAGTTGATGTGGAACATGTGGAAGCTGCAGCTAATCATGCGCTTGTACGGTGGGATAAAGACCAGCACTACGATGTGGCATCGGCTTTTATTAAATCAATGCGTGGTTCTGATGTGGATGCGGCTGTACATTATTTAGCGCGGATGATTGAAGCAGGGGAGGATCCGCGTTTTATTGCTCGACGCGTGATGATTTGTGCGGCAGAGGATGTGGGGATGGCGGCTCCCGAGGTTTTATCGCTGACTGTTGCTGCGGCTCAAGCGGTCGCTATGATCGGTATGCCGGAGGCTCGGATTTTACTTTCTGAGGCAGTTATTGCTGTTGCTACTGCACCTAAATCAAATGCCGCCTACCAAGCGATTGATCGTGCGCTCGCAGATATTCGTGAAGGAAAAGGCGGTCCAGTTCCTTTACATTTACGTGATGCCCATTACAGTGGTGCCCGTCAATTGGGTCATGGTCAAGAATACGTGTATGCGCATGATGCTCCTCATCACGTGGCGGCACAACAGTATTTACCTGATGACCTCTTAGGGCGCAGGTATTACGAACCTACAGCAAATGGTAATGAGGCAATGCTCACTAAGCGTGTGCAGATGCTGAGAGACTTACTTGATATGCGTTAGACTACTCGGGTTGCAATGTACATAGTGTCGCTATGTGTGTTGCCTTCCCTGGGGCCGTAGCCGAAAGAGAAATCTGGGAGTTGGCTCCGTGCCAGTGGCACAAGGCTGCTGACATGACATAAGGAACAGGAAAGGTGCCATTACTATGGCTAATCAGCGTTCTCGCAAGCAAGTGCGTGAATCCCGCGCTCTGGGTATTGCTCTTACTCCGAAGGCCGTTCGCTATTTTGAAAAGCGTCCCTACGGTCCCGGTGAACATGGTCGTAGCCGCCGTCGTCAAGAATCCGATTACGCGGTTCGTCTGAAGGAAAAGCAGCGTCTGCGCGCTCAGTATGGTATTCGTGAAGCTCAGATGCGTCATCTTTTCGAAGAAGCACGTCGTACCACTGGTCTGACCGGTGAAAACCTTGTTGAGCTGCTTGAAATGCGTTTGGATGCACTGGTATTGCGCTCTGGCTTTGCACGCACCATTCAGCAAGCTCGTCAGGTCGTTGTTCACCGTCACATCCTTGTTGATGGCAAGATCGTTGACCGTCCTTCTTTCCGCGTAAAGCCAGGTCAGGTCATTCAGGTAAAGCCGAAGTCACAAACCACGGTTCCTTTTGAGATTGCTGCTCAAGGTATCCACCGTGATGTTTTGCCTGCTGTTCCTGAATATCTGAATGTGGAACTTGAACGCCTCAAAGCAGTTCTCGTTCGCCGTCCCAAGCGTGCTGAAGTTCCGGTCACCTGTGATGTGCAGATGGTCGTCGAACACTACTCACGCTGACATATCACGTGTAGCCCCGGGAGTCTATGGCTTCCGGGGTTTCGTCCTTACAGTTTTCCTTACACAGGCCCTTTCACCTATTCACAGGCCTTTTATCCAACTACGATGAGGACTTATGCGCACCTCTGAAATTCGCAGCCGCTGGCTGGACTACTTTGCTTCCAAAGATCATCACATTGCTCCGTCGGTTCCGTTGATTTCGCCTGACCCGTCAATTCTTTTCACAATTGCCGGTATGGTGCCTTTTATTCCCTACATTGTGGGAACTGAGCCAGCGCCATGGCCGCGGGCTGCCTCTGTTCAAAAATGTATTCGCACGAATGACATTGATAACGTAGGTAAAACTACGCGCCACGGCACGTTCTTCCAGATGAATGGCAATTTTTCTTTCGGCGATTATTTCAAAGAAGGTGCCATTGATTTCGCGTGGGAGCTTTTAACTGGCAGTGTGGATGAGGGGCGCTACGGACTTGACGGGGATCGTTTTTGGGTAACGATCTGGGACCAAGATGACGTGTCCTACGATCACCTTACCCGCGTGATCGGTATGGATCCGCACCATATTGTGCGCCTCCCTCGTCATGATATCTTCTGGGATACAGGACAGCCTGGTCCTGCTGGTCCATGCGCAGAATGGCACTACGATCGTGGTCCTGCTTATGGTCCAGAGGCCGTTGGTGGAACCGTTGACCCAGGTGGCGACCGTTACCTTGAAGTGTGGAACCTCGTATTCGATCAGTTCTTACGTGGTGAAGGCCAAGGTAAAGACTACCCGTTGCTGGGTGAACTGGAATCGAAAGCAATCGATACAGGTGCAGGTTTGGAACGTTTGTCTTTTGTTCTTCAAGACAAACCGAATATGTACGAAATTGATGAAGTTTTCCCCGTGATTGTGGCGGCGCAAGAAATGACAGGGAAAACCTACGGGCGTGGAGCTGCTGGCCCACAAGCTGGCGCCGCATACGAAGATGATGTACGGATGCGTGTAGTTGCTGACCATGTGCGTTCCGCTTTAATGCTGATTAGTGATGGTGTGCGTCCAGGTAATGATGGGCGTGGCTATGTTCTGCGTCGTCTTATTCGTCGTGCGGTACGGTCTATGCGTCTGCTTGGCATAGATGAAGCAACTTTGCCGACCCTGCTGACAGCTTCAAAAGAAGCAATGAAAGCCTCGTATCCTGAACTGGAAACACAATGGCAGACAATTCAAGATGTAGCATACGCTGAAGAAGATGCTTTCCGCCGGACTTTAAGCGCAGGAACAACGATCCTTGATACGGCTGTGAGTCAAGCGAAAGCTGCTGGCTCAACTGTACTGTCAGGCGATAGCGCTTTCTCTTTGCATGATACATACGGTTTCCCCATTGACTTGACTCTTGAAATGGCTGCGGAGCAAGGGCTCAGCGTTGATGAAGAGGGTTTCCGTAGCCTCATGCAGGAACAGAAAGAACGTGCTCGTGCTGATGCTCGCGCTAAAAAGAGTGGTCACACAGATGTGCGAGTGTTCCATGATATTGAAAAAGCTATGGGCGGCGGATCGCAGTTCCTTGGCTACACGGAAACAGCCGCGTCAGCGCGTGTGGAAGCTGTTCTTGTTGAGGGAGTGCCGACATCTGCTGTGGAAGCACCGGCAGAAGTTGAAATAGTTTTGGATCGCACACCTTTCTGGGCAGAAATGGGTGGTCAGCTTGCCGACCAAGGGACAATTCGCTTAGAAAACGGCGCGGTCATTGAAGTGCATGATGTACAAGCCCCCCTCAAAGGCTTATCAGTTCACCGTGGTACTGTCACCGAGGGAACTGTGGTGCAGGGGATGAATGCGTGGGCTGAAATTGATACTGAACGTCGTATGGCTATTGCTCGGGCGCATACTGCGACACATATGGTGCACAAGGCATTGCATGAGGTAGTTTCTGCAGATGCGAATCAGGCAGGTTCAGAAAATTCACCCTCACGCTTGCGTTTTGACTTCCGTCATTCTGCCGCACTGACGTCTTCACAGATGTCGGATATTGAGTCCTTACTTAATGAAAAACTTACTGAAAATATGCTGGTGACAGATGAAGTCATGCCTATTGAACAGGCGCGTGCTATGGGTGCGATGGCATTATTTGGTGAAAAATACGGTTCTCATGTTCGTGTGGTTTCTATCGGCGGTGACTGGTCAAAGGAATTATGTGCAGGTACGCACGTGTCTGCCACCGGTCTTATTGGCCGTGTTGCCGTGGTAGGTGAAGGTTCCATCGGTTCAGGTGTGCGTCGTATTGATGCTTTAGTTGCTGATGGCGCATATAAGTACCAAGCGAAAGAACATGCCTTAGTTTCCCAGATCAGCAGCATTTTAGGTGGGAAAGCTGAAGATTTACCGGCTCGTGTGGAATCTTTGGTTGCGAAACTGCGTGAGGCAGAAAAAGAACTGGATCGTGTACGCACCGCACAGGCTTTAGCTCGGGGTGCTGAATTGGCAGCGAGCGCGGTTTCTTTAGGGCAGGTGAATTTTGTTCGAGCGACCGTTGGTGAAATGCCTTCGGCTGATGTGTTACGTAGTCTGGCGCTAGACGTACGTGACCGTTTAGGGGAACAGCGTGCAGCTGTTGTGATTCTTATTGGTATTGTGTCGGGCAAACCATCTGTGATTGCAGTGACAAATACGCTTGCCCGTGATCGTGCACTGAAAGCTGGTTCGCTTGTGCGCCTTGCTTCTAAGATTCTTGGCGGCGGCGGCGGTGGTCGTGATGATATCGCTCAAGGTGGGGGACAGGATATCTCCGCTATTGATACTGCGTTATCAGCTGTGGAAGCGGAGTTGTTAGCGTAGTGGCTTTTCGACGAGGAACACGTCTAGGGGTTGATGTGGGGACAGTCCGTATTGGGCTGGCCCGCACAGACCCTGAAGCTATCATGACTTTTCCTCTGGAAACATTGCATAGAGTTGATGATGGAAGTGAATTTGAGCGCCTGATTTCCCTCGTTGAAGAATACGATGTTATGGAAATTATTGTGGGACTTCCTCGGCATTTAGCAGGTGGTGAAGGGATTTCAGCTAAAGGTGCACGCCGTTACGCGCGGCGCATTAAAAAAAGTCTCCCTCATATTCGTGTTGCTTTTGTTGATGAACGTCTCACATCACATCAGGCTCATCAGCGTTTACGTGCGGCTGGTCGTTGTGAACGTAGCCACCGTGAAATAGTCGATCAAGTTGCGGCACAAATTATTCTTGAACACGCACTTGAAATAGAACGTATGAGTGGAAATCCACCCGGTGACGTACTTGAAAGTCCCGAACAGAAGGGAAAAGGAACCCCGTGACTGATAACGAACCTTTACGTAGGCCGCCAATGCGTTCTCGTCGAGATATGAGTCCAGCAGAACGAGGATATACCTCTGAATCTTCTGTGCCTACTCCTATGAGCGCTCCTCCTGTGAGTATTGAAACGACAGGTATGCGTTCTCGTCGTCTTGAACATGAACGCCGTCGGGCACGTAGGCGTCGCCGTAATCGTCGTATCAGGTCTTTCATTGTGCTTGTATGTGTTTTAGCTCTTATCGGTGTGGCTTTGAACTATGCGTGGTATGCGCTTACAAACGATGCCCAAAAATTAACAGTTGCTGATGATTACCCTGGTCCAGGAACGGGAAGCGTCGAAGTTGTCGTTGAATCCGGTGAAACAGGTACAGATATCGGAAATAAACTCGTCCAAGCCGATGTGGTGAAATCTCTTGCTGCTTTTATTCGGGCATGGGAATCAAATAAAGCAGCGTCTTCTATTAGGCCGGGAACTTACACATTGAAGCAAAAGATGAATGCTTCTCAAGCGGTTGCTGACTTATTAGATAGTGCGAATCGTACAGATAACACAGTGACTGTAAATTCTGGTGAAACTCTGAAACAAATTGTTGATCGTTTTACTTCAGTGAGTAAATTCTCCGTTGAGGAAGTAAATGCAGCTTTACAAGATACAGCCGCTTTGGGCTTGCCTGTTGAAGCAAAAGGAAATGTTGAAGGATGGTTAGCACCAGGAGCATATGAGCTGGCAACAAGTGATACTCCTGCCACGATTTTCGCAAAGATGATTTCTGCAACCATTACACAGCTAGATTCTTTATCTGTCCCGCCTGCTGACAGAGAAACTGTTCTTATCAAGGCATCTATTCTTGAAAGAGAAGTGAATCTAAAAGAATACATGTCAAAAGTGGCACGTGTGATTGAAAACCGCCTGAATAATCCAGAAGCCGAAACTCGCGGGAGACTGCAGATGGATTCAACTGTGCTGTACGGTGTCGGAAAGACCGGTGGTGTTCCCACCTCTGAGGACCTCAATAATGACAATCCGTACAATACGTATTTGCATGCAGGATTGCCTCCGACTCCAATTTCCCAACCATCATTAACAACGATAAAAGCTGTTTTGTCACCGGCTGCAGGTAACTGGCTTTACTTTACGACTGTGAATCTTGAAACCGGGGAAACGCTTTTTGCTGAAACCTTGGCTGAACAGAATCAAAACGTCGATATATTCAAAGAATACTGCCGTACACACCGCGGTAAATGCTGATGCCGTGGGCTGCTGTTATTGGCTCGCCTATTGAGCACAGTTTGTCGCCGGTGCTTCATCGTGCTGCTTGGGAACATACTCCTATCGGCTCACAAGGATGGGACTACCGGCGTATCGAATGTGATGCTCAGGGGCTTGCTTCGCTGATTACTGGATTAGATGAACACTGCCGTGGATTGTCTGTGACAATGCCGTGTAAGCAGGCGATTATTCCATTCTTGGATGTCATTGATCCGCTTGCTCAGGCCGTTGGTTCTGTGAATACGCTGATTCCTTCAGGCGGTGTTTTGACCGGTTTTAATACAGATGTTTTTGGTATTGAAAGAGCATTGCACAGCGTGATCCCAGTGGGAACGCATCCTCGAACAGCAGTTATTTTAGGCTCTGGTGCAACAGCATGTTCTGCTTTAGCGGCAGTGGGCACTATGGGAATACGCGATATTTATGTGGTGGCGCGGCGTTTTGCAGGCCCCAATTCTGTAGTTGTTGCCGCTTCACGTTTAGGTATCACTATTCATCAGATCTTATGGAATGATGATCTTCAGGTGATTCGAGCCCTTTCAATGGCCGATATCGTTGTATCAACTGTCCCCGCGCATGTATGCGATTCATTAGCTCCTCATCTGGCAGACACGCATGGGCGCATACTTTTAGATGTGGTGTACGCGCCAATGACAACTGATCTTGTGGCTGCATGGCGGCATGGGGGTGGCCTGATTGCTCATGGTCTGGATATGCTGATATTCCAAGCGATTCAGCAAGTACGCCTAATGACTGGCTATGACGTTCACTATGAAGTGATGCGCCACGCTCTTGAACGTCACCGAGAAGCAGCCACACATGCTGAATGACATTCGTGATTTCATTGCTTCCCACGTGGAGACTCCGCTTGTGTCGGGTTTTATGACGTGGGTGCTGATTGCCGCATGGATGTGGTTCAAAGGCTGGAAAGTGCAACGTCGTTATTTTATTGCTTCGCTTTTAACACCTCTCCGACGAATTCCTCTTTGGTGGATGTGTGCAATCATTGGTGCTGTGATGGTGGTTGCCGCTGAGCAAAGACCTGCTTCGCCTGCTTTGGTTGCAGTCGCCATGGTGGGGGTCGTGTCATCAGTTGTTGATGCTCGAACTCATCAGCTCCCTGATACCTACACCGCAGTGATGGCATGTGGTGTGATCTCAGGTATTTTTTTAGCTGGCCTCACTGCGGCTCAACCATTTGTTTTACTGGGGAAAGTGATGACAGGAGCACTTTTGTGGTTGGTGCCATTGTGGTGTGCTTCCCGTATTCCTCATGGTATGGGTAAAGGTGATGTGAAACTTGCTCCAGTTTTGGGTGCGATGCTGGGTATCCTTGGAATACAAGCAGCTTTAACAGCCTTAATTTTGTCCTTTGTTGCAGCAGGCTTGGCGGCTCTCACTCATATAGTCACAGGTCAAGCGGGAACGGATACGCGGATTCCTATGGGACCGTGGCTTATAGGTTCTGCACTGTTATCCTATCTTCTGTGGGGTGTTATTCCCGATTGGTTGTAGGCGCGTATCACATAAGATTTTCTTTTACGTGTCTTTGACCGAGGGGACCTGCGCCAGATCGTGCGGACACATTGCCCCATAGACGCTGCGAAGTGACAGGATAGGACCGTGACTTTAGATGCAAGTGTGGCTTCTCGCCTCAAACGAAATGAAGATGGTCTTGTTGCTGCGATTATTCAGCATGACGATACGAAAAAAGTTTTGATGCTGGGGTGGATGGATGACGAGGCTCTCTCTCGTACATTAACCGAGGGCAGGGTCACGTTTTGGTCACGCTCCCGCCAGGAGTATTGGCGTAAAGGTGATACATCAGGTCATTATCAATGGGTGAAATCTGTTGAGATTGATTGTGATGGTGATGCTCTTTTGATTGCTGTCGATCAGGTAGGAGCAGCCTGCCATACAGGAAAAACGTCATGTTTTGATGAGGGTGGACCCTTGCAATGTATTTCACGGGAGAACAGATGAGCCAGAAAAATCATGAGTCAGTGACTGTACAGTGGGGACAAACATGGCCTTCCCGCGAGGAATTTCACGAGCTTGCAACGCAGCGACGCGTGATTCCTGTGGTACGTCGTTTCCTTGCGGATGAGTTAAGTGCTGTCGGGGTTTATCGTCAGCTCGCTGCTCACCGTGAGGGAACTTTTATCCTTGAATCTGCTGAACATGATGGCGCGTGGGGACGCTGGTCTTTTATTGGTGCCGGTAGTGGATCGTCCATTATTGCTGAGGGTGGGCGTGCTCGCTGGACGGGGACTGTGCCAGCGGGCGCTGTGCCTGAAGGGACTTTTCTTGAGGTTGTTCATTCAGCTTTACGCACCTTAAAAGCTGAACAGATACCGGGTTTGCCGCCTCTCACTGGAGCATTAGTTGGTGCTCTTGGATGGGGAATTATTCCCGAGTGGGAACCGACATTAGTTCCTGTTGCTCCTTGTGAGCGGCAAGTTCCTGACGCAGTACTGTGTCTTGCAACGGAGGTTGTTGCTCTGGATCATCATGATGGTTCTGTATGGCTTATCGCAAATGCGTGGAATTTGAACGGTTCTGATGAGGGAGCAGATGAAGCTTATACGCAGGCTGTGGAACGTCTCGATACGATGTGTCGTGACCTGACTACTCCTTTAACACCAGCTGTTTTTGCTTTACCTGTGAATGGGAATGAAGAAAATATCCCAGTGGTGGCACATCGCACAAGTCAGGTGGATTTTGAATCAACAGTGATTGCAGCAAAAGAAGCGATTCGTGAAGGTGAAGTATTCCAGCTTGTTTTGTCTCAGCGAGCAGATGTACACACTGATGTTGATGGTGTGAATGTGTACAGGGTTTTACGCACGGTGAATCCGTCGCCGTATATGTATTATCTTCGTTTACCGGATGGGCGCGGTGATTCTTTTGAAGTTGTGGGGTCTTCACCGGAAACTCTGATGAAAACTCGCAAAGGGCGTGTGTGGACTTATCCGATTGCTGGTTCTCGTCCTCGTGGGGCTACTTTTAGTGAAGATCAGAAGTTAGCAGAAGAACTTTTACATGATCCGAAAGAACTTTCAGAACATGTCATGCTTGTGGACTTAGCGCGTAATGACTTATCTAAGGTGTGTGATCCTGCGACAGTTGAAGTTGAAACGTTGATGGAAATTAAACGTTTTTCGCATATTCAACATATTTCCTCAACTGTCACAGGGTGTTTGCGCTCGGATGTGGATGCTTTGGATGCTTTGGTGGCTACTTTTCCTGCGGGGACTTTATCAGGTGCGCCTAAACCACGTGCGATACGTTTGATTGACATGCTGGAACCGGCTGCTCGCGGTGTCTATGGGGGAGTGGTGGGCTACTTTGATTTAAGTGGGGAAGCTGATCTTGCGATTGCAATTCGGACTGCTCATCTTTATCAGGGAGTTGCTTCCGTACAGGCAGGTGCCGGTATTGTGGCAGATTCTGTTCCTGAAACGGAGTATCAGGAAACACGGAATAAGGCTGCGGCTGCTGTGAGTGCTGTGATGACTGCTTCACGTATGCATCCTGTGTCATATGAAAATGTTGGACGCTCAGATGACGGTCGTCACTGAAAGAAGTCAGAACGCAGCGATACCATGCACACGAGGCCACGAGAGGAGGCTCAGCAATGACTGTTCTTGATGACATCATCGTTGGAGTTTTGGAAGATCTGAAAGAACGCGAGTCTCGTGTCCCTATGGACGTTATTA
Source organism: Schaalia sp. lx-260 (assembly GCF_021083645.1). Classification (GTDB taxonomy): domain Bacteria; phylum Actinomycetota; class Actinomycetes; order Actinomycetales; family Actinomycetaceae; genus Pauljensenia. The sequence continues at coordinate 35,763 of NZ_JAJNRQ010000005.1, read as the reverse complement.
AGGAACGTGCTCAGCGTGCGCCGGATGCGCGTGATGCTTTGGCGGCTTTCCACGCTCGTCCGGGTGCTGTTTCTTTGATTGCAGAGGTGAAACGTTCCTCACCGTCCAAAGGCGAGTTAGCTGATATTCCTGATCCTGCTGCTCTTGCAGCGTTGTATGAACAAGGTGGGGCTACTGCCATTTCTGTGTTAACAGAGCAACGGCGTTTTCGTGGGTCTTTAGCAGATCTGGACGCGGTACGTGCCCGAGTGGATATTCCTATTTTACGAAAAGACTTTATTGTGACCCCGTATCAAGTGCATGAAGCACGTGCGCATGGGGCTGATATTGTCCTTCTCATTGTCGCTGCCCTTGAACAGCCCGCGTTGGTGTCTTTGCTGGATCGTGTACATTCGCTTGGAATGGTTGCTCTGGTAGAAACTCATTCACGTTTAGAGGCTTTACGTGCTTTAGATGCAGGGGCGCGTGTTATTGGTGTGAATGCGCGTAATTTAAAGACTTTAGAGGTTGATCGTGACACTGTTGAACAGGTCATTGATGTGATTCCTCAGGATGTGATTGCGGTGGCTGAATCGGGTGTTCGCGGGACGAAAGATCTTTTAGAGTACGCGAATGTGGGTGCTGATGCGGTGCTTGTTGGTGAAGCACTTGTTAAGTCCGGTAATCCTTTGGAAAGTGTCGCTGATATGGTGAGCGCGGGACAACATCCTGCGTTACGTGCGGATAGGAAAGCACGGATTCGTGCTGCGCGACAGGAGAACCTGAAATGAGTATGGCATTGAATCCTTATTTTGGTCGTTTCGGCGGTCGTTTTGTTGCCGAGTCATTAATGGGGCCGCTAGAAGAAATCGAAGCCGCGTGGAGGCGAGTGTGGGCTGATCCTGCTTTTCGTGGGCGTTTAGATGCTTTGCTACGTGATTATGCGGGTCGTCCTTCGTTATTGACAGAAATTCCGCGTTTTGCTGAGGATTTGGGTGGCGTCCGAGTCTTTATTAAACGTGAAGATCTCAATCACACGGGTTCTCATAAGATTAATAATGTTTTGGGTCAAGCTTTGTTGACAAAAGAGCTTGGCAAAACTCGTGTGATTGCTGAAACTGGTGCCGGTCAGCATGGAGTTGCTACGGCAACAGCTGCTGCGCTTTTGGGTTTGGATTGCACAATATATATGGGGCGTGAGGATACGCAGAGGCAAGCGTTGAACGTGGCTCGAATGCAGATGCTGGGTGCAGAGGTTGTTGCGGTGACGCAGGGATCGCAGACATTAAAAGATGCGATTAATGAGGCTTTCCGCGACTGGGTTACTCATGTGGAAAATACGAACTATATTTTTGGGACTGCTGCCGGCCCTCATCCTTTCCCGACAATTGTGCGTGATATTCAGCGTGTGATTAGTGATGAAGCACGTGCGCAAATCTTGGAATGTACAGGTCGTCTTCCTGATGTGGTATGCGCTTGTGTGGGTGGTGGCTCTAATGCGATAGGGAGTTTTGCTGCTTTTATTGATGATGAAGGTGTGGAACTTCTTGGTTGTGAGGCTGCTGGTGATGGTGTAGAAACTGGTCGTCATGCTGCTTCTATTACGGCTGATGAAGTGGGTGTACTTCATGGGGCGCGCACGTATGTTTTACAGGAACGCGATGGGCAAACAAAGGCTTCTCATTCGATTTCAGCGGGTTTAGATTATCCGGGGGTTGGGCCTGAACATGCGTGGCTGGCTTCAACGGGACGTGCGCAGTATATTCCGGTGACTGATGAGGCAGCTATGGATGCTTTCTTGCGTTTGTGTCGTACAGAAGGCATTATTCCAGCTATTGAATCTTCTCATGCTTTAGCAGGTGTACGTCAGTGGGCGATGCAACGTAGGCACGATGCTCCGTGGTCTGCCGGTCAGGAGCCTATTGCTGTGGTGACTTTGTCTGGTCGTGGTGATAAAGATGTGGATACTGCTTCGTCCTGGTTTGGCCTGGGTCAGGCTGATGAACGGGTAATTGATCCTGCTCAGCAAAGCAACGAAAGTCGCAATGAGGAAAGAGGCGCTTAATGGGAACACAGCTATTGAGCGGGACAGCTATTGATGCTGCCGTGGAACGCGCAGATGCTGCTTTGATTGGCTATATTCCTGTGGGTTTCCCAACGGTTGATCTTTCAATTTGCGCGGGGAAAGTCCTTGCAGATTGTGGTTTTGATGTGATCGAGTTGGGTTTTCCTTATTCTGATCCGGCTATGGATGGTCCTGTAATCCAGCATGCGACTTCTGTTGCTTTGGAACGTGGTACGCATTTAGAAGATCTTTTTCATGCTGTTGATGAGCTTACGTCTTACGGGATTGCTACTTTGTCGATGACTTACTGGAATCCTGTGGAATGGTATGGGGTGGAACGTTTTGCTGCGGATTTTGCTGCAGCAGGTGGAGCTGGTCTTATCACGCCTGATTTACCTCCCGAAGAAGGCGCTGAATGGGAAGCTGCGTCAGATCTTCATGGTTTAGAGCGGGTGTATTTGACGGCTCCGTCCTCTCCGCAGCATCGCTTGCGTTTAATCGCTGAGCATTCCCGAGGGTGGGTTTATGCTGCTTCATCTATGGGGGTAACAGGGGAGCGTTCCAGTGTGGGACTGCAGGTACAACCTTTGGTGGAGCGTACTCGTCAGGCAGGGGCTCAGCGTGTATGTGTGGGCTTAGGAGTTTCTTCAGCTATGCAGGCGCGTGAGATTGGCACATATGCTGATGGGGTGATTGTAGGGTCTGCTCTTGTGAGGGCGTTATGTGAAGTGGATCAGGGGCGTGCTTTACGTCACTTGAAAGATGTGGCTTCTGATTTGGCTTCTGGTGTGCGAGGAGCGCGTCGATGATTCCTACATATATTCCTTCGCCTGCGTATGGTGTGCTGTGGTTGGGACCTGTTCCTTTACGTGCTTACGGTATTCTCATTGCCTGCGGCATGATTTTTGCAGTGTGGTGGTCTTCTCGGCGGTATGCACGACGGGGAGGAGATCCTGATGTGCTCTTTGACGCAGCTTTATGGGCAATCCCGTGTGGCATTGTTGGTGCACGTTTGTATCATGTGATTACTTCGCCAGAGAACTATTTTGGTTCTCAAGGGAGCCTTGTGCGTATTCTCTACATTTGGGAAGGCGGGTTAGGTATTTGGGGCGGTGTGATTTTTGGTGCGGCTGGCGCATGGTTTGCTTTGAGGCGTTCAGGTGCCCGTTTAGGTCCGGTTGCTGATTCGATTGCGCCTGCTTTGTTGGTTGCTCAGGCAATTGGTCGTTGGGGAAATTGGTTTAATCAGGAACTTTTTGGTGCGCCGACGACTGTTCCGTGGGGTTTGCGCATTGATGCTCAGCATATGCCTGCTGGTTATGCGGTGGATACGCTTTTTCATCCGACTTTTTTGTATGAAAGCCTGTGGAACCTTGCTGCTGCGGGGGTTGTGATTGTGCTTGAGAGGCGTTTATGTGATCGTCTTCAAGGTGGTCAGGTATTTGGTATGTATTTAATTGCCTACCCATTAGGACGTATGTGGGTGGAGTATTTGCGTATAGATCCTGCACATGTTTTTTGGGGTTTACGCCTCAATATTTGGGCTTCACTTTGTGGGCTTGTCATTGGTGTTCTTGCCATTGTGCTGGCTGGTCGTCATGCGGCTGATCGTTTAGTTCATGCGGAAGAATTGCCTGTGAAGCCAGTCGAAGGTGATAAATAAGATAGCCGTTGCCGTGGGCTGCATGAGGTCTGTTGAATTCATGTGAATCATCCGTGGCGGCATGGAATGAAGCGGAAGAAGCAGTATCCCCTGTAGAATGGTTTTATGCGCCGAGCAAAGATCGTATGCACCATTGGCCCAGCCACCGCTTCTTCTGAACAGATTCAAGCACTCGTTGACGCGGGGATGGATGTTGCCCGTATTAATCGTTCTCATGGTAGCCCTGAGGAACACGAAGCCACGATTGAACGTGTTCGTCGAGCTTCTGCGACATCAGGTCGTGCAGTTGCCATTCTGGTTGATTTGCAGGGACCTAAGATTCGTTTAGAGTGTTTTGAGCAGGGGCCTCAGCTTCTTGAAGTGGGTGATACTTTCACTATCACTACACGGGATGTTCCGGGGACGAAAGAGCTGGTAGGAACAACTTTCAAGGGTTTGCCTGGTGACTGTGCGCCCGGTGATCGTTTGCTTATTGATGATGGGAATGTGGCTGTTCGTGTTGTTGAAGTTAATGACACGGATGTAGTGACCCGCGTTGAGGTTGGCGGCATGGTGTCGGACCATAAGGGTTTGAATCTGCCGGGTGTTGCGGTTTCTGTTCCTGCTTTATCTGAGAAAGACCGTGAAGATCTGCGATGGGCATTGAAGATCGGTGCAGATTTTATTGCTTTGTCTTTTGTTCGTAATGCCCGTGATATTGAAGATGTGCACGCGATTATGGATGAGGCGGGTCGCCGTGTTCCTGTGATTGCGAAGATCGAAAAGCCTCAGGCCGTGGACTCTTTGCCAGAAATCGTTGATGCTTTTGATGGCATCATGGTGGCACGCGGCGATTTGGGTGTGGAAATGCCTTTAGAAGAGGTGCCGTTGGTTCAGAAACGTGCTATTGAATTGGCGCGTCTGGCAGCTAAACCTGTGATTGTGGCGACGCAGGTGATGGATTCGATGATTAAGAATCCTCGTCCAACACGTGCTGAGGCTTCGGATTGCGCGAATGCGATTCTTGATGGCGCGGATGCGGTTATGCTTTCAGGGGAGACGTCTGTAGGTGCGTATCCTATTGAGGCTCTGCGAACGATGGCTCGTATTATTGAGTCAACTGAGGAGTTGGGCGGTGAACGTATTGCACGTTTAGGTGCTTTCGCTGTGGATCGTCCGGCGGTGATTTGTCAGGCTGCTGCTTCTTTAGCTGAACGTTTAGATGCGCGTTATGTGGTGACTTTTACTCAGACTGGTTCTTCTGCTCGTCGTATGTCACGATTGCGTACACCAATTCCGATGCTTGCTTTTACTCCTTTGGAATCGACACGTCGTGCTTTGGCGTTGACTTGGGGTGTTCAAACGTATCGTGTGCCTGAGGTTCGTCATACTGACGATATGGTGTGGCAGGTAGATCAGGTTGTTCAGTCAAGTCAGCTTGCTGATTTTGGTGATGAGCTGGTCATTATTGCCGGTATGCCGCCGGGGACTGCTGGTTCTTCTAATTCTATTCGTGTACACAAGGTGGGCGATGAATTGGATTACACGATTGGCGGGGGTGTGAACGCTTTATAAGGCGTGGTGCTTTTGCTGATGTGGGGTGGGTCTGGATGTAGACCTACCCCGTTTAATGTGATATGCATGATAAAAAAGTTTTATACGTGCTTTTTCGTGTAGAATCGTATCTTCAGTTCTTTTTGACTGAATATAGCGCACGGCACCATGGTGGCGCTGTGTCGCGGAAATAGTTCGCCTAATTAGAGGCTGCCTGCACACCCCATGTGCATACCTCGGCGAAGATGAAGAGAGAAAAATGGTAATGAAAATGAATATCATGACAACCGTGTCTGTTCACGATCGACTATCGCATCGACAGGCTCATAATCTGCCGGTTGAAGTTCTGTCAGAGGCGGTTCGCCCCTGGTTTGGTCAGTGGCAAGAATCTGTGCATGTGCGTCATGCAATTGAAGATTTACGTTATGAAGAAACTCGTGAGGCTGCAGCCCGTTTTCTGGGGCTTGAATTGATTGCAGTGGCCTAGTGCCTATTCACATGATGCAAAGCATAATGTGTGTGCCCGCAACTTTTGTTGCGGGCACACACATATGTATGAAGTAAAGGTGTAGCTCATATGAGCATATACGTACGCGGGAGGCGTTTAGTGATCTTCAACCTGCTGGATTACCGCGTCAGCAACTTCACGCATTGATAAGCGACGATCCATTGAGGTTTTTTGGATCCAGCGGAATGCCTCAGGCTCTGTCATCCCCATATTCTTTTGTAGGAGTCCCTTGGCGCGGTCAACACGCTTACGCACCTCGAAACGATCTTGAAGATCAGCAATTTCTTCCTCAAGAGATTCAATTTCTTGATGGCGTGAAATAGCGATTTCAACAGCAGGGATCAGATCAGCTGGGCTGAATGGTTTAACCACATAAGCCATGGCTCCCGCGTCGCGTGCGCGTTCGACGAGTTCTGTTTGACTGAAAGCTGTCAGCATAACGATTGCGCAGGAAAGCTCTGAAAGAATTTTTTCTGCAGCTGTGATGCCGTCCATTTTTGGCATTTTGACATCCATCACACATAGATCAGGTTCATGCTCTAGTGCAAGCTGGAGTGCCTCTTCGCCATCGGACGCCTCAGCAACTACCTCAAATCCTGCTGCGGTAAGGGTTTCAACGATGTCGAGGCGGATTAAGCCTTCGTCTTCGGCGACGAGAACCCTACGTGATTCTGTCTGTTGAGTAGTCATCTTTTCCTGTCCTCGGTTTGTCGACTCACTGCATTTTATTCTATTCTTGTTTCTGACGCTTTTGAGCGTTGCCCCGATAGCCCAATTGGCAGAGGCGGTCGGCTCAAACCCGGCTTGTTGTGAGTTCGAATCTCACTCGGGGTACCGTAGGTACTTTTTTGCAGTGCATGAGCAGTGTTGCTCCATTGATTTTATCCTGATTTTTCCGGTAGTTTTACCTTTTGCTTTCAGAGATCAATGTGAAATATTTACTAAACTGGTTGGGAAGTTTCCTCGGAAGATCCGGATTGTTACCATGAGGTAGTTCATAGGGAACTTACGAAAAGTCCATATAATGAGACTATTGGCCGCCTATTTTCTTGTCAGCGTGAATACGTCGTTCCAATAGTCGATTTGTTACCCTCCCCGTCGCAATAAGGTGACCTGTATCGTCATGAACATCAACAATATGAACGGTTTGTGACTTTCCTAAATGCACTGCCCGTGCGGTGGCTGTGACCATTCCATGAGTAGTTACACGCAAGTGTGAGACTGAAATCTCAATTCCTACGGCATAGCCTTGATCTGCCCCATATACGGCTCGTGCATGTATTTGCGCAGCAAAAGAAGCCGCTGATTCGACTAAAGCAGCCGTGCCTCCACCATGCAAAATTCCAGCACTTTGACGATTTCCTTCCACGGGCATTGTGATAATCGTGCATAAAGCACTGTGTTCTAATACCTCCATTGACATGCGTTCCATCAAAGATCCAGGCCAATGTGCGCCAACGAAACCTCCCTCACGAGATGGATCCGGCTGTGTGTTCAAAGTGTTCTTTTGCTCCATGCCCTCTAGGGTGTCATGTGTGAACAACACTTTGCTCGTTATAGATGGTCATTCAATGGCATTTCGTGCCTTCTATGCACTTCCTGCTGAAAATTTCCGAGCTGACTCAGGACAACATACGAACGCGGTTTACGGATTTTTCTCCATGCTGGTTCGTTTACTTGAAAGTCGTCAACCTACGCATATTGCTGTGGCCTTTGACGTATCCCGTCATAGTTTCCGAACAGAGGAATACCCACAGTACAAAGGAACACGAGAATCCACCCCTGAAGAATTCAAAGGGCAAGTTGAAATTATTCAACAGGTGCTCGCAGCTATGGGCATGACCGCTTTAACAAAAGAAGGCTATGAAGCAGACGATATTCTTGCCACCCTCGCTTCACGTGCAGCTGCAAAAGAAATGCGAGTGTATCTTGTATCAGGCGACCGTGATACCTTCCAGACAATTAACGAGCATGTGACAGTACTTTATCCTGGGGCTAGCCCAGGAGAATTACAAGAAATGACACCGCAGGCTGTCGAAAAAAAGTACGGTGTACCACCTTATCGCTACCCAGAAATTGCAGCAATCGTCGGTGAAACATCCGATAATCTGCCCGGAGTACCTGGGGTAGGACCAAAAACCGCAGCGCAGTGGATTAACGCATATGACGGGCTCGATAATCTCCTCGCGCGTATGGAATCTGTCAGCGGCAAACGCGGTGAAGCCTTACGGGAACATGCTGATGATGTGCGCCGTAATCGCAAACTTAACCACTTACTTACAGATTTAGATATCGGTGTTGACATAGACGATTTACGTGTAGGCGCAGCCGATTCTTCAGCCTTACAGTCTCTTTTTGACATGCTTCGCATAGGGGGGCTGCGTAAACGTATATATGCTGCTTTGAATATGTTGCCTCGTGATGCTGAGGAACTTCACGCAAACAACGCTCTGTCATTAGATGAGCCTGTTCGCAGCCAAGAGGCCTCAGATATATTCGATGATCTCACAATCACTGTGCTGCATGCGGGTATGGAAACTACCCCTGTGAAAAAGTGGTTGATGTCAGCGCGTGAACAGGTTCTGTCCTTGTGGGTCAGCGGAATAAAAGAGCCAGCACGTGGTCGAGCTGACCGACTTGTTTTAGCCTACGCAAATCATGTGCTCATCCTTGAATATCCAGCTGATATTGATAAAGACGTATGGGAAGCGCTCAATGACACAATTAATGCAGCCCCTCAGCTGATCGTCTCAGACTGGAAAGGAACATGGCACGCCCTCCATAGCATCGGCATGGATTTACGTAGTGACGTATTCGATACGGGGCTTGCTGCCTATATTGTGCGGCCACAACAACGAAGCTACACAGCGGTTGATGTCATTGAACGCGCATTGGGTGTGACGATTGAGGTCCCGGAAAGTCCTGAAGACGCGCTTTTCAGTATGGCTTCATCTCCTGAAGAACCTTCTGAACATCAGTTAAGTGATGCTCGTATCTGCTTGGCATTACTGAAAGTATGGACGGTTCTTGAAAAAGAACTGAAAGACACTCAATCAACGGACTTGCTGTATTCCATGGAACAGCCCTTGTCTGTTGTACTTGCACATATGGAGAATTTAGGTATTCGTGCTGATAGTGCTGAATTGGATTCTCAGTCACGTATGCTTAAAAATGAAGAAGAACGCGCACGTGATGCGGCCTTTGCGGTGATCGGACATGAAGTGAATTTGTCCAGTCCGAAACAGCTTCAAGAAGTACTTTTTGAAGAACTGGGACTACCAAAAACGAAACGAACAAAACGCGGGTACACAACCAATGCGGAAGCCCTTCAGGATCTGCTTGCGCGGACAGGAAATGAATTCCTCAGGCATCTTTTAGCTCACAGGGACCGTATTAAGCTGCGCCAGATGGTTGATACATTACGTGCAACTGTTGATGATGACTCACGTATTCACACATCTTTTTCGCAAGTTGTTGCGGCTACTGGCCGCTTAGCTTCTTCAGAACCTAATTTGCAAAATATTCCTGTCCGTAGCGCAGATGGTATGCGTATTCGTGATGCCTTTATCGCTGGTGAAGGTTTTGATGCGCTGATGAGTGTTGATTACAGCCAAATTGAAATGCGAATTATGGCTCACTTATCTGAAGATGCGGGCCTTATTGAAGCATTTAATTCAGGTGAGGATCTTCATCGCACAATGGCGGCTATGGTTTTCGGTGTGTCGCTGCAAGAAGTCACTTCTGAACAGCGTTCACGGATTAAAGCAACTTCTTATGGTTTGGCTTATGGTCTTTCTTCCTATGGTTTATCCGCTCAGCTGCATATTTCGGTTCCTGAAGCATCAGAGCTCAAGGATAAATATTTTGAGCGTTTTGGGGGGGTTCGAGATTATCTTGCGTGCGTTGTTGAACGCGCACGTCAAGATGGGTGGACACAAACAATGTTTGGACGTCGCCGCTATTTACCTGATCTGATGTCGCAACAGCGTCAGCGTCGTGAAATGGCTGAACGTGCGGCTCTCAACGCGCCAATCCAAGGTAGTGCTGCTGACATTATTAAGATTGCGATGATCGAGGTAGAACGGAAACTAGCTGAAAAACACTTGCGCTCGCGTATGCTTTTGCAGATTCATGACGAATTATTACTTGAAATCGTTGCTGAGGAACGAGCAGAAGTTGAAGCATTAGTGCGGGAAGCTATGGCTTCACCCGTTCAGATGTCTGTTCCACTTGAAGTGGCCGTTGGGGTAGGGAAAACGTGGCGTAGCGCTGCTCATTAATGAGGGGGAGTGGGCGTGTGTGCTGCTGTGCACTTAGCTATGTGAAATGTGACAGGTCTACCAGTGCCGGAATATCACATTTTCCCTTCTCCCTGCTAGGATAATGAAGGCGCATTGGGCGACTACTTCTTTATGAGGTTTTTGTGTGATGCGTCGGACATGTCCGCTTACTATCCATTCCGTTTCGGAGAACACAACTACATGACCACCAATACACCGCAGGTTGCGGTCAACGACATCGGTTCCACAGAGGACCTGCTCGCCGCTATTGACGAGACCATCAAATATTTCAACGATGGTGACATCGTCGAAGGCACTGTCGTCAAGGTTGACCACGATGAGGTCCTCCTCGACATTGGCTACAAGACTGAGGGCGTTATCCTCTCTCGCGAGCTTTCGATCAAGCATGACGTTAATCCTGATGACGTTGTTGCAGTCGGCGATCACATTGAGGCTCTTGTTCTTCAGAAAGAAGACAAAGAAGGTCGCCTGCTCCTGTCGAAGAAGCGTGCACAGTACGAGCGCGCATGGGGCCAGATCGAAAAAGTCAAGGAAGAAGAAGGTGTTGTTACCGGCACCGTTATCGAGGTTGTTAAGGGCGGCCTGATTATTGACATCGGTCTGCGTGGCTTCTTGCCTGCTTCCTTGGTTGAAATGCGTCGCGTACGCGATTTGCAGCCCTACATTGGCCGTGAGCTTGAAGCGAAAATCATTGAGCTCGATAAGAACCGCAACAATGTTGTCCTCTCACGCCGCGCATGGCTTGAGCAGACCCAGTCTGAGGTTCGCACGAACTTCCTGCATACCTTGGGTAAGGGCCAGGTTCGTAAGGGTAATGTGTCCTCCATCGTTAACTTCGGTGCTTTCGTTGACTTGGGTGGCGTTGACGGCCTCGTTCATGTTTCTGAACTCTCATGGAAGCATATTGATCACCCCTCAGAAGTTGTTGAGGTTGGTCAGGAAGTTACCGTCGAGGTTCTCGATGTTGACATGGATCGTGAACGTGTCTCTTTGTCTTTGAAGGCGACTCAAGAAGATCCATGGCAAACATTTGCACGTACACATGCTATCGGTCAGGTTGTGCCCGGTAAGGTCACCAAGCTTGTTCCATTCGGTGCTTTCGTGCGCGTAGAAGATGGCATTGAGGGTCTGGTTCACATTTCTGAGCTTGCTCAGCGTCATGTGGAACTGCCTGACCAGGTTGTGAAGGTCGGTGATGACGTATTCGTTAAGGTCATCGACATTGATCTGGAACGTCGCCGTATTTCTTTGTCTCTCAAGCAAGCGAATGAGGGTGTTGACCCTGTTGCTGATGACTTTGATCCGTCTTTGTACGGCATGGCTGCTGAGTACGATGAAGAAGGTAACTACAAGTACCCCGAGGGCTTCGATCCTGAGACTCAGGAATGGATGGAAGGCTTCGAGGCTCAGCGCGAGGCATGGGAAACTCAGTACGCTGAAGCCCAAGCTCGTTGGGAAGCTCATAAGGCTCAGGTAGTGCGCGCGCAGGAAGAAGATTCTGAGGCTGCGGTTTCTGTTGAAGAACAGGCATCCTACTCTACTCCTGTTGATAACAGCGGTACTTTGGCTTCAGATGAGGCTCTTGCTGCTTTGCGTGAGAAGCTTACTTCTAACTGATACTGGTGGATTGCGTATGATAATGCGCTAATCCGTGGTTTTTGGGGCTCGACTACGATCGTAGTCGAGCCCTTCAGTATGTCAGATGAGAGCTGAGGTAGGGTGTGTGGTTGAACATTGTGCAGGCGAGTGCTGCTGCGCCACGGATGCCGGCATCAAAACCGGAAGTGCTGCGATCAATCATGAGGTTTTTGGTTACGAGCGGGTGACAGCCTCCGTATAAACATGAACGTACAGCGGCGACAAAGACATCTACTCGTGAAAGTTTTCCTGCAAGAAAGATGCCTTCAGGATTAAAGAAAGAAGCGAGGCTGCATACTGCGTTACCGAGGTGCTCACCTGCTTCACGTAGAAGGTGGGTGGCTAGTGGCTCGCTATCTTGCGCTGCTTGTATGAGTGAATCTGCTTGGGAATTTTTACCACCCATCTGGTGCCATTTTTCACCTAAAGCTTCTGCTGTGACCACTGTTTCTAAACAGCCATAGTTTCCGCAGAGGCAAAGCGTATTTCCGTATTCTTCGTGGCGCACATGGGAAATATCGCCTGCGGCCCCTGTTCCGCCACGATAGATACGTCCATCAACGACGATTCCAACTCCAAGGGCGCTTCCTGCTTTGACTGTGAAAGAGTGGTGTAGCTGAGTATGAGAGGTGTGTTCGCCCAATGCGATGATATTTGCGTCATTTTCAATGAAGGTGGGAACGCTGAAACATTCTGATAGCCATGAGGCCAGTGGGAAACCATTCCATTGGGGGATTCGTGAAGCTGAGTGTACGCAGCCGCCTGAGTGGTCGATAGGTGCCGGTAGGCCGATAACAATGCCGGCGAGTTTTTCTTGATTATGTGTTTGTGTCAGTATTTCTGTGAAAAGTTGAACGAGTCTGGGCAGTGTTGATTCGGGGCCGGATCGTAGGGGAAGTGACTCAGTTCTTTTTTCTTGAAGATTTCCGTTGGTACCTGCCAGACCATAACGTGTATGTGTTGTTCCAAGATCAGCAACAAGATAAATATGAGTGTCGTTTTTGATACGTAGTCGGCGTCCTTTGCGTCCGCCGGTTGAGGGGACTTCACCGGCTTCTTCAAGATCTCCTTTGTGGATGAGTTCTTCTACATAGAGTGAAATTGTTGAAGGCGCTAAGGAAAGTAAGCGTGCGAGATCTGCGCGAGTATGTGCTTTTCCTTCAGCAACGAATGTCATGATGGCATCGTGAATAGGTGCATACGTGCGCGAAGATTGTCTCATATGTGCTTTCTCTTTCTTTGATTTAGAGATCTTTATTCGATATTTTCGCATAAAAATGCGGCAAAATATCACATTTTAGTGACGAAACTAAGAGTTTTATCGCATATTTGCCGTATTTTGGCCCAATCAATTATGATCTACTTCATCGAAATATTTAGACAAAGATGCCTTACTTAGTTCGATTTATCGAAGGAGACATTATCGTGCTTGCTCACCCTGCTACGCGCAAAGAATCCCATACACAGTGGTTCGATCATTCGCGTGTGGGTTTATTCGTCCATTTTGGCTTGTACTCGGTTGCAGGACGTCATGAATGGGTGATGACTCGTGAAAAACAAACTATCGCAGACTATGAGCGTTATGCAGAATTTTTTGATCCAGATCTCTTTGATGCGAAAGACATTGCACGTCGCGCCAAAAAAGCTGGAATGTCGTATGCCGTTTTAACGACGAAACATCATGACGGTTTTTGTCTTTTTGATACGCAACAAACCGACTATAACTCCACAAAATGGCAGGGACGTGATTTTGTTGCCGAATGGTGTGAAGCGCTGCGTGAAGCAGGACTAAAAGTTGGACTGTACCACTCGTTGCTGGACTGGCATCACGAAGATTTTACAATCGATTTCCATCACCCACGGCGTGATGACCCTAACGCTCGTGAACTCAATAAGACAAAAGACATGAGCCGTTACCGCGCTTACTTACACGAGCAAGTCCGTGAGCTGCTGACCCAATACGGGAAAATCGACTATCTGTTTTTTGATTTCTCTTACCCATGGGAAATGAATAATTGGATGGGGAAAGGGAAAGAAGACTGGGGATCTGAAGAACTCGAAAAAATGTGCCGTAGCCTCCAACCGGAAATTATTATCAATGACCGTTTGGATATACCGAGCGATCTGGTAACCCCTGAACAATATCAACCCAGCGGGCCAATGATGATTGATAATGCTCCAGTACGTTGGGAAGCCTGCCAAACATTAAATGGATCATGGGGATACGATCGTGATAACCGGGACTTCAAATCTTTTGACATGATCGTTCAAATGCTGGTGGATACAGTATCGAAAAACGGCAATTTGTTACTCAACATTGGTCCTGATGGGCGAGGCGCAATTACAGATCATGATGCACATATCCTCGACGAACTTGCAGAATGGATGAAACTCCATCAGCATTCCATCATCGGCGCGGGTGCCTCACAATACACTGCTCCGCAACACACGATATATACCCAACGGGATGATCGTTTATATGTACATGTACTGTCATGGCCTTTTGGTCATCTTCATCTTCCAGATTTGGCAGGAAAAGTACGTTTTGCTCGTCTGCTATGCGATGGGTCAGAAATTGCTATGGAAGTTCTCGATCCAGAAAAACAAGCTCTTACAACGGAAGTCGGCGGTCAACCTGCGGGAACATTGACTTTGAACCTGCCGGTGCAACCACCGCATACACCACTACCAGTTATCGAATTATTTCTTGAAGAAAATGTCCGATAAGAATGATATTCATCGCTGAATATCAACTACACAAGAAGGAAATAAATATGTCACGACGGGTCAGAGGAATAAGTTTCGTTGCAGCAACTGCATGTGCTGCTATGTTACTCACTTCATGTGCTGGAGGGGGAAGCGGATCCTCTAATGGCAATGCCTCAGCACAAACTGACAAAGTCTCCATCACATGGGATATGTGGGGAGGTGACGAGAAATCCGAAAAATGGGTGAAAGATACTGCTGAGATTGCGCGTAAACAAAACCCTGATATCGAGATTAAAACTCAAACGGCTTCCTGGGGTGATTACTTCACAAAGCTGACAGCAAATGCATCTTCTGGAAATCTGGCCTGTGTTACCTCAATGAATGGTCAGCGTTTGAATACTTTCTACCAGACCCTGTCACCTTTAAGTGAAGATGATCTGCGTACAGCGGGCATCAATCCTGCAGATTTTACGCAGGGTGCTCTTGATATTCTGAGCTATGATGGCAAACTGTACGGAATCCCCTATGACGTAGCAGCCATGTTGGTGTACTACAACAAGGATATGTTCGCTGAAACAGGAACTCCTGAGCCACGCGCACAATGGAATTTTGACGATTTCTTGGCTGCAGCAAAGTCAACCACAACAGATGCCCATAAGGGATTTGGCGTAGGTATGGGTGAATTCCAGTGGATGGCCTTACCGATTGCTAAATCAGGTGTTCAGCCCGTAACAAAGCAAAACAAGCTGGATCTGACGAACCCTGATTTCCTTGAGGCTGCGCAGTGGTACGCCAAACTTGTCACCGAAGAAAAAGTAGCTGATCCTGTTCCTTCAGCAAGTGAACTTGGATGGGGTGAAGAACAATACCAAGCAGGAAATGTCGCTATGGCCGTTGACGGGACATGGAATGCAAAAGGATACTTCACCAATGAAGCAGGTTTTAAAGCCGGTGCGCAACGTTTACCACAAGGAAAGAACGGTTCTTACGCTTTGGTGCTTGGATCCGGTTTCGGTATTGCAGCTAACTGCCAGGGCGCTGAACGTGAAGCGGCACTGAAAGTACTGGGATCACTGCTGTCGAAGGATGCACAAGATCTCTTAGCATCTTCCGGTCGTTCATACCCAGCACGTACTGAATCACAGCCACTCTACTTTGAAGCATTGCCTGAAGAAATCCGTGGTGAAGTAAAGACTGCATTTGAAGCTGTTTTCACGGGGCTTACAGGTCAAAATTCAGCATCAACATGGCAGCAAGTGAATGAGTACTTCACTCCTAATCTTGTGTCGGTCTACACCGGTGCCATGAATATCAGTGACATGTTGGCCTCTGCGCAGAGCCAGTTCGGTAACTGATCGTTATTTTTCAAGGAAACTCAATGCAAATGTCAACTGCTCCACAACGTCGGCGAAGCAGGATGGCCAAAATTGAAAGTCGCCAAGCGCTGGGGTTTGTTACCCCAGCCTTGGTAGGCTTGTGTCTTTTTACCATTGTGCCAGTATGTCTTTCAATCGTGATGAGTTTGTATAACTGGCCCGCTTTTGGTGAACGGTCATTTATAGCTTTCAATAACTACAAGCGATTACTTATAGAAAATCCTGATTTTCTGCCTGCGGTTCGTAATTCTGTGATTTTTACGGTCTTATATGTACCTGCAAATATTATAGTTTCTCTTGCATTGGCCTTTATTGTTGGGCCACGTATTCGTGGACGCAATGCTTTCCGCGTATTGTTTTTTATTCCAGTGGTCACACCGATGGTGGCAAATGTCCTTGTATGGAAAATGCTTTTGCAACCGCAGGGTTTGTTCAATGGGATAGCGAAAACATGGTTTGGTTTTGAGCTTCCTTCTTTTCTTGCACACCCACAATGGGCGATGGTCATGATCGTTGTGATGAGTGTGTGGCAAGGGGCTGGATACAATATGCTGATCTTTTCTGCGGCGATTGAACAATTGCCTGAGCAAGTTATTGAAGCAGCCCGTATTGATGGTGCTCATGGAAAAGTCATGTTGTTCAAAGTTATTTTGCCAATGATGTCACCTGCAATATTCTTTGCCAGCGTTATGACTGTTATTAGCTCGCTTCAAGTTTTTGTGCAGCCTCAAATGCTCACAGGAGGTGGGCCTGGAAATTCAACAATGCCAATAGTGATGTTTATTTACACAACAGGCTTTAAGTTCCAACAATTGGGTATGGCTGCCGCTGCTGCCTGGATACTTTTCTTCCTTGTCATTTTGGTGACGGCATTCCAATTTAAGGCCCAAAAGAGGTGGGTACATTATGAAGTCTGAAAATAAAGATGTAATGGCTCCTCATAATGGTATTTCTCAGGTGCCATCCCGCCATAAAACAAAAGATTCTTTATCGAATGTGGGATTACTTGGTGGTGAGCCATCGAGAATTAAAGATATTCTTTCCCACATAGTTGTATGCATTGCAGCTTTCTTTTTTGCAGCACCTTTGATTTACGCTTTCTTTTCCTCACTTAAACATAAAGATGAAGTGTATTCTGTTCCGCCTTCTCTTTTTGGAAAAGAACTTCGATGGAGCAACTATGTTGATGTATTTACATATGCTCCTTTTGTAAGGTACATTCTTAATTCATTCCTCGTCGCACTTTTAGGAACAGTGATTGTAATTATTGTTTCCTCAACTGCCGGATACGCTTTCTCACGTTTGCGCTGGAGGGGGCGAGATACCGCTTTTCTATTGTTCCTCGGGACAATGATGATTCCGGTTGAGGTTCTTGTGATCCCCATGTTTATTCTGATGCAAAAATTCGGATGGGTGAACACATATCAGGCCCTTATTTTCCCCTTTGCTTTCGGAGCTTTCGGTACTTTCCTTATGCGACAATTTATGAGGGGAATTCCTTTTGAACTAGAAGAAGCAGCACGGGTGGACGGAGCTGGTCCACTGAGAACTTTTATTCAAGTAATTCTTCCTCTCACAAAATCTGCTATTGCAGTATTGGCAGTTTTTACTTTTATGGGTTTTTGGAATTCATACTTATGGCCGCTCATCGTCACCGTTGACTATGCGAATTTAGGAACTTTGCCTATTGGTCTTGCCTCTTTTTCAACACAAGAGGGTACTCGAATTGATTTGCAAATAGCGGCTTCAATTGTGTCAATGGTTCCGACAACCATTCTTGTAATCGCACTGCAAAAACACCTGATTAAAGGTATTGCCATGTCAGGTATGGGAGGTCGTTAATTGAGAAATATTTATAAGCTACGCGTATTTAATATACGTGTTCATGTAACAAAATAATTTATTTTTTAGCTGAGGAAAGTATGTGTAACATTCCGCGCATTGCCATATGCGGTATCCATATTGAATCATCCACATTTACCCCCTACATATCGAGTGCCGATGATTTCATAGTCACTCGCGGCGAAACACTGATAAACCGATACTCATGGCGTAATGATCCGTGGGCTCGGCAAGTGGAATGGATTCCGATTTTGCACGCACGCGCCTTACCCGGCGGTGTTGTACAACGGGAGGCTTACGAGTCATGGAAAGAAGAAATCATCGCAGGGCTGCGCGAAATAGGGCAGATCGAAGGGCTTTTCTTTGACATTCATGGTGCCATGAGTGTGGAAGGTATGGATGATGCCGAAGGTGATCTCATTACAGCTATTCGAGAGGTTATCGGTAGCACGGTGGTGGTTTCTGCATCAATGGACTTACATGGAAATGTGTCTGATGTCCTTTTTGATTCTTGCGATTTAATGACATGCTACAGGAAAGCTCCGCATGAGGATGCTCTTGAATCACGTGAAAGAGCTGCACATAACCTTGTGAATTGTGTTGTAGCAGGAGGGAAGAAACCCGCAAAGGCACTCGTTCATGTTCCAGTTCTTTTGCCGGGAGAAAAAACATCAACACGTATGGAGCCTGCGCGCAGCCTGTACGACATGATGTACGAGGCAGAGGCCCTTCCTGGTGTAACAGATGGAGGGATTTGGATTGGTTTTGCATGGGCTGACCAGCCGCGCTGTAAAGGCGCTGTTGTTATCTACGGTGACGACGCAACAGTAGTGAAAGAACAAGCTGAACGAATAGGACGTGCTTTCTGGGACGCGCGTGACGAGTTTTGCTTCGTTGCTCCTGTGGGAAGTATGCAGGAATGTTTAGAGTGGGCTTTGACCGCCAAGCGGCCTACTTTTATCTCAGATTCAGGAGATAACCCCGGAGCAGGGGGCGCCAATGACGTAACGGCGGCTTTATCAGCTTTATGCGCATGGGAACCTGTTCAAAACCACACTCTGCGTGTCATTCATGCCTCAATTGTGGACCCTGAAGCTGTCGCTATCTGTTGGGAAAAAGGCGTAGGGGAACAGGTTGATATCCACGTGGGCGGTCATATTGATCGGCGTGAACCAGGACCTCAAGCTATCAACGGAATTGTTGAAGCTTTAGTTGATGATCCAGATGGCGGGCATACAGCAGCAGTTCGCACAGGAGGCTTAACGGTAATTATTACGAGCCGACGAAATCAATACACGACACATCAGCAATTTGCTCGCTTAAATCTGGATGTACGGCACGTAGATGTTGTTGTTGTCAAAATGGGATACCTTGAACCGGATCTCTACAATGCGCAACGTGATTGGCGTATGGCCCTGACACCAGGAGGAGTAGACCAAGATCTTGTGCGTTTAGGACACCAAAAAATTGAGCGACCAATGGTACCTTTCGACCAAGGTTTTGAAACGCCTATTCATGCGAGGCTCGTATCGCAATGAATAACGCATATATGGGGATAGACATTGGCGGCACATCAATAAAGTGGATGATTGTTACTGCCGAAGGCAATGTACTTTCCCGAGGCCAAGAGGCCACATGCGCAGCATCGGTAACACAACAGGTCATAAATGTTGCTTTATCTGTGTTAAAGCAACATCCGCAGATCTGTTCGATTGGTGTGATCTGCCCGGGTATTATCGATGAGAAACAGGGGGAAGTTATTTATGCGGCTAACCTGAACCTCAGACACACCCGTTTAACTGAATTACTGAGTACAGCAACAGGTCTGCCCGCTTGTCTTGGTCATGATGGGCGTAGCACTGGTTTTGCAGAAGCGGTAATGGGTGCAGGGAAAAACACGAATTCTTTCGTGATGATCCCGATTGGAACAGGGATTTCTGCGGCACTGTATATCGCACAGTCAATGTGGGAAGGACACACATTTTCCGCAGGTGAAATAGGACATACCCCAGTCATACCCAATGGTGAGCAATGTAATTGCGGTCAAAAAGGATGCCTTGAAGTGTATGCATCAGCAAGGGGGATTGCTCGCCGCTACCACCAAAAAACCACACATGATATCGGCGTGCGTGAAATTCAGAATCGCTTAGGTCAAGATCCTATCGCTGATGATGTGTGGATGACAGCAGTGGACGCCTTAGCTCTTTCCTTAACGCATCTTACCCTTATTTTCGATCCGCAAACCTTCATTATTGGAGGGGGGCTTTCTCAAGCGGGCGAAGACCTTTTTACACCATTACGTACACGACTTTCTGAAATGCTTTCTTGGCGTGAATCACCGTATATTTGTGCCGCACGTATGGGCGCTATGGCGGGAATGTGGGGTGCCGTTGCTTTGGCATGCAAACTCACAGGATCAACAGCATATAAGGAGTGGGGACATGACTCTGATCGAAATATGTGTTGAAGATACCGCGGGTGTACGTATCGCACGTGATGCGGGTGCTGATCGCGTTGAACTATGCAGCCGATTAGACATTGGCGGTCTGACTCCTTCAAAAGAAATAATTATGGCTTCACTGCCTGTGGCGCCCCCAAGCGGGATACAGATTATGGTGCGCTCACGTGGAGGTGATTTCGTATATTCAAAAGACGAAATCAAAGAAATCATTGACGAAATAGGGAAGATCCGTTCTTTCACACAGGGATCTGCTGTTTCCTGTGGTTTTGTTGTAGGGGCTTTGCGTGAGGATGGGCATATAGATCATGAAGCGGTGCAGAGTTTTCGTGAAGCCGCAGGTGAGTGTCCTTTGACCTTTCATCGTGCTTTTGACTGCATTCCTTCATTAACAGAAGGACTAGAAACCCTTATTGATGCTGGATATCAGCATGTTTTAACAACAGGAGGACACCCAAGCAATGCGGATGTGAATGCTTTACGTGCTCTTGTAGAACAAGCTGATAATCGTCTGCACATCATAGCTTCTGGTGGTTTACGTGCTCACAATGTTGTTGATGTCATGCGCCAAACGGGAACGCCTCAGGTGCATATGCGTGCTCCCCATCCGTTAGGTGGCACTGATGCAACCGAGACACGTCGCATTGTGTCATGTATTCGTGCTTTTAATGCGCGTATATAAAAGCAGCATGTATAAATATGCTTATGCAGAATCTACGCGTTGGGCAAGCACAGGCAACTCTTATCCGACCGTGGGAACAACCTGCGACACGTGCTTTGCGTGTAGGGTTGTCTGGAGGGATTGGCTCAGGTAAATCAACTGTTGCACAAGTTTTGAAAGCCCAAGGCGCGCTACTTGCAGACGCTGACCGTATTGCGCGAGAAATCGTATTCCCAGGAAGTGAAGCTTTGGCTGCGATAACTGAAGCTTTTGGTGAGGGAATACTCAATGAAGATTCTTCACTGAATCGTGCAGCTCTAGCTCAGCAGGTTTTTCGATGCTCATCTGCTCGCCGCACGCTTGAAAATATTACGCATCCTTTGATTGCTGCTCGGGCAGAAGAAATTCTTTCCACTGCGCCACATGACGGTTGTGCTGTGTACGATGTGCCATTACTCGTTGAAAAACAGATGCAGCATCTTTTTGATGTGGTTCTTATTGTCGATGCGCCTGAAAACATTCGTATCGCTCGTTTAATTAAACGTTCCATGACTATGCATGAGGCAAAACAACGGATAAAAACACAAGCATCGCGACAAGAACGTCAGAGTGTTGCTCATATATGGATTGATAATAACGGGAGCAAAACAGAACTCGAACTTCTTGTTGAACAGGTAAAAAAACAATGGTTGCAACCGCAGAAGTGAAAAGGCCTCGAATAAGGCTATAAAAAGCGTGTATTCGAGGCGCTATTCTCTTTTTGAAAGTGAGTGAGTTAGCGAGCTGCCTGTGTAGCCGCCCAGTGAGCCGCACCGACAATACCAGCAGTATTAAGTAAGAGTGCTGGCACCATGGGGGTTTTCAAATCAAGTAAAGGCATGAATTTTTCGTGGTTTTGAGAAACACCGCCACCAACAACGAAAAGATCGGGTGAGAACAGCATTTCAACGTGTGAATAGTAGCGCTGTAAGCGATCCGCCCATTGTTGCCAATCCAATCCTTGCAGTGTCTTTTGGCCAGCGGATGCGCGTTTTTCAGCGTCATAACCATCAATTTCAAGGTGACCGAGTTCAGAATTGGGCACTAAAACACCATCGAGAATAATGGCTGATCCGATACCTGTTCCCTGAGTTGTCACAATGACGACCCCAGGAATACCGCGTGCTGCCCCGTAAACAGCTTCAGCTAAACCAGCGGCATCTGCGTCATTGAGAGGAAAAACAGGACGACCCAGATGACGCATCATGAGTTCATTGACGTCAATACCAACCCAAGAATCATCGAGATTCGCCATGAAACGAATGACTCCGTTGATAACGGGAGCAGGGAAAGCAATACCTACGGGAATCTCTGGCCCAACATTGAGGCCTTCAAGCAATTGGCGACATACATGCGCGATCGCGTCAGGAGTTGCTGGTCGAGGCGTTTCAATACGGATGTGATCAGTTGAGAACTCGCCCGTATCTAAATCAACAAGAGCTGCTTTTACACCAGAGCCGCCAATGTCAATGCCACACGCTAACCGTGCCATGTGTTCTCCTTGAAAAGTGTTATATCTGAGCAGCTACAAGCCTAACGGACATGGAGGCATATCCGCTTCATCAGCCCTGCATATGCTGTTATGGGACGGGCAACATCCTCGAATGTTATGTGAAAATCTGTGAGTAAAGATCGTCATAAAAACTTATGTCTACGATCGTCGTAAGTATTCACTTATCGTTGTGTAAATATTTGTTGAATACAGTATCAACGTATGGAGTGAGCAAAGAACAGCTCCGGGGACCTACGCCTCGTGAGGCAAAGTTAAAATCCGAGCACCATCTTCGGTGACAACAACAGTGTGTTCAAATTGAGCACTCCTACTGCGGTCACGAGTCACGACTGTCCAATCATCATCCCATTGTTCCCAATCAATAGATCCCAAGGTCAACATTGGTTCCACGGTAAAAACCATGCCAACTTCCATGACCTCATTATGCGCGGGAGCTGCATCGTAATGAGGAACAATAAGTCCCGAATGAAAAGCCTCCCCAACTCCATGACCCGTGTAATCGCGCACAACACCGTAGTTGAAACGCTTAGCATACGATTCAATGACACGGCCAATCACATTAATTTCTCGTCCAGGACGAATAGCTTTAATACCGCGTGCAAGAGCCTCACGAGTACGCTCAATAAGCAAATGCGATTCTTCGTCTACTTGTCCGACCTCAAACATTGCACATGTATCACCATGTACACCATCCACATATGCTGTGATATCCACATTGATAATGTCACCCTCTTCAAGAGGACGATCATCGGGAATACCATGACAAATCACCTCATTGATCGAGGTACATAATGACTTGGGAAATCCCATATATCCCAGACAAGAAGGATAAGCCCCGTTGTCAATAAGGAACTCATGACCTATACGATCAAGTTCATCAGTGGTGATGCCAGGAGTAATAGCTGATCCGACTTCTACGAGAGCTTGGGCTGCTAAAGCACCAGCAACGGCTATGCGTTCAATAGTTTCCGTATCTTTAATATCCGAGGCGGTGACTACTTCAGGGCCATCGTGGAACATATATTCAGGGCGCGCAATATGTTCTGGGACATGGCGTATAGGGGATACTTTTCCTGCGGTGAGATTACCTAGGGGAGCACGACACGGACGATCAGCAGTAGACATCATATGTCCAGAATACGTTTCTTCGTCTTGCCTGTCTTATTCACATGAAACAAAGTGAAGTGTTTGATACGTGTTCGTATTTTTATGCTTACGGCGTGCTGCCTACAAGGAGCATGGGACCTAGCTTTCCTATGGTTGAGGAAAATATTGTGGCGTACCCTGTTAGCACACAGGAAAAGCAGTGCGTGTGCCGCTGACCTACGTAATGAATGGAGAGAGAGCTATGTCCCACCACGAAATGCCATCGAATACAACGTGCAGTCGTTTCCGTATTCAGCATTTTGCTCAGGCAAAAGAAAAGGGCCAGCCCATCACCATGTTGACGGCATATGACGCATTGATCGCGCCAATTCTTGAAGACGCGGGTATTGATGTGCTTCTTGTAGGGGATTCCCTTGGGAACACGGTCCTTGGGTACGATTCGACCCTACCTGTCACCCTTGAAGATATGGAACGAGCAACGGGAGCTGTTGCGCGTTCTACTCGACATGTCATGGTGGTGGCTGATATGCCTTTTGGTACGTATGAAGCAGATGCATTCACTGCATACACACATGCTGTGCGTTTAATGAAAGCGGGCGCTCATGCTGTCAAACTGGAAGGCGGGGCTGCCCGCACGCAGGCAGTACAGACCCTCGTTCAGGGAGGCATTCCTGTTATCGGTCATTTAGGGTACACTCCGCAATCCGAAAACACGCTCGGAGGGCCTCGTATGCAGGGACGTGGAGATACTGGACGCATTTTGCGTGAAGACGCGCACGCCCTTCAAGAAGCAGGTGCTTGTGCGATTGTTTTAGAAATGGTGCCGGCTGATCTCGCACGACAGATCACAGAAGAACTACGTATTCCCACAATCGGTATTGGTGCAGGCCCGCATACTGATGGGCAGGTGCTGGTGTGGTCAGATATGGCAGGTATGGGATCGTGGGCTCCTTCTTTCGTGAAACGTTTCGGTGAAATCGGGGAGTCTTTGCGTCTAGCTGCTTCTGCGTATGTGTCGGCTGTTCGTGAAGGTTCTTTTCCTGCTCAGGGGCACTATAAAGAACAGTAGAGCGAATTCTGGGGATGAACTATTTTGGGCGTGTGCTGTCATAGTTGTGCTGTACGTGTGTGCAGAGGCGAAGTCAGTGGCGCTTGTTAGTATGAATCAGGGGTATGTGCTATTTCGTCGAATGAACCATATGCGCTGAAAAATGTTATTCGCACTATGATGGCGTGGGCGCGTCATGAAAGTGACGGTACGAAAAACAATGACCGAGGAAGCAGGAAATGGACCAGACTTCTCCTAACCTCAATCCGCTTGATAAAGATGCAGTAGATGCAGTTGTAACTCAAGGATTAGCAGATATCACTCAAAGTGCAGATTTGGTGCAACTCAAAGAGGTGCGTGCAGCACTTTTTGGGGATAATGCGGCTCTTGTTATAGCTAATCGCACTATTGGTTCTTTAGATCCCAGTGACCGAGGTCTTGCTGGACGTCTTTTAGGGGGAGCACGCAAAGTTCTGAATGAAGCTTTGAAAGCTCGTGAAGAAATTTTGCAGGCAGAACATGAAGCACGTGTCCTTGTAGAAGAAGCCGTTGATGTTACAGTTACAACAGATCGTTACCCTGTGGGAGCACGTCACCCATTAGAAACATTGATGGAAGACATAGCGGATTTCTTTACTGCTATGGGGTGGGGGATTGCTGAAGGCCCTGAAATTGAACATGAGTGGTTTAACTTTGATTCGTTAAACTTCGACATCGATCATCCTGCGCGGCAAATGCAGGATACCTTTTATGTTGATGGTGCAACGATTGGTGGTAAGCAACCTGAGGACGGGCATCTTGTGATGCGTACTCATACCTCCCCAGTCCAATCTCGTGCCATGCTTTCACGGGGGGTCCCACTGTACGTGGCCTGTCCGGGGAAAGTATTCCGTTCAGATGCTTTAGATGCAACCCATACACCTGTTTTCCATCAAATTGAAGGTTTAGCTGTCGACCGAGGCTTGACGATGGCTCACCTTAAAGGGGTGCTAGACCATTTTGCTCGTGCAATGTTTGGCCCTGAGGCGAAAACACGTTTACGGCCAAGCTTTTTCCCATTCACAGAACCCAGTGCCGAAATGGATCTGTGGTTCCCTCAGAAAAAGGGGGGTGCCGGTTGGATTGAATGGGGTGGCTGCGGCATGGTCAACCCGAATGTTCTTCAAGCAAATGGCATTGACCCGCAAGAATACACAGGTTTTGCTTTCGGTATGGGACTGGAGCGCACATTGATGTTGCGTCACGGTATCGCAGATATGCATGACATTGTTGAAGGAGATGTGCGTTTCTCCCAGCAGTTCGGACTTTACGGAAAGGGTCACTGATTATGCCTATGGTTCCCCTGAGCTGGTTAGCTGACCACGTTGATGTGCCATCAGATATACGTGCTGAGGCGCTGGCAGAAGCTCTTGTTAAAGTTGGTTTAGAAGAAGAAACCATTCACCCGGCAAAAGTCATCGGCCCTCTGGTTGTCGGGCGCGTCCTTTCTTTGGTTAAAGAAACCGCCTCTAACGGTAAAACCGTGAACTATTGTCGTGTGGATGTGGGTGTCCATAATGATCCTCCGGGGACAGGGAAAGAGCCCTGTGATTTTCCCAGCCGCGGCATTATTTGTGGCGCGCATAATTTCGTTGAAGGTGATCGCGTTGTTGTGTCTTTGCCGGGAGCTGTACTTCCAGGTGATTTCGCAATCGCTGCGCGTAAGACATACGGGCATATCTCTGATGGCATGATCTGTTCGGCCCGTGAGCTTGGCTTAGGGAATGAGCATGATGGAATCATTGTGCTTGATCGGGAGTATCCGGATCGTCAGATCCCTGCTGTCGGTGAAGATCTGATTTCTTTCCTTGGTTTGGGCGAAGAAGTCCTTGAAATTAATGTGACACCGGATCGTGGCTATTGTTTTTCGATGCGAGGTGTGGCCCGTGAGTTTTCTCATGCAACTGGTCATGCTTTCCGTGATCCTGGCTTGAGCGGGGTTTTGGTAAGCGGAGTTCCTGAGGCAACTGAAGATGGTTTCCCTGTGCTGGTTGAGGATCGAGCTCCTATTAAGGGAAATGTGGGCTGTGATCGTTTTGTCACACGCATTGTCCGCGGGATTAATCCTTCAGCTCCGACACCACGTTGGATGGTGGAACGCTTAGAAGCAGCGGGTATGCGTTCGCTGTCTTTAGCGGTGGATATCACGAATTACATCATGCTTGATTTAGGTCAGCCTATGCATGCCTACGATCTTGATGATCTTCAAGGGCCAGTGGTTGTGCGTCGTGCGCGTTCTGGTGAATCTTTGGTGACATTAGACGAGGTTGAGCGTCATTTGCATGAGGAGGATCTGTTAATTACAGATTCGCCTGAAGCAGCAGGTTCACGCATTATTGGTCTTGCAGGGGTAATGGGTGGCCGTTACTCAGAAGTAGAGGCAACAACAACAAATATTTTGCTGGAGGCTGCGCATTTTGATGCAGTTTCGGTTGCTCGTACTTCACGGCGCCATCGTGTAGTTTCGGAGGCATCCAAGCGTTTTGAGCGTGGCGTAGATCCGCTTTTGCCTGCTGTCGCTGCACAGCGTGCAGTTGATTTACTGGTGGAATATGGCGGCGGTAGTGCTGATCGTGCTGTGTCAGATTTTAATGCTCTGCCTGAACCGTTGGTGATTTCTTTCCCTTATACGGAAGCAGAGCGTCTGACAGGTGTTGCTTATACGCCTGAGCGTATTCGAGACTTGTGCGAAATGATTGGTTGCACAGTCAAAGAAACAGAGGGCGCTTTTGATGTGACTGTTCCATCATGGAGGCCTGATCTGGTAGGACCTGCTCATTTGGTTGAAGAAATTGCGCGTTTGGATGGCTATGATGCTATTCCGTCGATTTTACCGAAGGCTCCTTCCGGTCATGGCTTAACTGAGGCTCAGAAGGCTCGTCGTATGGTGGCTCATACATTAGCTGAAGCGGGTCTGGTTGAAGTTAAGTCTTATCCGTTTGTTTCTGATTCATTTGATCGTCAGCGGATTAAAGACAATGACGAGCGTCGTCGTGCTTTGCGGTTACGTAATCCGCTTGCGGATGATGCGCCGTGGTTACGTACTTCCATTATTGATACGTTACTTGAGAGTGCGGGTCGTAATATTTCGCGTGGTATGGATGGGGTGGCCGTATACGAGATAGGAATGGTTGCTCGTCCTGCCGGTTGTGTGCCTGCTCCTTTGATGGAGGCCTCTACTCGTCCTTCTGATGCGCATATCAATGCTTTATATGCGGGGACTCCGGCTCAACCATGGCATGTGGGAATAGTGTGTGCAGGAAAAACTGGTTCGCCATTAGGAGGCCAACGCGTCGTTGACTGGAATGATGCTGTTGATATGGTGCGTCGAGTAGCTTCGGTTCTGGGTGTGCGTGTTGAAGTGTGTCGTGCATGGCTGTGTGAGCCTGTGACTTTTAAGGGTGCTCCTATGCCGCAGGCTGCGACTGACCCAGAAGATGTGGCTCCGTGGCATCCCGGCCGTGTGGCACGTGTTTTTGTGCGCCGTGGACGTGACTTGGTTGATGTGGCCTATGCTGGCGAGCTGCATCCTGGTGTCTGTGAGGCTTTTGGTTTGCCTAAGCGCTCTATTGCTGTAGAGCTGGATATGGATGCTTTAATTGCTTCACGTGCGGATGGGCCTATTCAGGTCAAGCCTGTGTCGACGTATCCGGTGGCGAAAGAGGATTTTGCTTTCGTGTTGCCGGTGGATGTTCCGGCTTCTCGGGTGGAACAGGCGGTACGTCAGGGTGCAGGCGCTTTAGCTGAGGATGTGACTCTTTTTGATATTTATGAGGGTGAATCGGTAGGAAGCGGTTATCGTTCCCTTGCTTTTGCTGTGCGTTTGCGTGGGGATCATACGCTTTCTGCTCAGGAAATTTCTTCTGTTCGTGAGGCGATTGTGCAGCGTGTGACGAAACAGTTGGGTGGGCGTTTGCGCAGTTAAGGGGCATATGCTGACTGGCCGATGGTGTAAAGAAGATCTTAAATTTTACTTTTAGGGTGTTCTTAATACACCATCGGCCTTTCTTTCTGTCACACTTGTTTTATGCGTATCCTTGTGACTGCTTCTTCAAAACATGGTGCAACTGCTGAAATAGCCGATGCTATTGCTGGTCATCTTGCTGAACATGGCTATGATGTGTTGCGTAAAAACCCGCAGGATGTTACCTCACTTGATGGTGTGGATGCGGTGGTCTGTGGTTCTGCTGTATACATGATGACGTGGATGGAGCAGGCTCATGATTTTATGGATCGTTTTGCTTCAGAGCTTGAGGGTATTCCTGTGTGGGCTTTTTCTGTGGGAATGAACGGCGTTCCTGCGCATGTTCCTCAAGATCCTTCTCGTATTGGGCCTGTGCTGACAAAAGTAAAGGCGATTGAGCATAGGGTCTTTCCTGGGCGGTATATTCCTTCTTTACTGAATTTGCGTGAGCGTACGATCGTTCGTTTAGCCGGTGCAGTGGAAGGTGATTTCCGTGACTGGGATGTGATTGAGGAATGGTCACGGACTATTGCTGAGACTTTGAGTGATGTCTCTCAGTAGAAAACTACGAAAACCCTAAAATAAATTCGCATAGACATACGTGTAAATGTATATTTATGCGTATGTCGATGTTTTGTCTCGCTGCATATGCGCACAAAGAATACTTTCAGCGTAAAACTATGCTGCTTCGTATCACAAGAGGGACGACACGATGACTGAATCCACAGCGCCTCGTACAAAAGCGGCGCGTCAAGAAGCTATACGCAGCATTTTGGCTTCCTATAAGGTGACCTCTCAAGAAGACTTGCGTTCGCAGCTTGCAGCTAATGGCATTGAAGTGACACAAACAACTTTGTCACGAGATCTCATTGATATGCATGCTGCAAAGGTTCGCTCTGCTGATGGCGCATTGGTGTACACCGTTCCTGATGCCGACGGATTACCAACACATGAGGGCGAGGCAGGTCGTGAACGCCTTGCCCGTTGGTGCCAGTCCCTTCTTACCAGTTTGATACGAGTAAATAATCAACTTGTTTTGCGTACTCCTGTAGGGGCAGCGCAACTTTTAGGGTCTGCTATAGATTCGGTGCGTATGAGTGAAGTTGCGGGTACTTTAGCCGGTGATGACACTGTGCTTGTGATATGTCGCTGTGATGAAGCCGCGGTAAAAATTGAAGCAATTTTGCTTGAAATGACTCAATCCTCGTCTCTGACAGAGAAATGAAAGGAAAAAACCTATGACACAGGCAAAGGACCGTGTAGTTCTTGCATACTCAGGTGGTTTAGATACCTCAGTAGCAATTGGGTGGATTGAAGAACGTACCGGTATGGAAGTTGTTGCCGTGGCTGTGGATGTTGGTCAAGGTGGTGAAGACCTTGAGGTGATTCGCCAGCGTGCTTTGGATTGCGGTGCGGTTGAAGCATATGTTGCAGATGCGAAAGATGAGTTTGCAGCGGATTTCTGTATGCCAGCTTTGCAAGCAAATGGCTTGTATGAAGGTGTGTATCCTTTAGTTTCAGCTCTGTCGCGTCCTTTGATTTCGAAGCACCTTGTTCAAGCGGCACGTCAATTTGGCGCGAATACTGTGGCACATGGGTGCACGGGTAAGGGAAATGATCAGGTACGTTTTGAGGTTTCTATTACCTCATATGCTCCTGATCTTAAATGTTTAGCACCGGTGCGTGATCTTGCTCTGACTCGTGATGTGGCGATTGACTACGCAAATTCACATAATCTCCCAATTGAAACTACTCGTCACAATCCGTTCTCTATTGACCAGAATGTGTGGGGGCGTGCAATTGAAACAGGTTTTCTTGAAGATATTTGGAATGCGCCCACGAAAGATGTCTACACGTATACCGATGATCCGACATACGCTCCTGTTCCTGATGAAGTAGTGATTAGTTTCCGTGAGGGTATTCCTGTTGCTATTGATGGGCGTGCTGTGAGCCCATTGGAAGCTATCCAGGAGCTCAATCGACGTGCGGGTGCTCAGGGAATTGGGCGTATTGACCTCGTTGAAGATCGTTTAGTTGGTATTAAATCACGTGAAATTTATGAGGCTCCTGGTGCGATGGCTTTGATTGCTGCGCACCAAGAGTTAGAGCATGTCACTATTGAGCGTGAACTTGCTCGCTATAAGCGTCGTGTCGATCAGCGTTGGAGTGAATTGGTATACGACGGTTTGTGGTTCTCGCCGTTGAAGCGTTCTTTGGATGTCTTTATCCGCGATACGCAGCAATATGTTACCGGTGATATTCGTATGGTCCTGCACGCAGGTCGCGCTACGGTTAATGGACGTCGTTCAGAGTCCTCACTCTATGACTTCAACCTCGCGACTTATGAGACAGGTGATACCTTCGATCAGTCGTATTCGAAAGGTTTCATTGAAATCTTTGGTATGACTTCACGCCTTGCAACAGCACGAGATGTGCGTTTTGGTAGGGGCCCTGAGTTGGGTGAGGGACTGCTCTCAGAGAAATGAAATCAGATTGTGACCGGGAATTGGGATTTTTTTCGTGATTCTCGGTCACTACTGCAATAGGCTTACAAAAGTGTGAAGGCACGGCAGCCCCACTGAGGGCTTGTGCGCTCTTGCGGGCATAAATCAGTATTTCCCTGAGGGAAGGGTATCCGCAGATATGTTTCAACGCTTGTCTGCCTCTTTGCGTCGCATACGACAGACCTGTGCGTTATATGTTGAACCAGTGTGCTTAGCACTTGTTGACATACGCGACACCATGGTGGAACGCCATACTGAACGTGCAGAAAAACTGTTGCCAGTATGCGCTGTGTGGGCTTTTTTCTTGACTTTTGGTGGTCAGGGAATACGTAACCTTGTTGGGTGGTTCGCTTTTGCCGCAATTGCTGCGCTTTCTCTTCTAATTCTTGCGGCTCTTTTTGTGACGGCTGGTCGCCAACTGTCTTTACGGCGCTTACCTATGCTTCCGTGCGCATTTGTTGCGCTCTGTTGCCTTTCTGTTGTGTGGTCGCACTTTCCGTTAGAAACAGTGGCAGCGTCAATGCTGTCGGTTGCAACGACGGTGACGGGTATTTTTTTGGCGGTTGCTTTCCCTTTACGTGAGCTACTGTCGTATCTGATTTCTGCGTTGAAATGGATTTTAGGGACTAGCCTAGCTCTTGAACTCTTTGTTGAAGTTTTTGTTGGTCACAGAATTGCGCCAGTATATATGTGGTCATGGGAACATATTCCTGAAATGTATTACTGGGTAAACTCCTTACTTTTTGAGGGCGGCCCCATACAAGGAATAGTGGGGAACCGTAATCCCTTAGCCTTCATTGCTTTGCTTTGCCTCATAGGTGTGGTACTAACGTGGCTTGATACCCGTACCCATACTCTAGGCACGGTGGTGTGGAGCAGTATTTGTTTATTGGTTCTCGCGCTGACACGTTCTGCGACGGTGTTGCTGGCTTTGCTCGCATGTCTGGCGGTCGGAGTGGGTGCCTTAATCCTGCGTCGAGTAGATGTGAAGTATCGTTTCCGCGCACTCGTATTTTTACTTGTGTGCGCGATGCTTATTGCTATAGGTTCATTATTTTTTCACGATCACATCAGTGAATTTGTGGCGCGTAGCCCTGATATGAGTGGACGCGGCGTGATTTGGGAGCGTCTCTTACGTCTGTGGGCTTTACATCCTTTTGTTGGTTGGGGATGGGTTATGTATTGGCCACCATGGATTCCGATGTTCAAAAATCTGGTTGTACGTGCCGATGGAACCCCGACAATGTCGGCTCATAATTCTTATATTGAAGCACTTTTTCAAACGGGTATTTTAGGAGCGGTTATTGTGATCGCGGCCGTCGTAATTGTTGCTTTCCGTATTTTTTACTGCGCTTATGTGAACTTAGATAAGTCGTTATATTTCCTTCTTCCCGCCGTGCTTATGGTGGCATTGATTGTTCAGTCTTTTACAGAATCGCGTTTGCTTTCAGAGGGAAACTGGGTTCTTTTCGTTGCTTTTGCGACATGGCTTGTGGTGCGAGTGCGTTCTGATAATGCTGATGTGAGTGTGAGGAAAAAATCGGTGGATTTTTCTGTGCCGATGCCTGCCTAGATATTGCTTTTCATTTATTTCTTCTGTTTGTTGTCTCTTTCTTATCAGTGACTCATACGTACCTACTCTTGAGTGGGTGTTCGCATAATTTGTGGGTCGTATTTTCACGCACGAGAAAATCTCTATCGAAGAATGGACAGAAGTTGGTAAATTCCTCAGAAAACGGCATGATCGTCTGGTGGAATCGACACATAACAATGCTTCAATGAGCCTATGGGGTGGCCGTTTCAGTGGTGCGCCTGCCGATGCTTTAGCAGCCCTTTCTGTTTCTACTCATTTTGATTGGCGTTTAGCGCAGTGTGATATCCGAGGCTCACATGCTCATGCAGATGCTTTATTTGCTGCAGGTTTGCTCGATAATGATGAAATTCGGCGTATGCATGAGGCTTTAGATTCTTTAGCGGAAGATGTTGCTTCAGGAGCTTTCCTTCCAACTCAAGAAGACGAGGATGTGCATACAGCTCTTGAACGCGGCTTACTTGAACGTGCAGGCTCCCATCTTGGAGGTAAATTACGAGCAGGTCGTTCTCGCAACGATCAGATTGCTACGTTGATACGTATGTATTTGCGTGAACAGGCTCGTTTTATTGCAGGTCTTATTCTGAATGTGGTCGATGAGCTGCATATGCAAGCAATATCGGTAGGTTCGGCAATCATGCCGGGGCGTACGCATATGCAACATGCTCAACCGGTTCTTGTGGCACATCATTTGGCTGCGCACGCATGGCCTCTTGTACGTGACGTGGAACGTTTAGTTGATTGGGATAAACGAGCAGCAATTTCCCCTTACGGCTCCGGCGCTTTAGCGGGGAACACTCTCGGAATGGATCCGCGTGCTGTGGCTCATCAGTTAGGTTTTGCTGATTCTGTGGCAAATTCTATTGATGGTACGGCTTCTCGGGACGTTGTTGCAGAGTTCGCGTTCATTATGGCAATGGTGGGGGTTGACATATCGCGTCTTTGCGAAGAAATTATTATTTGGAACACGAAAGAGTTCAATTATGTGACATTGGATGATTCTTTCTCTACAGGATCATCGATTATGCCTCAAAAGAAGAATCCTGATGTTGCTGAACTTGGACGCGGGAAAGCAGGGCGTTTAATTGGTGATTTAACGGCTTTGCTGACAGTTCTTAAAGGAATACCTTTAGCATATGATCGTGATTTGCAGGAGGATAAAGAACCTGTTTTCGATCAAATTGATACATTGACTATTATTTTGCCGGCCATTTCAGGAATGATTGCTACGATGCGGCTGAATACAGATCGTATGGCAGAGCTCGCACCGCAAGGTTTTTCTTTGGCAACGGATATAGCAGAGTGGCTAGTACGTAAGGGCGTTCCATTTCGTCAGGCGCATGAGATCTCCGGTATGTGTGTAAGGATTGCTGAAAATCGTGGGGTCGAGCTTGCTGATCTCACTGATGAAGAATTAGCGTGCGCCTCACCTGAATTAACAGCTGATGTGCGTGAAGTTCTCACTATCGAAGGCTCAGTTTCGGCTCGAGTTGGACGTGGCGGTACAGCGCCTCAGCGTGTTGCACAGCAGTGTGAGCAATTACGTGCGCAGGCGGATGCTTTACGTGAGTGGACGCGCGCGTAATATGGGGTGCTACGCAGTGTGTGCCCTGTAGAGGAGCATTTCACTTGTGCGGAACGCGGCGAATGTTATTTCATCTGTGCTTTACACTTAAAGTGACTGTATACAGTAGAAAATGAATTGTGAGGGTATTACTGTGACCGACATCCTGGACGAACTTCAGTGGCGTGGGCTTATTGCTCAGCACACTGATTTGGACGCTTTACGTGAACACCTGTCGCAGGGGCCGGTAACGTTTTATTGTGGTTTTGATCCAACCGCTCCTTCATTGCATCATGGGCATCTTGTGCAAGTGATTGTTATGCGACATCTGCAGCTTGCGGGGCATCGTCCTTTGGCTTTGGTAGGCGGAGCAACCGGACAGATTGGTGATCCACGGCAGTCTGGTGAGCGTCAATTAAATCCAACGGAAGTTGTGGCTGGTTGGGCGCAGCGTTTGAAGGATCAAATTTCCCGATTCTTAGATTTTGAGGGTCCTGCTGCTGCGGTGATGGTGAATAACCTTGACTGGACCGAGCAGATGTCTGCTATTGATTTGCTTCGAGGCGTAGGAAAACATTTCCGTATCGGTACGATGCTGGCTAAAGATATTGTGGCGCGTCGTTTGTCCTCTGATGAAGGTATTTCGTACACGGAGTTTTCTTATCAGGTTTTACAGGCAAATGATTTCTTGGAGTTATTCCGTCGTCATGGATGCACTTTAGAGACGGGCGGGAATGACCAGTGGGGCAACATGATTGGTGGGGTTGACCTGATACGTAAGGTTGAAGGTACTTCCACGCATGTGATGACCACACCAATTATTACGAAATCTGATGGTACGAAGTTTGGAAAGTCAGAGGGTGGGGCAATCTGGTTGGATCCGGACATGATGAGTCCGTACGCTTTCTACCAGTTCTGGCTTCAAGTGGCTGATGATGATGTCATTCGTTTCCTGAAGATTTTCACTTTCGCAACACGTGAGCGTATTGAAGAACTTGCAGTTGAGGTGGCTGAACGCCCTCATATGCGTGTGGCGCAAAAAGAATTGGCTGCTCTGGTTACTCAGATGGTGCATGGGAAAGAACAACTTGATCGTGTGCTTGCTGCAACTGAAGCTTTGTGGGGTGGTGGTGATTTACGGGCTCTTGATGAATCCACATTGCGTTCGGCTACGGTAGATCTGCCTCGTGCTGAGTTAAAGCTGGGTGAGGGGAATGTTATCGATGCTCTTGTGGCGGCAGGACTGGAAAAGGGGCGTTCTGCTGCTCGGCGTACGGTGGCTTCTGGTGGCGCTTATCTAAATAATGTCAAGGTGACAGATGCTGAGGCACCTATTACTCATGATGATGTGTTAGCTGGTTCTATTGTTTTAGTGCGTAAAGGTCGTCGAAATCTTTGCGTTGTTGAACTCGTGTGATCTTCTGACCTCATAACTTATGTGAAGGCAAGTAATTCTTGTGAATTACTTGCCTTTGCTTTGTATCAAAATATTATTTTCGCTTTGCTTCGTGTTTGTGTGTTTGGTGTCATAGTGTTTTGGTTTGACGTGTGTGTGGTGGGGTGGGTATTGTTTTTGTTTGTCGCCTGATGGGGTTTGCCGGTTGTGGTGGGTTTTGTTGGGTGGTGTGCCTGGCCTTGGTGCTGCGGGGTTTTTCTTGTGG
>NZ_JAJNRQ010000004.1 GCF_021083645.1 Schaalia sp. lx-260 | reverse complement strand
TCAACCCCGTATTCGCCACCGAATACCGATAAAAAACAGAACCACCCAAATCCTGAGCAGGAGCAGACAAACTCCACCCATGCCCATCCAAAGACACCGACTTCTTCGGAACCAACTCCGCCGGAGGCGTAAAGCGGATGTTCATAGTTGATGCCATAAATCGTTCGGTAGTGTTACCGTCTTCATCTATGTCATTAGTATCTGTAATAGGCCAAGCATTCCAAGTATTGCCCTCTGGCTTCACCAAATCATTGTTATCCCACAACGTGTAATAGGTGATGATATTGGGTCGCGGATTCATTTCCGCGTACAGTGTCGTATCCAAATCAAAACTAGATTGCACACCTAGAGAACGCCAGTCACCGTTTCCGTAACGTGACTCAACATCACCATAGTTATACACCAGCGCGATACGACCCGAATTCTTAAAGTTCGGTACAATAGTTGGTTCAATCGGCTTCGGCAAAGGGCGACCATACATCGACGAACCTGTTGTGCGCAGATAATTCACACCCGGAGGCAACACCACAATCTGACGCAGATTTTTGACGGGTTCTTCTAAAGTGCCCCATATGCCAGAGACACTCGAATTCACCTGAAAATTACGCACACGCCCACAATTTTGCGGCGTAATAGTCGCAACCGTCAGATTCTCACCACTCGAATCCCTCTTATTCTCACAATTCTCATACACAATCCACGCATTGGAATCTGTGTTGCTATTTGGTGGTTGAAAAATTCTGTTCCGGTTTGACTCAAAACCACTGAACATGGCCACTCTAGGAGTAATCCCGTCGATGTAAACATAGTTATTAGCGCGATCCTGTGGCTTTTCTGCCACCCTAACAACATCGCTATTCACACTACCCAGTGAGGCTTGAGCATCAGCATCATTAATATAGGACTGACGCCCTTGATAGCCTTCTGCCTTCCATTTTTCCATTTCAGTCGCTACAGGATAGGCAGTCACAACGAAGCCATACGCCTGATTATCCATTTCCAACGGTGTGGCGAAAGCTAAACGCAGGGCTTTATACTGACGCTGCTTGTCATCAATATTGACAGACTGACCTATTTTTAGGTCACGGGCAAGCTCAACCTCACTATCGTCATCCTTCACACCATACAAAACATTGCCCATCGCATTAAATTGTGCGATCGCTTGATCTCTGGTGAGGGAATTACCGTTGAAAACAAAACCAGTCTGGTCGTTAATCTTAAAGGTGTTGTAGTACAGCCTAGAGTCAAGCCCGTAATCACGGACCTCACGGAAGTAGCTCTTGATACCTGTACCCGAAATGGGTATCGCATTGGTATCCGCTCTTCTGTTATTGGTGTTGGAAATATTGAAGACCCAACGAATTATATCTTTTTCTGGATCCGAAGGATCAACAGTAACCTGCTCACCCCTACGATAAAGTTTTTCAGCGTAGTAGATGAAATCTGGCGTGTGCACCCATTTAGCGAGATTCGACTGGCCTTCTGCTAAGACCGGTGGTGGTGGTGGTGGCGGTGTGTACAGAACGGGACGGAATGCGACTGAATCGCTGACTTCCGGTAACTCGTGTTCGGTAGCTAAACCAGGATCGACGGTTGCAACCATCTTATTGACATGTTTTAGCTGTTCAGTCTTAGTGGCATCCGTGTACACGGTAGCGTTATTGAACCTCAAATAAATGGTCGCCATGTAACCACCACAGAGCGCGTGATAGTTCACCGGGCCTTCAAACGTGGCACTATGAGTCTCCGGATCATACTTCCACCAAGGGGAGTTAGGAGACAGTGTTGCTTCTGCAGGTAATTTATCGACAAATTTCACTTTTGTCGGCTTAAGGAGTCCCAATCCGGGAGGCGCTCCTGTACCCGTCGGCTTCACACACATGTCATATCGAAGATCCCTGTTCCAATCCGCAGGTGTGTGCGTATCATCCTGACCGCGAGTGTATCTAAAATCTGCTTGACTAAAAAACACTCCCCTTGGGTTCTCGCGTCGTATATCCCAGCTATATGTGCTAGTTGTTGACGCGATTTTACGCGGCTCGTATTGATCCAATGCTTTCGCGGTGAAAGTGACTGAATCTTCCTTGATGACCTCACCATCTTCGCCAATCAGCTTCCACGTAGGAGTAACCGTGAAACCAGTGCGAGTGACCTCATTTTTGAAACGGAAAGAAAATGGAACCGCTGTTTTCAAGCCACCCGTGATTTTGTCGAAAGTATAGTCAATACACCAGGCATCATCTGTGGTCCGACGGGCTGAACCTTGCGCCTGCGAAGAATCCACATAACCTGGCTCGTCTAAGTAAGATGCGCGCGGTACACACAGTTCAAGTTTGGCATTTGGAATATTCACGCCCGTACCCGAAGCATGGAAGTTCGGGTACACGGAAATTGTTTCGCCCGACCAGTATTCCAGTTTTTTCTCACGCCCCTGCGCGGAATCAACCGTGTCAAGAACCAGTTTCAGGTTCTGAGTATCTTCGGCATAGGCGACATTCACGCCAGGTAAATTCTGTAGTAAAGGCGGAACCAATACTGCAAAAGTTATAGCAATAGCTACCAAAGATATACGGATACGACGGGCTACTTTATACATAAAAATAAAGGGTACGACTACCCCCCCCCCGCCCTCAACAGTTATAAAAATTTCAAATAATGCTATCCTACAAAAACAGGCGAAACCACAAAGCAAAAAACGGCTGATTTCCAAGCAAAAGAAAAAGTCATCCCCCCCCCGCCTCAATTTATTTATTGAAAATCACAGCTTATGTCAGGGCATAAACAGCGTATATGAGACACTAAAGAACCCTTTTGAATACCCCGCTCTTACCCGCTCGCACAAAAATAACGCCCCTCATCAGAAAAATTCAGTCCACAAACAGCACGACAGGAAACGGCGCAGGCTACCGTGGCACAGAAGTTTCCCGCAGACACCTTGTTTCCCCTCACAACTATGCATATAGTGAATTAACGAACTACGTTCACAATCAAGTACCCAGATAAACACCCTCGCTAGCCGGAAGAAAAACCCAATGCCCATCACACGCAACCTACGCGCGCACGGATGGATCCCCGACCAGCACGGCGCATGGCCTATGGCCTTAATACCCCTGCTCCTTGGAATATACGCAAGCGAAGCACAAAGTATCCACCTGCTACTGAGCGCAGCATGGCTGACAGCTTTCGCCCTCTTTCACGTCACCGAATTATGGGCAAAATCAGCGCCACGACGAAAAAAACGTATCACCCCTGCCCTCATATTCTGGCTCATTGCCACTGGCACACTTGGCACACCGTTACTGTTCCTTGCTCCCACGCTGCTACTGTGGGCGCCACTGTTCCTCCCGCTTGTGTTCACCGCCGCATGGGGGATCTTCAAGAAAAACTCGCGCTCACTCCTTGTGCGCACCACAACTATCATCGCCTCATGCCTTATGAGCCCTGTCGCATACACACTGGGCGGCACATGGCAGCGAACCGAGGACCTCACACACAGCAGCACGCATCTATGGCAGGAACTCTGCTGTCATACTTCCAGCAGCACGCATCTTGCTGCGCAATGGTTCAGCGAACTAGCCGGCACAAAACAAGGAACGTACTCTTGGCTCATCGCTTGTATATGCGCCGGGTATTTCCTGGGAACTGTCCCCTATGTGCGTTCGTTGATACGCGGGCGCGGTAACATCCGCTGGATTATCACCACCGGCCTATGGCACATACTTGTCCTTTGTACGTGGCTATTCCTATGGATGCGACACTATGCGCACTGGAGCCTCGTTATCTTAGGGTGTGCGCTCCTTGCACGCGGCTGCGTTATTCCTTTGAAAACACAAGACGGCAAGCCCCTGCGCCCAGCAGTTATTGGCATCAGTGAAATCGTGTTCTCGGCGCTACTGATTGCTGCCCTCATGCTGAGTCACAGCCTGACCTAAGTCGGCCGCCACTCAGCCCAGATCAGACCACAGCTTGCCATTGTTTTTGCAGGCTACCCATCGTCTAAAATCAGGCGAAATATTCGGAGGCCACAGCTAAAAGACGATTGTTTTGCTCGCGTGTCCCCACCGTCACACGCACTCCCTCAGGAAAAGGACGCACAACTAAACCAGCACGTTCACATGCTTCAACAAAGGAAACATCACAGCCCGGCAACCAGTAGAAATT
Source organism: Schaalia sp. lx-260 (assembly GCF_021083645.1). Taxonomy (GTDB): domain Bacteria; phylum Actinomycetota; class Actinomycetes; order Actinomycetales; family Actinomycetaceae; genus Pauljensenia. The sequence goes on along the minus strand of NZ_JAJNRQ010000004.1, from coordinate 314,948 downwards.
TGCTTGAGTGTCAGGAACCGGCACCCCTAGTCCACGTAAAGTCGTGACGATACGTTCACGTTCAGCCACAACCTCATCAACACGCTCACGCATATCCTGCTGGTGTTCTAAAGCAGCACGCGCCGCAGCTTGAGCGACCGCTGACACCCCGAAAGGCACTGACAGCGCACGCATTGCAGCAATTAAATCCGCGTGGGCAACCGCATAGCCCACACGTAATCCCGCCAAAGCGTACGCCTTAGAGAAAGTACGCATCACCAACACATTCGGATACTTTTCAATCAGCGGGATTGCCGTTCGCACCTGCGGGTCAGTTGCAAAGTCGATGTACGCTTCATCAACGATGACTAGGACATGCGCGGGAACGCGACGCACAATATTTTCAACCTCAGAGTATGACAGTGCCGGACCTGTGGGGTTATTCGGTGTACACACAATAAGTGCCACTGTGTGAGGTGTGACAGCAGCGATCATTGCTTCTATATCGTGTTCCCCTGTTTCTGTCAGGGGAACGGGAACGGCTTTCCCACCTGAGGCGGGCACAGCAATCGGATACGATTCAAAACTACGCCACGGGAAAATTACTTCCGCATTCGGAATACACACTGCGGATAGTGCTGCTAGAAGCACAGCGGATGAACCTGTTCCCACGCATATGTGCTCAACCCCTACCTTGTGGTGTTCAGCGAGCGCCGCGGTCAGGTCCGTTGCCGCCATATCCGGGTATCGGTTCGGGGAGGCGAGGGCAGCAATCGCCGCGTCAATTACATGAACTGAAGGTGGGTACGGCATTTCGTTGGAGGATATTTTATCTGCGCCTACGATGGAGCGGCCTGGGATGTAGCGGGGAAGCGAAGCAACTTCTGCGCGTAAAGGAACGGTGAAAGGATTATGCATATATCAGTCCTACCGTACTTATTAAGCATTTTCCTGATGTAGACGCACTGTGATATGCATAGGTGCAACGGGCCGGCTTTCCTTTTTCATCGTGGGATGCTCGCCCTAGGTTAAGCGATGCTATGCGACGAATACGAGCCTTTATTCATCACGGCGAGACTAGAAGTAGAGGCAGGAAAGGGTGCGACACACCTAGCGCACTCAGCATCCGTAGAACTCTCAAGACACCAAAACGGTCAGCACGCACAGCAGCTCACAGAGCACACCACCGCAGGAAGTGACACACTAGCGTTATGAGACTTATCGTTCGACTTATCGGCACCATGTGCGGTATCTGGGCTTCAGATTCTTTAATATCAGGTATCCATGTTGGGGATAGTGCAACATTGTCGGGGCATCTTTTACTGCTTGCCTGCATTGCGGTAGTTATGACCTTGGTGAATAGTATTGTGCGGCCTTTAGTAAAAATTCTGGCTTTCCCGTTGTACATCCTCACTTTCGGTTTATTTGCTTTGGTGACAAATGCGGTTGTATTTATTGCTGCCAGCAAAGCCGCAACCTTACTTGGTTTACCTTTCGTTGTGGATACTTTCGGAGCTGCTTTATTAGGCGGTACATTAACTGCGGCGATCACTGCTATCACAGTTGCGATTCTTGGGAAAGAAAAAGACTGATATAAAAGACTGATATACAGGACACGTTCGTTATAGCCCAGCACATGTTATATTCGATGCTTTCTGTGACCTGGCAGGTTTTAGGACCTGCTATGTTGAGGGTCTGATACGTTGCGTGTCGAATATGTGGGAAATCGTTACCGTGTCATCAGTAAAGTTCAAGTTCTTTTGCCTGGCATCTAACCATTCCTGCACTTCCACAGGAGCGCGTGAGCCATGTGATTCACGTTCACAATGCTCAAGAGCTTCCACGTACACAGATAAGTCATGTGCAAATACTGGTTTCCCGTCCAGCGTTCGCCCATCCAAAGCCTGACCATCAAAATGTAAGGTCGCGGAGCCTTCATTCCAATGATTAGCGGTTCCATCTAAGGATGGGACAATGTCGCGCGTGTTTTCTAAAGCAAGCATCCTTACCCCCTCGCCAGGAATAACACCTCCTGTTGGGGAGCCTACCGCCAAAGCAGAAACCACGTGATACCGACGTAAAACATCTGGTTCACTGGCTAACTGTCCCACAATGATTCCGGCTTGTGAATGACCAACAAATTCAACAGGGTCACCGGAGCGAATCCCCGCCATATCCATTGCTGTCAGGACAGCTTGACGTTGATCTGAGTTTTGCCCTGCAACTGCTTGTAAATTCGACAGCATATCCTGTGGGTTACTTTCACCGGGCAACCATTTTTGCGTTCCACGAACAATAACACTCCACGACTTTTTACCGGAAAGTCCCCGATGTTCCAGCACTTCAATTTGCCCTGTATTGCTGCCTTCTTTCAATGTGGCTATTCTGCGTAGAGCATCCGTTGCTTGACGAGGCGTTTTCACAGTCACAGGGTCACGTCCAACAGGTCCGGGCTTCCTTAGCTCCACGCTGGCAGGCAGTCCCGCTCCTGAATCAGATGCCCCCGCGATCACCGAAAGCAATGGGAACATTGCGCCCGTTCCCGGAACATAGGTCAAAGCCACAGGGACAGACCCATCCCCCGAACCAACCCATCGTGTCTGACTTGCCTTATTATGCGCGCCTCGTCCTGTACTCACGCGAACACCGTAACTTGGCCCTGAAAATAACGCCCCTAAACCGGTATACCATGAGGCCGCTAAAGCTGCTGCTGAAGCAATCTCACGGTTACCCGCATAACTACCCTCATGACGTCCCGGTGGAACAAAATACGCGGTGTCGTAATCAATACGCCGCCCAATGGCTGCCATATCTAATTCTGCTCGTAAACCCACAGACCCATCCCCCACACCGGTAGCAAATTCTCTGGCATGGTGAATGAGAGAATTTATTGTGCCTGCACCCCACAGTAATCCGCCAGCCAGCCACATCCTCACGTGGTCAGTACATAGAAAAGGGGAAAAGGGCGAATTTCCCCGCATAGATTGCGCCTGATCTGAACCTATAGGCGCACCTGTGGGAATGTTGTTCTGTCCCGCATGAGGGCTGAAAGTTCCCACATTCCACGCACTCGGCTGCTGGGGGCCAAATTTTTTCCATACACATTCAAAACGGGCTGCATCCCCTTCAGCAGCAATAAAAATTAAAAGAGCACGCAGCAGGTTTCCTTGGAAAACCTCAATATCCCTAGCACATTGTGTGACATCAAGTATCGCGTTTTCTAAAGCCGTTTCACTGCAATACTCCTCGTAATATCCGCTGTTAAGAGCAGAGATTTTCTCACGTGCGCTTTGGATACTTCCGACGGCGCGAAGCAGTATATCCTGAGCCTGCCGCATGTCAGAGCACCTGAAAGTTAAATCATCTGTATTGACCTGAGTATGCGCAGAGGTAACAACCACATGGTCAAGAAAAGGGTCGCCCATCGAATCGTCTATCGGGTCACTCATGGGATCACACTCATGGGCTCATTCATCTGCGCCATCATCGTGTAGGAACGGTGTACAGGTTACTTAAAGACGCTGCCTCAATACGCTCATACAAAGCGCTTTGTGCATCAAGGTAGCGGTGAATATTCTGTATGCGCGTATTCGTTCGATCAATATGTGCGCACATATCCTGCATAACTATTCGCGCACGGTCGGCTGTACTTCCCTTCCACGTGGGAAAATCATCCCTCGCAATCAATTGCGCAGCCTCATGCAATAAATCCGAACCATGCTGCACATGCTGATAAACGTCCTCAAGACATCCAATAAATGAGTACATCTTTCATCCCTTTCATCCGTACCTATCAAAAAGCACGCAGAACATCCGTAGCATCCTGCATTGCCCTGAAAATCCAGACATTTCACTGATCGCACCGCGTAGGCGCTACCACAGCATCCGACAGCTTAGGCACGCTTTTACGCCGTATCATCCCCGCGCTGGTGACCTGTGGATAACTTCTCCCATGCTTTTTGATCCTGGGGATATGTGGCATCCCATCTTGGGGATATGGGATATTCGCAGATAGAGGATCCTCACACATCTTGTGGATGGCACTTCTGTCACATGGTTTTGTCTGGAATGATGGAGTTATGAGCGCAGCGTTAATTTTTTCCCCAGTAGACGGTTACACAGATCTATCAACCATTGGTGAAGCATTATCACCTCTGGATGGGCGTTACCGTCCCGTTGTTCACGCACTATCAAACTATCTGAGCGAAGCGGCTCTGAACCGTGCTCGCATCCACGTGGAAATCGAATGGCTCATCCACCTGCTTGATACACAGGCACTACCGGGCGCTCCCACACTCACTGACGCTGAACGCGACTACCTGCGCGCACTTCCGCGCGCTTTTGGGGCAACACATATTCAACGCCTCGCAGAAATCGAAGCCGAAACACGTCATGACGTGAAAGCAGTTGAATACCTCATCGGTGAATACATGCGTGAAGCTACCAAAGTTTTAGGTGACAGCACTCATTTACCGGAATTAACTGAGGTCGTTCATATTTTCTGCACCTCAGAAGACATCAACAACCTTGCATACGCGCTGACCATCCGTTCCGCCGTCACAAATGAATGGTTACCTGCCGCTGCGCGACTCACTGACCGTTTAGTTGAACTTGTAGACGCTGGCGCGCACACCCCCATGCTGGCGCGCACGCACGGCCAACCCGCTACCCCCGTCACTATTGGTAAAGAAATCGCTGTTATCCACCACAGGCTTACTCGTCAAATTCATCGTATCGAACAGATGGAATACCTGGGCAAAATCAACGGTGCTACAGGCACATGGGCTGCTCATGTGATCTCTGTTCCTGAGGCTAACTGGCCTGCAATCACCCGTAATTTCGTTGAAAAACTCGGTTTAACGTGGAATCCTTTCACCACGCAGATCGAATCCCACGATTGGCAGGCGGAATTGTACTCAGATATTGCCCGTTTTAACCGTATTGCGCATAACCTTGCCACTGATTGCTGGTCGTATATTTCCTTGGGATACTTCCACCAGAATCTTTCAGCGCAAGGCTCCACAGGTTCTTCAACGATGCCTCATAAAGTCAATCCCATTCGTTTTGAAAATGCGGAAGCAAATTTTGAGATCTCGTGTGCGCTCTGTGATTCCCTTGCCGCCACTTTGGTAACCTCACGTTTACAGCGTGACCTGACCGATTCAACCACCCAACGTAACATTGGTGTCGCACTGGGTCATTCCGCCTTGGCAATCGACAATTTAGTTCGCGGTTTACGTGGAATCGACATTGATGCGCAGCGCATGTCAGATGATTTAGATACCCAATGGGCTGTCCTTGGTGAGGCCGTGCAGCAAGCAATGCGGGCGGCAGCGATTGCCGGAGCAACCGGTATGGCCAATCCGTACGAGCGTTTGAAAGAACTCACTCGCGGCCATGAGGTGAGCGCAGAAAGTATGCGTGACTTCATTTCTGGCCTTGGTTTACCTGCCGAAGTAGGGGCACGTTTACTGGCCTTGTCACCTCATACATACATTGGTTTATCGGAAACGATTGCTCAGTGGGTGCATGAGGATACGCTCTCGTAAGCCCGTACAGGGACACTAGTGCTTGTGTGGACTTAGCGCGTAACGACTTATCTACTTTCGTAAGCCCGTGCAGGGGCACTTGTTTTAGGTCCTCCACACATCGGTTTGAGCTGCCCGCCTGAGGCATCACTGCTTCACTGCACCACTACGTCACTGGTTTGTAACTACCCTACAAATGCTTTGCGGGCACTTAACCCGTACCTAGCGGGATGCCTGACACCTACCTTGGGTGACTTAACGGCTGTTTTGCGGGCACCGTGCGGATGCTAGCGGTTACCTTACGGGTGCCACAAACGATCTGAAGCGGGAGCACCAAAAAATTCATACAACTGCGTAGGCTGCACGATACCCGTTTCACACCCTAAATCCGTGCAACTGGCACGTAACTTGCCGTCGCACTGTTCACGTACACGTAAGCATATGGATACGGGGGCGATTTCTGGATTGTCCCATAAGCTACGTAAAACAACATGAGCGGCGTGGATTTCCTCCTCTGTCAATTCCTCATGCCGGGTCATCCGTTCCTCTGATTGAGGGGGAAGTAATTGAGAGGCAAGGCTAGGTCCTCCTGCGCACTCATCCTGTGACACCTGTCCAGTATCAGCGCCAATAGGCACGTTATCAGCATCAATAGGCGCAAGAACTGCAGGAATACTCCCTGTCTGTTGCTCCTGCGTAGATTTTTCCATTGCAAAGGAATCAGTGGAATCATTCATGCGGCCTTGCCTGTGAATCACAATATCCACACTGATGAGATCGGGTTTACCGAAACCTTCACGCACTTGGAGTGCCAGCACCTCCACAGAAATGCCTTCACCTAATTGCGCTGAGGCAATACTGTTTTCCAAATACGCGCTGATACGTTCTGACCTGCCTGTACGCCGCGAGGAACGTAAAGAAGCAAAGGCCGCTCCCGTGCCTAGGGCAAGTACACTCAGCGTGCCAAGTGTCAGCGGATGAGCAATATGCGGGACACGTTTATGCATATTCATACCGGTGTGCTGGCTCACTCGTGGATACGCCTGACCAGAGGCATGATGCTGTGTGCCGCTAAACCTGCGCGAATGAGCATCACCGGGCACATTAGAGCGAGCGTTGCCTGTTTCAAGCGACGGTAAACGTGAGAGGAGTTCTTCTGTGCTTTTCTTCAAAGCAGCCCATATGTAGGAATGAGGCTCAGGTGTGCTCATGACGACCTCCTTGTCGTTGCGGGACCAGTGTTTCTTCATAGTCCACAGGGGTAAGTGTGCTGCGTTCAAGACGCAAAAACGTATCCCACCTGCTGTTATGCGCAGGTTCGCGGACCTCTTGCCAAATCTCATGAATTGTTACGCGAGTGTATTCGCCCGGTTGCGGTAAGAATTGGCGTAATTTTTCTACAGTTCGCGCGACTTTCCCCCACGGCGCAATATCTACTTTACGTTCCAGTAAACGCACAGTTTGAGCGTAGGTTGTAGATGAGTGCGCGTAATACAAAGGGTTATGACGTGGACGCACCAGTTTACGTCCCACAACGACTCTGTGATCTGGGGCGCGCGCCGGTGTTCCATCCATACTGGGAACAACGTCTTGATCGTGTTCCACCGCAACCATAACGACATCGGGCCGTATACGGAATCGTCGCCCTGGGGTGCCTAATGACAGGATCCCTGTGACATTGACTCCCATTTCTACGGGTTCACGTGAAGCTAAAGCGACCGCAACCATTCCGCCTTGGGAATGTCCGCAAATCAGCACTTTTTCTTTGTGGTATTCGTGTTCTGGGATTCCTGCTTTTTTCATTGCTTCATGCAGGGCGCGCAAGACTCCTGTACGCATTGCGGAAGGTAAGCCAAGGATTTCACGGATATTTGATTCCGTGTCGGCTGGGTTAGGCGTGCTTTCCCAGTCCACGTGGTCTGTTCCCGGCAGCGACATAATCCATCGGCGTGACATTTCGTCGCCTACTTGAGTAATTTTTATGGTTGTGCCCTGAGTGTCAGACCAGTACAGGTCGCTGATGTCATGCGCCAGGTCTGTCAGCGTGTGGGGGGTAAGGTAACGTCCAACGTCAGATCGCACATGTTCTGCGGATGGGTCGTCGTTGTCGGGTTGGGTTGAATCGTAAGTGGTCGCGGTGTGTACGTGCCCGCCGCGTAAAAGTCCGACTGCAGTTCCTGTAGTCAGCATGAATGTCATGAATGAGTCATATCCGCGTCGTGGTAAAAGCGGCAGTGTACGGGCTGCCCGGCCGTCGCGGTCTGTTCCTAAAGTTTTTGTTGTCATCAGCCATGTTCGTATAAGCGTTGTGACGATAGCTGAAGTGCGGCTGATTCCACGGATTAAAAGGGTGTCCAGTCCCGGGTCGTCAAAGAAAATACGTTGGGAGTGCTCGCTAATATCGTCGCCTAGCTGTGAAGCCCATGTGCGCAGGGTGGCTCGCAGATTTTCAGGAACAATCGCGTAGTCAGCGATCAGTGTGGTGGCTCCTGCGAGAGCCAGTTGTGGGACCAGTGGCGCTAATTTAAGTCCGGCTGTGCGTGCTGCGACGGCGTGGGGGATACGTCGAGGCGTGTAGAAAGGTGATCGTCGTCTGCGTGTAGCCATACTTGTTCTTCCACAAAGGATAAGGCCGGGCACAGGTAGTGCCTTTGTCTGCTCTTATTTCTGATTATCCGTGAAAGAGTCACGTTTTTCAGGAGCTATATCAGTGGGTGGTGTTTTGCTGGGGTCTGGAATATAGGGGTGTGGATTGTCGAGGAGGATATCTGCGAGGTGCGGGCGGAATCATTACTGTGTGTTTCATAGGTTAAATCTATGAGTCTTTGTGTAAGCACAAGAAGCGTAAACATTGACACATATACCCCCTAGGGGTATTCTACATGGTGAGCACCAACTAAAGGGAACAGCATGAGCGGCTACACGCAATCAACAGACCAATACCTCACCCGTTTACGACGTATTGAAGGTCAAGTGCGCGGACTCCAACGCATGATTTCTGAGGACACCTACTGCATAAATATCCTCACACAAATCTCCGCCGCACAGTCCGCACTCGACTCAGTTGCTATTGCCCTCCTCCAAGACCACCTTGCCCACTGCGTTGTACAAGCAGCAAAAGAATCCGAAGAAGCTGGGCGTGAAAAAGTAGAAGAAGCTACCCAAGCTATTGCCCGCCTCATCAAATCCTGACACAGAAAAGGAAAACACCATGCCTATTGATCGAACCGTCGTCCTCCACGTCACCGGTATGACATGCAGCCACTGCGTTGCTTCTATTACCGAAGAACTTGAAGACGTGACCGGGGTCCTCAACATCGAAGTTATCCTGAACTCCGGTGGCACATCACAGGTCACCGTCGTCACCGACCACGGTGTTGATGACCAAGCCCTGCAAGAAGCAGTCACAGAAGCAGGTTTTGAACTCGTCAGTATCCACAGGGACTTCTAAGGAACTCTCGCGCAGACACTGGCTCGCACGAACCTCCACCGACAGTACGTAAATCTAGGGCACACGGCCCACGAAAGCGCGTCTTTACCTATGCCTTCACCCTCATCGCCGCAAACCCATTCACTCCATACACGCCTATGGGTCACTATCCCCCTTACCCTCATCATTGTCACACTGTCAATGATTCCGGCTTTTCAATTCGACTATTACGAGTGGGCCGTGGCATTCCTGTCACTCCCAATCGTGACATGGGCGGCCTGGCCTTTTCATCGCGCGGCATGGCGAGCAGGGCGGCATGGATCAACAACAATGGACACCCTTGTTTCGCTTGGAGTGATCGTTACAACCGTGTGGAGCTGGACCGTACTGCTCCTTGGCACCTCGCATGCACACAGTATGCACATGGGGTGGGCTTCTTTCCTGTCAGCCCCTTCAGACTCCCACTACATATACATTGAAGCGGCTGCAACCATTGTGTGTTTCCTCCTCATTGGGCGCACATTGGAATCACGTGCAAAACACGAGGCCGGGGATGCTTTGCGGTCGCTACTTGATATGGGAGTACACAGCGCCACACGTATCACCATTGATCCCGGCAACGGGCAACGCTCTGAAGAAAGTATTCCAATAGCTCAACTGCGTGTCGCAGATACCTTCCTGACACGGCCCGGCGAAAAAATTGCCGCCGACGGTATTGTTATTGACGGATTCTCAGCCATTGATGCCTCCATGCTCACTGGAGAATCATTACCCGTCGATGTTCACCCCGGCAGCAGCGTTACCGGAGCAACAATTAACACGTGGGGGACCCTCCTTGTACGAGCAACTCGGGTAGGTAATGACACTGATGTTGCACGCATGGGGAAAATATTAGCTCAAGCTCAAACAGAAAAAGCCCCCGCACAACGACTTGCTGATCGCGTATCCAGTATTTTTGTTCCCGTGGTCCTACTGATTGCGACCCTTACGTTCTGCGGCCACCTCTTTGTCGGCCATTCACTGTCATTTTCGCTTGTCACAGCGGTTTCTGTCATCGTTGTCGCCTGCCCGTGCGCCTTGGGACTTGCCACACCTATGGCTTTACTTGTTGGATCTGGACGAGCCTCACATATGGGTATTTTGATTCGCCATCCTGAAGTTCTTGAGCGCACACAGCACGCCGATACCGTCATCCTCGATAAGACTGGGACACTTACAACCGCGCACATGACGGTAGAAAATATTTACCTCAATACGGCAAAGACCACTTCTGAGGAAAACAATCTTCCTGAAGGGAAGCTCCTTTCTGAGGATAACGTCCTCGCATTAGCTGCTGGTTTAGAGTCTTTTTCCGAACACCCCATCGCACGCGCTATCGTGGCGGCAGCGAAAGAAAAAGACATCACCCCCACGCCGCTGACAGCTTTCAGTAACCATCCTGGTTTTGGCGTATGCGCTACTCATATTGCCGCCGACAACACTCACACAAGGGCATTTCTTGGTCAGCCTTCATGGTTCACTGAACGTGGCCTACAAATCCCAGAGGAACTTGCTGCGCACGCACAACGCGCACAAGAATCAGGAGCTTCCGCTGTTTTCCTTGCCCATATTGACGGGCAGGCAAACCCCACCCTCAGGCAGGAAGCTCCCCTTACACACGACGAAAACACAACCATCAGCAGGGCAACGCATACCACCGTTGATATGAGTATTCACGGAATGACCTGTGCTTCTTGTGTTCGACGTGTCGAACGTAAACTCGGAAAACTTGACGGCGTTCACGCACTCGTCAACCTTGCCACAGAATCAGCAACCCTTACTCTGACCCGCTCCTACAGTGATGCCGAACTGGAAAAGGTCGTTGAAAACGCTGGATACCAAGGAAAAGTGCAGGCGCGGCACACAAACGAAAACATTGATACCTCCGCTGAGCACGCAAGAAGTGACCTTACACAAACTCCTTCCCTTTTTTTCCCTGAGGACCTCAGTAATGGGAGTATTCAGGCGCTTTTTATTATTCGTGACACCATCAAAGCTCATGCATATGACACGATTGTTGAACTGAAAAACCTAGGGCTACGCCCCTTACTGGTTACAGGTGATAACGAGGGAGCTGCTCACTATGTTGCTAATCAGGTCGGGATTAGTGACGTGTACGCTCATGCGTTACCTGAAGATAAACGACGTATCGTGCAGCAGCTTGAACAAGATGGGCATGTTGTTGTGATGGTCGGGGATGGTGTGAATGACGCGGCCGCCCTTGCTCAGGCGCATCATTGCGGGCTAGGGATAGCGATGGGTTCCGGCACGGATGTAGCAAATAACGCTGCTGACATCACGCTTGTCACATCGGATGTGCGGCGAATACCTACAGCCTTGCGTATTGCCCGCGATACTTTGCGTATTATCCGAGCAAATCTTTTCTGGGCTTTTGCTTACAATGTCGCCATGATCCCTTTGGCTGTTGCTGGAATGTTGAATCCTATGATCGCTTCAGCGGCGATGGCTTTTTCTTCAGTATTTGTTGTTCTCAACAGCTTGCGATTAAAAAAATCACCTCGACAATGACTCTGTATCGTTCGTGTTATCGTGACTGCTCTGGAAGGGTCGCCTCACCTATATCGCCTGCGCACCCGGAGCATTTGTATCCTCTGCGTCACCTAAATCATGATCGACAGATACGCCAGTTTCTTTATCGCGCATGCAGGCTGGCTGAGGATAGGGCGTACCTACCGCTTGCTCACAACTAAGTTCTGCACGAGTTCCTGCAAATAAAGGCCGTCGAGTCAAACAGCGTTTAATAATGGACAGCATTACTTCTAACGGGTTTTTTGAACGCCGCGAATCTCTTTCTGTCCCATCAGGCTCATGATGAACAAAACCGCAAGGCATTTCCACAATAGAAAGTCCCGCGTGCAGCACATCCACATCCAAAGCAAATTCGAGTCCTGCGCCTTTTTCGAAGGGCATTGCAATATTCACAGCTTCACGAGTCAAACAGCGTTCTTGTTTAAGTGGTGAACGCGACTCCCAGCCCGTTAAATAACGAATCATTCGTCGCGCCATATTGTGTGCGGCAGAATGTTCCGGTGGCGTATCACCGCCCAATGGTGGCGTGCCTATCGCACAATCCGCCATACCTGACATGACAGATTCCACCAGCATTGTTGCTTCGACAGCAGATTCCCCAAGATCCCCTGACAGTATTAAAAGTAAACGTTCAGGCCAGTCAGAGTGATCACGCATAGCTGCAACTTTTACGCCTGTTTCAATAGCTGAAGCGCGACCGCGTTCCACTGTGTGTGATACCACTGCTGCACCTGCATACCGCGCAGCCCGCACAGTGTCATCAGTTGAGGCATCGTCAATCACGATAATGAGGTCCACCCCAGGGATAGCTCGGCATGAACGAACAGTTGAAGCAATCACACGTCCCACATTATGCGCAGGAATAATAGCTGCGACTCGTTGCGGCGCTGCAACATTTTCTCTGTACGCCTGACCTGCTCTATTCACACTCTCATGCTAGAACTTCCACGCCAATCCGGCACATCTGTTTCACTCACCTTGCCATCAGAAATCACCGCTCGAAAGAAAGGCGATTACGATTTGCGATAAGCCCCTGCCATATCCGCAGCATAAATCCTTGTGAGGTGTGGAATATCTTTCCCAGAAACACTGACGGGCGGTAACTAAACGGCAGCACATCCAGAAAGAAAAAACGTGAACAGTAAAGTAACAAGCCGATTCTTCATCATAACTGCTTTGTTAGGATGGGATGTAGCATATAAGCAACTTTTCTTGCTTTATTCCCCCGAAGCGCTCGCAACAAGACATTATTGTATTTATCTCAAAAATTGAACAGAATCACGAAAATAAAGATCACCTACAGACCAAAAGGGTACGGACGTGTAAACGTGTGGGTCCGCTGATAACCAGCGAACCCACAGTCATCTGACAATTATGCAAATCAGCGAATAGTGACCTGCCGTGAAATAAGACCCTGACGTACCCGTCGTTCATCATGAGTCAGCGGATCCGTATTCTCCACAGTTTCCGTCAAAGCCTGAGCAAAAACTTTCGCATCTGCCGCAATATCTGCCGCAGTCACGCCATCACCCAATTCAAAAACAGGAATAGCGATACCGCACGCACGGAAAGCCCCAACGAAACGCGAACCTTCACCAAGCCTCGTGCGGCCAGCCAATTGCAAACGTGCAAGCGCAGTAAACAGGCGCGATTCATCAATATCAGTCAGGATACGCACAAAGTGACGATTCATCGCACACCAGTACATTCCCTCCACCCCAGGAACAGCTTCAGTGGGAATAACTTCTTCACGGTTACGTTCCAAAGCACGCTGAGTATCCGCATCAAGCTGCGCTGACGGATCAAACCAGTACCCATAATCTGCGGTCAGTTCCATCGGACCAAATCCACTGTTATCAACCAGTTCTTGCAACCGTGGAGCAGGTTCACGAATATCGGCAGCTACAGTTCCTTCTGCGCCTTGTTCACGTGCAGCAAGAGCAGCGACAAGGGCCGCGCCCGCGTCATGCGACAAATCACCGGAGTTATTTCGCGTTTGCAGGCCAATAAGGATTCGACCATCCGCACGAATCATCGCTGGGAATCCCTCAGGCAGAAGCGTCACAATATCAAATTCGACACTGCCGTATTCTGAGGTGGTGCGGGCGGTCATAGTGGCGCACGGAATGATCTCACGCATAGCAACCAATTCTTTTTCTACGGCAAGCCCCTCATAGGGACGTTCCACGAAAGGAATAGGCGCACGAGGCGCGGGACGTTGAGCGCTTGGAATAACTTTTTTACGTCGACTGGCTTTACCCATAGCTTTAAGGGTACCTGCCTGCCGTAAAAAATACGGAATCTGTGAGAATAGCGGGTCACAAATTTACCTGCCTTACACTGGCCAGTATCTTCTGCTTAGCCCGCTTTCCTGCACTTATCACTCACACCTGGTTATGCCACTCGCACTTATAAACCTCAGTTCATCGGACCTGCTCAGGAGCAGTCAGCATGACACAATGGCAGGCCGCATCACAGAGCAAAGGACAGGTCGCCCTCAAGAATACTGTGCTGCGGTGCGCGTAATAGCTGTCCCACGCATATAACGACTAAGGTAACTTTCATATGCGTCAGCATCTGCTTCATGCGGCTCAATAACTGTGACATCCTCATCAACAAAAACATCATTATCGAGGTATTCCAGCAAAGTCTGGTTTTCTGCGCGCACAGCCGCGTAACGAGCAAGAACAGCTATCCCCCACGCGCCACCTTCGCCGGCAGTTTCCCCAACGGCAATAGGTGTACGTAAAGCATCTGCGAGAATTTTTTGAGCAACCCCCGCTGTTTTGAAAATACCTCCATGCGCAAGCAGCCTATCAAGCTCCACACCCTCATCTGTTAAAATATTCATTCCCATGCGAATAGGAGCAAATACTGTCATTAATTGCGTGCGCATAAGATCAGCTAATGAAAAATCTGCATCCGGCAGGCGCATCAAGAGTGGCCGTCCCGCATCAACACCAATAACCGGTTCCCCTGATAACAGATTGTAAGCAAGCAGCCCTCCACCATCGGGAGCACCGCTCAACGCTCGGGTGTACAGCAGAGTATAAATATCCTCCATTGACATGTGGATACCCGCATACTCGCTGAATTGCGCAAATACTTTCGCCCACACGTCAAGCTCAGAAGCACCGTTATTGGAATGAACCATTGCCACAGGTGAACCATCAGGTGTCGTCACCGGATCAACTTCCATATGAAGGCGAGTCAGTGCCTTTTCAAGGACAATCATCGCAAAAATTGACGTTCCTGCGGATACATTTCCTGTCCGAGGAGCTACTGCGTGGGTAGCGACCATACCGGTCCCCGCGTCGCCTTCTGGCGGACACATCTGGATTCCCGCTTGCAACTGCCCTGTAGGATCCAAAAGCAGTGCGCCAGATTTCGTGAGTTTTCCTGCATCCTGCCCGGCAACAAGGACCTGCGGAAGCAGATCACGTAGTTTCCACGTGTAAGGTTCGCCGGCCATGAGCGTGTCATATGCGTCAAGGCAACGTTCGTCGTAAGTGTATGTGCGTGAATCAATGGGGAACATTCCTGAAGCATCACCGATGCCAAGGACATGCTGGCCTGTGAGGAGCTCGTGAACATATCCAGCAAGAGTGTTGATGGACGCAATACGCGCGACGTGTTCCTCATTATTAAGAACCGCTTGATGCAGGTGAGCAATTGACCAGCGCATCGGTATATTGATGCCGAAAAGCTCACTGAGCTGGGCGGCGGCTGGTCCCGTTGACACGTTACGCCATGTGCGGAATGGTACGAGCTGTTTTTTCTGGGCATCGAAAGCAAGGTATCCGTGCATCATCGCGGAAATACCTATAGACGTGTAGCACGTAGGGGTGAGCCCGTACTTTTCATTAACATCAGCGACCAGCGTGGCGTAGGCGTGTTGCACACCTTCATGCACTTCGGTGAGGGAATACGACCACAAACCATCGACGAGAGTGTTTTCCCACGTATGTCCACCTGCGGCAAGAACACTATGATCTGGTCCGATAAGTATTGCCTTTATTCGCGTAGACCCACATTCAATACCAAGTGTGGCTTGTCCGTCACGGATCCACTCATACGCATTTTTATCGGCCACGGTGCCTCCTGTACAGGGGTGTTACATGTTATCGGTTTGATCTTACGCGGTCATAACATTCTTACGCGCCTGAAAGCTCATATGTTCCACATCTGCTTCCACATTCCAAAGCCCTCTGCTGCAATCACGCTGGTCAAGGTCATATACTCGCGCTAATGTACAAGGGTGAACGTGCGACACAAAAGCGGCGACCCCAGCCATATTGCCTGGGAATGCGCTGGACTTGAATGGCTACGAGAAGCCCAAGGAGCCACAATCGTTGCGATCCTTGAACACGGGCACGACTGGCTCACAGAACCATCATTGCGTACCGTGACCGCCCACCCACAGGCCGCAGAAAATTTTGGGCGCGCACTCGCCCGCACTCACGCGGCAGGGGCATCTCATTTTGGATGTCCACCTCCTCAATGGGAACAAGACAACGGGTGGATGGGGCACGCTCGACTCCCCCTGATTATTTCAGCACGTCACGCGCCAACATCGTGGGGAGAGTTTTACGCCGAATACCGGATCCTGCCCTACATCACAGACAACGTATTTACATCCACAGAAATCCACACCCTTATGCGTTTGTGCGAACGCCTACGCAACGATGATTTTGACCATCCACAACCCGCACTTGTCCAAACAGCGGCAGCGCGCACTCACGGTGATTTATGGAATGGGAACATCATGTGGACCGACAGTGGAATCATCCTTATTGACCCCGCTGCTCAAGGCAACCATGCCGAAGAAGACCTCGCTCAACTCACTGTTTTTGGATGCCCGCATCATGAAAAAATCTGGACCGCCTATAACGAAATTTCACCCCTTGCTGACGGTTGGCGTGAACGAATACCCCTCCACCAACTCCATATGCTGATGGTTCATTGCGCCCTTTTTGGACGCTCATATGTCAGCGAGACACTCAGCATTGCGGGGTACTACACATAATTCAAGCAAGGGCAGGCACGTGATATCCGCTAAGAATCACGGTTCCAAGCACCATCATTTTTGGCCTCACATCAGGTAGCGTCGCACGAAATTCCTACAGTATTCGCTTCGCATCAGCACTGCCCGCACCAGCGTGGACAATGAAACATCCGCACACAACACGCCCACAGCAAACCCAAGATGAGCTATCCCACGGGCTGTAGATACCGAGCCGCAAACAGCAGCACAAATGCGCTCCCAGCAAAAATGATTGTCTATCTCATCGTACGTATTCTTCTTTGAATAATGTTTTAAGCTGAAGGGAAAGGCACACCGCAATGCCACAATAAAGCCGCCATCACTGCTGCCGCTCCATCATTTTCCACTGCAGCAGTCACATGTTGCGCATGAGAGCGAACCTGCGAATCTGCTCCACCCATTGCCACGCCTAAAGCCGCCCACTCTAACATAGGGACATCATTCGACCCATCCCCTACGGCAATAGTTCCCTGCGGAGGCACACCATACTGCCTCGCTAAATCATCTAAAGCACGCGCTTTCGTGCACCCCAAAGGCCCGATATTTGCCCACGACGTCCAGCCAACAAAAACTTCATGAGTTTGACGCACCTGAGAATCATCCAATGCGGCAGAAAACTGCTCAATCGACATCTGCGGAGCACGCACTACCAGATTTGGAGTCTTTTTCTGACGTAACTGCTCAATGGGAAGCACCCAGTGTTCTTCAATCAGCTCCCCCTCTGGGAAAAAATCACTGATAAAAAAACCACCATCTTTTTCCACGCCAATAATCGCATCCGGCAGGACAGAAAGCACGCGATCCCAGACCTCATCCACACGAAACTCGCACGTCTGAACGACACGCACCCCGCCCTCACAATGAGGATCCCACTGGGCTATAACCGCACCATTTGAACACACAGACACGCCCGTATCCGTACCCAGTTGAGACACAATAGGTCGCACCGCACCCAAAGTACGCCCCGAGGCAATAACCGTATGAATCCCTGCTTCAATGACGGCCCGATACAAACTACGCACACGAGGTGTCGCACCTGTAGGTGTCAGTAACGTCCCATCAATATCAAGCCCAATAAGGAGCTGCTGAGGATCCGTTGGTAAATCCTGCGGCAAACTCTCAATAACATCATCCACTACCTCACGGAAAGGGCGCGGCTTTTCACCTGAGGGAGGCGGCGTCAAGAAAGGGTTTCGTTTCAACATTTACCATCCCTCTCTTTCACACAGATGAGGCACTCACAACTGCACGCATATCATGTCCTCGATTTACCGTACCCTCGCACGTATTTTCACGGAACAATAACCCTCACAACATTATTAACAGCGTACCTGACCCTCATGGCCACATAATCACAGTTCACGCGGCCACAAAGGAACAGCACATCAGTTCAGTTCAGTTCACAGGTTCAAAAACCTCAACATTACCAAGGTAGGGACGCAAAGCCTCAGGAATACGCACAGAACCATCAGCCTGCTGATGATTTTCCAGAATCGCAACAATCCAACGAGTAGTTGCCAAAGTACCATTCAACGTAGCCACCGGATACATTTGACCATCCTCACGGCGTTCACGAATACCTAGACGACGCGACTGGAAAGTTGTGCAATTGGAGGTAGAAGTTACTTCCATCCAGCGTTCCTGTGTCGGTAACCATGCTTCACAGTCAAATTTACGTGCAGCGGAAGTACCTAAATCACCCGCAGCAGTATCAATAACACGGTACGGCAATTCAACTTTCGCTAGCATTTCTTCTTCCCAATGAAGGAAACGCTGGTGTTCTTCCTGCGCATCTTCAGGGCGGCAATAGCTGAACATTTCTACCTTGTTAAATTGATGCACGCGGATAATACCCCGCGTATCTTTACCAGCAGAACCCGCTTCACGTCGGTAGCATGTTGACCACCCAAGGTAGCGTTTCGCACCGGCAGATAAATCTAAAATTTCATCCGCATGGTAACCAGCCAAAGCAACCTCAGATGTGCCCGTCAAATACAAGTCATCTGCCGGCAGATAGTAAATTTCATCGGAATGCTCATTCAGGAATCCTGTCCCACCCATAATCGCTGGCGTCACCAGCGTCGGTGTCATCATTGGGACAAAACCCGCAGCTACCGCCTGATCCATCGCCATTGTCATCAAAGCTAATTCAAGGCGAGCGCCCACACCTGTCAGATAATAGAAACGCGAACCTGAAACTTTAGCTCCGCGTTTCACATCAATAGCACCTAAACGCTCACCGAGGGCTAAATGATCTGCTGGTTCAAAACCTTCCGCAACAAAATCACGTACTTTCGGCCCCTCATGACGCAAAACAACATAATCATCCTCGCCGCCTGTTGGGACACCATCCACAATCAAATTCGGCAGCAGTCGCGCTAAACGGTCAGCTTCAGACGCTGCTTCATTGGAACGTGCTTCAGCGGCTTTCACTTGGTCAGCAAGCTCTTTTGCTTGAGCTAACACGGCTGGACGATCTTCCGGTGACGCTTTACCCACCAGACGTGACACATCTTTTTGTTGGGAACGCAAAGACTCAAATTCTTGCAAAGCGCTGCGGCGTTCCACATCCGCTTCAATAATGCGATCAACAAGGTCAACGTCAGCGCCTCGTGCCCTTTGTGAAGCACGAGCAGGTTCAGGGTTTTCTCGCAAAGCACGCACATCAATCATGTCTTTATCCTATGTCCTTTTCGGTAAGACCCGTTATTTGCGTTCATCATGACACGCATATCACGCATATGAGGCCACAAACCATCCCGTCACGCCGCCACAAATAATGTCAATGGGAGTGTGTGCCGCCTACATGCGGCATCTGCTCGGCATATGCACGTCACTTACATGATGTTTGTGTTATTTTACCAAGAAATATTTCAGCACTTCCGCCAAAAATCAGAACCTACCATTACCTACTGGAGCTGCAATATCAACGGCAGCGCGTTGAATACGCACATGAATACGTCGCGCACGGCCTACAGCATCACCATCGACTTGCACAATCTGAGCCTGGTCAACACTCACATCAGCTCCGCGTGCCTGACGGAAAACGATACGTCCTAATGACATCGCAGTATTGACCGGTCGTATGCCTAAACCTTGAGCAAAAATTTTCCCAGCAAGATTAGCCCATCCAACCAGTCCTGCAACAGTATCAACTACTGCCACATCAATAAGCCCATCATCAACACTGGCATCTGCCGCTAATGTGACAAAAGGCAGTTGGCCACAGTTCGCAAAGAATACGCACCGTGCCATCACATCGACATCTTCATCTGGGCGAATACGTGTTGCAGATTTTTCCTGAAAACCTACATTGTTAGCTTGATATATTTGCGCTTGACTTGCAGCTTCCTCATGCGGATCTGCGTTTTCCCATGCTGATGCCCGCGTTTCTTTAGGGGAACAAGGTTCATGTAGTCGCAGTTTCACTTTCATACGAGGCACCGAAAGAGCACCCAAAGCAGCCACCACGTAGGCAATCCATCCGAACCGTTTTTTCAGCTGAGGATCCGTGTCAGCCATTGTTTTCCCGTCAAAACCAAGACCCGAGATCACAAGGAAAGAAAACTCATCATCCGCGGGCATTTCCTCTGGCTGAGCAGGTGCTCGTGATGTGCCCGCCCATATATTGTAAGCGTGATGAACTAGCTTTCCTTCGGCAGGCAGTAAAGCAGGGGCGTCTTGCGCTTCCATTCGTAACCACCCGAGGTCCACACGACGATGCCCTGCTCCGACCGTAATTTTGAAAGCCTTGGCCACATCATCTAGGGGAATACCGAGGTTACGGGCCATTAAATTCCCTGTCCCCAAGGGCAGGATTCCCATACGCACATTCGTATCAGCCAGACCCGCAGCAACTGCGCGAACAGTTCCATCGCCTCCTGCAGCAATCACTATATTCGCTCCGGCTTGTGCTGCTTCAATAGCTTGCCCTGTTCCTGGGTCCTCTTGCGAGGTCATCAGCCAATGGATATGCGTGACCCCGCAGCTATGCGCAATAGATTCCACCTGCGTGCGTAAGGCTTCAACGCTACGTATTTTCGTGGGGTTGAGAATAACCCACACCGACATGTCTTGACTGTACTGATGGTTAGTTATCGCGGTGGACACACGTGGGATGCACTGATTTTTTTGCACGTTTATTCCGCGGTTTTTCCACCACTTATACGCACAAAAACCACAAAGGAATGAAGCGCTGGCGCAAGCCACGTGTATCCATTTCATGGGCGGGTTCTTTCAGCGAATTGGCCAATCAGGTGCGTCAGTGGGATCAATATTGAGGCCGTCACCTCCGTGGATAATATTTTTAACCCATGAGCGACCACGGTGAAAATCTTCGTCACGAGTTCCACGTAGAACATCTGCTCGTACCCCGTCAACACGCGGGTACGAACCCATAAAACGCACATCCGGTGAGAATCTATGGAGGCCAACCAATGCTGCCTGCACACGTTCTTCAGCAACATGCCCCACAATGTCGATGCTGAAAGTGTAGTTACCTAAACCGTCACCACTGGGACGTGATTCAATACGTGAAAGATCAACTCCTCGGACACTGAATTGTTCCAACAAAGTAAGAAGCGCGCCTGATTCATTCACAGGTAAGGCCACTTGGATAGTTGTTTTATCCGCACCTGTAGGTGCTGGTAAAGCACCTGGACGCGACACCATGACGAAGCGAGTGACTGCACCTAAATTATCTGCCACGTCACGGTACATTGCTTCTAAGCCGTAGCGTTGCACAGAAGGAGAGTTACACAGGGCTGCGTCGAAAGTTGTATCGTGCGTTGAGAGGAGTTCCGCAGCTGCCGCTGTTGATGTCGTCGGCACGTGGATTACTCCTGGGAAAGTTTTTTCCACCCAATTGTGGCATTGTGCCCACGCATGTGGGTGTGTACCAATACGACGAATCTGATCGGGACATGTCCCCTCACGAACAGCTAACTGGAAATTAATGGGGACCAGCATTTCAGCGACAATGACCAGGGGTGCTCCTTTAGAAAGGGAATCTAAAGTAGCGTTGACGCCTCCCTCAATAGAATTTTCAATGGGTACAACTGCACGGTCAGCTGTTCCTTGTCGTACTGCGTCCATTGCGACAGGTGCTGAAGTCATTGGTATGAGTTCAGCGTTACTGGGCGCTATTTGCCATGCTGCTTGTTCGGTGAAGGTGCCAAATGGACCAAGAAATGCAATACGAAGGTGTTCACCTGTGGGTGCAGGTCCGGGCACATGTGTTGTCAGATTTTGGTCTGTGGTCATTCCTCCACACTAGCGAGGAGGAGTCACGCTGTCTGTTCATGTCCGCACTCCAATAGGGGCGGCATTGGGGCTTGAGTATTGTTCCCGCGTCTGAGAAGCCCTGATTAATTACATGCTGTAATTTTCCACAGTTTAGCTGTGTCACCCTGATCGACCAGTTCAAAGCCGTGCGAGGTATCGACATAGTAAAAGCCTGGGTGCCGTTTAGAACGTGTGAAGTTGTAGTAAATCCCGTCAGCTTCCTCATAAAAATGCGTGATTTTTTGTTCTCGAATGGCTTGACATATTTTCGGATTCGTGTGGATTTGATTAAATGATTGCGATAGCAAGTCTTGCGTGTACGTATCGAGGTTCGCCAAACTCAGGTGCGGGAAGAAAGCGTAGCGTTGCCCAATAACTTCTGAATACGCGGCACCAGCGATAGGGTCACCAAAAACACGGGCATCCGGTGGGAGGGTTTGCGGCATGGCTTGTAACATCCTCAGTTCCCCGGCGGTCACCATCCCTGGTTTACCTAAATTGTCAAGGTCGTACACGTAGTCCACTGCGCGGAAACGAGCATCCGTAGCACACAGGCATGTGACAAGTAAAAGACCGCAACCAAGAATAAGTTCCACTCGCCGTGAGCGTACCTGATGCGAGGAGTATTTCTTTCTTGCGACGTGGCGGCCCATTGAAGTGGGGGTCATATATGAACTGATGAAACGGGCTACGATCACCATTCCTGTGGCAGCTAAAGGAACCATCAGTAAGGCATGAATTGCCATAATTCGCCGTGGGTCTTTATACCAGGGGCCAAGGAGGAATGTGCGCAGCTCATTGTCAGGCGCATATGACAAGAACGTGAGGAAAGAAAAAAGCAGGAAAGCTCCCAGTATCCACGGGCGCATAATATCCGTGAGTGTGGTGTCTGATCTGTGAGGGCGAGCGCGGACAAAAGGAGGTTCAGCAGCTTGTATGAGCTGCGGCTCAGGTGCGCTGTTACTTTGTTCTGCACTGTCGGAACACGTCAGATCAGTGGCGAGTGCCGGAGTGCCGGTACTTACGTAATCAGTTTCGTTCGTTTCTTGAACAGGTTTACCCTGTTCCTCCACACTAAAATGAATGCCCGCATCCGTATGCATTGTGAGGGGCTGAGGAGCCTCAGAATTTTCTGCCTGATTTTTTGTGCGCGCCTGAGCGCGTGCGACACTCATTTTCCCGTATAGGTAAAAAATGAGGGCTACAGCGCCGCATAGGGTGAGGATGCCAAAACACGCCACTGTTGCCATAAATCCCCATGTCGTATTAAAAGGCGGGAAAGGCGTGAACATGCGCGAAAAAGCAAAGTCCCATCCTAGGCCTGAACGTGGATACGCTGCCATTGCGCGAACGGCCGCCGTGTCCAGCGCCATCAATGGGAGTAGGACAGAAAGCGCAGCAGCAATAACCCAGCAGGCTGACGATAGGAAATACCCGTGATCGAAAGCACGATATGCATAGGTGAGCATGTGGTAAAGGAAAGGCACTAAAAGGATGAAAACTCCCCCAAAAAGCGCACTGGGGTGGGCTAGGGTGACTCCGATAAGTGAAAAAATGAGTGCCGGAAATACAGCAGTCAGACGGCCCAGCGTTGCAGCAGAAAGGGCCGCCACCGAACCCGTTTTTCCTATCTGCGGCGAATAGTGCGAGATACTCCTGCCTGCCTCAATTCCCAGAACCAATAAGCCTAAAAGTAGCGTCGTCCCCGCAGCATGAGGCCACTGGTTATACATTGTCAATGCGTCAGCAGGCATCGACAAAAGACCGCCGGACATGATCGTGCCAACGACGATAACGGACACGTCTGTTGTTAAGGTACGTAAAAGAGCAGCGGCACCTAAAACCCACAAAAACATGAGCAGGAGCGACGACACATTTGCCGCTTCAATGACCGTTGTTTTTGTTGAAAAAATAAGAACAAACGTGTGCCACAAATTCGGGTAAAACGATGTCGCTCCCCCACGTAAAGCAGCAAGTGAAGTCCACGGCGATATTTCGTTGACATCGAGCATGAGCCACACACCGTTGAGGTGATGAACCGCATCCCATTGTTGAGCGGGATTATGCGGATTTGCTCGCACAAGCATCGGCAGGGCAGCGATAAGCCATCCGCTACACACAGCAAGCAGCAGCGGCCATTGCGATTTGTGACGGGTCAGCGCATTGCGCTCTGATACTTCTGACCTTAAGGCGGGTGTAGCGGATAGGAAATGCGCGGCTTTTTTTCGCTTGCGCCACGCCCACAATACCCACCCGAGCAACGAAATACCGCCTAAAAACGGTAAGAGCGTCAGCCGTGTGAAAGGAATACCGAATGCGCGATAGGCCATACCGACAACGAAAATCAGCCCCCATGTGACAGATGCGCTCACGCCCCAGGCTTGGATCCGGGAGCGGAAAATCATGAACATCCATCCCAGTGCCGGAACAGTCGACACGATGAACATTAGGACGTATAGCGGCAGAAGTTTCGCCCATTCACTCAACATCATGAGTCATTCATATCCATTTCATGAGGCACTCATACTTATGAGGCAACTGTGTCACTTTCGTTTGAAAGGTCAGAGTTTTTGCGGACACGTATCTTATGTAAAACCAGTTCAACGATCATTGGGACAACGGAAATAGCCACGATCAGCAAAATAATCATGGACAGGTGATCGTGAACAAATGCGATTCCTCCAAGCAAAGCACCTGCCATTGTCACACCCACACCCCACAGGGCTGCGCCAAGAGAGTTATATATGAGGAATTGTGAGTACGGGTAGCGTGCAATACCGGCAGCTAAAGGAATAAATGTGCGGACGAAAGGAATAAAACGGCCGATCACTAGGGAACGCCCACCATAAGAAGCAAAGTATTGTTCAGATTTTTCTAGATATTCCGTTTTCAGGAAACGCGCATTATCACGGAAAAGACGACGGCCACCTCGCGCACCAATCCAGTATCCAATTTGCGCTCCACAAAAAGCGGCAACAAAAGTTGAAACCAGTAATACGGGCAGGCCAAGACCTAATTGGACATGTAATAATCCCGCAGCAAAAAGAAGGGAATCCCCTGGCAGAACAGGAAAAAGTACTCCTGATTCAATAAAAACAATCAGTAAAGTCCCCCATAAAACCCATGAGCCCATGCTTATCAGCAGGTCCTCAGGGTTGTGGAACCATCCGATGAATGTGTCAAACCACGAAGGGTCTGTGGTTGTGGCCGTGGCTATGAGATTATGGATCACTCGTGTCCTTCCGCCTTGTCCGATGGACTGCTGTACATACCTCACCTTAACCGGATAAAGCCCTGGCATCACGATGCTACGCGCGAATATCACAGCGACACTGATCGTACAGTACATGCAATCAGCAAGCCTACGCAGGTCTGCAATGCTCACACGATTACTCATCTGCGTATTCTTTTATTCTTTGTCAAGATGTCTACAATTCCTATGAGAATACGCAGGTAGCCTAGTCTTTTCGCTAACACATTCGGTGAAAACATAATATTTAACGGCACTATTGGGCAAGATTTGTCATTATTGAATCAAGGCATCACAGAAAATAGGCGCAGGAGGGAATGTGCACAGCAATGACCGTGCAGAAAATGCGCAGACCTGCCACTGTGACCATTCCGATCACGTATGCTGCACGGCAGATTCTCTGAACGCTCATACGCCTCACGAATCTCACACTGTTATTCCCTGCGCTTTAGGGCCTTCTCATAGCGCTGCCGTATCACCTGAAACGTCCTCATCACGGTTCGTATCACAAGCACACGTGACAGATACAGGTGCGCACAGCGAAAACTCAGATTCGATTACTCAAAAAACTCAGCCCTCAATTATTACGCCCATTATTTTTGCCGATCAAACAGTCAAAAGGACACGTCGCCGCGCAGATCTCGTAGATTTTTTCGGCGCGCTTCTCGGAATTATCCTCGTGTGGACTTTAGGGGCCTACGCGAACTCCACCACACGCGGCGTTACCGAAGATGTCCTTCAGTTCAAAATTATTCGTGATGTTTTGCTCCTCCCTGTGACTTTCCTTGAGGGCCTTGTCATCCTTGTTGCCCCTATTGTCGTTATTACTTCGCTCGTATTACGACGCAGACTGTGGGGAACTGTTGCGACCCTCCTGACCTCTGGTGTTGCGGCGGTGTTGGGCTGGGCATTTTTAGAGGTAACCAATTTCCTTCCCGATCAACTGACTGCTCCTTTACGTGTGTCCACTGGATTGATAAATGAGGAGGGTGTGACCTCAACAACTGTTGCCATTAACATTGTTGTTGTCATTTTGGCTTCATTCTTGACGGCCGCAGGTGAAACAACCACTATGCGCAGTGTGCGCTGGTCCTGGTGGGGTTTATGGGCTATTTCATTTTTGTGGGTTGTACGCCTGTCGCTTACGCTACCCTCCGCCCTCATTTCTTTACTTCTGGGGCGGGCTGTTGGCTCTGCTTCGCGTTGGATTCTGGGATGTGAAGATAGGCGAGCCACTGGACCGCAATTGGTCCACGCTTTGCGTTCGATCGGTATTTCCCCGTTGCGCCTCATTCGTTGCGATGTGGAAACAGATGAGGTTCCCCTGTGCGCGTGGTCAATTGTTCCCGGGAGGAACGGTCAGCTTCGCCAGTTCCCTCTTGATATGCCTGACACCGAGTATGTGGTGCCACGCCAATGGCACCACGATAAGAACCGTCATTATCGTGTGTGGGATGAAAACGGGAATGTATGTGATGTTATTTCATGTGATCCTGGACGTGAATTTACTGGAACTGTGCGGCAAATCTGGGATAATCTTCGGCTGCGTGGTGTCACACGCTGGGTGGCTCCATCCTTAAAAGCTTCTGCGGAACGGTCCATGCTAGCGACCTTAGCGGCCTATCATGCCGGTGTTCGCTTGCCGGAGCCTGTTGGAATAGTGCCGGCGGGCGATTCTGTTCTTCTGATTAACCATGTGTTGCCTGCGACGCTTCCTTTGCGTGAGATGTCCGAGCAGACTATCAGCTCTCATATTCTTGATGAGGCCTGGCGGCAGCTTGCGTGCGCACATCAGGCAGGTATTGCGCACCGTAATGTCAGTGGTGACTCAATCGTTGTGGATGCTGCTGCGCGAGTATGGTTGATCGACTGGGAACAGGGTGAGGCCGGTGCCAGTGATTTAACGATGCGTATTGACGTAGCGCAGTTACTGGTGTCTTTATCTTTGGTTGCCGGGGTGGAATCTGCTTTAGCTTCAGCTCAGCGCGTTATTGGGCCGGATGAATTACGCGCATGTGCGCCTTTCCTTCAACGCGCAGTTTTACCCTCACAGCTTTCAGCTGCAGTTCGTCAGTCCACTATTTTAGAGGATCTGCGTGATGCAATCGTGGCAGATGCGTCCTCTCCTGCTGTAAATGAACTGGCAAATATTCAACGTTTTGCGCCGCGCAGTGTCATCATGGTTGCCGTTATTCTCCTTGCAACTATCGGTATTGTCAGCTCTTTGAATATTGGGGACATTATCGAGATTGTGCGTTCTGCACACCCTCTGTGGATTGGGGTGGCGTGTGCGTGTGCTGTTCTTACGTGGTTTGGAGGCGCTCTCGCTCTTGTTGCCCTTACCGCAGAAAAAGTCCGTATCCGTGATGCTTTCCTCGCGCAGATAGCAGCTTCTTTGGTTACTTTGGTGGCTCCTGCTGGTATTGGGCCTGCCGCTGTTAATATCCGTTATTTAACGAAGCAGAAAGTTCCTGCAGCAGCGGCTATGACCACTGCGACCATGCAGCAGATCGTACAGTTATTAGTTACTGTTGGAATGCTTGTGATTCTCGCGTTTTTCAGTGGGCAACGACTTTCTGTCTCTTTGCCTTATGGTGCAATTATTGCGATTTCAGGAACGATTCTCATTGCGGTGCTGATAATTGTGGCGATTCCAAAATTGCGCCGCTGGGTGTGGCAGCATCTTGAACCTAAATGGGTGCAGGTATACCCCCGCTTATTGTGGGTAATGGGACGTCCTCAACGTTTGTTTACCGTTGTTGCGGGAAATCTCCTGACCGTATGCGGATTTATTACATGTTTTATTTCCTGCACACTGGCAATGGGTTGGTCTTTAGATCCTGTGACGGCTTCAATTACGTATTTGGCGTCCAATTCTTTAGGTTCAGTGATTCCTTCCCCCGGTGGTATTGGCCCGGTGGAGGCAGCACTCACCGGTGGTTTACAGGTGACGGGTGTGCCGCTTTCTGCGGCTATTTCTATCGCTTTGCTCTACCGTTTGGTGACTTTTTACGGCCGCGCCCCTATAGGGTGGGTTGCTATGAAGATCATGGAAAAGAAGAATCTTATTTAGTGTCTTTAACCTGATGTCTTGTATTGCCTTGCTCTGGGTAGTACGTGCTGACCTCTTGCGGTAGTACTTTTACCGCTCATCATCAGTATTTTTGCCGTGTAACGATTCTGAATGAATGATGTTGATGCATGTTTGAAGGCAAGGTTATTCTGTGATTTTTTGAGCGACCCACACGAGTGTCATATACGGCAAAGTCACCGGATCGTGTGCGCTATAGCCTAAATGATCGTGAATATACCATCGTAGGTTTTCTTGCATACGTTGGCGGCCTTGTTCATTTTGTTTTAACCATGAAGATCGTGTGCGTCCTAAGGCCATAAGCTGATCGGGAGTTAGCGTATCTGTCCAGTTCACTACATGTAAGTGTGGTGCAGTGAAATTTTGTCCTACGTGCGGGGGCCGGTCTATTCTATGAACATCACCTGAACGCATAATGCGCGTGAGCCTGTGGACCCACGGGTGTGATACATCCATTTGATTAAAAACCATAGCCAATACACCCGATGTTTTAAGTAGACGCGCAGCTTCTTGCGCCGCTGCGCTTTCGTCAAACCAGTGCCACGCTTGAGCGGCAACTACCAGATCTGCACACTGATCGGGCAAACCCGTTTTTTCGGCGCTTCCAGAATGAATACGCACATGCGGGTGGGGGCATATTTGTTCACGCATGGCTTTCGCTGGTTCCACTGCGTGTACGCTAAAGCCTCGCTCACACAATAGGTCCGTCATTTTCCCAGTGCCTGCACCTAGGTCAATAGCGACCGGCGTATGTGAAGGTGCTGGTCTTAAAAGCGACGTATTCTCCTGTGTTTCCTGCGATGCTTCATGTTCTGTGACTTGTAATTGCTTCACGTTTTGACACAGGTAGTCGATTGCACTGTCAGGGTAGGCGGGACGGACTTTCGCGTACACGCTGTTCGCGCGTGTAAAAGGATTTATTACGTGAGTTTCTGGCGCACTCATACGTTTTATTGTGCAATTAAGAAACTGGCAACGCCCGTGGAAGCAAGAACAGTAATGCATCCCAGTAAAAACACAAGGCCCACAGAAAATGGGGCGGCGCGACGCAAAAGCTCAGGTTCGCATCCTTCATTTTTCACGGAGGTTGCCGCAATTGCAAGGTTTTGTGGGCTCACGATTTTGCCGATACCGCCACCAATTTCATTTACTGCTAACAGGAGCTGTGGGCTTAGACCTGTTTGTTGGGCTGCTGCGACTTGCAGATTCGCAAAGAGTGCCCCTGCTGATGTTGCTGAACCTGTGACGGCTGTCCCTAACCATCCGAGGATTGGTGAAAAGAAAGCGAAAGCAACACCTGTTGTTGCAAGGAGTGTCCCGATAGCAACCGTCTGGCCGGAAAAGTTCATGGTGTAGGCCAAAGCCATTACTGCTGTGATCGTGATAATCGCCATGCGTAAGGACCACAGGGTTGTGCCGAGTGTAGCGATACCTTGACGGAATGTGAATGGGTATTTTCCTGCAGAATCATTCAGTGAGTACACCAGTGTGACGATTAAGCCTGACAGAATCAACATGGTCCCAGGGGATGATAGGGTGCTCAGTCGCAGAACTGTATCTGTTGATATATTGCCGCCAACGGTAGCTAATTGGCCGTCTAAACCTGGCCAGGGGAAAGCAATATCTGTTGTTTTCAACATGGCAGGTACGTCAACGCCGATGCGCCATAATTTTGCCGCAGCAAAAACGAGGACCACGAAACCATAGGGGAAAAGCGCAAAGAAAATACGTGAGGCTGTCAGGTCTGAGGCGACGTCCACACGCGAACGCTGATCTTCGGGGGTGCGTGGTTTCCATACACGCATCATCAGGGCAACGAGGACGAAAGAAAGCAACGAAGCTACGACCGCTGTTAGTTCATATGACAGGTACTGTGCTGTCACGATGTGACCGATACTCATTCCAGCCCCCGCAACAAGTCCGAGCGGCCATAGGTCTTTCACTGCGCGTTTACCGTCTAGCATGGCAAGCATAACCAGGGGTATCCAGATGAAAAAGAGTGGCGTAATTCGTGTTCCTGTGCCTGTCAGTAGTTCTGTTTCTACTCCGCCTAGACGAGCGGTTGTAATCATGGGGATTGCCATTGCACCAAAAGCAACATTAAGGGCATTACCAACCATTGTGACAAGTGCGGCTTTCAGTGGTGGAATACCTAAAGCGAAAAGCATGGAACAAGCAATAGCAACAGGCGCTCCAAAACCTGCTAAACCTTCCATCAGGCCACAGAAGCACACAGCGATTAAGAGTGCTTGAATACGCAAGTCCCCTTTACCTACCATAGAAAAAACTGCCCGGACATCTTCGGCTCGGCCAGATGTTTCTGTTAAGTTATACAGCCATACGGCGGCAACAACGATAAAACAGATCACGAAAATACCGAAAGCCGCGCCTTGAGTGCTTGACAGTAAAGCAAGGGTTGTCGGCATTGTGTAACCAAAGACTGCTACAAGTATGGAAGCGAGTAGGGAACTTAAAGCACACCAGTGTGTCGCTACCTTGAATACACCCAGCATGACAAAAAAGACGATAAGGGGGATGAGGCCTAAAAGGGCTGTGGCAGGTAAAGATCCTGCGACCGCTGTTGTTGATGGGGTGAAAATCGTAGAAAACATCAGCGGGGCTCCTGTTCTGGATGTGGGAATGAGCAGCATGTATTGATTTATACGTGCCACTCACGTAGGGGCACGATGATGGCGTTTTTATTTCGATGAGGCCATACCATTGAATCTTAATACTTTTTATGTAGCACATGCACACAAAAGAATAAAATATGAAGTTTTTGCATTTATGTGCCCCGTCAAAGACCTCGAAATACCCATGACAGATGTCATGTGAACATCCCTGTCATTGCCCACTGTGTATTTGCACCAATGAAAGCAACAATAGTACCCATGACAGACATATCTTTTACACCGGACACTCTCGCTTTACGCGCTGTAGATGTGAAAAAACAATTCGGCCCAGTAAAAGCAGTCGATGGGATTTCATTAGAAATTCCTCGCGGTCACATCGTGGCGCTTCTAGGAAAAAACGGTGCAGGAAAATCTACTTTCATTGATATTGCGCTTGGTTTACAACGCGCAACCTCTGGGCATGTGGAACTTTTCGGAATGAGTCCCCGCGAAGCCATTCGACGTTCACTCGTGGGAGTTGTCCAACAAAGCGGTGCCTTAATGAATAATTACACGGTTGAACAAACTCTGCGTTTATTTAGTGCTCTGCATCCTCAAGCAATGGATTACGAGCGTGTTATGGAAGAAACAGGGCTAAGCGCCCTACGTAAACGCAATGTAGGTAAACTTTCAGGAGGTGAATGTCAGCGTCTCCGTTTAGCTCTTGCGTTAATTCCTCACCCGCATTTACTCATACTTGATGAACCCACAGCAGGTATGGACACCACTGCGCGACGTGAATTCTGGCAGCTCATGCACGCGCAAGCTCATCGAGGGCGCACAATTATTTTTGCTACACATTATTTGGCTGAGGTTGAAGATTTTTCTGAGCGCACAATTATTTTGCGCCAAGGCGTGATTGTTTCTGATACGAGTACACACGATTTGCGACGTATCGGGCAAACCCGAACTTTACATGCCCGTGTACCTAAGGAATATAAGGATACTGTGGGGGATATTTTGGCTAGACTTCCTCAGTCTCAGACTTTCACAGTGAGGTGGGATTGCGCAGGCGACATGTGTGATCTCATTGTTCACGCGCCCTCAACAGATGATATTGCACGTCACATTCTCACTGTTCACGGTGTGCGTGATCTCGAAATATCTACCCCTTCTTTAGATGATACTTTTGCTCGTTTAACCGCATAAATACTTCATACCTCACCTGTTACCCACCTTTTTACTGGAGCTGATTTTCATGACCCCTACGTCGCTTTCGACGCACAAGAGTCCTTTTCCTACCTCTGATGATCGTATTGATGACCTGCGCACACCCCAAAGCGGGTGGTATGGCATAGGCGCCCTCACCTATTTCACGACACGTAAACTGTTACTCAATCCTTTCCTTGTGGGTTTTTCAATTATTTTGCCGCTTTTTATGTACATGCTTTTTGGTGCGGGCCGGGATTACTCTGATATATGGGTAGTTCACACAAATGCTGCGGCCTCCGTTTTAGTGAATATGGGGCTTTACGGGATCATTGTCGCTGCTTCTTCTGTAGCAAGTAATATTGCTTTAGAACGTATTTCTGGCATTTCACGCCTTTTTGCTTTAACCCCTATATCTGGTCATGCTTTCTTTTGTGCCCGTTTGTGCGCCCTCAGTATTCTCAACATCATTACGCTTGCTGTGGTTTACATTATTGGTTACTTTACTGGTGCTCGTATGCACCCTGAAACGTGGCTCTATTCATTCTCTCTTATCATCGCCCTATGTTTACTCCCTGTCACCATTGGATTGGCTTTCGCTTTTCTTGTCCGAAGTGACGGTGTTTTTACCGTTACAAGCTGCGTTATTGTTCTTAGTTCTTTTGCCTCTGGATTGTTTATTCCACTCAACCAAATGGGTTCCTTCATGCAGTCCGTTGCCCCATGGACCCCTCTTTATGGGATTTTCCAACTCAGTCAGATTCCTGTGTATGGGTGGGATAATTTTCATTGGGGGTATGCCGTTAACTACGCCGTATGGACCGTATTTTTTGGTGTGATTGCTATATGGGCACAGCGTCACGACACCGCACGCTGATACATACTTCACCTGCGGCAATAGAACCGTAACAGGAGGCACATGTGAAAAGTCCTAGCACAGTAGTTCACTCACACTCGTCCCATGGCAATCACAGTGGTGGCGTAACTATTCAAGAAACCGTGACCACGCAGACTCCTTCTCGGACACGACCCTTAGCTTTACTGTGGGCACTACCGTTCCTTATTTTCCTTGCTGCCCCAATACATACGCTTTTTATCGCAGATATTTCATATTCACAGCGCTTTGTCATAGGGGGTGGGATCTTTGCTCTTACTGTCATTTACGTGGCCGCATGGTTAGTAAATGACACGGCTCCACTTATAGCTACTCGTCAGAATATACAGTCATTTATTCTGACAATTTCCTTACTTTTGGCCGCGCAGATCTACCTGACAGTTACTATTCATGCAATCGGAAATTCCGGTGGAATTTACCTTATGTCATACGTTGCTTCATGCGCTGTCCTATTGGCTCCTAGACATTGGACTGTTCCCACAATATCTGCCATATTCGCTGCTGCCCTTGTGGAGATCATCGTTTTTCCTCAAGAAACTTTTTTCTCTTTCTTTACTATCCTTGCCACAAGTATTGTCTCTTCAACTTCTCGCTTTGCCATTACTCACGGACGAGCAAAAGAACACCAATTCACACACGCTTTGCGCCTAGCACAAGAAAAAGAACGCCATCGTATCAGCGCTGACCTTCATGACATTTTGGGCCATACCCTCACTGGAATCACCATAAAAGCCGATCTTGCGGTTCGCCTCATTGACAATGGCTCCACTGATGCAGCACGCGCACATGTGGAGGAACTTTTGGAGCTCTCACGCACAGCACTGACCGATGTACGCGCTGTCGTAGCATCTGAACGCACCCTCGATGCTGATACAGAAATCGACGAAGCTCGCACTTTACTGTCCACCGCAGGAGTCACCCTCACCGTTAAACGTTCAGGGACACCTCATGCCAGAATCTATTCAACAATGGCTGCTCATGTTATTCGTGAGGGATGTATCAACGCGCTACGACACAGTAAACCGCACCACATTATTGTCGAATTAACCGAACAATCTGTCACCGTTATCAACGATGGCCTACGCAGTTCACGATACGCAGGTGCATTACCTTATCGTTTGGCCGTTTCTGATTCTGATACTGCCCTATTAGGCGGAAGTGGCCTGTCAGGACTCAGTGCGCGCACAGCCCATGTGGGCACGTTATCATGGTGGCAGGAAAAAGACCGATGGTTCCTCCGTCTCGTTTTCTATTCAGAAGACGCTCACGAAAGTCATGGTGAAGCATAGATGCCCATACGAATCGTCATTGTTGACGATCAGACGATGATTCGTGAGGCTTTCGCTTCTCTTTTATCTTTAGAAACAGATATTGAGGTCGTGGGGACTGCCGCTCATGGGCGTGAAGCCTTACAGTTGCTGGATTTTTTAAGCCAAAGCACTGGCTTTCCCTCTCCTGCGGACGTGGTACTCATGGATATTGAGATGCCCGTCATGGATGGTATTGCTACCTGTGAGGTATTACGTGCGCGTTTCCCGAATATTCGTGTCTTAATATTGACGACTTTTGGCCGTCCCGGCTATGTTCAACGTTCTTTAGATGCGGGAGCTTCCGGTTTTATGGTGAAGGATGCGCCCTCGCAGCAATTAGCTGAAGCTGTGCGTCGTATTGCTTCAGGGGTACGTGTGATAGATCCTGTGTTGGCTGTCAAAACATTGGAATCAGGTACTTGTCCTTTAACAGATCGGGAAATTGAAATCCTGCGTCATGTGGCTCAAGGCGGGACGATTGCTGATATTGCCAAGGAATTATCTTTAAGTTCTGGGACTGTGCGTAATCATGTAAGTGCAGCGATGCTGAAAACTCACGCGCGCACTCGTGCAGAAGCGGTGCGTATTGCCACTGAATCTGGCTGGCTGTAGCTGGGATAGTGTTTTCTTCTGTGCTGTCAGTAGGTGACTTAGGTTAATCCGGTCCTCATTCTTTGTTCATGTAAGCGGGCGTATAAGGCTTTTATGATGCTGTGGGACATTGACTGTGTAAAACATTCGCTATTGCGTCGCGTTCTGCGTTGGTCACAGAAAGTTTCCACGCGTATTTCACTTTGACTTGTCGTTTTACGTAGTCGCAATGAAAATCTTTGTTTTTTGGAAGCCATTCGTCAGCAGTTTTCGCGCTTTTTTCTTGGTTAGCTGGCCCGTCAACAGCAAGAAGATTTTCTGGGTCGTTTGCAAATTTTTCACGGGTTGCTTCGTCCCATTCCCATGCTCCTGAGGCCCACGCATTCGCTAGGGGAACGATATGGTCGATTTGGATTTTTTTTGATGTTTCGTTGCCTCGTTCAAAATCAATGAGTTGTCCTGTGTAGGGATCCTGTAGTTTTCCTGAGAGGACTACGCAGTTTTTTGTTCCTTTTTTGTAGGTAACCTGCGATAAATCACGACTCAAAATATCATTGCGCGTATCGCAGCCATTATGGTCAATGTCAGCCCAGCGAGCGCCGAAAGCTTCACGGTCATAGCGTGGAATTTTTTGACGTGTATTGTCCTCGCGTACAGGTAAGGACATCAGCATTGTTCCCGTGTCTGTTGAAGCAATGTCACGGTAGGCGGAATCTAATGTGCGTGATACGGGTGGAGTGTCTGTCGACCACCAGCCTGCCAGGTTAAAAGCAGGTGGCGGGCCAATGAGGATCACAAAAATTACTGTGCACGCGGCCAGAATAATCAAAGGAACGGGGTTTTGCCCGTATTTTTTCCTTTTATCGGCGCGACCAGAGGAAGCCATCACGCATGTCACCTTTCGTTACTTATTGCGTTGACTATCGTAATGGCAGTGCTCATTGCAGCCACATCATGAGGAAATATTCCACAGCCGGTGCGCTTTACCTTCAGGGCATGATGTATGTCCATGAGGTGGTGAGGGCACATAGTTTTGATGGTTTCTTTACTTTTCTGTTTGAAGGCTTATGATGCGTTCACGAACAAAGAAGATCATCACGATAACAATTATGAGGCCGCCCATTGATAGCAATTGCGCGCGGCCTGATTCTGTCAGGGCCATCAACACACCCAATCCTGCAAGCGCAACCAAAACAACCCACGGAAGCCACGGCCAGCCTGGCATGTGGATTGCAAGGCGTTTTTCCTGTACAAGATGCCGGTGAAGGCGCATTTGAGAAATCACAATGAATATCCACACCACCAGCAAAATCATTCCGATAGCGTTAATGAGGATGCCTAATAACGTGTCAGGTAAATACCAGTTCAACACCACCGACGCTAATGCAAGGAGCAACGACACGGATACTGAACGGCGAGGGGTACGCCCATTCGCAATGTCACCAGTGGAGGATTCGCCCGCAACAACTGCTTCCAGTTTGTTTTCTGAATGCTCATATTCTACGTGCGTATTTGAGTTAGCAGAGGCGGCACCTAATAGCCATCGCACTCCCATACCTCGGGCTGATAAAGAATAAGCTAGGCGCGACGAGGAATACACATTCGCTGAAAAAGCGCTAATCAGTGCGATAAAAACAATCATTTCCATGATTCGTCCTACCGCTGGGATACCGGCCATGTATAAAAGTTCCGCGAAAGGATTGTCACGCACAGCCTGAGAATCCCACGGCAGTAAGCAGACAATCAAAACCACGGACCCTACGTAGAAAACAAGGATACGCCAAATAACAGAACGAATTGCGTGAGCCATAGCTGTTCGCGCATCATCAGCTTCAGCAGCAGCGATCGTCACCACTTCGATACCGCCAAATGAGGTGATGATCGCCAGAAGTCCTATCGCAACACCAGACATCCCGTTGGGAATCCACCCGCCATGCCCCAGCATGGTGTCAATGACAGATGCTTCACGACCCGGGATGATACCGGTAACTAGGCCCACTCCGATAACAAGGAAAACAAGGATAGCGGCGACTTTAATACCTGCAAGCCATGCTTCGACTTCACCAAAATGCCCCGCTGCCATGAGGTTAATCCCACCAAGAATGATGACGATAATGAGGGCAACTAACCATTGCGGAACCGAAGGGAACCATCCGATGAAAATTTTCGCGGCCCCTGTGATTTCCATGCCAAGCACCATCATGAGCATAAACCAGTACAACCACCCCACTGTGAAACCGGCAAGGCGTCCAATTCCTATCTGAGCGTATGTGGAAAAAGAGCCTGTCGACGGTAGAGCTGAAGCCAGTTCCGCAAGAGAGTACATCACCGAAACCGCGATAAAGGCCGCAAGCATGTACGAAATCAGCACTGCTGGTCCTGCTACAGCGATGGCTTGACCTGTTCCAAGGAAAAATCCACCGCCGATTGCACTGCCTAAAGCCATCATTGATAGGTGTCGTGTTTTGAAACGGCGGGGGGTTGGGGATCCGTTTGACGCGGCTTTCGTGCTCACGGGCTTGTCCTCTGCGGTTCTGAGGCCCACTTCGTGCCAGTGTGCCTTATTTTTCGTAAACGGTGGGCAATAGCCGAGTGAGGATCATTCAGGCTCTCACCTACTATTGACAGACCACACTAACATTTCATTCGTTCGTTTATCAGAAAAGACCACAATGAAAATCTGGTTCCTACCCTACCTGGAACGCATGTTCTTTGATGTTTCCTTGCGTATTTTGACCTGTGTGAAAGGGGTTTTTCTGATTTCACAGGTTATTTTTTCGTTCCTCACGTAGCTGCCGTAAATACGCTGGTGTCAGTTCCCAGTCTGTGTGTTGCGGTAATTGCCAGCGTCGCCAGTGAGCAACACATGTGAAACCTGAGCCAACGATAATTGCAACAAGCATTCCGAGTGTTTCCAATTCATACTGGTAAAACAGCAGCATTACTGCGGAAGATACCAGCGCGGGCGTGGCGTACAGATTATTCCCGCCAAAAACTTGAGGAACTGTGCCCGCAGAGATATCCCGAATCATGCCTCCACCAATAGCTGTCATGATGCCCAGAAGGAGCGCAGGCATCCAGCCAAAACCTGCATTGACTGTTTTGAGTGCTCCTGTGGCGGCCCAGCATCCAAGAACAGTTCCATCAGCAATAACGAGGGCGATACGCCAGCCGCGTGAGTTCAGTTTCCACAACATCGCAATACCCGCGCCAATAAGGGCTGTTCCCAAGTAGAATGGATCTGTCAGCGCCACGGGGGGTCCGACTTGCAGAAAAACGTCACGCAGCATCCCCCCTGCTAAGGCTGACATGATTGCTAGAACCGCAAAACCTACGGCGTCAAAACGTTTTGTACGCGCCAGGTGACCACCAAGGATTCCGTTAAGGAGCACACCAAGGAGGTCGATGGCGCGGAAAAGATCCGGAAGCATTTCGTTGAGGACATTCAATGATGAATGGAACACAGCTCATATTGTGGCATTTTTACTGGGAAAAACCGTGTAGACATCCATAATTTCGCACATAGTTCTTTACCTGTGCGGCATCATTTCGTCGTACCTGAGCACATGTGCGTGTGCCTGTCGGATAGGGGTTCCTTCAGACAAAAATTATGCATGTATGTCAGGCATTCCCGTGCCTTTTATCAGGAAGTTTGAACACCAAAAATCGCACCGAGGACGTATGTCACCAACGCGGCCGCGTAACCAATAACCAGTTGTCGTAACGCTCTGGGTAGCGGCGCTTGACCTGAGAGCACACCAACGACTCCCCCTGTGAAAAGGAGGGCGATACCCACGATTGCAGCTGAAAGAATGATGGCAAGTGTTCCTGATGCTCCACAGATATACGGGATCAAAGGGATGAGCGCGCCTGTCGCAAAGAAAATAAACGAGGATGCGGCGGCATGCCACGGTGTCCCGATTTCCTCGGCTGCTCCTTGCGTACGCTCTCCGCCATCACCTAAAGCAGCCCTGACCGCGATTACGCCGGATTCTGTTGTTGCTGGGGCGTTTGCTTGTCGAAAAACAGCGGCAGCATGGGCTTCGGCTTCTTCTGGGCTTTCACCGCGCGCACGGAAAACGAGGGCCAGTTCATTCGCATCGACATCGAGGTGTGTCACCGATTTGTGAGCCTCAGGGTCAGGTATGGAAGCGTCAAGTAATTCCCTTTGGCTTTGTACACTCACCCATTCGCCGGCGGCCATTGATAAAGCCCCTGCTAGCAGGCCTGCCACACCTGTCATCAGGATTAGTAATGTGTCAATTCCAGTGGCCGCTACTCCAAGAACAAGGGCAAGATTTGATACAAGACCATCATTTGCACCAAAAACAGCGGCCCTGAATGTTCCTGCGAGGGTTTGACGTGAACGCGCAGTGAGTCCACGCACAACTTCGCCGTGTATGTGCTCATCGGCGGCCATTTGAGCGGTCGCGTCCATGTCAACGTCATATCGGCTTCGTTGTTCAGCTCGTTGCGCCATTGCGAGAATGAATATGGTGCCGAATGCGCGTGCAAGTGCCGCCCCGATACGAGCATGTAATGAGGGGCGTGGTGCAGGTAGTGCGCGTTCCCCGAGGAGACGCAGCCAGTGTTCTTCGTGGCGTCGTTCGGCTTCAGCGAGCGCAAGGAGGACGTCACGTTCTTCACCAACACGTCGTTCAGCGAGCGCACGGTATGTGCGCGCTTCCATGCGTTCTTCTGCGAGGTGGCGTCGCCAGCGACGAATCTGCGCAGGTGTAGGCGTGTGATTTTGTGGTGATGTCATTATGAGGTGTGTGGCCTTGTCGCTGTGTTTTCTCGTGTCTCGTCTTGCGTCGATGAGTGTGTGGGTGGTACAGCGAAAAGGCGTTCTTTCACAGCGTCGGCTACTTTGTCGGTAATACGTTCACCTTGGACGCGCACCACATCGGAAAGCGCTTCCCCTGCTTTGTCCAGAGGTGCTGCGACGATGGGAACGGAACGTAAACGGGAGGCTGCGGCGCGTATTTTTTCGTATTTTTCGCGTCCAGCGCGTGTTCCGAGGACGTATCCGATACCGAATCCGAGAACGATTCCAAACTTCGTACCCATATGTTCCTCTCTACGACGTGTACTTCTTTGTCTCAGCCTACCGGCTGTCTGACTTTTGTTAAAGGATTCCTTGAAAAAAGAGCGGCGAAAGATGTCACAATGTTGCGTTTAATGAAATACTCTTTTGTTTGCCTCCTTCAGACTATAGGTTGGAAGAATGAGTGACGTTCAGATTGTGACACCTCGTGGGAGTACTCTGTGTGGTACTTTTATCAATCCTGTTGATACGAAGGATGCTGCTGTCGTCTTTTCTCATTCTGTTTTTGAGAACAGAAATTCAGGGGAGTATTTTGATCGTCTGGCAGCGGCGTATCGTGCTGCTGGTTATGCGACGCTTATTTTTGATTATTCAGGTCATGGCGCTTCTGATGATGACATTATTACTCGTGAATTGCAGGTGGAGGATTTACGTGCTGCTTCCGGTTGGGTAAGCGATCAAGGTTTTTCTCGGCAAATCATTCATGGTCACGCATATGGTGCTCTTGTTGCGTTGTCAGCGCATCCTGTTGCTGCTACGACAATGGTTTTGTTTTCGCCGGTTTTAGGTCCGCGAACGTATCAGTGGGAGTCTATTTTTTCTACTGTTCAACTGGATGAGTTAGATAAGCATGGTGTAACGACTATACCGGATGATTTGCCTGGGAATCGGCAAAATTTCACGATATCTAAACAGACTTTAGTGGATTTATCAATGGTGGATCAAGATTCGTTGTTCCGCAGAATTGATTACCCTATCCTCATTATTCATGATGGTGAGGATGTTGAGACTGGTCTGACGCAGATCACGCATGATGTTTTCCCTCTGATGGCTGATGGTTCGCGTGTCCACATCATGCAGGACACACATTTCACGCAAGATTCTTGCCCTGATACTTTGGTTGAGCGTGTGATTTCATGGGCGCAGCAGCATGTGCCTGCTCGTCATCACCGGTAGGTGTGCGTCGTATTCCTTGAGCGTGTTGTGTGGGCAGGTCGCTAGAATATTCGAGTGTCTAGTGCAGCTGAAAATTCTTCCTCACCTTTCCCTTCTTCTGGGCGGCGGCGTAAGTCTCATGGGAAAAAATCAGCTGTTTCCTCTGGCGCGTCTCAGCCTTCATCATCTGAGCGTACCTCTGGCGATGCTACTGGTTCTTTTGTTTCTCACCGTAAAAATTCACGTCAGCAGCGCTCATCTAAAAATTCACGTCGCCGGCAGTTACCTCACGCTCTTTCGCGCGCATCTGAACGTGATACTGCACCTGCTTTTCAGCCTTTTACTGCGCAGGAATTAGCTGCACGTGTTGCTGCTTTACCTGTTATTTCTTTCCCTGATCTTCCTGTGTGCGCTCATCGTGATGAGATCGCTCAGGCAATTCGTGACCATCAGGTCGTTATCGTTGCCGGTGAAACGGGTTCAGGTAAAACCACTCAGTTGCCGAAGATTTGTTTAAGTCTTGGCAGGGGTATTACAGGAATGATCGGGCATACGCAGCCTCGCCGTATCGCTGCTCGCTCTGTTGCTGACCGGATCGCTGAGGAACTGGGACAGTCTGTTGGTTCGCTTCCGGGCCAGGTTGTCGGCTATCAGGTACGTTTCACCGATGAGGTGGGTCCAACTACCCTCGTGAAACTGATGACGGACGGTATTTTGCTCGCAGAAATACAGTCAGATCCTCTGTTGCGTCGTTACGACACTCTCATTATTGATGAGGCGCATGAGCGTTCGTTGAATATCGACTTTATTTTGGGGTACATTGCGCGCTTACTACCTGTACGACCAGACTTAAAAGTAATCATTACTTCTGCAACGATTGATTCTGAACGCTTTGCCGCGCATTT
The DNA here is from genome assembly GCF_021083645.1 of Schaalia sp. lx-260. Classification (GTDB taxonomy): domain Bacteria; phylum Actinomycetota; class Actinomycetes; order Actinomycetales; family Actinomycetaceae; genus Pauljensenia. The sequence continues at coordinate 273,249 of NZ_JAJNRQ010000004.1, read as the reverse complement.
TGGCGTGTGGGAAGGGCCTCGCACTACGGGTGTTCTGCGACAGGCTGCACCTATTATTTCCGTGTCGGGCCGTACTTTCCCTGTGGAAATTCGTTACCGCCCGCTCAGTGTGGATGCTCCTTCGTCGTGCTCAAGTTCCTCATCTTCCATCGGTGATGATTCTGTGAGTGTTTCACCTAAGCAGGGGCCGCATGTCGATCAGCTTGTCCTTGAGGACCCTGACGATGATTTACCGACTTTAGGTTATGGGTTGGGTGAGGATATTGATATTGAACAGGCGATCTGTCATGCCGTTGACGAATTATGCGCTGAAGGGCCGGGCGATATTCTGGTATTTTTGCCGGGTGAACGCGATATACGCGATGTGGAGCAGGCCTTAAAAGAGCATTTGGGTGTGCGGGTGAAATCTTCTGATGATGTCGGTTCAGGTGCTGCTACTTTTCATCCATCAGATATTGAAATTATTCCGTTATTTGCCCGGTTAAGTGCGGCGGAACAGCATCGGGTTTTTGAAGCTCATCAGATTCGTCGAATTGTTTTATCAACGAATGTCGCAGAAACGTCGCTCACTGTCCCTGATATTCGTTACGTTATTGACCCTGGGTTAGCGCGTATTTCACGTTATTCGCACCGAACCAAAGTGCAACGACTTCCCATTGAACCTGTTTCCCAAGCTAGCGCAAATCAACGGGCTGGGCGTTGTGGGCGTGTCGCTGATGGTGTAGCTATCCGCCTGTATTCACAGCATGATTACGAGTCGCGTCCAGCCTACACAGAGCCAGAAATCCTTCGTACTTCGCTTGCAAGCGTCATTTTGCATATGACGGCTTTAGGTTTGGGTTCTGTTGCAGATTTTCCTTTCCTTGATGCGCCTGATGCTCGTGCTGTACGTGATGGTATTCATTTGCTTGTTGAAATTGGTGCTCTTGCTGTTGATGATTCTGATACGTCTGGGACACACCGTTTAACACCTATTGGTCGGGATTTATCTCGTCTGCCTGTTGATCCTCGTTTAGGTCGTATGTTGCTTGAAGCTGAAGCAAACGGGTGTTCATCTGATGTTCTTGTCATTGTTGCTGCTCTTTCTATTCAGGATGTTCGTGAGCGGCCTTTAGATCATCAGCAAGCGGCTGATACTGCACATGCGCGTTTTGTGGATCCTGACTCAGATTTCATCACTTATTTGAATTTGTGGCGTTATCTGCATGTGCAGCAACGTGAATTATCTGGTTCTGCTTTCCGTCGTATGTGTCGTTCAGAGTTTTTGCACTATCTGCGTTTCCGTGAGTGGCGTGATGTGGTAACGCAGCTTCGTCAGATGGCTCGTCCTTTAGGTATTGGTGCGGAACGTCTGGCTTTGCCTTCTCTTGCTCAGGTGCGTCAGGAAGCTGAGGAACGTGGGATTGTGGATGCGGCTGCTCGTGCAAGTGTCGCATTCACTGCTTCTGCTCATAGTGTTGATGCCGACCAGATTCACCGGTCTTTACTGGTGGGCCTTTTGTCGAATATCGGAGCTTGGGATCCTGCAAAACGTGAGTATGCGGGGGCACGTGGTACTCGTTTTTCTTTGTGGCCGGGTTCTGGTCTTGCACATTCGCATCCTGAATGGGTGATGACCGCTGAGCTTGTGGAAACTTCACGTCTTTTTGCTCGCACGGTGGCTCGTATTCAGCCTGAATGGATTGAATCTGCGGCCGGGCCGCTTCTGAAACGTATGTACGGTGAACCGTACTGGTCATCTGCACGAGGGGCTGCTCTGGTTACGGAAAAAGTCTTATTGTACGGTGTTCCTTTGGCCGCTGATCGCCCTGTTTTGCTGGGTCGTTTAGGTGATATGCCTTTAGGTGTTGATACGGCTTCTCGTAGTTTTTCGCTGCCTCGTCTTGGATCTCTTCATGCGCGGGCACGTGGTTTAGTAGCGGCATCCAACGCGCAAAATACTCACTCTCAGGCAGATGAGGCCATTCGCCGGCAGGAAATTCTCGCTGTCTTTGCGCAGGCTGACCCGTCTTTCCCTGTGCATATTCATGGTGCGGATTTTCTTGCTGATGCGACCTCCGCCTTACAAAATCAGGTGAATGATGGGGTATCTTCCTACCGTTCGGTGACAGGTGATGTCGTTTCTGCAGGTGAACAAAAGACAGTATTGCCTGATTGTGATGATTCGACCACAGCCGTTCCCACAGTGAATCCGGTTTGTACAGCAGATGCTGAGGAGGTTTGTTTAACTGCGCGGCAGGTAGCACGTTCTTTACTTATTCGTCATGGGTTAGTGCGTGGCCAGTGGCGGGAACGTCACAACTTTTTGACACGGAATTCTCAGCTCATAAGTGAGGCTCGGGAGGTAGAGAAACGTTCGCGTACTCATGGGCTTGTAGCAGATGAAGATGCTTTAGTTGCTTTTTTTGATGATCTGATTCCTGAGCGTATTGTCAGTGCCGCTCATTTTTCTTCGTGGTGGAAAAAGGTTCGCCGTCATAATCCTGATCTGCTTATTTATCCGCGTTCTGTATTGTTACCGCGGAATGTAAATGCTGATTCTGGTGTTTTTCCCGATCATTGGATTTGCGATGATATGGATTTGCCGCTGCGTTACGAATTTTCACCAGGTTCTCAGCGTGACGGTGTCACTATGGTGGTTCCTGTTGAGGTCTTGCCGCGTGTACGTGAACAAGGAACTGACTGGTTAGTATCGGGATTATTCACTGAACTGGTCATTGAATCTATTCGGGCTTTGCCGAAAGCAAAACGTCGTTTATTGACTCCTGCCCCGGATGTGGGGGCCACCTTCGCACAGTGGATGCGCGAGTATGTTCATGGGGGGCCTGTCACACAAACAGACTCATTTTCCCAGTTTTCTGGTCAAAACATTTCAGGCACTCATTCCCTTGACCGCCCCACTGTTGCCGCGCACACACATAGTGCCCACGCTCATCCTTTAGCGTCTCCCCCTTCGCCTAGTGAAGATCCTTCGTCTTTATCTGCGGCAATGGATCGCCTTGCCGCGTGGGGTCAGCGCACGGGTCACACGCGGGCCTCACAACGGTCAGTCACCTCGCCGCCAGTTTCACCTGCTCCTAAAAAACATACGGCTACAGATTCACCTGTTTCTTCTGTAAAGGATTCACAATTACCTGCTGAATCACATGTGCCATCACGGGATTTTTCATCGTCAGATATTGACCATGCGAAAGCTATTCAGCCATGCGATTATCCACCTTTTAGCGAAGTTTTTGTTCAGGCTGCGCGAATTCTTCGAGGGGTGGCTTTAGATAGTGCTGATCTTGCTCACATGTCTGAGCACCTGCCTCAGTATCTGCGTATGACTTTTGTGGTGATTGATCGGTCTGGACGTGAATTGGATTCAGGAAAAGATCTTGTGTACCTACAAAAATCGTTAGAACAAAAATCTCATGAGGCTGTTCGTGTGGCTGTGCGCACAGCAGTTTCTGATGCTTTGTATGATGCGGCTCGTCGTGTGCGCGCGCATGATTCACGTGCTCATAAGGATTCGCAGGACTCACATATTCACGCGACGTCAACGCCTGTAAGTCATACTTCTTTTCCGCTTTCAGAAAGTTCTTCCGCTACACGCATTTCAGATAGTACCGGTGAAGCTGTGTCTGGGAGTATACCGGCGGATTTACAAATTATTGTTACTCAAGATGGTCTTACTGATTTTCCTGAGGCTGTTGTGCCAGATGTCATTGACCATGAGCATCAGGGGATGTCGCTGCGTGCTTTTCCGGCGTTAGTTGCTCAAGGAACTGCAATGGAACCGTGCGCAGGGGTGCGTCTGATGGCTTCACGATCTGTTGCTGAGCGTTGTCATCGGGAGGGTCTTGCGCGATTGCTTCTTGCGCGTCTTGCTTTGGCAACGAAACGTGTGACGACCCGTTGGAGCGGGCGTGAGGCTTTAATGTTGGCGGCTACTTCTTATGGTGATACTGCGCTTTTGGTGGCTGAAGCGCAGTTGGCGAGCGCTGTGTCTTTGGTTGATGAGCTGTGTGGTGAACGCGGTCCGTCTTGCGTTCGTGAGGCTGAGTCTTTTGAACTGCTTGTTCGTCGCGCTCGTGATCTGCATGAAGATCGGGTGTATCAGATTCTTGGTGACGTGGCGCGTGCTATGGAGGCTCACAGTGAATACCTTGATGTGCGAGCTTCATGTCTTTCTGCTTCTCTTGGTGATGTCATTCGGGATACTGATACTGTGGTTAATGGTCTTTTGGGGAAAGGTTTTGTGGTTTCGACTCCGATCACACAGTTACCTCATATTGCTCGATATGTACGTGGGTGTGCTGTGCGGCTGCGACGTGTGAGTGCTTCTGCGAATGTTTTGGCGCGGGATCTGCGCGATATGTCTGTGTTACATGATTTGGAGGCGGAGCTGACCCAGTATCAAAGTGCTGCTCGTCAGCGCCCGTATGACCCTGTTCGTCATGCTGGTCTTGTTGAGGCGTATTGGATGATTCAGGAGCTTCGGGTGTCGTTATTTGCTCAGCAGCTGGGGACCGCTGTTAAAGTGTCTGCGAAACGTATTATTCATATTCTTACTCGCGCGCATGAGGGTATGTGACCTGCATGGATCTTGATGCGGCTCGCAGGTTGGCGCGTTCTGTTATGGATGCGCATGGGTTAAGTGAGTGGGATTTTTCTTTTGATCGTGCTAGGCGCAGGGCTGGGGCGTGTCATCATCAGCGGAAAAAAATTACCTTGTCGCGTGTTTTGACCTTGTTGTATGAGCCTGCCACGGTCCGTGAGGTGGTGTTACATGAGGTTGCTCATGCTTTAGTGGGGGCGCATCATGGGCACGATCAGGTGTGGCGTGATGTTGCTCGTCGGATTGGAGCGCCACCGAAAGCGAGCTTACCTGCTTATTTGCCTGCTCCTGAGCCTTCGTGGGTGGGAACGTGTCCTCGGTGTGGGATGCAGAAGTTTTTGTATCGTAGTCCTCAGCGTGTTGCTTCGTGTGGTGCGTGTTCGCCGGGTTCTTTTTCTTCTGATGTGATTTTGGAGTGGACTTTTCGTGGCCTGCCGCGTCAACCTGGGCGTACGTATCTGAATGAAATGCGTCGTTTGCGCAGGTGGGGGCTTATTCGTTGATGAGGTGCGTGTAGGCCCGTAGACTGTGGTTACTGGAGGAGTCCTTGAGCGTTGGAGGACTGATTGAACGGTTGTTTTTGAGCGTTGCGAGGTTTCTTTCCTGTATGTGAAAGCTATCTGATAAAACTCTCAGGAAAATCTCAGGTTTATTCAGGGGGTTTGCTCAGGTTGGGCGCGTAACTTATGTGGTATCAAGCGGAGCCGAGATGTTCCATAGGGGACATTCTTTGAAGCTTTTGGGCTGGAAAGGTGATGGATCGGGAAAACTTGCACTGTGTTGATGGGATGCCGCGAAGGGTCAGCGTGATGCTGGCCCTTCGCGGTTTTTCCGTACATGAGGCTGGTATTAGGGGTTAGCGGGTTAATGCTCAACAGAAATGAGTAAATAGTTTCTATTTTGTATTAGGCGCGGTCCCGTTAGGCTTATCTCATGTTGCGTGACACAAGATTTTTCTTCCCTGTGATCGGCGCTTTGCTTATTGGCGTGGTTTTCGTGTGTGGGTATATTGTGAATCCTACAACTGGTGTTGATACTGCTGTTATGCAGATTTTTGTGAGTATGCGTCATGAGGTCTTATCACCTTTTGTTTTGGGTTTGACGTGGTTTTTTGATCCGTTACGCGCAATCATTCTTACGCTTTTTATGAGTGGAATTTTTTATGCTGTAACAAAGAAATGGCAGTATCCGCTTTTTATTGTTTTCTGCGTTGGCGTATCTGCATTGGTGATGACATTTATAAAACTCTTTCATGAACGGCCGCGCCCACCGGAGGTTTTGCGTTTAGCTGTTGAACATTCTTTTTCTTTTCCTTCCGGGCATACTGCTGCGGCGAGTGCATTTTTTGTTTCTCTTGCATGTGTTTTGAGGGTGACAGGCATGGTATCGCGCCGTTTTTCTTGTATCGTCTTGTGGATACTCACATGTGGTGCTGTTGCTTGTATTGCGGTGACTCGCCTGTATTTGGCTGTTCATTGGCTAAGTGATGTGTGTGCGGGCGCTTGTGTGGGCTGTGCTTGTGTTTTCGTTTTCTTGCCACTTGTGCTGCGGTCACAGCAGGCTGTAAGCCCTGCAAGAAAAATCGCCTAAGAAAATCGGTGTCCTAGTTTCTGGTTTCATGAAATTCATCGGAGGAATGAGTAAGGGGCATTATCATGACCGCGTAGTTCCACGCCTGGCCCATCGAGTTTAAAGATCTCAAAGAAGCATTAACTAGTGAAAATGAAATAGGAAGTGCGGACCTACGCTCGAAAGCGAGAGTTCACACTTCCCCCTGGAGTGGAGCTAACGGGACTCGAACCCGTAACCCCCTGCTTGCAAAGCAGGTGCGCTACCAATTGCGCCATAGCCCCTTTTCTTACCTGTTAAGGCAGAGCAGGTTCGTCCGTAACGGACTTCCATAAATTAGCATTATCTGAAAGATCCTGCATGATTTGACGGATCACAAGACCAGCAACGAGAACGCCACTGACCACCGTTAAGGTTGTGATCCATTTCCTCATCGGAACCTCCGATCTGTGCTCCTTTATGGAGAGTGGGCCTAGGTGGGCTCGAACCACCGACCTCAGTCTTATCAGGACTGCGCTCTAACCTACTGAGCTATAGGCCCCTAACCTCGAAAGGTCAGATCTGCACCCTTTGAAGGGCGCCAGATAATGTTACATGCCCTTACCCCTCAGAGCAAAACCGAAGAAAGTGAACTCGGGCACCCTGCGAAGTAAATCCGCTGTAATGGTATTTATTCGTCCATTAATGAAACCCGCACGCCGCCAACAAGTGAAGCAATAACGTTGTATAGCAAGGCACCTAAAGTTGCGATTGATGTAAGGAGCACCACATTAATAACTGAAATGATTGTGGCATATGACATGACTTTAGGTAGGCGCACGTAATCCAACAGAGCTTTGAAACTTTCTGCACCCATACTTGTCAGGAAATTTTCAATTTCTGCGAATACATGCATACTGTCAACGACAAACCACAGGATGATCGAAGTGAAAACTCCCGCGATCCCTAATGCCACACTCAGCAGGAAGCTGATTTTCAGCACAGACCAAGGATCAACACGTGCAAGTGTCAGCTCGACACGTCTGGGAGCATCAAGTGCAGCGGCACTGTAATTGTCATTGTGCGTAGTCATGGCTCAGCCTTCCTGTGTTTCGTCCTGCTTAGACGTTACAGGGTTTTGATCCTGCGCGTCCTCAGGTTCGTTAACAGTTTCGGTATTCTCCCCCATTGTGTCATCAATATCGCGTTCAGGGTTGGGCGTGATAGCGATAATTCTGTCATCCGCATCAGGTCGAGCAAAAATAACACCCATTGTGTTGCGTGATGTTGGGCGTACATCGGATGCATTGACTTGGACGAGTTTGCCGGATTCGGTAATCACCATGACATCCTCATCAGGGTTCACGATAAGCGCGCCAACTAGTCCCCCACGTTCTTCAACCAACTTACCGACGCGCACACCTAGGGTTCCACGGCCTTTCGTTGGATATTCTTCAACGGGTGTTCGCTTGGCGTATCCTGATTCGGTGACGATCAGGAGGTCAGCGCCTTCACGCGGTACTTCCATGGTAAGTAATTCATCGTCATCACGGAAACGCATTCCGCGCACACCGGATGTGGAGCGTCCCATAGGTCGTAGTTGTTCATCTGTTGCAGAAAAACGGGCAGCTTGGCCGTCACGAGATACCAGTAACAGATCGTCTGTCGCATTCACAATCTGTGCTGATACTAGTTCATCTGGTTGGCCTTGTTCGTCCTCGCGTAAGTTAATGGCAATAATGCCGCCTGTGCGAGCGCTGCGATAGTCCTCTAGCCGGGTCTTTTTCACCAGACCAGATTTTGTTGCTAATACGAGGTATTCCGCTTGGTCGTAGTCTTGGATTGCGAGGACTTGCGCGATATGTTCTTCCGGTTGGAATGCGAGAAGGTTGGCGACGTGCTGTCCTTTAGCATCACGACCACCTTCAGGGATTTCGTAGGCTTTGGCGCGGTAGACACGGCCAAGGTTTGTGAAGAACAGTAGCCAGTGATGTGTGGTGGTGACAAAGAAGTGTTCAACTACATCATCGCCGCGTAGTTGAGTTCCGCGCACACCTTTTCCGCCGCGCTTTTGTGAACGATAGTTGTCAGTGCGTGTGCGTTTAGCGAAACCGTCACGAGTGATGGTGACAACAACGTCATCACATGGGATGAGGTCTTCCATTGACATTTCACCGTCGAAAGGAACGATGGTGGTACGTCGTTCGTCGCCGTATTTGTCAACGATTTCACCGAGTTCTTCGGAGACGATGGAGCGTTGACGTTCTGGGCGATCAAGGATGTCTTGCAAATCAATAACACGTTCACGTAACTGAGTGTGTTCGTCTAGGATTTTTTGACGTTCCAAAGCTGCGAGGCGACGTAATTGCAAAGCCAGGATCGCGTCTGCTTGTATTTCGTCGATATCCAGCAGTGTTTGTAAACCTGTGCGGGCTTCGTCAACTGTGGGACTGCGACGGATAAGTGCGATTACTTCATCTAATGCGTCAAGCGCTTTGAGGTAGCCTTCGAGAATATGCAGGCGTTCTTTGGCTTTACTTAAACGGTACTGTGTGCGCCGCACAATGACACTGAGTTGGTGTTTGACCCAGTGTCGCACAAATCCATCAATAGAAAGTGTACGTGGGACACCGTCAACTAAGGCCAGCATGTTGGCCGAGAAGTTTTCTTGCAAAGAAGTGCGTTTGTATAGGTTATTGAGCACGACTTTCGCAATTGCGTCACGTTTCAAAATAATGACAAGTCGCTGACCGGTTCGCCCTGAGGTTTCGTCACGAATGTCAGCGATACCTTGGATTTGTCCGTCTCGGACAAGCTGCGCAATCTTGTCAGCTAAATTGTCTGGGTTTACCTGGTAGGGCAGTTCTGTGACGACGAGGCATTGGCGGCCCTGTATTTCTTCAACATTGACGACTGCACGCTGTGTAATGGAACCGCGCCCTGTGCGGTAGGCATCTTCAATTCCTTTTCTGCCCATAATTGTTGCTCCCGTGGGGAAATCTGGGCCGGGAATTATTTTCAGGAGGGCTTCGAGGAGTTCTTCGCGTGTGGCTTCAGGGTTTTCCAAGTACCATTGCACGCCTTTAGCTACTTCACGTAGGTTGTGCGGTGGTATTCGTGTGGCCATGCCAACAGCAATACCTTCGGAGCCGTTAACGAGAAGGTTAGGGAAACGTGCCGGTAGAATGGTGGGTTCTTGGTCGCGTCCATCGTAGTTGTCTTGGAAATCGACGGTGTCCTCGTCAATGTCACGGACCATTTCCATGGCTAGGGGTGCCATTTTACATTCGGTGTATCGCGGAGCAGCTGGTCCAAGGTTACCGGGAGTACCAAAGTTTCCTTGACCTGCGACAAGGGGGGCGCGTAACGACCACCATTGGACAAGGCGAGCAAGGGCGTCATAGATAGCTGCGTCACCGTGTGGGTGGTATGTGCCCATGACGTCGCCAACGATACGTGAAGACTTCGAAAAAGATGAGGTTGGTCGGTATCCGCCATCGTACATTGCGTACAGGATTCGACGGTGGACAGGTTTAAGACCATCGCGTACATCAGGTAAGGCTCGTCCGACAATCACGCTCATTGCGTAATCGAGGTACGAACGCTGCATTTCCATTTGCAGGTCAACTTGTTGAATACGATCGTAGTCAACGTGTTCTTCGGTGCCTGTGGTTTTTTCGTCGCTCACGTGGTTCCTTTGTTGTCACTTTCCGAGGTGTATGGTGGTTGGCCTCGGTGAGGGTTTATATGTCCAGGAAGCGCACGTCTGTGGCGTTGCGCTGGATGAATGACCGGCGTCGGTCAACGTCGTCACCCATGAGGATTGTGAATATTTCGTCAGCATCTGCTGCTTCGTCTAATGTTACTTGTTTAAGTATTCGACGCGAAGGATCCATTGTGGTTTCCCATAATTCGTGGTCATTCATTTCGCCTAGACCCTTGTAGCGTTGAATACCGCCTTCTTTGGGTAGTCGGTGTCCTTTTTCAGAACCTGCTGTCAAAAGTTTATCGCGTTCTTTGTCAGAGTAAGCGAATTGGTGTTCCGCGTTAGACCATTTCAATCTGTATAGCGGCGGCATTGCGATAAAAACATGCCCATATTCAACTAGGGGACGCATGTATCGGAAAAGTAATGTCAAAAGCAGTGTGGCAATGTGTTGACCGTCAACGTCAGCATCAGCCATGATGACGATTTTTCCGTAGCGAAGCTTTTCTAGATTGAATTCTTCACCAATACCGGTGCCGAATGCTGTGATGAGAGATCGGATGGTATCTGAAGATAAGGCTTTATCTAAACGGGCTTTTTCAACATTGAGGATTTTTCCTCGGATAGGCAAGATCGCTTGATGTTCAGGATCACGGCCACCAACAGCGGAACCGCCAGCCGAGTCACCCTCAACAATGAAGATTTCGCAATCTTCAGCTTTACGTGAGGAGCAGTCACGTAATTTTCCGGGCATTGATGCTGATTCAAGGACGCCTTTACGTCGTGTTGCTTCGCGTGCTTTACGAGCGGCAACACGGGCCATTTGAGCTTGCTGACCTTTTGCTACAATTGCTTTTGCGTCGGCTGGGTGTGCATCTAACCAGTCTGTCAGCAGTTGGTTCACTGTTTTTTGTACAAAAGTACGTGCTTCAGTGTTCCCGAGCTTAGTTTTTGTTTGACCTTCAAATTGTGGTTCTGTAAGTTTCACAGAGATCACAGCGGTCAAGCCTTCACGTACATCTTCACCCGTTAAATTGTCGTCTTTATCTTTCAACAATCCTTTGTCGCGGGCATAACGGTTAATCACTGAGGTTAACGCTGTACGGAAGCCTTCTTCATGCATACCACCTTCAGTGGTGTTAATTGTATTTGCGTATGTATGAACGGACGACGAATATGCACTTGTCCATTGCATTGCGATTTCAAGTGACATAGTGCCTTCGTCATTTTCACATTCAAAATCAATGATTTCAGCGTTAATGACTTCTGTTTTCTTTGTTGAGTCCAGATACTCCACGTAGTCACGTAAACCGTGTTCATACATATAGGACACATGACGGTGCGCAGGTGCACTGTCAGAGTCTTCAGGTGTATTACCTGTAATTTCGTCACCTTCAACTGCAGCCCATGGCCGTTCATCTGTCAGTGATATGCGTAAACCTTTATTGAGGAAAGCCATTTGCTGGAATCGTGTGCGCAATGTTTCAAAGCTGAATTCCACTGTTTCAAAGATTGCGGCATCAGGGTAAAAGGTTTGAACTGTTCCTGTTTCTTCTGTTTCTTCACCTTTTTCAAGAGGAGTGATGGGGGTACCACCATTAGCGAAAGACATTCGCCATACATGACCTTGCCGGCGAACTTCCGTATCGACACGTGTGGATAAAGCATTGACAACAGAAATGCCTACACCATGTAAGCCGCCAGAAACAGCGTATCCGCCGCCACCAAATTTGCCGCCAGCATGAAGAATTGTCATAACAACTTCAACGGTTGGCTTGTGTTCTGTTGGGTGAATATCTACAGGAATACCACGTCCATTATCAGCAACACGAACACCGCCATCAGCCAAGATCGTTACATCAATATGATCGGCGTAACCTGCTAAGGCTTCATCAACCGAGTTATCCACCACTTCATAAACTAAGTGGTGTAATCCGCGTTCACCCGTAGAACCAATGTACATACCGGGCCGTTTGCGGACGGCTTCCAAACCCTCAAGAACGGTAATATCTGACGCGCCATAACTTTGCGTGTCACGTGTCGTTGTTTCAGCCACCTAATGGCTCCCCTCATTGACCTGCGTATATGTGCAGGTCCTCCCTAAGGAATAATCATTCCTCGGCTATGAACATACCGTCTAAGTTTACCAAGTTACGCACTTGCAGGGGTAATAGCGCACCAAAGATTCCATCAATAAAACCGATGTGACCTGCATAAATTCAATTATGATGAGTGCCACACCATTAACATTTTAATTTCAGTTATATGTGTCACGAGGTCCCCTACCAGGAACCGACCATAAACCTTTTTTCCATGATGGTGCAGCCGGGCCACGCACCACTACTTGCTTTACCACTCCAGCGCCTATTTCTTCCGCAATTCGCCGTTCAATGGTAGGCAATAATAACTGTAACTGTTTAGTCCATGCAGTTGACGTACAGCGCACAATAAGCTTTTTATCCTCAAAAGTTTCCACATTGCAATGCTCAGCAACCGTTTTTCCAACAATCTGCGGCCACTTAGCCATAATTGTTCCCATTTTTGTCTGTGTTTGCCAGCCACTATCTGCAATCAACCGATCCACCACAGTCTTCATAGACCGCGGCGACCTATACAACACACGAGTAGCAGCCATACCCGGTTGCCGTTTCCATACACTACGTCCACTGCGATACCGGCGACCTAATGACACAAGATCACCCTCTGCATCTGCATGGTAAGCTGCATGATTCAATTCATCATGGACGCTATCACCCACATTATCAGCATCATGATGCAACACATCCGCAGTCGATATGTCATCACTTTCAATAGCATATTCTTCACTCATGCCAAGCCGTAAAGCGAAGCGATGTCGCCGAGGCAAATGCACACGAATATGGCCTTGTTCTTCAGCTAATTCTTGCGCACGACGAAAAGCATGACGAGCAAAAAGAGCTGATTCTTCCCACTGCTGCGTGTGCATATACCGTGACTTTGCACTACTCATGAAGTCACCACAGTCCCATCATCCGCATCGAAATGTACATGTAGTACATGCGCATCTAAAGCTTTGGGAACATCATCTGCTACCGCAGCAGTAATCAACACTTGTTCTGCTTCTTGAACAAAATCAGCTAAAGCATCTCGACGAATCGCATCAAGTTCAGCAAAAACATCATCCAAAATGAGGATAGGCCGCTCACCATCTGCTGAAAGCACCTCAAAGGCACCGAGGCGAAGTCCTAATGCCACAGACCATGATTCTCCATGACTTGCATATCCTTTCACCGGCATATGTCCCAATGAAAAAATCACATCATCACGATGCGCACCAACGAGGTTCACTCCCCTTTCCACTTCATGATCGCGCATGAGTGTCAGTGCATATTTCATGCGTTCGGTTTGAACTGATACATCCTCTAAATCATGAGAAACAATCGAATCAGTATTTAAAATCGCAAAGTTCGCATTGGATGAGGTTTCTGGTATGCCCTTTAATTTTTCAGAGGAGAAAGCATGATCTACCTGATGATATGTTTTTAATGCACGATCAACAGAAGCATCGTATGCCATTGTGAATGCCCGTCCCGATTGGGCAATATGGTCATGCGCACTTGCCGCAGGAGATGCCAATAAACGTATGGCTCGTGCTCGTGCTGCCGTAAGACGAGCGGAAAGCTCAGCAAAACGTTCATCCCATACATCAATAGTTGATAAATCTGGTGTTTTTCCGCGTCGCAGAGCCGCCTGCGCACTTTTCATAAGTGCAGCACGTTGACGCGCAACCTTATCAAAATCTACCTTTATTTGGGAAATTAATGGTTGTAATTGTATAGCAAGATCATCCATGAATGTGCGACGAACAGAAGGATCTCCCCGAACAAGCTGTAAGTCTTCCGGCGCAAAAACAACTGTTCGTACCATTGCAAGAATGTCACGTGGTCGCGCATTATTTCGATCAAGTCTGGCGCGATTTGCTTTTCCTCGAACTATTTCAAGCTCAATAATATTATTCCTGTTATTTTCATATACTGCTTTTACCCGAATGACAGCTCCAGCAGGTATTTGTTCGCTTGGGTCATGTGGCACACGGACAAGAGCATTTTCCGCTGAAATACGGTGGCTTGTGAATGTAGACAGGTAAGCAATTGCTTCTACCAGATTGGTCTTTCCTTGACCATTAGGACCAAGGAGTACAGTTGTCCCCTGCGGAAATTCAACTACCGCATGACGATATGAACGAAAATCGTCTACTGCTACGTGCGAGATTCGCACAAAAACTCCACTGTCACTTACGCGCCAAAACGAATTGGCATAATGAGGTACTTAAAGTGTGTGACTTCACCCTCGGCTACTTCTTTTTGGCCTGTCAAAACAGCAGGCTTAGTCGGGTGAGTAAAACCAAAACGCACATACTGTGTGTCCATCACAGACAAACCATCAATTAAGAATTGTGGGTTAAAAGCTGTTGTAATGTCCTCGCCGTGAACATGTGCCTGTAATGTTTCTGAAGCTTGGGCGTTGTCGCCTTGACCTGCTTCTAAGCTTAGTTGCCCTTGAGAGAAGGATAAGCGAACACTCGTTTTTCTTTCTGCAACAAGTGAGACACGCTTAACAGCTTCCAGAAGAACTTGCCGATCAACAATTGCTTGAATAGTTGTTGATTCAGGGAAAAGACGACGAACAGGCGGGTAATCACCTTCCATAAGTGTTGAGGTTGTACGACGACCACCTGCGGTAAAACCTATAAGCGAAGCTGCACCCGGTTGTGTTTCTTTCGACAAACCAATATCAACAGAAGATCCTGCTGTCATTGACTTTGCAACATCATGCAAAATACGTGCTTTAACTAATGCAGCATCCTCGACAGATGAATCTGCTGGTTCCCACATAATTTCACGCATTGCCAGGCGATATCGATCTGTTGCAAGTAACGTCATGCGATCACCGCTTACTTCCATGCGAACAGCAGTCAGCAGTGGCAAAGTATCGTCGCGTGAAGCTGCCACACTTACTTGCTGAACAGCCTGAGCAAGAGCATGAGCATCAATTGTTCCAGTTATTTCAGGTTGGGATGGCAGTTGAGGGTATTCATCTAATGGCATGACTGCTAAAGAAAAATGTGATGAACCACAGGTCAGATCTACCTTTTGCCCGTCCAGTTCAACGGTAACTGGACGATTTGGAAATGATTTAGAAATGTCAGCTAACAAACGTCCAGATACGAGAACTTCACCGGGTTCTTCAACGGATGCTGGAATACGTGAATTTGCTGAAACTTCATAATCAAAAGACGACAGTACAAGTTCTTCATCACGTGCACTAATACGTACACCGGCCAGAATTGGTGTCGCAGGACGAACAGGGAGGGCACGAGCAGTCCACGAAACAGCTTCAGCCAAGACATCGCGCGCAACTGTGAACTTCATTGCGAACCCTTCCGTTGAAATAACACTTTCCACCTTACTTTACCTGTAAGACAGCATAATTGGATACACAAAATGTAACAGTGAAATGAACAAAACTGCCAGTGACGTGTGTATATCTTCAATTCTGTTATTTCGTATGTGGATATTGTTACGTATTGCGCATACAGTCACGGCTTGAAACATCAAGAAATAAAACGCGGATAGGTTTGTTCTACTGTTGCAGGTTTTCCACATCATTTTTTGTATTTATTAAGTTCATCATCGTCATAGGGTATGTGGATGATGTGGATATCTGGGTTTTATCTTGTTATTTCAATGATTTTTTTCGTGGATATTGTGGGGATGATGCTGTGCATACAACGGCTCTAGCTGTTGATAACATATCGGCCTCTTTAAGTAATCCACAGAGTATCTGTTTTTATCCACCATGAAATTACTTTTTCCACGACCTATTCACAGAGAGTGTGGATAAGTGTATTTTCATTGATTTATCAGATATAAATTTATATATCATCGTTTTAATAGAAGATATAATGGAATCTCTATGTGAACCAATATCTACTTGCTTAACCAATGAATGAGTATGCGCACATATATGCAATCTATATCTCGCGTGAATGTTGTTTGATACGTGTGGTGAGTTCAGTAACGTGGTTGAATGTTTCGCGTTTTTCCGCCATTTGCGAGGATATTTTTTTATTTGCATGCATAACTGTGGTGTGGTCACGTCCCCCAAATGTTGACCCGATTTTCGGCAAAGAAAGATCAGTAAGTTCACGGCACAGATACATGGCGATCTGACGTGCTTCAACAACTGTACGTGAGCGTTCTTGTGAACATAGTTGTTCAATGGTGACATTAAAGTAATGGGCAGTTTGCCCCATAATCATTGCAGCCGTGATTTCTGTGTCATGCGGATCTGATATGAAATCTTTGAGTTGCATTTCAGCTAAAGGTAAGTCAATTCGTTCCTGTTGGGACAAATTAGCAAAAGCAATAATTCGAACAAGAGCACCTTCAAGTTCACGGATATTTGTCGAAATACGTGAAGCAATATAACTGAGCACTTCAGGATCAACAACGAGGTTGTCAGCTGCAGCCTTCTTTTGAAGGATGGCAATACGAGTTTCAAGGTCTGGTGGCTGAACATCAACAAGCAATCCTGCGGCAAAACGTGAACGTAAACGATCTTCGATACCGGAAAGTTCTTTTGGCGGCAGATCTGAAGTTAAAACAACCTGTTTATTCGCGTTATATAACGCATTGAAAGTGTGAAAAAACTCTTCCTGAGTTTGTTCTTTTCCTTGAATAAATTGAATATCATCAATCAAAAGAACGTCTACATCACGATACCGATGTTGGAATTCCTCGGCGCGGTCCTCACGAATCGAATTGATGAAATCATTGGTAAATTCTTCAGAATTCACATATTGCACACAAAGGTGCGGATAAAGTGAAACAACATAGTGTCCGATTGCGTGAAGCAAGTGTGTCTTACCCAGTCCGGAATCACCGTAAATAAAAACAGGGTTATAAGCGGTACCAGGGCTTTCCGATACAGCTAAAGCGGCAGCATAGGCGAAACGATTTGATGCTCCGCGCACAAATGTGTCGAATGTGTACTTGGGATTTAAATGCATAGGCGAGTCATTTCCCAAAACAATCGGTTGTGGGTTTGATTCATACTCACCATTTATGTGGTCGTCATATTCTTGAGCAGGAAGGGCTGGCTCAGGATCTCCATTCGTATTTGTGTTTTCTTCAGGGAAATCGTCTTTTATTTGCGGTGTCACAGTTGGATCAACAGTGATTGCAAGGCGAATAGTGTCGTGAAGGATATCTGTTAATGCGGCAGTGATTGCAGCAGATTCTGCTTCAATTCTTTTTTTCGCTGTATCACTGGGCACAGCAATGAGAATAGTTCCTTCAATATCACCAATAGGTTTAGCTGATCGAAGGAATGCGCGTGAAGCAGGGCGTAATGAGTCGCTGCTGGCGATAACTTCATCCCAGGCTGCGGAAAGCCGATCCGTGGACACGAGCATTCTCCTTGACTGTTTTTAACGTGAGTTCCGACACTGCGTAGGCACGTATGAGGATCTTTTTGCTAAAGACAACTTTAACCTGTCACGCTCTATCAACAGGGTGTGGATGAAGTTGTGGATAAAAAATCACTAAAATACATAATTGTAATTACACAGCCGTTTCCACAGAGTTCTGCGGAAAGGTCATTATTCACAGGGATGTGGATAGCTTGTGGATATTTCACAGGATGAACAACTAGCTCCACAGGTCTATCCACAGGTGTGTATAACTTTTCGAAAAAATAAATTTTCGGCACGCACATATGTTCCGTTGACTCAGAACGAAGTCACACGTAGTGTGGTTTCTTGTATGTGCCCGGTACGCTGGGTGAGCAAGTGTCCTCTGCGGAAAAAATTTCCGGTGGGGACTTATCAGAACCGATGAATGGAGCAGCCGCTTCATTCCCGCCTTTGGAGAGAGAACAGTGACAACGAAGCGGACTTACCAGCCCAATAACCGTCGTCGTTCCAAGACACACGGATTTCGTTTGCGCATGAGCACACGCGCCGGCCGCGCCATTTTGGCTGCACGTCGTCGCAAGGGCCGCAAGACCCTCTCCGCCTGAGATTACGCTGAGGTGTTGCCACGTGCGCACCGCATGGTAGATCCAGCGGATTTTCGTTCAGTGATCCGCACAGGGTCACGGGCGGGAAACACTGTGGTTGTCGTGCATTGTCGAACCGACGAGGAGCCTTTATCGCCCCTCGTCGGTTTCGTCGTGGCTAAAAAAGATATTCCACGCGCAACAGCAAGAAATCGAGTAAAACGTCAATTCAGACACCTCATGGCTGAGCGGATGGATACCCTTCCTCAAGGAACGCATCTTGTTGTGCGCATTAGTGCTTCTGCTCAACAAAAAAGTTATGATGAACTAGGTCAAGGCCTTGATAATGCACTCATACGAGCATTATCAAAGTGGCAAAATAAGGCGAAAAATCTATGAAAGGTACATCGTTCATAGGGCGCCTTATGTCTTTACCGATCGTGGCATATCAGCGTTTCATATCTCCGGCTATTCCACCGAGATGCCGATATGCACCGACATGTTCTGCATATGCCGTTAAAGCATTGCATGTTCATGGACCAATTAAGGGCATCCTTTTAGCAGTGTGGCGCTTACTTCGGTGCAATCCCTGGAGTTTAGGAGGTGTAGATCATGTACCCGATCATGGCAGATGGAAACCTGATCCTTGGATTCCTCCACATGACTGGCCGGGAAATCTTGATATTGAGCCACCTCAGCCCATGGGACTTCACATGCTGACAGCCGAATACGATCAACCCATACCAATGACCTCACCGGAACATGCCGGACTGATATCGGGTGCTTCACGCATCCACTGATCCTGAAGGAGTACCACATATGTGGGAAATGATTCTTCATCCCTTTGCTGTAGCAATTGCTTGGGTATGGATAAAAATCCATGACCTTCTGGCTCTTTTGGGAATGGGACAAGGCTCAGGATTAGCATGGGTTTTGTCAATTGTCTTGCTGACAATCTTTGTGCGAGCACTAGTTTTACCTTTGTACTTCAAACAAATAAAAAGTTCACGCAGTATGCAGTTAATGCAGCCTGAACTCAAGAAGCTACAAGAAAAATACAAAGGGAAAACTGATACTCAGTCACGTCAAAAAATGGCTGAAGAACAGCAGGCACTCTATAAGAAACACGGTGCAAACCCTCTGGCTTCCTGCCTGCCGATGTTGGTGCAAATGCCGATTCTTTTTGCAATGTATCGCGCAATCTTTGCTATTAAAGACATTGCAGGCGGCACATACACTTACAGGGGAGAACCAGCTGACCACCTGGGGCCAATCACTCAACAAGTAGCCCACGAAATTGACGGTTCAACTGTTTTCGGTGTTCAACTGTCACTGCGTATCACCGATGGTATTTCCACAGTTGGTTTAGTGACTTTCGCCTTCATGATTGTGGCGATGGTATTTATGCAATGGTTTTCCCTGCGACTAACCATGACTCGCAACATGCCTGCACAGACTGATCCGAATAACCCAATGGTTCGTTCGCAAAAAGTCATGCTGTACATGATGCCGATAATGTTTATATTTACAGGTTTCTTCTTCCAAATGGGCCTGCTGGTCTACATGGTCACTTCTGCAGCATGGGCATTAGGACAGGCATTCTGGGTGGTCAATATGATGCCTACCCCAGGATCACCAGCTTATATTTCCATTGTTCATAAACGTCAAAATGCCTACCAAACATGGGCACGTCCCTACTTTGCGGAACTCGATGCAGAGCGCGCAACTCTTGCAGCCAGTGACAGTGAAGCGCAAGAAGCCCTGACAATTCGTGCACTCAATGAAGTCAAGACACGGGCGCGCCGTCAAAAGATTGCCTCTCATTTCCCCGAAGAAATGAGCGAAGGTGAAATTCTCACGGTGTATCGCACACTTTCTGTACAAGAATGGGACACGCTACCTGACGAACTATGGATGCGTGCTATTCACCGAGCCACTGCCCGATCTGTTGAACGCCGCGCACAAAAAGAAATGCGTGAACAAAATAAGCGGCTCACACGGGAACAGCGTCGTCGTCAGAGCGAAAATCAGTCACAGTCAGAATCTTCTTCACGACGTGCACAAGCTGGGGCTAAGGAAATTACCCCTGAAGAAATTGAACGTCGTCGTCAAGAACGCAAAAAAGCTCAACGTCGTAACCGCAAGAAACGCGACTAAGAGCTATCACAGGTCCAGTACCTGTATTTCAACAGCTAAGTAACGGTCAATCGCACAGAGAGTATGACAGATGAGCGAAATTACTAAAGAAGAAATGCTTCGACTTGAAGAAGAAGGCGAACTCGCTGCAGATTATCTTGAAGAACTTCTCGATATTGCTGACCTTGATGGTGACATCGAAATCGACGTGGAAAATGGTCGGGCCTCTGTGGAAATTATTTCAGAACAGAGCGGCTCTTTAGAACGTCTTGTTGGTAATGAGGGTGAAATTCTTGATGCCTTACAAGAACTGACTCGCCTTGCGGTTCAAACAGAAACGGGTGAACGTTCACGTTTAATGCTTGATATTGCAGGCTACCGTGCTGGTCGTAAAACTCAGCTTCGTGCCCTCACAGAGGAAGCTATTACACGTCTGCGTGCTACGGGAGAGCCTCAGCGTTTACAAGAGATGAATCCTTTTGAACGCAAAGTGTGCCACGACGTTGTTGCTGCAGCGGGACTTACCTCTGAATCTGAGGGCGTGGAACCTCATCGCTGCGTAGTTATTTTGCCTCTGGAAGAATCTGATGAGGCAGATAACGATACTCATGAAAACGACTGAGCACTGTCATATTTTCATAGATTTCACACGGCACATTCAAAAGAGGCCTAGCCGATTATTGTCCTCAGAGTCAGTAGGTATTTCATATGGTAAATGAAGCAGAGCACGTACCCAGTGATGCTTTCGTGGAAAATTTCGCAGATTTTCCTGACGACGTACATGCAGAAGTACCTACCTCGGCTGTTCGTGATCTTTTTGGTTTGGCATTTCATGATATTTGCGAATTTGTGAGGATGCTTCAGGACGAGGGCGAGGTTCGTGGCCTTATCGGACCTCGTGAAGTTCCGCGCCTCTGGTCGCGTCATATTGTTAATTCTGCAGCTATCCTTGATTTCTTACCGAAAAAAGGGCAGGTTCTTGACATTGGTTCGGGTGCAGGATTCCCAGGTATTGTGGCAGCAATTGCTCGACCGCATTTGGATTTTCATCTTGCTGAGCCTATGCAGCGTCGTTGCGAATGGCTTGAAGATGTTATTGATACGCTCGGTTTGGATAATGTCACGATTCATCAGGCTCGTGCGGAAGAATTGCGTGGTAAAGGGAAAGCTGACGTGGTTACTGCACGAGCGGTGGCGAATATGTCAAAGCTTGTGCGTATGACATCGAAACTTATTGCGCCAGGTGGTCATTTAGTTGCTTTGAAAGGCCGAAAAGCCCCTATTGAAGTTGAGGATGCTCGTGCGGAGCTGCGTCGCCATCATCTGAGTGCGCAGATCCATGAAGTGCCGAGTGTGATGGAAGACGAAGCGACTTACGTTGTTGTGTGCCGCCGCGTGTGAGGGAATGTATTTTTTGCACCATGTAACGTTCTTTTGTGCGGGATGTGTTCGTGTGCCCATCCTTGTATTCATGTAAAGTTGTGGTGTTTCGTATACGCGAGGGTGACGTTGTTGCGCTGGTGTATCGCGGTTTTCTGCTGTGAGTGGACCGCGATGCGAAACTGTGTATTTTGTGGATAGTTCGCTTTGACATTATTCGCGAGTTGATGGTTATAAAGGAGGATAGGTCATAGTGAGTGAATATGATGCGCAGAATACCCCTTTATCATCATTACTTGAACAGAATATGCGTGACCGTAAGCTGTTGGAAAATGTGGCTTTTGGGCACCCGTCCTCTCCTCGTGTTATTGCTGTTGCTAATCAAAAAGGTGGCGTAGGTAAAACAACGACTGCTGTTAACCTCGCTGTTGCAATGGCTCAAGCCGGTCTGCACACAGTAGTTATTGATGCGGATGCACAGGGTAATGCTTCATCGGCTTTGGGTGTGGAACATAATTCGGGTGTTGCTTCGTTGTATGACGTGATGATTGGTGAGGCATCACTGGCTGAAGTTATGCAGGTGTGTCCTGATGTGGAAAATCTGCGTGTGTGTCCGGCAACGATTGATCTGTCAGGTGCAGAAATTGAGTTGGTCACGATGGAGCGTCGTGAATATGCTCTTGCAGATGCGCTGACTTCTTTTGTGGAATCAGATTCGGATGTTGAAGTTATTTTTATTGATTGCCCTCCTTCACTCGGATTAGTTACTTTGAATGTTTTGGTAGCTTCTGATGAAGTATTGATACCTATTCAAACTGAATACTATGCTTTAGAGGGTTTAAGTCAGTTGTGGGGAACTATCGAAAAAGTAGGTGCGTCCCTGAAGCCTGGTCTTCGAGTAGGCGCAATGCTTTTAACGATGTCAGATCGGCGTACTCGACTGTCCCAGGAAGTAGAAAATGAAGTGCGTCAGCATTTCGGTGAACTTGCTTTAGATACAGTGATTCCTCGCTCTGTTCGTATTTCTGAGGCACCCTCTTATGGGCAATCTGTTATTTCGTATGACGGTCGCAGTACAGGTGCTTTGGCTTATCGCAAAGCGGCTTTAGAGTTAAGTCATCGCTGGTAAACGCTGACGGTGTTTTAAGGGCCACCGGTACTTGCTTTATTCCGTGCATTTATGATGCGCACCTGTGCCTGTCCCCTGTTGATTGATAGGGAGAACAGGAAGTATGAATTCATATAATTCATAGGATATTCATTGTTTTAATTTCATATATTCGTCGATGTAGGCATATGAATATCTGAGAAAATGCTTATGCTGCTATCTACGTAGTTATAGGTATTTTGGTGGTCTGCCGCTGCTATTTTGATTATTTTGGCTCTTTTCAAAGAAATT
The DNA here is from genome assembly GCF_021083645.1 of Schaalia sp. lx-260. GTDB lineage: Bacteria > Actinomycetota > Actinomycetes > Actinomycetales > Actinomycetaceae > Pauljensenia. The sequence continues at coordinate 250,440 of NZ_JAJNRQ010000004.1, read as the reverse complement.
GCGCATGAGAACCTGCATTTGTATGGTCACAATGGACTTATATGTTGCGTTCTGCGGGAATTGTTATCGCATGTAAAGCCATATCTGAGGTTAGATATGTCAGCCAGATGATGTCCTGAAATATGAATCTTCTAATAATGAAACAGAATCTGTTGAATTCTGATGATTCTTTCTTTCTATTTCTGTAGGCGATCGCATTTTCGTATAGAGCGACATCTACAGAAACAGGTTGAATGTTTCACGTGAAACATACGGATGCCACTAGTTGTGTATGCGGAATAGTTAATGAAGTCGCATGCGAGATACCTAGAAAATTTCGCAGATCGAAAGCGCTGACAGCTCTTATATAGAGCTGATAGGCCACTTTCATGTTAATGTGATATGGTTAATATCCTCTCCCCGTCTATTCACTATGAGGCGAATCTTATGAAAGTGTTAATAAGATCATTCACAGCGCTTTCATTGGTCTGCGCCTGTACGCTTTCATCAATGGGCATTGCATCAGCTACAGAGGATAACTTTTCGACAGCTGATTATTCGCAACTGACAACGGAAAATGTAGCAGCACATCCAGAAGTAATTCCCTATTCCGCAATAGTTGCTGCAGTTGTGGCCGCTGTAGCCGGTAGCTATAAAGCAGGGTATGACGATGGTGTTGCCCGAGCAGCAACAGGGCAAATCACATGGAGCCAATGGAACGGAAAACTAGGTTGGGCTATTACAGCTGCCGTTATTGCAACTTATCCTATCGGAGGTATATACGGAGTTTCTGGATACCAAGGGTGGAAAAGCGGCTTTTCAACTGAGTGCGCGAAACATAGCTACTGCATAAACAAATAAGGGAGTATTATGCCTAGAGTTTTTCAAGTTTTAGTGAATGTTTTTTGCTTATGTGCCGCGTTACTTATGGGTAGCGACTTTATCTATGCTGCCTTTATTATGCACGGTCCGTTGCACAGTTCAGTGTTCTACGTTGCTTTTGTATGTCTTTTTGCTGCGGGCGTATGTGACCTCATTTCCCTATTTCTGGGGAAGAAAGCAGTAAAAGAATAAACTTCCTGCTACGTATATTTCGGAAGCAGATCCTTTCAGAAGATACATACGAAAGAAAGGAAGTTTTAAGCGACGAGCCTATATGTCTGTAGATATATGTGATGCAGTGAAGATTCGCAGTATGTAAATTCTCCACTTGCTAGGGATTATCATTTCAGCGTTAGTAGTAGTGCGTGCAGGTAAAGATATTCTACGTGCTGTGGGATCTACTGATTGCTGCTCTATCTGAAGTGACTATTCATAAATTGACGTGAATAAATGATAAATAGCTTCTCTGAAAAACAGGGCTAAGTTCAGCGGACTATTTTCACGATTCTGCAAATATAACTTGTTCACAGAAACTTTTTCCATCGCACTAATGATGGTTTTTCATTGTGGAAAAATCACTTGATGAATTTCTGAGATGCCTACACAATGCATAGAGAGTTTGTGAATGTTTCACGTGAAACATATGTCGTCATGAGTAGATGTATGGATTTGTTATAGCTTTCGTCGCATATGAGTGCTTGGTGAATATGACCTTTGAGGAAGATACAACTATAGGATTAGAGGAAATAAAGATATACGTCTTGTCCTGTTGTGCTGGTACAGTTATCTCAGGCCTACCTTTACGAGCACAAAGCAGAGCACTTTTTCAGGGATATCTTTTACTTGTGTGAAGCTAAATGAAGGGTTTTGGTCCATACTCATAGGAGTAGAAAGGTATCTTGGGCGTTATATCTTGCTATTTATTGTCTAGAAATGTGACGAATGCGAGTACAGTAATTAGGCATCGCATGTTATCGCTCGAGAATGATTTATCACTCTGGAACTGTTTTTCTGAGAAATGAGTAGCCTCTAATTAGGCATTGTGTTCAGATACAGCATGTTATCTTAGGGAAATTGGGTCGGTGTAATTCTTTGTGCTTGCGCATTGGCTCCATTCGATTGACTGTTAATTTCAGATTTATAGACACTGATTGAGGTGAAGACTACTACTAGTCCTAAGAAATCTTTATAGAACAAGGAAACTATTAATGACTTACGGTATTCATATGTTTTATGTGAACTATCAATAGTTTCCTCGATATATCAAGGAAACCGAATGAGTGTCAATAGTAAATAATGAGTATGTGCATAATGTTTCACGTGAAACATTCAGGATGTAACCCGAGCAAGGGCGTGCAAGAATAGAGGTACTTTTGTGAGATAGGGGAATAATGGCTCAGGAAAAACACTCAGGAATATCTGCAAAGACATCACGCAGAACTGGTTTAGGTAAAGGTCTGGGTGCCCTTATTCCTCAGATTCCTACAGAAGAAGCAGTAGCTCAAGCTCGACCAATTGATGCAATCATTCCTGCAAATAATCGAGGATCTTCGATTCCTCGTGGCGGTTCGGCACGTGATCTACTTTCACCTCGTCCAAAGAAAACTTCAGGTTCAGTAGCAACTACATCTCCCCTATCCTCCTCCCATAAAAAGAAAGCTCAGTTTTCGGATTCTGGAGCTACTTCTATCGATGAGACAAAAAATTCTTCTGATTTAGTTGCTGGCACAGTAATTTCACAGAAGGCTACAGAAACTACTTCACAACAAAATATTGGAAAATCTCAATTGAGTGAAGAAAAGTCAGGAAATGTTTCACGTGAAACATTAGTAAATGAGGAAGATCTTCCCACCGTACCGGGAGCTACCTATGCGGAACTTCCTCTGAATCTCATTATTCCAAATAGTCGTCAGCCACGAACAGTATTTGATGAAGATGAACTTGAAGAACTGGTTGCATCAATTAAGGAAGTTGGAGTATTACAACCGGTCATCGTACGTCCTTTGCGTATTGAGGGCGAAATTTCTGATCGACTCAAAGAACTGATTGAAGCACAACCGGAAGCACGTTTTGAACTCATTATGGGCGAGCGTCGTTTACGAAGCTGTGAACGTGCGGGCCTTGAAACTATTCCGGCGATTATCCGTGAAACAGAAGATGAGGATTTATTACGGGATGCTCTGCTGGAAAACTTACATAGAGCACAACTTAATCCATTGGAAGAAGCGGCAGCATATCAACAGCTCATGGCTGATTTTGGGGCTACACAGGAAGAATTGTCGAGGAAGATCGCGCGCTCACGGCCACAAATAACGAATACATTACGCTTGTTGAAGTTACCTCCGACAGTACAAAATAAGGTGGCTGCACAGGTGATTTCTGCTGGACATGCAAGAGCCTTATTGTCCTTAAATGATTCACGTGATATGGAAATACTTGCAGATAGGATTGTGGCTGAAGGCTTGTCCGTAAGAACAACTGAAGAACTGGTTCGACTGGGACGTGTAAAAGCCGCACCTACGAAAAAGAAGACCGTACAAGCAACATTAAGTCCACTTGCGCAAAATATTATGGAAACGTTGGCAGATATCTACGAGACACGTGTAACTGTGACAGAGGGGCGCACGAAAGGGAAAATTACTATCGAATTTGCTGGAAAAGAAGATTTGCAAAGAATTGCGGACCTTATTCGAGGCAGACAAAATTAAAATTTTCCCTGAGCAGAAACTAGAATTTAGCGAATCCTTTTCTAAAAGTTAAAAGCCTCACAACAGTGTTGGTATTTACTTTATTCGTCGCACAATAGAGACAAGTTAAATTACGTGGATAACAAAGAGAAGAAGATGATCGGGCGCACGAATCAATACGTGGCACTTTTTGATGTGGGAGGTGTCCTCGTTAATACGCGGCCAAATCCTGCGGATATCGCGCAGATTTTTGGTTTTGATGCGCAGGATCATGGGAGTATTTCCCTTGTCGATCACGCGATGTGGGCACATCGTGATGATTACGATAAAGGATGTACGGATAAAGAATTCTGGGATCGAGTAGCCGGTGATTGTGGGCTTGGTGAAATTGAGGAGCACACTCTGCAACGCTTAATTGATACCGATACGGAACGTATGAAAATAGCAAGTCCATTCACTGTGGAAGCAGTGAGGACACTTCACGAATCGGGAATCACCTGCGGGATTCTTTCCAATGCTCCCCATGCAATTGCTCAAGCAATCAGAGCAACACAATGGTTCAATACCTACTTTAGTTTTGCCGTTTTTTCGGCTGAGATTGGTGTATGTAAACCGCACCGTGCGATTTATCGTAGTGCGTTAGAAAAGCTGAATATTCCTCCGAAAAATGTACTTTTTATTGATGATCGTCAAGAAAATTTACGTGGCGCTGAGCTTTTGGGGATGTCCACATTATTGTGGGATGGCAGCGAAGAAAGCCGTGAAATATTGCAGCGATACGGTCACACTGCAACATCAGAAATATAAAGGTAAGACGGAGAAACATCTTTTGGTAAAGGGCTAAAATATTATAGGTTCTATGAACCTCAACTGATCTTTTCCACAGAAAATTCATTCCCAGTACAGATGTAATATATGCGTACGGAGTATGGAACACCAATTCCATATATGTCGTTATAGCCCGTGAGCAGCGTAATACATTGGTGGTATCGGAGCTTTTGCTTACGACAAATAACAGGCGTAAAGCAATATGCGATACAAAATGGTAAAACACCAAAACTCAACAGCGATAAACGGGCACACAACGGCTACAGATGAGCTGACGTGAGTAAAAAGTACAGAACAACTATTCACGCATTAACGCAGGGCATTTTGTGCGCTATAAGCACATATGTGCCTATCTACGGGAAACGAATTCAACAATATCTGCGCATGTTTGAATGAATGATCCTGCTGCTTCAGCTGTTTGCGGGAATAGAGAAGTATCTGTCATTCCGGGGATAACATTCGCATCAATAAACCAGCAGGTGCCAGCATGGTCAATAACAAAATCAATGCGTGACAGATCACGTAGGCCCAGCACCGTATGTGCATGAATGGCTGCGTCGCACACATCCTTCAGTTGTTCCTCATCAAGACGTGCAGGCACGAAATATTGAGCAGTATCTGTCGTGTAACGAGCATCGTAGTTATAAGCACCATCGTCTGTTGCAATTTCTACAGGAGGCAGAGCACGTGGACCATCATCAAGATCGAGGACGGAAACAGCAATATCACGTCCAGAAATAAAACTTTCCACCATGACATGCTCACCATAAGCGAATGCATCCACCATTGCACTACGTAATGCCTGTGCATCATCAGCGCGTGAAATACCGAGTGCAGAACCACCATCCGTTGGTTTAATGACTACGGGATAGGAAATAGCTTCATTGAGGCTATCGAGTACATTTTTCGCGCCGAGCTGCTGAAAGAGGACTTGGGGAAGCGCCATCCATCCGGGTGTGTCTACCCCCGCGGCTCCCAGCAAAGTTTTTGATGCTGGTTTATTTGAAGCAAGCTGGGCCTGAATGGAAGATGACCCAACAAAGGGCACGTTCAAGGCTTCTAATAGGGTCTGAAGTGAACCATCTTCACCGACGGAACCATGTACGAGCGGCCATACGACATCAGGTGCAAAGTCACGGAAAGTTGCGAGGAAATCACGATCTAGGTCGGTTACTCGTACAGTATGTCCGCATTGGGTGAGCGCGTTGGCTACTCTGCGTCCACTACGAACAGAAACTTCACGCTCATGCGTGAGGCCACCTGCGATAATGAGGACTTTCAACGCCATATCCAGTGCCTTTCACAATGATCGTATAAACTATATGATTATATTGTAACAAAATAGATTTGTATGAGTCACATCAGCGCATCTCGGCACCGCGAGAAGAAGTATTTTCCTCAGGCAAAATACCAAACATATCCACCAATTCCTTTTCCGCATTCACCACAGTGGATAAACGTCGCACACCCTCACGAATACGTTCAGGGGTTGGATAACAGAAGGAAAGACGCATATGATCCGCCCCCTGACCGTCATAGTAGAAAGCCGTACCCGGCACATAAGCAACCTGAGCACGCACCGCACGAGGCAACATGGACTTCGCATCCAAACCGCTAGGCAATGTCACCCATGTGTAAAACCCGCCCGCAGGACGTGTCCAGTGACAATCAGGCATATATTCCGTCAAAGCATCCATCATTGCATCACGACGTTCTTTGTACATATGACGGAAAGACTTCACCTGCCCATACCAGTCATAGTCAACAAGATACTGCGACAGGAACATCTGACCAAACATAGTAGGCGAAAGAATAGCCGCCTCAGAAGCCAGAATAAGCTTATCTCGGATAGCGTGAGGCGCTAACGCCCAACCAATACGCATACCAGGAGCAAACATCTTTGACACAGAGCCTAGGTACACAACCCCTTCAGGAGCATACGAACGCAAAGCTGGTAAAGGATCTGAATTAAAACCTAAGAGCCCGTAAGGATTATCTTCCAAAATGAGGATATGTTCACGTTCACATATTCCAGTAATGATGGGTCTGCGTTCCTCAGACAGCGTAACACCAGCAGGATTTTGGAAATTCGGAATGGTGTACAAAAACTTCAGTGTGCGCCCTTGCGCACGTAGACGAGCAATCGTCTGTTCCAATGCCTCAGGAATAATGCCATCATCATCCATCTCAACATGGACCACATCGGCTTGACGAGCACGGAAACAACCTAAAGCGCCCACATACGATGGCGACTCCGCTAAAACAACATCCCCAGTATCTATGAAAAGTTCCGCCATCAGATCAAGAGCCTGCTGGGAACCTGTCGTTATTACAATGTCATCAGGATCAGCACCAATGATATGGTCATAGGTCATAATTTCTGCCATTTGCTCGCGCAGAGGTTCCCACCCTTGACCAGAACCGTATTGCAAAGCCTGAGTACCATGATGCAGGATCAAATTATGCGCAGAATCAGCAAGGCGCTCCAAAGGTAAATCTTGAAGATTAGGCATACCGCCCGCAAGTGACACCACTTCAGGACGGGAGACAACGGAAAAAAGGGCACGGATTTCCGAGGCGCGTAAATTGTGAGCTCGTTCGGCGTAAGCATCAAACCAAGGGTCTAATCTATTACCGTTCGTGTCACCATGCGGGTGCATTGTTGTACTCACAGCACCGTCCTTCTATCTCGTGTATCTCATACGAGGAACCTTACCGCTGCACAATGTGATTCACACAGACAGGCTAGGTTGCTCTTGGCAAATAAAAGACCAATGACAAGTGTGCCACTCGTCCGATAAGAATGCGACATCAGCCACATAGGGGACGTGCATGAGGATAAGTGGCATACCTGTTCACTGCGAATATTAAGAGGTATCTACCGTACAGAAGCCAGCCAATGCTCCGCATCAATGGCCGCGCGGCAACCAGAAGCCGCCGCAGTAATGGCCTGCCGGTAAGTGTGGTCAACAACGTCACCACACGCAAAAACACCAGGAACACCGGTTAGAGTGGAAGGCTCGTCAACAACAATATAGCCAGCATCATCTAAAGTGACTTGACCGGCCAAGCGATCAGTACGCGGCAGGTGACCAATAGCAACAAAGACACCATCACATGACAATTCAGATGACGAACCATCAACGGTGGATGTCAAACGAACTCCCGTCACAGAGTCACTTCCCAACACTTCGCTGACGACACTATTCCACACAAATTCAATTTTCGGATCAGCCTCAGCACGATCAATCATCGCCCGAGATGCACGCAACTGATCGCGACGATGAACAACAGTGACCTTAGAAGCAAATTTCGTTAAGAAAGTGGCCTCCTCCATTGCAGAATCACCGCCACCTACAACGATGAGTTCCTTGTCACGGAAAAAGAAGCCATCACATGTCGCACAGTAAGAAACCCCGCGACCAGATAACTCCTGCTCCCCAGGAACATCAAGTTTTCGATACTCCGAACCTGTCGCAAGGATGACTGCACGAGTATGAAGAACCTCATCGTCAAGCGTGATCGTTTTAATGTCACCTGCCAGATTCAGGGCAGAAGCATCCTCATAACGAATATCTGCACCAAATTTTTCGGCCTGCTCACGCATATTATCCATCAGATCAGGTCCAAGAATTCCATCAGGAAAACCTGGGAAATTTTCAACCTCAGTGGTAGTCATTAAAGCACCACCAGCAGAAATAGCTCCAGCAACAACGACAGGACGTAGACCTGCGCGGGCAGTGTAAATAGCTGCCGTATAACCGGCTGGCCCAGAACCCACGATCACAACATCATGAATAGTAGGCGTGTCAGTCATATGGACCTCCAAAGTCATTCATTAGCTGAGTGGATCAACAGAGCACACTTACCTGCGAGAACAGGGAAAGTCCACACAATTGATCCGCGTATTTCCTATGCGTGCGGCCAATGTATCAGTCCTTAGCTACTTTCTTCCTGTTGTAACCTGCCGCATGTGACTTATATGTAATTATGCCCAACTTTGGGATTTCCCCTATCCGTAGGGGAGTGAGTCAAACCCTCAATCGCGCCGCCGGAAAACCTGTCAGCAGGAAAGAGTAACAGCGAAATGCCCACCCCCGACTATATGCGCATAACTCTTACGAGCAGAGATCTGAGTAAGGAAGATCAGCACTCATGCTGCAGACATAGGTTCATATGTCCGGATGTTAGAGGGCTGTTTTGCGTGAAGAAAGCGTGCGCTTCCTTTTACTTCACAGTAACTTCACCTACCCATGCCCACGGTAAACCATCGACAGATGTAGGCATTTTTCGGAATGACAAGGAAAAAGCTTGTGTTTCTACGGGACTTTCAGCGGTTAAAACGGTTGTCGGACCCATAGATGAAGAAGCTAATAGAGTACCTTCACGAGGAGAAGTTGGGGTTACCGCACGTAAAATCACTTCACCGCCCGTGGTGGACGGATCCATGCTCATTGTGACTTCAGAAAGACTGGTAGGTTCTTTCAGGGTGAAAAGCAATGTCACGGTGTCGTTTTCAGGGAAATTATTCAGCTCGTAATACCGTGAATGCCAACGAGTCTGCGAATCCCCATCAATGAGCAGGTGTGCGTCTTCCTCAAAGTCACCGCTTCCATTCCATGAAAATACTGTGGCTGAATCAATAACAGGTGTGGGAGTGGCGCTTCCTGATGATTGCGCAGATTCGGATGCCTCATCGGATGAAGGAGTTTCTGTCGGTGTTGGAAAAGCGGCACGAGGTGAAAGGAAGTCATCACCATCTACAGATTTCACCGGTGCAAAAGCTGTCATTACTGCCCACAACATGCTTACGAGCAAAGTAACAATAACGATGATGAGGGTGGGTTTTGTTGGGTTGAAATATGAAGGGTGCGCGGTTTCCTTTGAAGGATGTGCGGTATGAGGTGAAGATGAAGAAAGCGAATCTGTAGCAGACTCTTTCTTTGGCGCTACTATGCGATCGAAATTTGAAAATATATGCGCTGATGAGGAAGAAAGAGTACGTGCAGAGGCGTGTCCGGGTTTTTCCACAAGCACAGGATGCGTGTCTGCTTGTGTAGGAGTAATCCTCACGGTATCGACGCTATCAGCATCCTCGGATATGTGGATTTTGCGGAGGAAATGTGAACGAAATGTGGTGGACGTACTGAAATCATGTGCCTCATGGTCAGGATCTGAAGATTCTTTTTCATGGAACTGAAGAGGATCAGAAGGGGCTGCTTCTTTGTCTGCGCGAGTTTTCCACAAAGCAAAGGAAGCAACGAATGAGGGAAGAATCCTCAAGACCGATGGGGCAGGTAGCATTTTTGAGTTATCAGATGTTTTGTTACCCGCGGTTGCAGGTGCGCCTAAGAATGAAGCAATAACGGCTGGAACAGGCAAATGCTTGAGGAATGGACCTATTAAACGCGCATATTCATGGGGTAAGGCAAAACGCAAAAGGACAACGTATAGGACTGTTAGACATAGTGCGATGACGAGGATCTTCACTAAGGAAATCAACAGGCGCAGTATCGAAGAAGAAACAACGGTGTCAATCCCCATGAGGAAGATCAGAGCAAAACCAACAACGATACATGCCAGAGCGCACAGGGCAGAAACAAAAAATAACCGGTGTAATTCGCGTAAACGCACGTGGGGATTACGTTTCTTAACCCAGCTCATTGCAATAAAACCTTGGGTTACTCGGCAACATGATTCTGCGAAAGCTGCGCATATGACCCACCATTGTGCTCCGGTCAATGCGTACAGGCTCCATCCAACAATGACTTGAAGGAGTGTCGGGATAATACCCATGAAGAACACGGGCCGAGCATCCTCATATGCAAAAAAGACACGTTGGCTGAGCATCGTAATACCCAGTGAAGTCAGACCGGGCATGAAAGCAATGAGGACCCATGCATATGAGCGCACTATTTCGGTGTTTGTATGAGTGAGCATCACGCTTTGCATGAGTGGGACAGCGGCGACGATGCCAATGGCTGTGCACAGCATCATGAGGACAATTGTTGTACGAACTCCAGAATCATAGTGTCGTGCAACAGATGCATTATTTTTTTCGCTGGCTGCGGTGGCGATTCGAGTGAAAACTGCTGTTGTCAAGGAGACAGTAATCAGTGAATGTGGCAGCATGAAAACCATGAAGGCGGTTGCTGCGGCGCTGACTCCAACAATTGGTATCGCATGTGTGTGCCCCCACGTATCAGCCAGTGCAGCCAAGTTATTTGACGATAATATTCCGATATGGCTGACAGCTAATGTAGCAAAAGTCCACTTTGCTACAAAGGAAGCTTTACCAAAAGAAGTACCTCGGAAATGGAAATCTGGCCGGAAATGAATCCCTGCTTTCTTCATAGGCCACAACAGGAGCAAGGCTTGAAGGATGACACCTAAAGTTGCTGAGCCGCCAAGTAGCCAAAATTGGGCCGAGCTAAAGTCAGCAACATTGAAACGCTCAGGAGAAGAACCCCACAAACCAAGGAAAGCCAGAAGCCCTGCAATTGCCACGAGATTATTGACAACAGGTGACCACATATACGGACCAAAAACACCGCGTGCATTGAGGAGTTCACCTAGTAGGTTATACACGCCGTAAAAGAAGATCTGCGGTAGGCATAAAAGAGAAAAAGCGATAGCTAAAGATCGGATCTCAGTGTCGTATCCCGCTGCGGTGATGATAACGAGGAGCGGTGCGATAAGTAATGCGACGACACTAAGACCGAAAAGTACAGTTCCCGCCAGCGTTAATAGCCGATTGACATAGACATCACCGGAACGTTTTTTTAACGCTGAAACGATATGGGGAACCAGAATTGCATCAAAAACACCGGAGGCAAGGATGTTATAGATCGTATTTGGCAGGGTATTTGCTGTTTGAAAGGCTGCGTTAACACCACCTGCGGCACTGCCAATAACAATGAGGAGGAGCGCATTACGAATGAAGCCAAGTATGCGGGAAATGAAAGTCCCTGAAGCCATTACAGCACTGTCACGTAAAAGAGAATTTTTTACTCGTGGCGTGTCCTTGTCAGACGACGTATCAGTCATAAGTTTTCTCCGTTACTTTGTTCATGATTTCCTTGTGCTACGCCTGATTCTGAGGTGTCCTGTGCAGAAGTCAAGCACAAGCAATCTGATGTCTGCGGTGATTCGTCGTGAGTGTCTGCAGGTTGTGCGGACTTTCTGCGTCGTTTAATAGTTCGTATGAGGCCGACGACAAAAAGTAGGGCGAAAAGAGTGGCTATGACCGCTGTGGCTGCATCCTCCCATGATGCTCGCATTCGCACAGTTGCATGTGTCGCATTATTGAGGACCACTCCTTCGGGAGTACTCACAATGTATGTGACGGAAATATTTCCTGAACCGATGGCTTCAACAGGGACTTCTGCGGTTGCTGCTGCCTGAGAGGGGACGGTGACTAACGTATCCGAAAGTACATGCAATCGAGGATCTGAAGGAGTCAGGGTCACTTTCAGTTGCACAGCCCACGGCAGGTTGTTGCGCACAACAATGGGGAATGAGGCTTTCTTATTGATGAGGTTGATCGTTGTGGAAGATTCGACGGAGATGGCAGATGCCCATTTATTTACTTTTTGTGACAGGACAAGGCTTTGAGTGGCTTGTGACGAATCAGAGAGTGTAGGTGTGAAAGCGGAAAGAACGGGGCCTTTGAGCATGTTCCATGCTGATGTGGAATCTTCGAGTGCGCGAAAAATTGTGGAAGCGTGTTCAACGCTTTGGCCGATTGTGGTGGTCGTAGTGAGTTTGTGTGTTGAGGGAGGGGTTTCAGGAACTACGGGACGTGCAAGAGAAGATGGCGAAGTGTTTCGCATGTCGTCGAAAGAAATAGGATTGACCCAGCGTTGTGATCCCATAACGGTTAGACGATCAATAAGTTCAGGATCAAGTACTGTGTCACGATCAAAAGGTATGAATAGAGTTTTTTCTGTCGGATTGTTTTGCCGAGCGATAAGCGCGGTAATTGCTGTGATGACTTGCTTTTGATCGCATGCGTGTTCTGTTGTGTCAGGTGTCCAGGCCATGAGGTCAACGACATCACTTATTGATGTGAGTACAGTGCTTGTATCTGTTGAAGGTGTTTGTGTTGATGTTGTCCCAGATGGTGTGATTTCCACACGTGAAGCGCCAATGAGTTCTGTATCTGAACGTAAATCACCGCGCGGAGCAATGGTGGTTCCTTTTGCCATGCGTTGCGTCAAAGGTAGGGCGAAGGATGTGGGGGACCAGGCCACATCAGTGATGATGTGGGGCAGTGCGATAAAAGATTTTTGTGTTGTAGGGGTGGATCCTGATTGGGATGTGTTTGGCTGAGTGCTTTCAGGTTCAGTGTCAGCAGGATTTTTCCTGTCGGATTGTGCGTTAGTGGATTGTGGCGCAGTGGAGGGAGTTTCGTTGGTTTGAGACGTGTGCTGTGATGCTGATTCAGGGGTATTGACGGTGTGTGCAATATTTTCTAGAGAATGTGATAGGTCTGATGTGCTTTCACGTATGAGCGACCATAGGGTTTCAGATGTGGTGGCTGCAGGTAAGCCCATGTCAGCATCATAGGGAGGTAATGCAATAAATGATGAGTTGCGTTGCAATAGTTGTGACCAGAATGTGCGTTGCTCAGGTGTGAGAGAAAAATATGATGATGACGCTGCTGCTTCCCCTGAGGGGGTGGAAGTGTCCGGTGATATTTGAGGTCTGCGCTGCGTATGTGTGGGAATAACGGAAGGGTCTATTGCTAGTGTTGCGCCAGGAATTTGTGTCAATGACAGTAAGCGTGAACGTAAGAGTGGGAGTGAATGAGCGGGTGTCCCATCTTCTGACCGTGTTGTGAGTTGTGATGTCCAAGGAAGCAGGTAAGAGACTTTTACAGGGTCGATATCTGTTCCAGAATCCCAGATCATTAAAGTGCGGTCGGAGCCAGAAAGTTCTCCTGAATATGCGGCGACAGAAATGCCGCGTGGTCCCCAGTCATTTGGTGATTCAAGGCTGAAGTAAGGTGCGGGAACGTGAATGGAATACGAGGTAGATTGTCCGGGTTCTAAGGAGATAGTTTGGTTCTCTTGCCATGCGATATATCCGGCGGGGCTTTGAGCTGATAGATATGAAGAAATATCAGTTACAGTGGACATTGGGCCAGTTTGTGTTAAAACAATGAAACGCACAGCCGTGATGTGACTCTGTGACTTATTTGTTATAGTGCCAGAGAGTTTTACTTGATCCGCTGAGGTGACTACACGTGGGAGTATGTTATCAATACTGAGGGCTAAACCTCGACTATGATCCTCCCCGCTGCCAAGTAATTGCGGGAATGACGCCCTTGAGTCATCTATGATTTCAGCTTTTCCCTGATGAAAAGGAAAACACACCGTAACAATTACGCATATCAGGCAGGTAAGCGCAGTGAGTTTTCTTTTCAACGCGGCACTCATGAGATATTCCGATACAGCAAATCAAGAGCAATGCTGACAATACGACGTTCATTTGGATAAGCCAAATAGCGACTGACTTCTTTCAGAGGCATCCATGTGGCTTCTTCAGCTTCATGGTCAGGGTCACCATCTACTGAAATTTTTCCACTGCGGTAGGCCATAAGGAAATGATGCACTATTTTATGGATACGATGATCCGGGCTGGAAAACCAGTAATCAATAGAAGCAAGAGGGCACACGATCTGACCGTGGATACCTGTTTCTTCATAGACTTCTCGTAATGCGGCTTCCTCGACACTTTCACCGTATTCTAAATGTCCCTTGGGCAGGCACCACTCAATACGACCTGTCCGATTTCGTCGTGCAATAAGCGCTGCGTAAGGGATTCCGTCACGCACATCCACCACAATTCCACCGGCGGATGTTTCAGAAGCAACAGGCAGATCTGCATGCCGAGAGGAAGCTGCCTGCACCGAGGTATGACGGCGCGGGGGTTGAGGAACCCCTATGCGACGATCAATAGGACGGGTAGGCATATCTCCACTCTAGTTGCAGTCACCACGCTCAGGTAACAGGTAATGCGCACAGTCGCATGAATCGTCAGTTGAGAAATCACACAGCGTGCATTAAAGGTTGAAATATAGCAGGTTTTCATGAAAACTGCGCTAAAAATTTAGGTGCCTCACTTTTTGTCTTTTCGATACGTGAACAGCGCATAACAAAGCGCATACACAATTTCACAAAACAGGGATGAAAAATCAGCATGTCATCAGATACACACGTATAGTACGTGCTGTTGTATAAGGTAGCGTCACATGCGCATTACCCTGCATTGGAAAGGAACCCTGTGGATAAGACAAACGAGCGCAGTATTGCTGCACTGATGGCAAATGCGACACAGGCTTTTGCGGGGATTCCTTCACATATACGTGAACTCGGCCAAGTATTCACTGAAGCAGGCGCAGAAATCGCCCTCGTTGGCGGGCCTGTTCGTGACGCCTTTTTAGGGAAAATACCCCACGATTTTGACCTTGCAACAAATGCTCGTCCTGAACGGACAGAAGAAATCCTCAGCCGCTGGGCAGATGCAACCTGGGATGTCGGCAAAGAATTCGGCACAATCGGTGCCCGTAAAGGACAGCTGATCGTTGAGATCACAACATATCGGACAGAGGCCTACGAAGTAGGATCACGCAAACCAGAGGTCACATATGGCGACACACTCGAAGGTGACCTGACTCGGCGTGACTTTACAGTGAACGCCATGGCCATGCGATTACCGGATATGGTTTTAGTTGATCCACATGATGGACTGGTCGATCTGGCTTATGGGCGCTTGCGTACACCTGTGAGCGCAGAACAATCTTTTGACGATGACCCTTTGCGCATTATGCGAGCCGCACGTTTCGCTGCACAATTAGCGATCGACGTTGATTATGACGTGATGTGCGCTATGGAAAATATGGCGCACAGATTAAGTATTGTTTCGGCTGAACGAATCCGAGCAGAACTTGAACGTCTCATCATCTCTGAGCATCCGCGCCGCGGCCTCGAACTAATGGTTCATACAGGGGTTGCCGATATTGTCCTACCTGAAGTGGCTGCTCTACGTGAAACAACAGATGAACACCGCCGCCATAAAGACGTATATGAGCACACATTGACCGTTGTCGATCAAGCTATTGCTTTAGAAACAGGGGCTGATGGTGCTGTGCCGGCTCCAGATTTCATTTTGCGTTTCGCGGCACTTATGCACGATGTAGGTAAACCTGATACGCGACGCTTTGAATCAGATGGTTCAGTGTCTTTCCATCACCATGAAATTGTCGGCGCAAAAATGACACGTAAACGTATGAAAGCATTACGTTTCGACAAAGCAACAACAGAGGCTGTCTCCAGTCTGGTTGCTTTGCACTTGCGTTTTCATGGGTACGGTGAATCAGCGTGGACTGATTCCGCTGTTCGACGGTACGTGACAGATGCGGGGGACCTCCTTGAACGCCTCCACAGACTTACCCGTGCAGACTGTACGACACGTAACCGCAGGAAAGCCCAATTTTTGTCGCAGGCCTATGATGACCTCGAAGAACGTATTGCTGCTTTACGTGAAAAAGAAGCCTTGGACGCAATTCGCCCAGATCTGGACGGCGGCCAAGTCATGCAGATCCTAGGGATTCGGCCCTCGAAAGCTGTCAAAATGGCTTTAGATTATCTGCTGTCGTTGCGTATGGAACGCGGTCCGTTAGGTCAAGAAGCAGCTCGTGAGGAGCTTCTGCGCTGGTGGGAATCAGAGGACGTACGTGAAATTGCTGCTGAATACCAAAAACAGCAGGCACACTGGGAAGCACAAGCAGCAGCCAAACGTGCTCGTAAACACTCGCATAGGTCTGTGACACAGGATTTATCCGACGAAAACACTGAATAAATAGCACATATGTATGTGTGGATACGCAGAATTTTCCTGTTAATTGGGCATTAATTTCGGCAATAATGAGCTGGTGGCTTTAGTCTGGAAGTGAGTATTTCCGACGAAAGGCATGACGTGCCCACGAACGATCATACGAATAAGCCGCGTACACGCTCAGATTCATCTGCCTCAGGTGATAGATCCTCTCGCCTTCCTTCACGAGCTGCAGCTGCGCGTGAAAGAGCAAAGAAAACAGGTGTGACCGGCACAGCTAGCGCGGCTCCACGTGAGAGAAAAACATCCTCATCACGATCGAGTACGCCGCAAGCCCCTACTCGTCGAAGTATCAGAAATAGCGCCACACCACCTACGGCACCGGTAAAAACTGCGGTGCCTCATAAAGGAAAGAAAAAAGCGCAGAAAAAACCAAACTGGGCAAAACGTATAGGTTTAGGCATCGTGTGCGGCCTTTTTGCTCTCTTTTTCTTAGGGGCAGGGACTTTCCTTTTCCTCTATTTGAGGACATCGGTTCCTGTCCCAGATGAATTTGCTTTAGCTCAAACCACGAAGGTTTACTACCAAGATGGCGAAAATGAAATAGGGACTTTATCGGAAGTCAATAGACAGATTATTGATACGAGTTCTTTACCGGATTACGTGTCAAAGGCAATCGTTTCCTCAGAAGATCGCACATTTTACACAAATAGCGGTATAGATATTAAAGGGATACTGCGAGCACTAGTTACGAATATTACAACAGGGACACGTCAAGGCGGTTCTACCCTTACTCAACAATACGTGGAACGCTATTACGTCGGAGAAACAACAAGCTACCTCGGAAAACTCAAAGAAGCAGTTCTTGCAATCAAAATTAATCGTGAACAAAGTAAAGATGAAATTTTAGGAAATTACCTTAATACCATTTACTTTGGCCGTGGTGCTTACGGTATAGAAGCGGCAACACAAGCATTTTTCGGGCACTCAGCAAAAGAACTCACCCTTTCAGAGTCGGCGATGATTGCAGGTATTATTCCTGCCCCATCAGCGTGGGATCCTGAAGTGGATATGGTGCAAGCGCACAGTCGGTGGAAACGTGTACTGAATTTAATGGTTGAGGACGGGTGGATTTCGCCTGCCGAGGCCGAACAGCAAATTTTTCCTGAAACTATTTCACAAGCAGATGTTCAAAGCTCTGCATTTACTGGAACGAATGGTTACCTCATTCAGCAAATCCGCGCTGAATTACTGGCGACAGGTAATTTCACTCAGGATGATATTGATTCTGGTGGACTCAGAATTATTTCCACTATTGATAAGGCTCGTCAAGAGGCAGCTGTGGCGGCCGCGCAGTCAATGTTTGATGTGCGAGGCTGGGACAAATCAACGATGCACACAGCATTAACATCCATTGATCCGCGCACAGGTGAGATTGTTGCTGAATATGCGGGTGATGATTACCAGTTACGGCAACAAAATGCTGCGACACAAGATATCGCTATGGCGGGATCAACGTTTAAGGTCTTTGCTTTGCTGGCAAATGCGCGTGCTGGTGGGTCTGTGTACGACATGTACGACAGCACGAGTGGTCGTCGTTTCCCCGGTTTGGCTGCACCGGTGAATAATGCTTTCAACCGTTCGTGGGGACGAGTCACATTGGTTGAAGCATTGCAGTATTCGGCAAATACGGCTTTTGTTGAACTGAATGAGAAGATTGGTCCTTCAGCGACGTTAAAGGCCGCAGTTGATGCAGGTATTCCAGAAAATACGAGTGGTTTAGAAGCAACATTATTAAATACTTTAGGTTTTGCTGCGCCGCATAATGTTGATATTGCTGGCGCATTTTCAACGATCGCAAATGGTGGAAAGCGGATCGCCCCGCATATTGTGCGTGAGGTATATTCAGCCGAAGGCGATAAAAAATATGTGGCACCAACCAGTGGTAATCAGGTGTTTAGTACGGATGAAGTCAGTTCAATTATGCCGGCTTTGGAGGCTGTGACGGGTCCTCAAGGAACAATTTCACGTATTGGGGCTGCTCAGCTTGGTTTGAAAACCGCAGGTAAAACAGGGACTTCAGAAGATCAGCTTTCGGCGGTAGTTGTTGCTTTTGTTCCGGAATTAGTGACAGCTGTTTCCCAATATCAAACTGACGAGAATGGTAATTCTGTACCTTTGACAAATATTGGTGGTATTCAAGGGTATTTTGGTGATACTTGGCCAACGGATGTGTGGTTGAACTATATGAAAGCAGTCCGTTCGAGCTTGTCAGTTCAAGATTTTTCCTGGTATGTTCCGCCAAAGAATACGAGGGTAGTGCCTGAAGAACCTATGAGCACTGATTCAGCAGATTCAGAGCAAAGTAACGGTGGGAATAGCCAAGATTCACGAAATAATAATTCACCGGCGCTGCCATCTGAGCCTACTCAACCTGACAGGGGGACAACGCCATCTCGTCCTGATACGGAGGGCGATTCTGGTAGTAATGCGCCACCGCGGATTGAAGAAGGTGACTCGGTTCCACCAAGTGGTTCATTGGGACGTTCACGGTAAATAACTGCTGAACGTTTAAGTCTCATAAGTCTCGCATCTTTTTGGTGTGGTATTCGTGTTTCTTTGGTGTGCTTTTCGTAGGTAATCCTGTTACGAAAGTCACGGTCGATGAGGTATTCGATAGTTGTGCGGGCTTGGCGCAACATCGGCCTGATTTGAAGGGGTGGGCGCCGTCTACGTGACGGGAGCATGGCATTTGGTGCGGTTGCGAAGCTGCAAATGTCAGTGGAAACCTATGCATGAGTATCGTGCGTGCCGTTACGAGGATCTGCTGTGCAAAATCATGGATCCAAGGAGCGCCGCTGTTTTGCAAGGTATGTGCGCCCGTGCGGAATACGCGGATTCCCCTACATAAAACATGAAAATATAAAATAAATTCTGTTTCAAAGTTGCCGGGGGGGGGGGCATAGGTGTAGTGTGCCAATAGTTTTATTTGTCAGCCGATTTAAACCGATGAGCACTGAGGCATGTCGAATCGTCGCTGCGAGAAAGGAACATTATGAGGACAAAATGGGGAGAGAAGCTATTCACTGTTGCTCTGACGGTCGCTTTGGCTCTGCCGATTGGTGCGGCTTGGGCTGATGATACCCAGGTTGATACCTCGACGGTCGAGGCGGCACAGGCTGCGGTGACGGCAGATGCTTTCAAGAATGCGGGTGCCTCGGCTGACGACGCAGCGAAGCTGAAGACCCAGGCTGACAGCCTGCTTGCAACCTATGTGACTGACCGCCTTGAGGCGTTGAGGAGCAAGTACCTGAACGCTGCTGGCGGATGGACTGACGAGAACATCAATAAGCTGAAGGCGGCTGCTAGCGCTATTGAGCTTGACGAGATTGTGGCGGGCATGTACCCGGTTGAGTCGGACCCCCGCACCAAGAGGGTCGCTGCCCTGATCGATGCGGCCACAAGCATTGACGCGGTCTGGGCCATAAACGTGATGGCGAACCTCGATGCGCGCAAGTGGAATTCCAAGGAGGCTGCCAAGCTGATCGAAGGTCTACCTGATTCGCCTGAAAAGGCTGCCGTTCAGGCCGACATCGACCTCCTGAACAAGTTCGTCGCTGAGTACGAGCCGCGACTTGCTGGCGTTCCCTACTGGGATAAGATACCCGCCGACTTCAAGGCGGCCAACGATGATGAGAAGAAAGCTATTTATGACGCAAAGGATCAGAACGCGAAGCTGAATCGGATTACCGACCACGTGATCGAGAAGGCAGCGAAGGCTCGCAAGTCCGTAACGGTTGTAGGTAGCCCTGAAGTGTATAAGAACGAGGCTGTGGCCGCTTTCGGCAAGGCTTTCCTTGCTGAGGGCCATCCTTATTACGTGGGCGATGCCGTGCGTGCCATTCTTCCTGCGCTTGACGTTTACGCTCAGCTGCTCAGCGCGCAACATAAGGCACATGAAGACATTACGGCAGCCCTTGAAATGGCGGTGAACAAGGTGAATGAGTCCACCGAGGCTACAGATGAAGAGAAGCAGGCCGCCATCGAGGAAATCAAGAAAGCAAGCCAAAAGGCTGACGAGGCCATCGACGGTATGACCTCGGCTGATGAAGCCGATGCCGTTGTTGAGGCTGGCAAGCAGGAGATCTTCGGCGTGATGCTGAAGGCTGTCAAGAAACCCGAGTCCAAGCAGAAAGTTGATGAGGCTATTGCCAAGGCTCGTGAGACAGTGGAGAATCGCACGGATCTTTCCGTCGATGAGAAAGCTGAACTGCTGAAGCGTATCGACGAAGTTTCCCATGCTGTCATGGGCGCCATTGACGCTGCTACTGCTAACCAGAAGGTTGACGATAGCGTGGAGAGCGCTGTGATGGAGCTTGACCAGATCGTAAAGACCCAGGCCAAGGCTAAGGAACCAAAGCGTACCGTCAAATCTAAGGCATCGGCCGCACTGGCGTCTACTGGCTATAGTAGTGTCGCCGCCATTGCGGCTGCCCTGTTGCTGTGTGCTGCAGGGGGAGTTACCGCTGCGCGTCGCCGCTGATTGCTAGTAATCTTTGGCACCGCGTCCGCTTTTGCGGACGCGGTTGGCGACACCACAATGTGAAAGACTCGTCTTTCCTGCTTCTGTATAGATGAAGTATCAAGTTCCTCCGTCAAATTAACGACAAACACGGCGCAACCGGGTTGATAGTTGATGAGAGTAAAGGAACGAATGCTTCGTCGATATGGGAAGGCAAACACTCTGAATGAATTACTGTGTGTTTGGCTAGGGAAAGTACGAGTCTTTAGCTTGTAACCCAGCTTTATGGGGTTGTGAGGTACACGTATGGGGGAAGTCATGTGGACTTCCCCCATACATATATGTGCGTGTTAACAGTTACTCAGCGAGCAGCGGCAATAACACGTACTTTCAGCTTTGCAGAAACCTCAGAGTGGAGGTTGACGACCACGGTGTGTTCGCCTACTTCCTTAATTGGGCGTGCAACAACGATGCGACGATGATCGACAGTGTGGCCAAGGTCAGACTTGACAGCCTGCGCGATCTGGGCGGTCGAAACGCTACCGAAAAGACGGTTCTGAGAACCGACCTTGCCGGAAACTGTAACGAAACCAGCCTGCAGGACATCACGAACTGCACGTGCGTCATCAACGGAAGCAATTTCGCGCCTGCGACGAGCAGCAGCCATTTGGTCGATCTGCTTCTGTGCGCCCTTGGACCAGCGTGTAGCAAGGCCGCGAGGAACAAGGTAGTTACGTGCGTAACCGTCTTTTACCTCAACGACATCGCCGGCAGATCCGAGTTTGTCAACATCGTGGGTGAGGATGAGCTTGATAGCCATGTTTTTCCTTCCTTCCCAGTCCCGATCAGCGACCGGAGGACGAGTAGGGAAGCAGAGCCATTTCGCGTGCGTTCTTAATAGCACGTGCAATGCGACGCTGCTCTTGGACGGAAACACCGGTTACGCGACGAGCGCGGATCTTGCCACGGTCAGAAATGAACTTGCGTAGCAGTGCGGTGTCCTTGTAATCAATGGATGCAATTCGGGCCGACTTTAAGGGGTTGGCCTTCTTTTTAATGGGCTTATTGCGAAGTTGAGGCTTCGCCATGATGTTCTCCTCATGGGTCTGGGTGAGTTCCACTCACCCCAAGCGTTCTAATGAGATGTGTTCGTTTCGCTGCGACTATTGATGATGAGTAGGCTGCGATTAGAACGGAGGCGCATCATCGAAAGATGTGGGTGCTCCGCCGTGCGCAGAGTTCCACGGATCTTCAGACGACCCACCTGCAGGTGCGCCATATCCACCTTGTCCATAACCACCGGCTGCACCATAACCGTTCATACCATTTGCAGGAGCAGGTCCACTTTGGCCGTAGCCAGGTCCACCTTGGCTGTATCCGCCTTGTCCCCCTGCTGGGGCAGTGCGAGTAACTTTTGCTTGTGCGCGGCGAAGTGATGGGCCAACTTCATCAACTTGAAGTTCGACAACTGTGCGACGTTCACCTTCACGTGTCTCATATGAGCGTTGTGTGAGGCGACCTGTCACGATGACGCGCATTCCTTTACGCAAGGATTCAGCAACATTGTCAGCCATTTCACGCCAGCATGAGCAGCGCATGAAAAGGGTGTCGCCGTCGCGCCATTCATTCGCGTTACGGTCAAAAGATCGCGGTGTAGATGCCACCGTGAAGTCGGCGACCGCTGCTCCTGATTGTGTGAATCGTAATTCAGGATCATTGGTCAAGTTGCCGATGATCGTGATGACGGTTTCTCCGGCCATATGTCGGCTCCTCGGTGTGAGTTAGATGTTATGGAAAAGAAAGGGACGCGAGATGCGATGCTCAGTGAGCGTCGGGACGCAGGAGTTTGGTCCGCAAGATGGTTTCATTAATGCTCATCTGGCGGGTGATTTCCTGAGCAACAGCGGGGGTTGTTGTCATGGTGACGACAACGTAAATGCCCTCTGAACGCTTGTTGATGTCGTAGGCAAGACGACGTTTGCCCCAAATATCAACGTTGTCGACGGAACCTTCTGCGGCGGTTACCTGCTGCAGGTACTTATCCATCATCGGAGCGACGGTGTTTTCGTCAACCGTAGGATCAACGATCACCATCAGTTCATAGTTACGCATGTGAATACCCACCTCCTGTGGTCTATACGGTCACGGACTTTCCGTGACAGGAGGGTCATGCGTGTCATTGGCATTGTGCTCAATGACCTGGTTGCGTATGCGAACTACAGGAAGTGGTCCGATACGAACAACCAATCCACCATCTTAGCGTGATTTTGCCTTATTTGCCAAAGGATAAGAGGTGATTTTCCTTGTGTTTTCAGCGATATCTATGAGGGTGTGCAGAAGGTAGTCAGTGTGGTTGTGTAAGTGAATTATCTATATGTGTCAGCGCCGGATGTGGAGATGATGGGGGATTTGCTCAATGGCGTAAATAGCGGAAAATGGAGGGCGTTCTTATGACTCCTATGGCTCCTATGATGAGTGTGTTACGAGGGCGTGTTGGGGTGAATACCATGTGCGCCACACGTTGCAGAACAGTCGTGAACCCATGTAAAAAACGCAGTAGACCATCCATAGAGCTGCCACACCTTTTTCGGGGCTTATCCCTTGTGTGCACAGGTAGTTAACTACAGCAAGTGCAGGTAATGTGATGAGTAACTGCAGTACAGAAGCCGTCGCCATAAAACGTCCCTCTCCGGCACCGATAAGGACCCCGTCGAGGAGGAAAACAACGCCGCCGATGGGCATTCCCAGAGCGGAAGCAATAAGTCCCCATGTAGTGATGGAATACATTGCTGTGTCACTGGTGAAAAGATAAGGCAGCCACGGTGAGGTAATGGCAATAGTGATTCCAATGAGGACACCTGTCCATAAACCCCACAGGTTGAGTGTATGCAGGAGTTCGCGTAGCTGGGACTGGTTTTTTGATCCAACAGATATGCCAACCATTGTTTGCGCTGCGATGGCAAGAGCATCCAGCAAGAAACAAGCGAATATCCATATGGAAAGAATGATCTGGTATGAAGCCACTGCCTTCGTTCCCAGTGTTGTTGCTGGCCACAGTAAAAGTAAGCCGACGAGCCGTAAACTCATGCCGCGAACCATCAGGGGCGCTCCTTCAAGGACTGCTCCCCATAAACCTGAACGTGAGGCAGAAAGAGGAATGTTGAGAGTGTGAGCGTGCCTTAGCACTAATCCTGCCATTATTGCGCCCATTGCTGTTTGAGCAAGGCTTGTTCCTGCTCCTGAGCCTGCGACTCCCCATTCAAAACCGTATATGAACAGCGCATTTAAGAGGATGTTGAGTAGTGTTCCTATCAGTGTGATAACCATAGGCGTGCGGGTGTCTTGCATACCGCGAAATGTGCCTACGGCGGCCATAGTAATGAACATTCCGATTGTGCCTGGAGCGGCGGAGTATAGGTAGCTCAGTGCATGTGGCGCTACTTCAGGGGTTGTGTGAAAAAGTCCTGTCAGAGTTGGGCCTAAAACGATCAATAATGCGGTGGTTATGATTCCAAGTCCGCATGCCAGCCAGATTGCGTCAATACCTGAACGTATCGCTTTGCGGTCGTCGCCGCTGCCGAGTGCTCGGGCAGATAGTGATGTTGTGGAGTAGGACAGGAAAATGAAAAGTGTGACTGCCGTCATGAGGATTTGTGAGGCGACGGCTTGGCCTGCAAGTTCATTAGTTCCGAGGTGCCCGATCATTGATGAGTCAATGAGGGTAAAAAGAGGTTCTGCGATAAGTGATGCCAATGCAGGTAAAGCAAGTGTGAGGACACGTGAGGTCAGGTCTGTTGATCGTGGCATGAGTATGAGTATTTCATGTGGGTGAGGCGCTTTCTTGGGTAGTGAAATTGTTGATGTTGTGAAGTGCTGCGAGAGAACAGATGAAAGCAACCTTCAAGTGGTGCTTGAAGGTTTGTTAAGTGGTGCAGATCATATGCAAAATATTTATCCCCAAGACAATCCACAGGTTGTGCATATCTTTGTGGACATTGAATAATGAAAATCCACGTTATAGCGACCCTTTCAGAGATATCTGCACGAGGAAGGCGTGAAAGAATGTGGGTGACACGCCGATGTATCCACACTCTGTCCACATTCATTCACAGGTTTATCCACAACTGTGATGTGCTATGAAGATGGAGTGCAGGTGTTATTCATATATGTCAGCACTAATAAAAGAGAACACTTGAGCAACGGAAAGAAACCATGAGTAGCGATACTTTTGATCGGGTTCCCCCACATGACACAGATGCAGAGATATCTGTTCTTGGCTCAATGATGTTATCGCGTGAGGCGATCAACGAGGTTGCTGAAGAAATTACGGGAGCCGACTATTACGAGCCGGCACATGAGCTTATCCACAATACGATTATTGATCTGAATAGTCGTGGCGAACCTGCAGATGCCATCACTGTTTCAGGTGAACTTCAACGCCGAGGTGAACTCACACGTGTGGGAGGCGCAGCCTACCTTCATACCCTCATCGCTTCAGTACCTACCGCGGCAAATGCGGGATATTACGCGCGTATAGTGAGCGAACGCGCCATTTTACGTCGCCTTGTGTCAGCAGGAACACGTGTCGTCCAGTTAGGGTACGCCGATGCAGGGGGTGACGTGGATGAAATTGTTGATCGTGCTCAGGCAGAAATCTACGCTGTTGCAGAAAGACGTTCAGTAACTGACTACGTGCCTATGTCTGTTTTGTCAGACAATGTGCTAACCGAACTTGAACGTATCGAATTAGACAGGGGTAAGCTGCGTGGCGTACCTACAGGATTTACTGACCTAGATAATTTGACTCAAGGTTTGCAGGGCGGGCAAATGGTTATTGTGGCGGCCCGACCTGCAATGGGTAAATCCACTTTAGCTTTAGATTTTTGTCGTTCAGCATCAATTAAACACGGCATTACCAGTGTGATTTTTTCGCTTGAAATGAGTCAAAATGAAATCGCAATGCGTATGCTTTCTGCCGAATCCGGTGTTCACCTCCATAAAATGCTGTCGGGAAAAATGACTGAAACGGATTGGCGCAAAGTTTCTGACACGACAGCAAAGATCGCTGAAGCACCGCTTTTTGTTGATGATTCAGCGAATATGACAATTACAGAGATACGTTCAAAGTGTTTCCGTTTAAGTCAGCAGCATAATTTAGGTCTTGTTGTGGTGGACTACCTTCAGCTCATGACATCAGGACGTCACGTAGAGTCGCGTCAACAAGAGGTATCTGCGCTTTCACGTAATCTCAAGCTTTTGTCGAAAGAAATTAATGCGCCTGTGGTGGCTGTTGCACAGCTCAACCGTGGTCCTGAAGCTCGTACTGACAAAAAACCTATGATGTCTGATTTGCGTGAATCGGGATCACTGGAACAGGATGCGGATATTATCCTTCTGCTCCACAGGCCTGAGTATTACAACAAGGATGATAGGCCAGGGGAAGCTGACATTATCGTTGCTAAGCACCGTAATGGCGAAACAGGGACAATCCGCGCCTTATTCCAAGGGCATATGGCACGGTTTGCGAACTTTACAGGCCGTGAAGAACCTGCGCACTGATAGGAAACTTGTGTTTCTTAGGGTGTTGCAGTGGGTTGTTTACAGATGAGTTTACGTGCTCGCCGAGTTGCTATCGCTAAATCAAAGGTGAGGAATATTAACGCCAGCCAGATGAAGCCGGTAGCGACCCAGCGCATGGGTTCCATTTCCTCATGGAAAAGAAAAACTCCAAGGACTAATTGCATAACTGGTGACACGTATTGAATAAAACCGATGGTGCCCAGCGGCAGACCCTGACTTGCTGTGGCGTACATGATGAGTGGAATCATTGTGATGGCTCCCGCACTGATAAGTAATGCCAGATGAAGTCCCCATGCTACATCGCTGTTTCCTGCGGTAATTACGTGAAAAGAGGTGGAGTGATTCCATGCTAAGTAAGCAAGGTAGATTAAAAGGAATGGCGACACGATAGCTGTTTCAATAGCCATTCCTTCAACCGGCCCCACCTTATGTGCGACGTCTTTTTTCACCAGTGAATACAAGGAAAAACTCAATGGTAAGGCCAAGGCAATCCAAGGTAAGCGTCCTAAGCCAACGATGAGAATTACGACTGCGATAATCCCTAATGATAGGGAGATCATTTGCAAGCGCGTGATACGTTCATGCAGAACGCACAGGCCGAGGGCAACGGTCATTAAAGGATTGATGAAATAGCCGAGTGCAGCATCAATTGTGTGACCGCTCATCACAGCGTAAACATAGACCGTCCAGTTGATAACAATGAGGAACCCGGCGGCAGCTAAACGCAATACGGTGCCGCGATCACGTAGGGCTTCGCGTAAATGATGAAGATGATGCATGAGGGTGAGTGCCACTAGGCAGAAAAATAAACCCCATACTGCGCGGTGAACAATGACTTCTAAGGGCTGGGCAGGGTGTAGAAGTCTGAAAAATAAAGGGAAAAATCCCCAGAGTATGTAGCAGGAAAAAGCAAGGAAAAGAGAGCGTGTGTATAGCGTTCTTTGGGCAGAAGTATCTGAAGAAGGCGCAGAGAAGTTGGAAGTATCAGGGCAATGGGTCACCACGGCAGCGTAGCGTATAAAACACGAAAAGCGCAGGAACCTTACCTGCGCTTGTTTTCCAACAGGGGGCACGCTTCTTTGCGCACCCCGAAAAAGCATTTTAGATTTCTGAGCGATGAGCGTATGAGTATAGGCGAGGTGTAATACCAATCAGCGCGACAAGGACGAGTGAGCAGATAACTAACGCACCCAAAGATTCTGAGGCAAATGCTGCGACGGCTGCGGAAAATACCAGCACGAGGGTAGCGATAACGATGGCGATTACATCAGCAGTTGCTTGCCAAGGAGCGGGTTGGAGGTGAGAATCAACAATGTGGCTCATGGAGGGCCCTTTCTGTAGTCAATGCCGCGAGGCACTGACCGCGCCCCGCACGGCAGCGTGTCAATGAGATGCTGTTGATAGCTGAACAGTTAAAAGTAACTGGAACAGCCAGAACAAGCAAGGAATAGTTTAACAAGTGCGAGTGTAAAAACCATAGTCTTGTGAGTGAAAACACCTACGGCTTCTCAGGATCAATATATTGAGGGCATAAACACAATGTGGGCAGGTGTTTGGATATCGAGTCGATGATTTTTCTGTGTATTTATAGGTGAAATAGGTGTTTTATTTTGGCTGGTTGCAGAGTGATTATGTGCGCTCATGTGAAAGACTCGTACATATGGAGTAAATGTACGAGTCTTTACATGTGTGTTTCAGGAAATATGCATGTATAAATTTCCAGAATTTTTCATTCGGTGAAAGTTTCAGCCGATTCGAGTAACGTTTTCTGCCTGTAACCCTTTCGGGCCATTGATGGTAGTAAACTCCACTTTTTCTTCTTCGTGCAGGGTTCTGCGCCCTGCTTCTTGTGAAATGCTGGAATAGTGGACAAATACATCAGCAGAGCCATCATCGGGGGTGATGAAACCAAAGCCTTTATCGTCGTTAAACCATTTCACGGTACCGCGAGCCATTGAAGACAATCCAATCAGTAAATCCCTCTAAAAATAGAGGAGTGACCCACGTCCGAGTGGAACGAGGGATAGCCGGCCCAATTTGCGCATGTATGAGCGGAATCTCCGTCTAACTGTGAAAATGAGAGACTACTCTTTAACAATATCGCTTTGAGTTAAAAAATTCAGGTAATTGGATTAATAAACAGGAAAAATGACATAGGTATCAATTAATGATTGAGATTTTCAAAGAGAAATATTGACCTATATATAAATTGATCTATATATAAATGGTGTTAATGAAAATATTTGGTGAGAATTCTATGGTAACTAAATGACGTCAGACATGTAAAAAATCACAAATAAATGCTATAGTATAAAAGGCGTTTTTTTTTGTAATCGAATGCCGTCTATTTGAAATTAAAAAATAAGCAGCTACGTATAGCTGTTACCCTAAGTTAGGTATCACTTCATTGCCAGATGGCACTACCGGATGGAGAAAATACATGAATAGTCCACAAGGAATTGCACTTGCCCTAAGAAATTTGGTGAAAGTATATGGCAATCTTGTTGCTGTATCTGACCTTTCTCTTGATATACCATCCGGTGCATTCTACGGATTCGTAGGACCAAACGGAGCGGGAAAAACAACAACACTCACCATGGCAACAGGCCTGCTACACCCAGATCAAGGCACCGCACATGTCCACGGTGTTGATGTGTGGAACGACCCAATCCAAGCCCGTCGCTTACTTGGCGTTATGCCTGACGGGATGCGCCTCCTCGATAAACTCTCAGGAGCTGACCTTCTGACACATGTTGCTATGCTGCGCGGACTTGATCGAATAACTGCGCGTAACCGCACAAATGAACTTCTTGAAGCCCTCGATCTCACAGAGGCAGCAACGAAACTCGTGGGTGACTACTCCGCCGGCATGACAAAGAAAATCGCACTCGGAACAGCGCTAATTCATGGCCCCTCAGTTATCGTCCTAGATGAACCATTTGAAGCAGTTGACCCTGTCTCTGCAGCAAATATCAAAACAATCTTGAACGGTTTTGTCTCTGGCGGTGGTACCGTCATCCTTTCCAGCCACGTAATGGATACAGTCCAATCCCTGTGCTCACACGTCGCCGTTATCAACCACGGTCAAGTCATTGCTGCTGGCACAACTGATGAAGTTGCCGCAGGTTCTACCCTTGAAGACCGCTTCACTGAACTTGTCGGTGGCCGTCGCAACAATGAGGGGCTGTCGTGGTTCGCCAACTAATCCGCCTAAAAGCAAAAATTATGTGGAACACCATTTCCCGTCAAACATGGGTTTTGGTGATGACGATTCTTGGACTCCTTTACGCTTTGAGTATTCTCAGCATGATAGGAGCGGGTGTAGTTTTCGGTATCCTCGCAGGCCACGAACACATCATTATGCCAATGCTTACCTTTGCCGGTGGAATCTTTATCCTAGGGTGGTGGCTGGTTCCAGCAATGTTTTCTGGCATGGACAACACCCTTGACCCAAAAAAATTTGCACCTTACCTGGGTCCCTCACGTAAATTCGCCTTCGGACTATCCGTTGCCACAGGTATCGGCGTACCAGGAATTTTTTCCACCCTCGCTTTCTTCATGCCCGCAATCGGGTGGGCAGTTGCAGGTCAATGGGTGTCCGCCATCGCAGCACTCCTCCTCCTGCCCTTGGCTTTACTTACCGCTTTCACATGGGCCAGTGCAATTACCACATGGGTAGGAGTCCGTTTACAAGCAACATCAACACGCCGTGACATGAGCACAGCTATTGCCACCATCATATTCTTGCTTGTATTCACTCCCCTGGGCGTATGGATTAACTGGATTGTCCAAGACTTCAATCCTGATTTCTTTATCCAGAGTGCTGAAATCATGGGATGGACACCTTTCGGTGCCATCTGGGGGGTGCCAGCTTCGCTTGCGCAAGGAAATATCCTATTCGCCTGCCTGCGCCTCCTCATTGCTCTCGTGACCTATGCGTGTGGTTTCTGGGGATGGAGTCATGTTATTTTCGGTGCAATGAGTGGCCTTGCGCGTCCTGTTTCCCAGAAAGCACAGGAAGCAATCGCGGCAGGTCGCAGAGAAATAGACCCCCATCATGCGCAGAAAAAGTTCGCACACCCGATTGCGGGTAGGGCGACCTCATCGGCAAAAGTTCCAAATGCGCTGCCACGAGTAGAGCTGTGGCAAATATGTGGTTTAAGTGCGCCGACCGCTTCTATGGCTGCACGTACAGCTCGTTACTGGATACGTGATGCGCGCTTGCTCGTTACTGTGATAACGGTTCCTCTATTCTTCTTCATGGGTATCATGTGGACTCGACTGCCAGGAATGTCAAGCGCACACGGGACCTTCTTTATCTACATGGCACCTGTCCTAATCGGAGCAACCATTGGGGCAAGTACCCAGTACGATTCCACAGCTTTTTGGATTCCTGTGTCCTCAGCTATCAAAGGAAAACACGAACGGCGCGGTCGATTATTTGGTTCGCTTCCTCTCAATAGTGGGATTTTAGTGGTGTGTACCCTTGCTATTGCCTTTTTCAAGGGACTGGGAATCATGGAAACACTTGTGTTGCTGATTTTCCTGATGGCACTGCTGATTGATGCTGCCGTAGTGACGTTAATAATCGGTTCCGCATGGGTTTACCCCGTGCAACCGCCAGGGACCTCACCGATGTCCGCTCGTGGTACGGGTAGTTTCATGACAACAATGCTGACCCAAACGGCGACACTCTGTGGTTCAGTTATCGCCTCATTACCTGTGCTTGTGGTTTACATTTTGTCAAACACTGGTGTCCTTCCCTCATGGATGGTTGTACTCACAGGAATCATCTGGACATGCCTTTTTGCCCACTTGGGCCTACTGTGGGCTGGACGAATCTGGGATCGTCGTAGTGTGAAAGTATTGAACACTATTCGCAGCTGGCCTGGACACTAAATGTGAGCGGCTGCGTGTAACACCGCCACTTTCCTGTGTACAACAGTGACCCCACCTGAAAGACTGCAGTTCGTAGTCTCTTTCAGGTGGGGTTCCTTTTGAGGTTACAGGTCAATACAATCGGCTACAAGGGATCACACATCACCATAAGACCTGATGAGTAAACATTCAGCAGGATAATCCTCAAACACAGATACACTTCCGCTACCCTACCTTTAGTCAAAGATGAGCACCCACATAAATTGTCCTATAGCCAGATAAATAGCCAGATAAAGTGGCTCTTGGAAGGCTCATGGCAGTGTGGTAGATCTTCGGATATGGCGGCATGGCATATAAGCGCATAAGCCCAGAGCGTGGAGTACGAAAAGTAAAAACCTGTGGACACATGATGTATCCACAGGAATCTATGGTGCGCGAGGGGGGAGTTGAACCCCCACTCCATCACTGGAACACGGACCTGAACCGTGCGCGTCTGCCTATTCCGCCACTCGCGCGTGCTAGGCAACGATACGAAAAAAGATACCCTTTCGTCAAGCTGAACGATTAATTCACACAGGACACACAGACTCGACAATGGCCAAAAGCTTCACAAAAGCGTTTTTCAACGCCTCCAATAAGGACAGCAGAATGTCCACGTGATGAACGTAAAATCACTAATTTTCCTAGTACGCAGGAATAGATCGCCATTGCAGGAGCCTAGTCAGGCATCTGAAGAAAAAGTAAAAACAGCACCGACATGCCCGTTATGAGCAGAGCCTGTGGATCCACCATATTGACAGCAGCCACTCAAATCATGCTAAGAATTTCTGCGCGCCAGTGAATAATAGGCCTAATTCAAGCCTTCCCTACATGCAGCGCTTTTGTGCTGCGGCTCAGGCGAGCTAGTCCTGTGGCAACGGGTCTGTCCACTCCAAAGGATTATTCACAAGGTGCTGCAAAACCATGTGGGCGGCACCGGTGACAGCAAGCCACGTAGAATCAGGGACACTATGGACTGTCGGCTCACACCAACTGGACTGCAAAATACGCGTTCGCATTTCAGTAAGAGCTGGTTCAGTGATCTCGTCCGCAAGCTCACCGATATTTCCACCCAAGAGCACCAAAGGAATATCGACAACGTTAATTGTCGCAGCCAGTGCGCGCCCCAATGCAGTACCCGCATCACGTAAAGCAGAATTTGCACGAAGCGAACCATTATGTGCGGCTGCTATGACATCAGCGACACTTGCATTACTTTCAAGTCCAGCGCTCGCCGATAATGCGCGTAAACCTAAGAAAGTTTCTAAACACCCGTGAGCGCCACATGAGCACAATGCTCCCATTGGGTCAACGCACACATGACCGATCTCTCCGGACCAACCATGTGCTCCTGACATGCTGCGATGTTCGACAACGACGCCTCCTCCCACACCTACTTCACCTGAAATATAAATAAATGAAGAAGGCCCAGTGGCCACCCCCGGGGTTGGAAACGATATGGCAAAAGCAGCCAGATCTGCTTCATTTCCGATGACCCGTGGATGTAGGTCAGCGATCGGACTCAGTAATTCACTGAACGGAATATCTTGCCACCCAAGGTTTGGTGCATATGTGAGGGAATCATGCGATATAAGTCCAGGTAACGCCAAGCCTGAGCCTACAAAGAACATAGAGGATGTGACATGAGTATGAACAATATGATGAGCGATTTCAGCAAGCTCATTCATTGTGGTTTGAGGATCTGATTGCGCGTAGTCACCTATGCGAGTTTCTTCGGCTATGACATATCCGGCTAGGTCAATGAGTCGAGCGTCAATGCCTGACACGTTAATTTCCAAGCCAAGGGCCACCGCTTTACCCTTGGCAGGTCGTAAGCGCATAGCTGGTCGGCCACGACTGTTATCCGCTGGTGGAGGTACTTCATCAATGAGGCCACAAGCCACCATTTCGTCAACAAGACGAGAAACGGTGGAGGCGGTAATTCCTGTGAGTTGAGCAATGGATGATCGCGTAGCTTGACCAGAATCTGTCAGGATATGGTTGAGAACCAAAGTTAAATTCAATGCACGCATTGTGCGTGCCTGCGCTCCTGTGCGTGACCGTGTGCTTGTGGGAATATTTGTGACTGTATTCGTTGGGTGAAATGCATACTCGTGAAAAAGAGGTTGAGCAACAGAAGGTATGCCCGCAGGTGGAATCGAATATGTCATAGCTTGACTCTACCGTATGCACCCTATAAGTTTAGATACACAAAAAAATACTTTGGGGCGTTTTCAAGCCGACTTTCCTAGAAAGTCACCAATATGCGCCTCGTCAATGATGACGGTGCTTTGTAGCACAAATAGTTGACATTTAAGCGGAGGAAATAATGACTCGAACCCCGACCCCTGAAGATAAATTTTCCTTTGGTCTGTGGACCGTAGGCTGGCAGGCTGTCGATCCTTTCGGAACGAATACTCGCCCAGCCTTAGAACCTTGGGAATACGCTGAAAAACTGGCAGAACTCGGCGCGTGGGGTATTACTTTCCACGACAATGACGTTTTTGACTTCGATGCAAGCGATACGGAACGCCATGACCGCGTCATGAAAGTAAAAGACGCAGCTGACGCGCATGGACTCGTCATCGAAATGGTCACCACAAATACTTTCACTCATCCTGTCTTTAAAGATGGTGGCCTGACAAATAATGACCGTTCAATTCGTCGCTTTGGCCTACGTAAAGTCCTGCGCAATGTGGATCTTGCCGCAGAACTCGGCGCAAAAACATTCGTCATGTGGGGCGGTCGTGAAGGTGCTGAATACGATTCATCAAAAGACCTGTACGCCGCAATGGAACGCTACAAAGAAGGCTTGGACACGGTTGCCGCGTACATCAAATCACAAGGCTACGACCTGCGAATCGGTTTGGAACCCAAACCCAACGAACCACGTGGTGACATTTTCTTGCCGACTGTCGGCCATGCTCTCGCTCTGATCGCTGAGTTGGATAACCGCGAAGTTGTCGGTCTTAACCCTGAAGTTGGCCACGAACAAATGGCGAACCTGAATTACACGCATGCCCTTGCGCAGGCACTGCAATGCGGAAAACTTTTCCACATTGACTTAAATGGACAGTCCGGCCTCAAATATGACCAAGATAAAGCCTTTGGACACGGGGACCTTTCAAGCGCGTTCTTCACAGTGGACCTGCTGGTCAATGGATTCCCCGGTGGCGGCCCCCGCTATGAAGGACCCATTCACTTTGACTACAAGCCCAGCCGTACCGAAGGTATGGAAGGCGTGTGGGAATCGGCTCGCGCAAATATGGAAATGTGGATCATGCTGGCAGAAAAGGCCCGCGCCTTCCGCGCAGACCCGCATACGCAAGAACTCATGAAAGCTGCATCCATCGACCAGCTGATACAGCCAACCCTTAGCGAGGGAGAGACTCTGGACGCATTCCTTAACGATCGCAGTGCCTACGAAGACTTCGATGCTGTTGCCGCAGGTGCACGCGAATACCACTTCGTTGAGCTGTACCACCACGCAATGCGCCACCTTATTGGCTAATACTTGCCTCATCTAAGGTCTGATAATTTCTCAGGTGTGGGTGTCAGTGGCATATGCTGCAAGCTGGCACCCACACGCATATCACGTATCCACATGCGCCGCTTATATTCACACGTTTTTGAGGGAGGAAATATGAACCCGCGCCCCTATGTTGCAGGTGTTGATACATCCACACAATCATGCAAAGTCCTTATTTGGGATCCGCACACTTCGCAGATCGTGCGTCAAGGGCGAGCTTCACATCCTGACGGCACGGAAATTCATCCTGATATGTGGTGGAATGCTTTCCTTGAAGCCGTCTCTAACGCCGGTGGATTAGATGATGTCGCTGCGTTATCTGTCGGTGGACAACAGCATGGCATGGTGTGTCTGGATGCTCAGGGTGAAGTGATTCGTCCCGCTTTGCTGTGGAATGACACGCGATCAGCTGCAGCGGCAGAGAATCTGATCTGCGAACGAGGTAATGGTGACCGTGAAGCTGGGGCTGCGTGGTGGGCGGATGCCACCGGCTCAGTTCCTGTAGCTTCACTGACAGTGACGAAACTTCGGTGGCTGGCTGATAATGAGCCAGATAATGCTGCGCGGATAGCAGCCGTGTGCCTGCCGCATGACTGGCTAACGTGGAAGATCATGGGGTCGCTATCATTAGAAGCACTGGTGACAGATCGTTCTGATGCATCAGGAACAGGCTATATGAGCCGCTGTGGTGCTGCTGGTGAGCCAGTGGGCCAGTATCGACGCGATATTTTGGCAGATGCTTTGCGTATTGATGAAGCTGCTGCAGAACGTATCGTCTTGCCGCGAATCTTAGGGCCGTGGGATGAAGCAGGTCGCGGCGATCAATCACGTGGTTGGGGTGACATTATTATCGGTCCGGGTGCAGGCGATAATGCGGGGGCTGCTTTGGGCGTGGGCCTTGAACCAGGTTCCGCTTTACTGTCTTTGGGGACATCCGGTGTGGTTGCTGCAGTTTCAGACCATTCCGTACAGGACGCTTCAGGCTTGGTGACAGGGTTTTCTGATGCTTCGGGGAATTGGCTACCGCTGGCATGCACATTGAATGCTTCACGCATTATTGACGCAATGATGTCAGTGACCGGTTTGAGCTATCAGGAATTTGATGAAGCTGCTTTATCTGTTCCGGATGCAGGTGGACTGGAACTTATCCCCTATTTTGAGGGTGAACGCACGCCGAATCTTCCTCATGCAACAGCGCAATTACGCGGTATGACATTAGCGAATAGTGACCGTGCGCATGTAGCCCGAGCAAGCGTTGAAGGTTTGTTGAATCTGATGCGTTATGCCTTGGATGCTATGCGCGCACTGGGTGTATCACTTGATCGCGTGCTTATTGTGGGCGGTGGGGCTAAATCGGCCGCTGTGCGTGCGCTTGCTGCTGAGTTCTTGGATGCTGCTGTGGAATTTCCGTCCCCGGGTGAGTATGTGGCTTTAGGCGCTGCAAAGCAGGCGGCTGAGGTTTTGGCTCGCCGCGTTTAGGTGCGGTGCGCGTATGCGCACAATGCTACCTGCGTAATGGTGTAGGGGCGTTGGTCAATACTCAATGTCTGATTGTTGTGTGGGCGCGTGTGTGACAGGTAAGTGTTGTACACGCGCCTGTGCGTAGGTTGTGCGTGTTTTCGTTTTCTTTAGAGTCCGCACAAAATGAGGCACGATAAGCTCCATAATTTTTTGACATATAAAAATAAATAGTTAAGATGTGGTGAGGATTACAAAAATCTGTTAGGGATATCAATGGAAAAGACTATAGAACAAGGGTTCAACGATGAGCACCTTGATCGCTGGGGTTCACATAGCGCTAAATGGGATTTGCTTGCAGCCCCTCTAGGGAACAAAGCGGTATCACTTTCTGTTGCAGATATGGAATTTCGGACAGCACCTTGTGTGGCAAAGGCAGTACACCACGCCGCACAGCTTGACAACTATGGGTACACGGAAGTTTTTGACGACTATCGTCATGCAGCCGCACGGTGGCAACGTATCCGTTACGGCTGGGATGTGGAAAGCGCTGATGTGCATTTCTTTGCACGTATTGTTCAGTGCGTATCAGCACTTGTGAATTTTATTTTGCCCGCACGCTTAGAACGATGCCCTGTTGTTGTCACACTGACACCCGCCTACGGACCCATATGTGAGGTCGTCAAGTTATCAGGATCCCACATACGTGAAGTACCTTTTGTATGCAAAAACGGTGTAACAACATTCGATCATGAGGCTTTCGCACGAGCAATGGACGGGGCAGATCTGCTCTTATGGTGCAATCCGCATAATCCGACAGGGCGAGTATGGACGCACAATGAACTGAGTGTGGTGGCTGAGTATGCGCGACGACATCATGTTCTTGTCCTCAGTGATGACGTACACGCAGATTTTGTGCGACCGCAGAAAAACACGTACATTCCTTTCGCTTATGCTGCGCCAGATTTATGGCGGCAAGGCTCAATTATTCAATGCGCTTCACCTGGAAAAACTTTCACAATCGCAGGTTTAGAATCTGCGGCAATCATGGTTCGTGGAAATCTGGGTCAAGACCTGGAATCCGCTAAACGTCAAATGGGCCTCCATAATCCAAATTATTTCGCAATACCTGCAACTATTGCCGCATGGACCCAAGGGGAATCCTGGGTGAATTCACTACAAAGCTATATTGACGAAAATATTCATGAAGCAGTGCATCTGCTACGTAAACACCTGCCGAATGCGCAGGTAAATGACCCTGAAGGTACATACCTCATATGGGTCGAGGCCTCAGCATATATTTCAGATGAAAAAGCACTGCTGCATGCCTGCCAACGTAGCGGTGTGGCTATCACCCCAGGTTCAGATTTTGGAGCCGCATATGAACGTTATTTCAGAGTCAATGTCGCTTTACCACGCAACGAACTTCGTGAGGCTCTCACGCGGTTATGCGCAGCGCTCAACGATCGAACAACCTAATTGCAAAATGTGAATCATAAGAGGACCGGCGACACAATCCTCACACATGCACGCACTATGCAAGCAAAGGCCACCTGAAAACCTCCAGAAAATTTCCACAAAGACGTGAAGCCTATCAATCCTGACGCGCTCCGCACACAGGAGCGCATACCAGCAAAACCCTGATCTATCGCAACAAAAATACACATGAATACTTACCTAGCATCGGTAAATAGTCGCACTGAAAGAAGGAAAAAATGACCGCTAGACCACCGGATGCTCCTGCAACACAGGAACGCGAACACAGGAAACCAAGCCTACTGTTGGCTGCGATTCCAGTTATTACACTTATTGTGCTCCTTGGTGGGGGTTATATTTGGGCAGAGCTGCCAGTAGAACCCCTATTAATTGCGACAGCTGCTGTTGCCGCCCTTATCAACTGGTATTTAGGCTATTCATGGGACGAGATGATTACCTCTGTCTCACATAAGATCGCCAAAACAATGCCTGCAATCCTGATTTTAATTACCGTAGGTATGCTGATTGGCACATGGATGGCTGGGGGCACAATCCCCATGATGATCTACTACGGGCTGAAGATTATTGACCCCCGTTTCCTTGCTTTAATTGCTTTACTTGTGACAGCAATCGTGTCACTGTGCACAGGTACTTCGTGGGGTTCTGCTGGAACAGTGGGTGTCGCTTTTATGGGTGTGGCCGCAGGAATGGGTGCTCACTTGCCGATGGTGGCGGGCGCTGTGGTGGCAGGCGCTTACTTTGGTGACAAACTTTCGCCACTTTCTGATACGACGAATATTGCTTCGGTTGCCACACAAGTGAATCTTTTTGTCCATATCCGTCACTTACTGTGGACGACAGGACCAGCCTTTTTGGTTTCCGCAGTGGTGTACCTGATTTTCGGCATAAACTCCGCAGGTGGGCAAATTCCGGCAAAAGTTGGACAGACTCTGGCAAATCTGGATGCTGCTTTCAATTGGAATCTTTTGCTCTTGTTGCCGGTGCTGATTGTTCTGGGCGGTTCCATATGGAAGAAACCCACCATTCCTGTGATGCTCGTGTCGAGCGCGTGTGCAATGTTCAACGCTGTTGTTTTCCAAGGTATTTCATTTAAGGATGCCGTGGTTGCTGGCGTGAATGGTTTCAGTGTGGAAATGGTTGGCAAAGCGGGTTTTTCGGCAGATTCTGTCATTGAGGATGTGGCGCGTCTGTTGAACCGTGGCGGTATGAATTCCATGCTGGGTGTACTGCTGATTTGTTTCTGTGCCATTGCTTTTGCTGGAATTGTCACGGTATCTGGTTCCTTGGAAGTGTTGGTTGAACGAGTTCTACGTCCGGTGAAATCAACCTTTGGTTTAATCGCTGCGACGGTTGCGACTGCCTTAGCCACAATCGGTATTACTTCTAATGGTCAGGTTTCCCTGTTGATTCCAGGTGAGATGCTGCGTGGTGAGTACATTAAACGCGGTTTACATCCAAAGAACTTGTCTCGAACTATCGAAGATGCTGCGACTGTGTGGGAACCCATTTTGCCGTGGACATCTGCGGGTGCTTATATGGCTGGCACTTTAGGTGTGGCGACTTTGGCGTATCTGCCGTGGGCTGTGTCGAACTGGATCGCTATTGGTTTCGCCTTATTGTGGGGTGCTACGGGAATTGGTATTGCGCGTTTAACACCTGAAGAACGTGCTCAAATGGCGCGTGAGGATATCTGATCTCGTGTAGTGAATATGCGAGCGGCACCTTGGTTAGCTGAGGTGCCGTTTGCTATGGGATTGTGATGGTGGCTATGTAAGAGTGCGTAGGGTATCGCCTTCGTGGAAAAACGGGGTGATGAGGTGATGATCTGGCGTTGAGGGTGTGGGCGCGTCAATCCGTTCCAGAAGTAAATTCATTGCTTGTTTAGTGACCTCACCCATGCGCATATCAAAGTGGCAGGGACGGTCAAGTGTGTGCGAATGTGTGTAATCCCAAGAGCTTGCGACAAGGCTGACATGTTGGCCGGGGATAAGGTTTTTATTACGTAATGCGTTACACCAGTCGTCGGTGGGGGTGGTGGGAGCAAGTAAAAGAGCATCGCCGTAGCCAAGGTTGAGGTATTCGAGCTGTGAGATTGCGTTTTGGTATGAAAGGGTTACTTTGTGTTCGCGTATTTCGATAGCTGAGGCTGCTGCGTGTTCATATACAGCGTTTCGGAATCGCTCAATAAAGTTCAGGTCTTGCAGTGATGTGTCACCCGGAGCGAGGAGTGTGATACGTGTATGGCCGCTTTGGGCAAGTATGTCAACAGCGTGTCGTCCAGCGTATTCGTAATCAGAATCAATTGCTGTGATCGGGGCGCAAGAGTCAGGTATGCCAATAAAAACGGCTGGCGTGTGGGAATCGGCAATCATGTCAGCTCGGGGATCGTGTGCGAGAACTTCCATAAGTAAAAGTCCGTCACATAATGCGCTATCCATGACGCGACGAAGTCCAGAAGTTCCTTCGTCAGCGGTAACCAGGAGAATGTCATAATCATGTGCGCGTGCTTGATGAGCTAAAGATATGAGGAATTGATGCTGGGCGACAGGGTCTGCGCCAGCATGTTGAGGAACGACAAGGCCGATGACATTTGATCGGCTGGAACGTAGTGCGCGTGCTCCTGAATGAGGGTGATAGCCGAGTTCTTCCATTGCGTGGAGGACGCGGTTTTCTGTTTCAGGGGCCACAGCTCGGCGGCCACTCATGACATAGGAAACCGTTGTTTGTGAAACGCCTGCGAGTCGTGCAACATCGTGGCTTGTAGGTTTT
The DNA here is from genome assembly GCF_021083645.1 of Schaalia sp. lx-260. Classification (GTDB taxonomy): domain Bacteria; phylum Actinomycetota; class Actinomycetes; order Actinomycetales; family Actinomycetaceae; genus Pauljensenia. The sequence goes on along the minus strand of NZ_JAJNRQ010000004.1, from coordinate 209,951 downwards.
TTTCCGTTCATCGACACACCGCCGTTGACATCAAGAGGACTCGTCTATATTCTATAGACATTAAATTAATTCCGAGCAGGGTAGTTCGGAAGTTATTTTACTGTAAGAAGCATACGTATGCGTAAGGGGGCACAATGCTGGATGTTACGGTAATTCCCACGGGATTTGAGGCTCGACATGAGCATCAAGTGTTACGGGTAGAAACATGGGGGCCAGATGCTGTGCGCGTGCGCATTTCACGTCACACTCTTGATCGCCCTGATTACGGTGCGCTCATTGAAACACCAGAAGCTGTACAGGCCGAGGTTGAAGTTTCTGATACGCGCATACGAATGCGTGCCGGTGAATTAGGTGTAAATCTTGTTCTGGATCCTGGAGCAGGAAACCCTCGAACAATGCTCACCTTCCTCCGCAATGACAAAGTTATCCTTACGGAAACTCCCGAACACTTCTGGTGGCCTGGAGCACATGGAATTTACCCCGTCCACGGTGGCGCTGAAGTTCATCAAGTATTTGCATCCGACCCAGAAGAACGCTTCTATGGTCTAGGGCAACACTCACACGGGCACCTGAACCACAAGGGCCTGGTCATGGACCTCATTCAACGTAATGGAGAAGTATCCATCCCCTTCGTACTGTCTGATCGAGGCTACGGATTCCTATGGAATAACCCAGCTGTTGGTCGCGTCGAATTTTCTGCAGACTCAACCAGATGGGTCGGACAAGGCACAGAAATAATCGATTACTGGCTATGCCTTGCACCCACACCGCGTGACATCCTTGCACGTTACGCCGATGTTGTTGGACATGCACCGGTACTACCTCAATGGGCCACAGGATTTTGGCAGTCACGCCTGCGTTACATGTCCCAAGAAGAACTTCTTGAGGTCGCGCGCCGCTACCGTGACCTCGACCTGCCCCTATCTGTCATCGTCACAGACTTCATTCACTGGCCCGCCATGGGAGATTTCCGTTTCGACGAAAATGAATACCCTGACCCCGCTGCCATGATGCGCGAACTTGACGACATGGGCACAAAACTCATGGTGTCAGTATGGCCAACAGTATCGCCACTATCAGAAAACTACGAAGAAATGCGCAGCCGCGGATTCCTTGTCGGCACAGAAAACGGCGTTGAATTCCACCAAAAATTCAAAGACAAAGGTATGCCCACCGCAATGCCAGTCGCTTTCTATGACGCTACCAACCCTCAGGCCCGCGCATACGTATGGAACAAAATCAAGCAAAACTACCATGACCTTGGTGTTCGCGTATTCTGGCTCGACGCATGTGAACCAGAACTTAACCCAGGGCACCCAGGAAACCTGTCTTACCACGCAGGCCCAGGTTTGGCTGTCAACAACACCTATCCGCGCGACAATGCAAAAGGTTTCTACGACGGTATGCAGGAAGCGGGAACACCTGAAACCGTGCTCCTGTGCCGCTCAGCATGGGCTGGACAAGCACGATACGGCGCGGCAGTATGGTCAGGCGACATTGCCCCCACATGGGAAGCCCTACGCACCCAAGTCACCGCAGGACAAAGTATCGCAATCTCCGGTATCCCCTGGTGGACCTCAGATATTGGTGGATTCCACGGAGGCGATCCCACAGATCCTGCATACCAAGAACTATTCATCCGATGGTTCCAATTTGGCACATTCTGCCCACTATTCCGTTTGCATGGACACCGCGAACCGCGTGAAGCCGAAGGCGCAGTCAGCCCAGGAGGACCTAACGAAATCTGGTCCTACGGCGAAGAAGCCTTCACAATCGCTGCGGACTACATCCGTCTACGCGAAAAAATCCGCCCATACATCAATCAACTCATGGAAATAGCGGCCACAGACGGCATACCGCCAATGCGCCCACTTTTCCTTGAATACCCCCACGATCTCCAAGCATGGAATACAGAACACGAATTCATGCTCGGACCAGATCTCCTGATTCGCCCAGTAACCGAAGCAGGAGTCACACACACCCAGGTGTACCTGCCGCAAGGCGCCACATGGCGTGAGCTTGCGACAGGACAAACCTACACAGGTGGATGCACTGTCGAAGTAGACACACCAATCCACACAATCCCTGTATTTATTCGAGAAGGAGCCGATTTACCACTGTGACAACGGAACCGTGAGCGCATCAACGTCCGATGCGCCAGCGGTATATATCAGACAATCCGTGACAACACGGGATGACAAAGTTCCCAACGAAAGAGTAGGAAATATGATCACCATGAAGAAAGGCCGCAGCTTCCTTGCAGCTGTGTCTGCCGTAGCTGTAGCTTTAAGCCTCGGAGCTTGTTCACAGGGGAAGATGCAAAGCAGCACCGAATCCTCCGCATCCGGTGCAGCCCCCGCAGGTAAAACCACCATTGAAATGTGGGATTACTTAGGGCAGGGCGTATCTAACACAGGTATGCAAGCAGCCATTGCCGCTTTCGAAAAAGCTCACCCTGAGTACATGGTCAAGCGCACCTCCTTTGCCTATGGCGACTTGGCTAAATCTATCGTCCAAGGCGGCGTAGGCGGAGCAGTCCCAGACCTTGCTGTTGTTGACGTCGTGGATAACCAGAACTTCGCAGCCCTTGGAATGCTGAAAGACCTCACAGATACCGATGGGTCACGCGCATCAGAATTCCATCCTGGCCCTTGGACCTCAACTCAGATGGACGGAAAAACATACGGTTTGCCATTGAACTCCAACAACCTCGGCTTGTACTACAACAAGGCACTGTTGGATGCTGCCGGAGTATCAGTACCAACCACATGGGACGAACTCAAGACCGTAGCAAAAGCCGTTACTCATGATGATGTCACAGGCCTTGCAATTTCAGCTGTCAAAAATGAACAGGGTACATTCCAGTTCCTGCCATTCGTGTGGCAAACCGGCGGCGACCTGCAAAACTATGACACTGCAGGTGCTCAGGCTCTGGAATTTGTGAAGTCAATGATTGATGAAGGCAGCGTGTCCTCAGCAGTGACGAACTACTCCCAAGAAGATGCTCGCACACAATTCACCGCAGGCAAAGTAGCTATGATGATGAACGGCCCGTGGGAATTGCAAAACCTGGCAGATGTTGACTTTGAATGGGGTGTTGCTCCACTTCCGAAAGGCAAAGCAGCAGGAACCGGCCTTGGTGGTGAGAACGTTGTCGTCATGAAGGAAGGTAAGCAAAATGAAGGCGCAGTCAAACTCGCTCAATTCCTGACCAGCGCTGAAGGAGCCAAGATTTACTGCGACGAAACAGGTCAGCTTTCCGCTCGCCCAGACTTGGCTGGCAAACTCAAGCTGTCCTCCGACGAAAAACTCAAAGTATTCGAGGATCAACTCGCTGTTGCACATGCACGCGCATACGGCAAGCAATACGCGAAAGTATCTGAAGCTGTGCAGGTTTCTTTGCAGGAAGCTCTGACAGGAGCCGCCTCACCTGAAGAAGCTGCAAAGAAAGCATTCGCTCAGATCATGACATTACTGGAGTCTGACAAGTGAGGACTCAACCCTCTCAGGCACGAGCCTCGGGCGCACGTACACGCACCCGAGGCTTGGGCCTCGCCCTTTCCGCACCAGCACTGATCTACATTATTGTTTTCCTGGTGGCACCCTTGTGCTACAACCTGTGGATTTCTTTCAGTGATGCCAACGGCGCGAACCTTATATCTGGGGAATTTAGCCCGCGAGGATTCGACAACTATGCGGCAACCCTTAAAGACCCAGAATTTTGGAATAGCGTCACACTCAGTGCTATTTTCACAGTGGCGTGCCTGGTCTTGCAGTTCATCATCGGATATGCGTTAGCCCTCTTTTTCCGCAGGCCATTCCCTGGAAACGGTGTGATCCGAGCTTTGCTGCTGGTTGGATGGATCCTTCCGCCCGTTGTCACAGGAACCATATTCAAATGGATTTTCGATTCTGATTACGGCGTGCTGAACTATTTCCTTGCAAGCATCGGAATTATTCACCAACCAATCCAATGGTTAACCGGTCCAATAACTGCAATGATCGCCATTGTTACCGCAAATCTGTGGGTCGGTATTCCTTTTAACATGCTCCTGCTGCTTTCCGGATTACATACGATCGACGACAGTTTGTATGAGGCTGCTCAAGTAGATGGTGCAGGATGGTGGCGACAATTCCGGTCCATCACCTCACCTTTGATGCGTCCAGTCATTATTTCTGTTTTACTGCTTGGCGTCATCAACACATATAAGGTTTTCGACCTGATATACACGATGACAAAAGGTGGACCTGTCTCTGCGACGACGACTCTGCCGGTTTACACCTACTTGCAGACCTTCAAGATTTTTGAATTTGGCAATGGTGCGGCGGCTTCAACACTGACACTGATCCTGCCGTTGGCCTTGTCGTGGTTCTACGTGCGTTCTTTACGTGAGGAGGACCGGTAAATATGCTTTCTGCCGCTGAAAAACGACGCAAACGAAATGCGTGGTTAAAATCAGGTGTCGCATGGGTACTGGCTGCCATTTACCTGTTCCCCGTGTACTGGATGGTCAGTACCTCACTGAAAAACACCGCAGAAACATTCGCGCAGCCACCGCACATCATTCCCCATGCACTGCATTTTGACTCATATAAAGCGGCTTTTTCGCCGGAGTATGGTGTGTGGTTAGCGCTTGGAAACTCTTTCATTATTGCTACAGGCACACTGGTACTGACACTCGTGATTGCAGTGCCTGCGTCATATGCGGTTGCACGTTTCCGTGATGCTGTCTCGACGTCAATGATGGTGCTACTGACAGTTGTTCAGCTATTGCCTGCAATTGCTATTTCCATCCCCATGTTCGTTATGTTCAGGCAAATGGATTTAATTAACACATATGCCTCTATCATCATTGCGGACGTGTCGGTGACCTTACCTTTTGCTGTGATTTTGTTGCGCCCTTACTTCAAGCAATTCCCTTATGAAGTGGAGGAGGCAGCAAAACTTGATGGCCTAGGAGTTATCCAAACGATTATTCGCATTATCATTCCAACCATTCGCCCAGGTGTGGTCATGATTGGCTCATTTGCTTTCCTCATGGCATGGGGTGAGTTCACATTTGCGCTTACCTTATCAACGCAACAGGAAATTCAGCCTCTCACTGTGGCATTGAATCGGTTGATTGGTCAGTATGGGACGAACTGGAATGATTTGATGGCTGTGGCCACGATTATCGCGGTCCCAGTGCTATTGATCTTCATTGCGCTGCAACGTTACATTGTGGCGGGCCTCGCTGGAGGTGCAACGAAGGGGTAGTGCTGATGTGGGCCAGGTGAAGCTGACCACACGGTGTCGTATATGCGGCTTGTGCGTATGCGGGATGACAAGTGCTCTGTGCGGTGTCCTTCTGTTGGTGGGTATGGTACCCCTAGCAGAGGGATGCCGCACTCAGCTATTCAGGTACTATTTGCATGTCCTTGCGCATGTGACGCTGGGCGGACATCACGCTGATTGATCTATCTGAATGTGGTGATTCCTTACCGTGACAACGAAAACAATCCCCCAAACAAAACCTCAGCATCCTTAACTCATAACACTGTAACCAAATATGAGGGGATCTAGATTGCAGGCTAGATTTCATGAAACTGGCGAAGAAAGCGAAAAGGAGAATGAAAGATAATCCCTCATTCCCCTTATCACCAGATATTTGCACTGTCAGGCATCAGTTCAGAGCAAATACTCAGGTAGTTGGCCTCACAGCATACAAGACACGCAGCCTTCAACTTCCGTTCCCTCTAAAGCCATCTGACGCAAACGCACGTAGTACATGGTCTTAATGCCTTTACGCCATGCATAAATGTAGGACTTGTTAAGGTCACGTGTTGTCACAGTATCCGGATAGAACAAAGTCAATGACAAACCTTGATCGACATGCTGAGTAGCTACCGCATAGGTGTCAATAATCTTCTCAGGACCGATTTCGTAGGCATCCTGATAGAATTCCAAATTCTCATTCGTCATGAACGGGGCTGGATAATAGACACGTCCGATTTTGCCTTCCTTACGGATTTCAATGCGTGACACGATCGGATGTATTGATGAAGTGGAATTGTTGATGTAACTAATTGAACCTGTCGGCGGAATTGCCTGTAGATTCTGGTTGTACATGCCGTACGTTTTAACGTCCTGAGCCAATGCGCGCCAATCATCGGCAGTAGGAATACGGATAGAGGATGCCGCTAACAATTCACGGCATCGTTCAGTTGTAGGCTCCCACGTGCCGTTGATGTACTTCTCGAAATATTCACCCGAAGCGTAAGCTGATTTTTCAAAGCCTTCAAAAGTAACCCCGCGTTCCCGAGCAATTGCACATGACGCTTTAATACATTCGTAGGCAACAGCAAGGAAATACATATTTGTGAAATCAAGGGCTTCTTCAGAACCGTAATAAACGCGCTCGCGCGCCAAGTAGCCATGCAAATTCATCTGCCCTAAACCAATCGCATGACTCATTGAGTTTCCACGAGCAATTGAAGGAACAGATTGAATATCCGACAGATCTGAAACAGCTGTCAGAGCGCGCACGGAAGCCTCAATAGTTTGTGAGAAATTCGGTGAATCCATGACTTGCGCGATGTTGAGCGACCCAAGGTTGCAGGAAATATCTTTACCGATAGTTTCATACGACAGATCCGCGTTGTAGTGTGAAGGCTCAGATACCTGAAGGATTTCACTGCATAGATTCGACATCGTAATGCGACCGTCAATCGGATTTGCACGATTCACAGTGTCCTCAAAAACGATGTATGGATAGCCGGATTCAAACTGAATTTCCGCAAGAGTTTGAAAGAAACGACGTGCATTTATTTTCTTCTTACGGATACGTCCGTCATTGACCATCTCGCGGTATTTTTCTGTCACAGAAATATCGGACAGAGGCTTCCCGTACACGCGTTCGACATCGTAAGGACTGAAAAGGTACATATCTTCGTTATTACGTGCCAGTTCGAACGTAACATCAGGAATAACAACGCCAAGAGATAATGTCTTGATGCGAATTTTTTCATCCGCATTTTCACGTTTCGTATCTAAGAAACTCATGATGTCAGGGTGATGAGCATGCAAATACACAGCCCCCGCGCCCTGACGCGCTCCCAGTTGGTTCGCGTAAGAGAAGGAGTCTTCCAAGAGTTTCATTACGGGAACAACACCGCTGGACTGATTCTGGATTTTCTTAATCGGAGCACCGGCTTCACGCAGATTTGTCAGTGAAAGTGCAACGCCGCCACCTCGTTTAGACAGTTGGAGTGCTGAGTTAATGCCGCGAGCAATGGATTCCATATTGTCTTCGATACGCAGCAGGAAGCAAGAAACCAGTTCACCGCGTGCAGCTTTACCCGCATTCAGGAAGGTCGGTGTTGCCGGTTGGAAACGGCCAGTCATGATTTCATCTACCAGTGTCTGCGCGAGTTTGACATCACCACGAGCAAGGTAAAGCGCAACCATGGTGACGCGGTCCTCGAAACGTTCAAGATAGCGCGTGCCATCGAAAGTTTTCAGAGTGTAGGACGTGTAGTACTTGAACGCGCCCAGGAAAGTGGGGAAACGGAATTTATGCGCGTAGGCTTGCTTGTAGAGCGCTTTAATATCAGCGAAATCATACTGATCGAGGACATGTTTTTCGTAGTAGCCCTCGGTCACTAAGTATTCAAGTTTTTCTTCTAAGTCGTGGAAGAAAACGGTGTTTTGGTTGACGTGAGTCAAAAAGTATTGGCGAGCAGCCTTCCTATCAGCATCAAATTGGATGCGGCCGTGCTCGTCGTACAGGTTGAGTTGCGCATTGAGGGCGTGGTAATCCAGCTCTGGGGCAGGAGCAGGTTCTACGCCGGTGTCTGTGAGGTTTTCTGCCAAAACTCGCTCAATCCTTCTTGAACTCGTGAGACATCTTCGGGCGTGCCGAGGAGCTCGTACTTGTACATATGAGGGACACCTAGTTTTCGGGAAATAATATCCCCTGCTAGACAGTATGCTGTCCCGAAATTTGTGTTGCCGGAAGAAATTACTCCCAGGCAGTGTTTCCGATTGTCAGGGTCGTTGAGGAAACGAATAACTTGTTTGGGAACGGCGCCCTTAAAGCTTCCACCACCGTATGTGGGAGTGATGAGAACGTATGGTTGGTCAACATGTAAGGGTTCTTCCCGCGGTAGCAAAGGGATACGCTGTGCGGGGAAACCTACTTTTTCTACGAAGCGCCGAGTGTTTTCAGTCGCTGAGGAAAAGTAAACGACGTTGACCATCAATTGCCCTTTAATGTGGAAAAGTGTGTGAGGCCATGAAAGTACCTCCCAGTGGTATGACAACACACTGAGAGGCAAGGTTTATTTAGGCGTGCACAACCTGCAAAGCAGGAGCGGTGGCAGCAGCGATAGCGGCTTTGATGCGGTCGGGGCGGAAACCGCTCCAATGATCGTCATCGGTGACCACAACAGGCGCTTGCTGATAGCCCAAGCCTTTGATGTATTCCAAGGCATCCATATCCTGTGATACGTCGATGGAGGTGTAGGCAATACCTTGCTTGTCCAAAACCCTGTAGGTGGCATCGCACTGTGGGCAACGTGGCTTGGAGTAAACGGTAATCGCCATAATTAACCTCTTTCGGTGCAGTGTTACGGGCATATGACATGCCTGTAATCACATGGATGTTATTTCGTAAAGACACGGTGGCCTCTTTGATGACTCAACACTACACCTTGTGTCTAAATTCGTCAGCGACCACCATATGTTGTGTTTCACGCTCTGTTGCCTCAGGGGGTGTGGATAGGGTGTGGAGACAGCGGCAGGCACATGTGGAAGACCCTCATGAAGGTTGAATCACCCCATGAAAGATTGTCATGAACAACAGCATATGTGTCGTGATTTGTTGGCAAAAAATGACCTCATCCGATGGGGTGAAAAGTATTCCTCCCCTCTGTGGATAAATCATCTATGGTCGTCCACAGGCTGTGGATGATGAAGACAAATCAGCTCACACGTGACCGGAAAAATACTTTCCTCATCGGCGTGTCGTCCCAAGTCCGTCCACTATCTGAACATGGGTACTGTCGATGAGTTCCGCGTATGCAAAGCCGCCTATTTACAGGCGCATATCAAGATTTTATACGTCTGAATTTCCTGTATATGACGGGTTTGCCTCGCTATCACGCGGTGAAGGAGTAGGAGCATGAGACGTGGATGGCGCGGCAGAATCCGCTGAGAAAACAGCATCAGCTGAAGAAGCAGAATCAGGTGAGGAAGCCTGGGAGTTTCCGCTAACTGAAGTAAAGACACCGATAACAATGCACGTAATCGCAGCCCATTTCAGAAAATGACCATAAGAGGTATGCGCTAATACGGCTGCCAGTATTGATAAAAGCACTCCTGCACACACTATGCCGAGCAATACCCATTGTTTTGTCGTGAAATTACGCATAAAAGATCCTGTCCTCTGTAATACATACATAGTGTCTCATGAGGCCCGAGTGGGAACAGGAGCATGAAACCTGCGGGTAGTACTCTGAAAACACGTCTATACATACAAGCCCACAGATAAGTAAAGGACACAATTGATGACAACTTTGAGCCAACGCCTTCAAGAACGCGGAATCGAACTCCCTGAAGTTCCCACTCCCGTTGCCGCTTACGTTCCCGCTGTAATTGACCGAGGCGTTGTTCGCACTTCCGGTCAGCTCCCGATGGAAAACGGTGAACTCGCATGTATTGGCGCAGTAGGAGCTGATGGGGCTGACTTTGAAGATGCTCGTGACGCTGCGCGAGTATGCGCCCTCAATGCTTTAGCTGCTGCCGCCGCAGAAGCTGGAGGCGTGGATCGTTTGGAGCGGGTTATCAAAGTGACAGCTTTTGTTGCCTCCCTGCCCGATTTTTACAATCAAGCGCAAGTGGTCAACGGGGCTTCTGAATTCTATGCAGATCTTTTTGGTTCACTTCACGCACGTTCAGCAGTCGGTGTGGCCTCCTTACCTTTGAATGCTTCCGTTGAAATTGAAGTAGAGTTCGCGCTTGCCGACTCACATAACATCGAGTGAATGTGGATAGCGTCCACAAGATCGCCCTATATCGCGCAGTTCATGGCACATATGCGTACACTAACGACCCAGAAGGATATACCCTCACAGGGTATATAAAACGCTGTGAAATTAAGGTGGCAAACACCATGCCACCCGAACCGGAGAGTATGTAATGAATGAAACTCACCCAGATGTAACACCACATGATGATCGACAAATGTTCCGTCTAGTCGATTCACGTGTAAGCGCTCGCCCAGCTGGTTCAGGCTGTGGGTGCGGTGGCCACGGACACGAGCAAGCCTCGCATCTTCAAGAAGCTACAGGAGGGCCTGAACTTGCGCGACATCGTGGCGGCAAAGGGTGCGGTTGCGGAGGCCATGCGCACACATCCCACACAGCAGATGCTGCCACGCCTGCGGAAAAACCTCAGCATGGCTCTCATGGTGGCTGCGGCTGTGGTGGTCATGGGCGAGGACATCGCGCTGAACAGGGAACACAAACAGAAGAACTGCTTGTCCACTCGTGGCCACGTAGCGTGCGTAAAGCTATGATTTTTGCAGCTGTCGATACCTTACCGGCAGGTGAAAATCTGGTGATCGTGACACCGCATCAACCAGAATCAATCTTTGACCACTTGCAAGCCAGTGACAATCACTACCGTGTTGAAACCCTGCAATCTGGTCCCGATCAGTGGCGTTACCGTATTACACGTATTTCATGAAAAGTACGGCAGCGGTACCTTGAACCTGCTATTTGCCACACAACATTTGCGCAAAAGCACACAAGCTACCGCTGCTTTACCTACACGCTGACAGGCCAAACTGTATGTAGCTCTAAGGGGCAGCGTTCATTCTCTAGCGAAAACCTGCATATCCGGTTAGCGTACATACATGAATATCTTTGGTGAAAACGAAATGCCAGATGTGAATGAAGAATACGATGTTGTAGAAATTGACACCCACATTCACGCGCCCACAGAATCAGTATGGTCCTTAGTAAGCGAAGCCGGCTGGTGGATTAACGATGGTCCTTTAGGTGATCATGAAGTAAGCGTTGACGAGGAAGGAATCTACCATGTGGCCGACCCTGAAGCTGGTGAATGGCTGGTAGAAAAAGTAGATGAGGACCCTATGGACCTCGTTGCTTTCCGCTGGTACCCGCTAGCTGGCGATGAACTTCCAGAAGAATACGCAACACGAGTGGAAGTTTCACTCTCTGAAGAAAACGGTTCCATTGCCCTCCACGTAGAAGAAAGCGGCTTATCCACCGTCAGCGATGACGAAGACGTGGCTCGCAGTGCATGGGAAAACGCTTCAGGTATGTGGCACGAAGTACTCGCAGAAGCAAAGAAATACCTCGAAAACTCCTGACCCGCACATATACGAATACTGTAAAGAAAACAACAGGGGAAATTGAGCGCACTGACACGTTAAATATCAATGCGCCGTCCCCAATTACAAAGACTGTGCCCGAGCAAAAGCAACCGGACCAATGTGACAATAACCCCGAGGATTCTTCATGAGGTAATCTTGGTGATCCTCCTCAGCAGGCCAAAAATCACGTAACTGCTGGACCTCAGTTGCAACGGAAACCCCAAGCTTTTCCTCGCATGCCCGCACGGCCTCAGCAATAATTGGTAGATCCGCTGAATCCTCCCAGTAAATACCTGTACGGTACTGGACACCGTAATCATTACCCTGCTTATTCACCGCTAGAGGGTCGATTGTGTCAAAAAATAAATCAAGGAGAGGGCGCAGAGGCATTTCATCTTCATCGAAAGTAATGCGCACAACCTCAACATGCCCTGAATCACTGCACACATCACGGTAACTCACAGGAGTAGACCACGGCTTCCCATCAGCACTTATCGGACCATTTGCATAACCCACCTCTGTATCTTGCACACCTCGTACAAGTTGGAAAAGCCGTTGAAGCCCCCAGAAACAACCGCCACCCAGAACAATGCTATGTGGAGTAGACACGGAAATCTCCTTTCACTTATACCTTCACCTTAGCGAAGTACAGAAAGATGTGCTTTTTGTAGCAGGAACAGCCACAGTGGATCAACATTCCACCACATTCACCGCAAGACCACCGGCAGAAGTTTCCTTATATTTCGACAACATATCCACACCTGTTTGACGCATAGTTTCAATAACAGCATCCAGACTCACCGTGTGGCGACCATCCCCCCACAACGCCATACGTGCGGCGTTAATTGCCTTCACCGCGGCAATCGCATTACGTTCAATACAAGGGATTTGCACGAGGCCAGCAACAGGATCACATGTCAGGCCTAAAGAATGCTCCATAGCAATTTCAGCAGCATTTTCCACTTGATGAGGAGTCCCACCTAAAGCCTGCGCTAAACCTGCCGCAGCCATCGCAGAGGCTGAACCCACTTCACCTTGACAGCCCACTTCAGCACCAGCAATTGACGCATTCGTTTTGATGAGGACACCTATAGCTGTTGCCGCCAAAAGGAAATCATGGACAGCGCGACGGCGACGCACACACGCTTCATCATGATTATCAGGCGAGAGACGGAAAGGCGTGCGACGCTGCGAATTCGTTGGAGCAAAAGCGCCAAAAGGAATCCCAGCTTCAGGACAATACGCAACCAGATAGCCTAAAACCGCTGGTATGACACCTGCTGCACCATTCGTCGGTGCGGTCACCACACGATGTCCGGCTGCGTTTTCCTCATTCACAGCGAGCGCGTATAAATTCACCCAATCCATTGCTCGCATAGGGTCATCAGTGGTGGAAGCCCACGGTACAGCTCCCGTGCTGTCACTCGGATGCGATACTACACGTGCATGAAGTTTTTCTGACAATGCATGTGCGCGACGAGGAACATCCAAACCTCCAGGTAAGAATCCCTGAGCTGACATGCCGGCATCCACACAATCAAACATCGTATTTGCTACCAGATCAAGGTGAGCGTCAAGCTCTTGAGCGCTGTGATGCGCTTCCTCATTTGCGCGGACAAGTTGTGCAATCGAAAGAGAAGAAGCCTCACATGCAGCGAGTAACTGCGCACCCGTTGTAAAAGAGTACGGACTGGTGCTATGCGAAGACTCAGGCGAATATGAATCAGTGTTATCGTGACGGAAGGTGAGGGGATCTGCCGTATCTGAATGCGCGCAGTTGGAGGAAATAAGACGCGTTAAAACTTCATCAAGAGGACGGACAACAGGGTTTTGGTCATCTCCCGCGTTTTCTGGGCATGTGCTGATTTGCGCCATAACGAAACCACCACCTACGGAATAGTAGGTTCGCTGCAAAATAGGGGCAGTGCTGGCATTTGCGTGATGCGCAGTGATTGTGAGGGCGTTGACGTGATACGGCAAAACGACAGCAGGTAAGAATTTCACGTCCGCAGCTATATCAAAGGCAATAGCATGACCCCCATGAATTACCAGCTGCCCGGTACGAGCAATAGAAGGTAAGAGATCTTCAACTTGGCTGATGGATACGGTTTCTGGCGCGTATCCGGCTAAACCCAGCAAGACAGCGCGATCAGTATTGTGGCCGCGACCTGTTGCACCTAAAGAACCATACAGATTAATACTGAGGCGTGCGGGAGTCATGTTCCCTGCGACATATGCAAGTTCTGCGGCAAAAGCTGCTCCGGCTCGCATAGGGCCAACAGTATGTGAGGAGGAAGGACCTATGCCGATACGGAAAATATCCATAACGGAAAGAGGGGACAGTGAGTGCGCGCTTTTACTTTCAGACGTAGTGGAGGACGTGCTTGTGTACGTGGAAGTAAATGCGCCTGAATCCATGGGAAAAATTGTCTCATGTGTTCGCATTATGTGAGTGGCTAGAAACTAGCCGCCTGCTCCTCGTACACTCAGAGTATGACTGAACGCATGAATGTAGAATCTTTCAACCTCGACCACCGCACAGTTGTTGCCCCCTATGTGCGTATTGCTGACCGTAAAACCCTGCCAGGCGGGGACGTCCTCGTTAAATACGATGTCCGTTTTACTCAACCAAATAAAGCGCACCTGGATATGCCAGCAGTTCACAGTATTGAACATCTCAGTGCAGAACTTATGCGCAACCACACGGATCGCCTGATTGATTTTGGTCCTATGGGATGCCAAACAGGTTTCTACGCGATGTTACTTGGTGTGGAAAAAGACGAATTCTTACAGATTCTGCGTAGCACATGCGAAGACATTCTCAATGCAACAGAAGTACCCGCAGCAAATGAAGTGCAATGTGGATGGGGTGCTAACCACAGCCTTGAAGCAGCACAAAAAGCAGTGCGTGAATTTCTGGACGCATATGAACAGTGGACGATTGTGACCCAAGAGGACGCACAGTAATTACGTGCTACACGCCGAAAACCTACTCATCGGAGTAAAAATATGAATGCAACACATTCCGCCACTGAACACCGTGCTCACACATTGCCTGAACTGCCAGAACGTATCCGCGTGAGGGCTGTCATCCAGTGCGCAATGGATATGGAAGCAGAACCGGTCCTATCAGCATTAGATCCGCAGTCACCACAAAAGACCCTAGTGATCGGAAACGATGACGCGCATCAGCAGATATTCACGCTAGGGACACTTGAAGGCCACAGCGTACTAGTTGTAACCAGCGGTATTGGTTTAGCAAATAGTGCCGCAGCCACAGCACGTGCTCTGACTCTTGTTCAACCAGATATTGTCATAGCTGCAGGCACCACAGGGGGACTGCATAAAGACATTCGAGTGGGCGATATCGCTGTTGGTGTTCGCACGGTTTACAGTTGCGCAGATGCCACTGTTTTCGGATATGAGCGAGGACAAATTCCGCGAATGCCAGCGGATTATCGTAGCTCTGAACGGGCACAGGAAGCCCTCAACACGTTGTCAGATCATATTGAATATCAGGTCATGGTAGGGGATATTGTCTCCTCTGATTCTTTTATGAACGGCGACATTGTTGATATTGTTCGCGCAGATTTTCCAAACGCCATGGCATCAGATATGGAAACTACCGCTATGGCGCAAGTGGCCTGGTCTTGCGGCAGTGATTGGGTATCGTTGAGGGCCGTATCTGACCTATGCGGACCTAGCGCAGGGGATGATTTCCGTATGGACGGCCAAAAAGCAGCTCAACATAGTGCAGAAGCTGTGCGCGCATACCTGTCGTTGTACTGAACTAACCCGTAAAGCATGAAATAGCCCTGCACTGACATGTTCCGTGCAGGGCTTCCTCATATGGGTTACGCTTCCTTGCGAAGCAGCGCAACATAAGAATCAAAGGAAAGAAAGAGGACCTGTAATGACGGTGCGTGTACTCATGGTGTGTACCGGTAATATTTGCCGTTCAACAATGGCTCATCAGGTTTTCGCTGAAGTAGCAGCGCAACACGGATTGGATGTCCACGTGGACTCAGCGGGTGTATCCGACGAAGAACACGGTAATCCAATTGATCGTCGTGCCGCACGTGTCCTACGCGAAGCAGGCTACGCAGTACCTGACCATCGTGCTCGTCAAATCCACGCACATGAACTGAGCCAGTGGGATGTCGTTCTTGCCATGACGGACTATCACTTACGTTCCTTGAATCGTTTACGTGAACGCGCGGGGCTGCCTCGTCCATCCTCATCTGATGCTCAATCCCCATTCGTAGGGCCGGACATTCGCATGTTCCGTGACTTTGACCCGAAAGCATCAGCAAGTGATCGTGACCTGCCGGACCCTTGGTATGGCGGCCATCAGGACTTTGTGCAGACCTTAGAAGTCATTGAACGGTCGATGCCGAATATTATCGAATATATCCGGTCCTTAGGTGCTTGAATTACCGTGAATCACCCCTCTACGTACACACAGCGTTGTCATGCGCATGTGAATGTGCTTGGTAATGGGAAACCCGACCCAGGTAATTCCTTAAAGTTTCGATTACCCTCAGGCGCGCGACTGAACTGTAGGCAAAGTAGACCATGGAAAATTGATCCATAAATCTGTTTCGCGCCACACATAATCGGGAGTAATCACAGAAACAGGTTTGCAATACAAAACAGCGCTGCGTGCATCCACGTGACTGCTGTTATTCCCATCTAAAGTAAGACCACGATCAGCAATCATTGACATCACCATTTTGAGTGTTCGGCCCGAATCGGCAACATCATCAACAACGAGGACACGCTGCCCATCAAGCGCAGACACATCCATGAGTGGAGGCAACAGTTCAGGTTCAGCAAGAGTCTGACCAATACCGGTGTAAAACTCCACATTCATCGTGCCCATAGCTTTTACTCCCATTGCGTAGGACAACGCGCCGGCAGGAATGAGTCCTCCTCGGGCAATAGCGACAATCAGATCAGGCATCCACCCAGAATCCACAATGCTTTGCGCAAGCTCACGAGAAGCGTCACCAAAACCCTGCCATGTCAAAATTTCACGATCAGAACTAACGACATCATTGGCAAAAATACTTGCACCATCATCGAAAGGCATGTGGTGGGTGTTCATACATACTCCACGTTAATCGCAGGGATAAATTTCCTTTATTTTACGCTGAGCAGAAAAGCCAAGCTCACACCTGTCGCATACACCATTTCACATGGAACAACACGTAGTTTCGTAAGTATTCTGCAGATTACAGGACATTACCTGCATAATCACAGAAAGCCGGCCCTTCAAAATCTTGAGAGCCGAGTACCTGTAGGACACGATCCATTAATTCTTCAGGGCGTTGCAAACCCATTGAAAACTCAGGATGACGCAGCTCGATCGCAACCATTCCAGAAGGATCACTCACAGGTTCTGTGTCAAAAGATTCACGCAAAACAGGTGTCAGTGATTCAAGATCTGACGAGGCACCGAAAATCCACGTGCGCGCCATCGGACCGTCCGCAGTATCCCCTATGTGCAGACGAGTGAAAACCACATGAGAGCCTGCGCGCGGCCATATCTGACCTGAGCGCACAAAAAGGTGCACATCATCTTCACCGATAGATTCTTCAATCAGGCTGTAAGCGTATGCTCCGATGCCTCGTAAAGTCAATGAATCAGCGATAACACCTAAAAACTCATCATCGAAAGGAGTGTCTTGGAAATATATTGCCTCACCATATGTGGGCATGTGCGTTCCAAAAGGACGGACAGGAATCCCAGCGTCTTTCAGGGCTTTAACAACAGCGTAAACATTGTGCTCAGGGAAAGGATGGAGGACTGCTGCGTTAGAACTGACACGTTCAACAAAAACATATGTGCTGAAACCAAATGCGGTGGACATTCCCATATTCTATGCTCTTTCTGGCTGCTTGCTAACTAAATCGACCAAATAGCCAGTACTTAAAGCTACTTGCACATATAAACCACCAGAACCTCCGCTGTTACGGTGTACAGTGAATGGTGGAACTTCCCTGTCAATGACTGCCAGACACTATGGGTAAAAATATGCAGGCTTAATTCTCCCACCGCCTCGGTAGTGACGATAACTGCCTAGCCATCTACAGATCCACAAGCACAGCGCATAGAAAAACAGCACATAGAAAAGAGGCCACGATGCATACCGACATGACACCACAAGAGGACTTATCACAGGCCACGAAGGTGCTACACACCCCTGAAAACACGCCTGTTTCTAATCCAACAATTGACCTGCAAATGGCTCACAGGACGATCCGCGCATTCACAGAGCAGCCCGTCAGCAACGACGAACTCCAGACCCTCTTTCAAGTGGCACGCCACACGGCAACAGCAGCTTTCTTACAACAAGCCACATTAATCCACGTGCGCGACCAGTCTATACGTGACGGACTCTGCCAGGTGAGCGGACAAAAATATGTCGGCGGCACGCGCGGTGAACTCTTTGTTTTTGTTGCTGACCTGTATAGAAATGCCACAATTCGTCACGAAGCCGGAATTGAGTCAGAAGTATTTGGCCGCACAAATATGTTCTTTGAAGCTATCGACGATACTTTGCTTGCCGCACAAAATGTGGTTGTTGCCGCTGAATCAATGGGGCTGGGCACAGTCTACCTTGGCTCATTAAATTCTGATCCTCGTCGCGTTATTGACCTGCTTAAACTCCCGCGCTTGACCTACCCGATTCTTGGCCTCCTTGTCGGCCATCCGGATCAGTCACCGATGTACAAACCGCGTTTACCCTTGTCGGTGACAGTAGGCGTTGATACCTACCCGCATGTGGAATCATATAGCGATGTTTTAACTGACTATGATGCGCTGGTCACCGAATACTACGATTTACGTGAGGCTCAGCAGCGAATCGATTCTTTCACTCACCAAGTACGCACACGTGCAGGCACAGGTGCTTCAGAGCTGTCACCAATCCTTGAAGTCCTACATGAACAAGGCTTAGTGCTCCAGTAAAAGTCACATGACATTGTGGTTGGTATTTCACTGACGCTTGGTGCCGCAGTGGGCCCTGCCGTCATATCAACGGTGACGAATCAAGCTATTCGGGCAGTTGATGCGGCGTAGATATATGCAAGCATTATTGCGTTCAGGTGCGCCTTGTTGAGCACTTACCTGTGTTCGTAGATGTGAAGTATTCATTCCAACTATTGCAATCGTCACAGGAGCAATTGGCGCGGGTTTCCTATTCATTAGGATTCCTATGATTTACCTACACGTATCCGAATAGTCCCTATTTGTGATGATAGGTTCTGTTTGCGTTGGTATTACAGGGCTTCGTACCTCATTGTGGGGTTTTTGGAGTGGTCGCACCGATTAGTCAGCATGTATTACGTGAAGAAAAAGAAAAATGGTAGTCAAGGAATACACAAAGGCAGGTAGGGCCAAATTTTGGCGAAAATCCGCCAAAAAATAGAATGAGAGTAGCATTGTTTTCATGAGTACACGAAAGATTTTGACATCCGTTGCCGTACTTTTGATGGCAACTGCTTCTTTAACAGCATGTAGTACCCCCTCAGCACATATGAGCGGCATGCAATCAGCAGGTAAGGCAGCAGCTCAAAGCTCGCAGCCAGCACCAATCGCCAAGCGCCCCGAAACCATCAATGGTTCAGAGGTAAAGGTTCCTGAACAACGTGCTCTTGTCCTGATGATCGCTGAGAATGCTGACAAGTGGACTGCTGAAATAGCGGACTCATCAATCGTGGAATTTGTCGCCGGTGAGAAACCGACATTTAAGCCACTTGCTGTGGGTTCTACAGAGGTCACATTGACCCCGCCTCAGGGTGAAGCTATCACTTTCACATTAAGTGTCACCCCTGGTGCTAACTGATAAATACCACTACAACTAACAAGTAGGGCCTTTACCTGAGCGGTAAAGGCCCTCATCATATGCTGTGCAAAATAAAGCCAGCACATAGGCAAAGAATTTAATGCAACACGCGGCGCAGAAATTCCTGAGTAGATTTCTCCTGAGGATTATCAATAACTTGTTCAGGAGGCCCTTGCTCCACAATACGACCGCGTTCTAAGAAAACCACGCGATCAGCGGCACTACGAGCAAAACCTATCTCATGAGTTGCCATCAGGATCGTTGATCCTTGCGATTTCACTTCACGTACAAGGTCAAGGACTTCACCTACCAAAATAGGATCAAGAGCAGAAGTGATTTCATCAAGCAGCAGCAGCTCCGGATTCGTTGCTAAAGCGCGAACAATAGCAACACGTTGCTGCTGACCACCGGATAAACGATCAGGATACTCACGTGCTTTTGACTCTAAACCAATACGAGTCAGCAACTCCAGACCACGTTTTTCAGCGGCTTCCCGATCATGCCCATGCACCTTACGTGCAGCCAAGGTGACATTGTCTAAGACACGTAAATGCGGGAATAAGTTGTAATGCTGGAAAACAACACCAATCCGAGCACGCACTTTATTCACATCCACATGAGGAGTTGTAATATCCTCGCCTGAAAGGAAAATTTGTCCGTCATCGAGTCTTTCCAACAGATTCACCGTGCGCAATAAGGTGGATTTACCCGAACCGGACGCTCCTAAAAGGACGACGACCTCATGCTTGGCAATCTCCAAATCCAAGCCACGCAAAACAACATTCGTGCCGAAAGCTTTAACAACGCCTCTGACATCCAAAACAGGCATATTTTCAGCAGACATCAGACGGTCCCTCCTGTTTGTTCGCGTTTTTGCAGACGCGCTGTGTACCAGTCAGATAAACGAATGAAAGGCCAACTCAGCAGAATAAAAAGCAACCCAGCGGTCACATAGGATGTGAAGTTATATGTCATAGCCTGATGAACCTGAGCTGCACGGATCGCATCCACCGCACCAAGAGTGGAAATAAGGCCCACATCTTTTTGCATAGAAATAAAATCATTCATTAACGCGGGGGTCACTTTACGTATAGCCTGAGGAATCACTATATGACGCAGAGTTTGCCCGTGAGTTAAACCCAATGAACGAGCCGCAGCGCGCTGAGATGGATGAACTGCTTCAAGACCGGCACGCAACACTTCTGCAACATACGACGTGTAGGTGAGAACTAAAGCAATACCACCAAGTAAAGCAATAGGGATACGTACCGTCGGATTAAGTGCGGGAACACCAAAACCCACAAGATACAGGACAACAATAAACGGCAGACCGCGGAAAAGATCCGTGTAAGCGGCAGCCAAGAAACGTACAGGAAAGAAAACCGGCCCACGTAATGAACGTGCAGTAGCCAGCAAAATAGCTAAAACAATAACAAAAAATGCTGCACCTACGAGAATACGTAAGTTCAGCCATAAACCCTCAAGTACAGAAGGCAAAGATTCAATGAAATATTTCCGAGAGAAAAATGTTTGTTGCGTCTGTGCCCAGCCAGGTGAATGAGCTAAAAGCACAACCACCAGTGTGGCGACAACAATTGAAGACGCTGTGGCGATACTTGTACTTCGTAGTGCGCGCAATCGCCGTAGTTTGCGACGTTCCAGTTCAACAGGGGTGACAACGTGCGTGAAATCACCGATCACTTCCACGGCACTGTCTGAATGAGCCATACATGCTCCTCAAATGGAGGCAGCACAGAAGGAACCATGAAAGTGTGGAACCTACCGAAACTGCCGAACATTGACGTAAAAAAGGAGAGCGGGCGTGGATGCCCATAAGCCGCCCACGTGTACGACGATATTACATACGAAGTCACATCGCACACGCAGGCGACTCAAAGATCATTGAAGAACAGGGACAGACACAGAGTCAGAGAGCCACTGTGTTTTGATTTTCTCTAAAGAACCGTTTGCGCGAAGAGCATCAACAGCCGCAGTAACAGCAGCAGTTAGCGGCGAATTCTTTGGCAGGACTAAACCAAAGTTTTCAGCAGCGGAAGCATCTTCAAATTGGCCAACGATCTTACCGTTATCAAATTCTGTGGCGTTCAAATGAAGCGCAGTTGGCAAATCGACAATAATTGCATCAATCTGACCACCTTTAAGTGCCTGAACGACATCTACAGAATTGTTGAAAATCAGCGCGTCCTTTGTGGGCTGAATTTTCTCTTTAAGGACTCGGGCGCTGGTTGTTCCCACTTGCACACCAAACTGAATACCTTTCAGATCAGCAAGAGAAGTTGCTGAAGCGGCAGGAGATCCTTCTGTTGTCAAAATAGCTTGGCTGGTGGTGTAGTACGGGGATGAGAAATCCACGGCCTGCTTACGTTCCTCGGTAATAGCAAACTGTTGGAGGTTGAAATCCCAGTCCTTTGCGCCTGGAGCAATTGCAGAATCAAAAGTGGTACGTACCCACATGACATCGTCATGTGCAAACCCAAGCTGGTCAGCAACAGCGTAAGCAACAGCTGCTTCAAAACCCTGACCAGAAGCCGGATCATCATTTTCAACCCACGGGCTGTAAGCTGGCCCACCTGTGGCAATAGTGAGTTTACCTGCGGTTACTGTTGGCAGTGCGCCACTTTCTCCACTGGCAGTTGCGGTTTCAGTGCTTTGAGTTGAGCCGCCCGTGCAAGCAGAAAGAACAAGAGCGACGGTAGCGCTCACAGCAGCGAGGGCAGAGAAAGTTTTCAAGCGAGTCATGGATCGTCCTATGTGTTAGTTGACATGACGGGCTGAAAAACTCCGGGGAGTTTTTCAGTGACGCGATTCCTTTCGTGTACGCGCACTATGTGAGCCTAGTGCTATACGCAGACGCATATACAACAGGGTCAATCCAGTGAGACTATGCAACATGCTATGTGACCCACATTTTGACATCGGGAACATTCGCCACCAGGTATGCAGAAAGCGAGATTTCCTTTGATATTTCAGGATTTTCTATTTATCTGCGCTGTGAGCAAGAGTCCAATCATCAAAAGAAAACTCAGGAGAAACAATACAGGTGGCAAAAGTCACGTCGTCACGAGCGAAAGTGCGCTGCCATGTACCCGCAGGAATTAACACCTGCAAATTCCCATCTTCACCTGACAAAACCACAGGGTCAGGATCTTTTTGAGGAAAGTCACCGGTGCCTCCCCGATGAATCTCTAAACGGCCTGGGCCATGCCACAACCACAGTTCATCTGAGAGGACCACATGCCAAGCAGCTTCTTCATCCTGATCCAGTAAGAAAATAATCGCTGACGCTGTTGCCCGGCTGCCGCGCGCTGTTTCCACACGTGTTGGCGCAGTCCACGTGCGTTTATACCAGCCGCCTTCTGGATGAGGTTGAAGATCATGCAGACGCGCAAGATCACGGACACGTGCAGAAGAAATATGAGAACCCGCAGACATGATAAAGCCTCACCCTTTCACCGTATGCGTAGGAAAAACTGAAGAATCCGCAGAATGACCTGCAACATCATCATGAGGAAAATTTGTGGCCGCATAACGCAACTGTCCCTCAATGATTGTTGCTACTTGACGTCCAGCACCTTCACGCACCACACACTCGATAGTGCTCATCACATCTGTGACAGGCACATCAACTACCACCATATCAGCCAACGCGCCCGCTTGAAGCTGCCCTACACGATGCTGTCCGGTCGCTAAACCAAGAGCTGTTGCCCCACCCAGCGTGGCAGCTTGTAACAAGCGCCGACTTAAATCTGAACTTCCATACCCTTGACGACGAGCAATATCATACAAAAGCGCTACATCTTCCAAAATATCGAGGCTAGGCGAAGACGACAGAGAATCCGTACCGACAGCAATTAGATTCCCCTCACTCAAATACGCCGCCACAGGAGGCTCATCCAAACCAATCACAGCATTGGAACGCGGACACAAAGCAACAGCTGTTGAACGCGCCCGCAAACGACGACGATCATCCGCAGTCATATACACGCCATGTGCAATATGACAGTCAGGGCCAAGAACCCCTAACTGATCGACAAATTCAGTTGCAGAAAAACCAACACCAGCTTGACGTATGGAAGTAAAAGAAGCCGATTTTTCATTGCGCCACAAATCTGCTAAAGCCGCGCCACCTTCCACATCATCCCAACGGGCTTCCATCTGTGCCTCACCTAAATGAATATGCAAACGTAAACCACGACGGCGCGCTAAATCAGGTATTTCCAGCAGGGGAGCAACTTCTAAAGAATACGGAGCATGAGGTGATATCCCAATCGCAGGGGGTGTCGGCATTTTTTCAAGGGCCGAATGGACAGAACTAACACCGCGCTGCGCCCACTCCTCATTTGAATAACCCATGACCTCCCAGTAGGCCACGCCATGCAGCCCCGCATCATGGAGGGCGCTCGCTGCTTCAGGGTCCGTTACCACGTCAGCAACACACGTAGCTCCATAACGAAGCATATACTCGGCACCCTGTGCTGCGGAAGTCTCCCAATCTAAAGGCCCCGCATCGTAAATAGCATCAAATGCGGCCATCCACGAAGGGAAACCATCATACTGACGCAACCCCACCTCAGCCATATTCGTGTACTGCAAATGAGTATGCGCATTCACAAAGCCAGGTAACAGGACACCAGGAACATGAGTTTCCGTGTACGTCATACCGCGCTCACGTAAAGTGGCGATAACCCAATCGCGTGACCCAATATGTTCAATACGGCCATTTAATACGGCAACAGCCCCCCCAAGGACAGAAGGGGCGGTAATAGGGACAACAAGATCAGCGGACCACAGATGGACATTAGCTGGCACCTGACTACGTTCAGATACGGAGGAAGTATTCACAAGTGAAGGCTTTCTGTGTGTGAACATCATCGTGTATGAGTGTAAAACGATACATGGCTTTTGTTGCTGTGCGCTCGCACCCAAAAGACCTGTTTCACAGGGACGGGAAGTATGAAAAAATACTCACGTCCGTAAAGTATCGCGGCCCTCAGCATCATGTTTGAGTGAAAAATCAGATAAAACAGAAGCGCTAGGAGCAAAAAACTTAAGAGCCATCTGAGATATCCCATGATCGAGCGTAGCGGGGAGAGCATGCAAACGAGACTCTCGCGCATTCATACCGGTAAGTAAATATTCCACCGCCGCTGTTTGGACACCAAATGACATATCCATGATTTCTATAGGATTACCTTCACCGGCTGTGCAATTAATACACCCGCCCTTATCCATAACTTTCAGTCCACGACCATCAGCAAAACGCAGAATATCCACAGCCCGATCACCCGTAGGCTCCCATGATGCACCTGCTGCAATGGCTTCCTCTAACGCGATTTCCTGTGCGACACCACCGATCACCGAAAGGACACAGCCATCAGGTGCGCAAGCAAGTACAGAACTGTTGATGGTATGACGTACTCCAGTAGCCGACACAATCCACTGCATATTTTCAGCTACCGCATCAGGTGAAATACATACCTCATATCCATCCATATACGCTTGAAGAAGGCGCACTGAATCCGTATCACAGATCGTTACTTTGGCACCGAAAGCACGGATAAGGCGCGCAAAGCCTCGCCCTACGTCACCATAACCAATAACGAGCACATGCAGGCCACCCATATGTAACCCCTCATGGTTCGCATCCAGTAGATCCATAATGGTAAAGAGACAGGACTGCCCTGTCCCATACGCATTATCGAAAAGTGTTTTCGATCGTGCATCATTACTGGCAACAACAGGTATTTTCAAAGCGGAATCGCGTTCCATAATCCTCAAAGGACGCAAACCGGAAGTTGTTTCTTCCGCTGCACCAATCATGTGCCGTAAAGCAACAGGCGCGTACGCGTCCTCATGGGCCATCCGAATGAGATGTGACCCATCATCCAATAGGACTGTGAGCTGCTGAGAAAGAAAATCGACAGCGGCATGTTTTTCCTCTTGCACGCTCATCTGCGCATACCCGTAGACAGGTATTCCCTGATGACGCAGGTAGTGCGCAACATCATCACGGATTTCATCAGCATGACCAAAAACACTGACCGTAGCACCAGCCTCATGAAGGAGCAGCGCAAGAACAGCCGTTTTAGGTTCAAGGACCAGCGACAATCCAATACGTTGATCCATTAAGGTCCCCCGCTCAGCTAAACGCTGAACGGCAGCAGTTGTGACAGGCATATGCGCTCGCGCCCAAGCGATACGTGCCTGAGCGCTGGCAGGACAAGAGCTGTGAGGATCCTGTAATTCAGTATTATCAGGGCCGATGACATGGATATCCGTCGTAGAGTGAGCGTGTACGACAGTAGTTTCAGGATGTTTTTCTATAAGGCCCGTGAAATCGAAAATAGCTGCGTAGTGCGCAAGTGGCAGTGGGGCATCATTGAGGCCGTGCCCGTGATGCGCATGGGCCCCTAAACCTGTGAGCAGATCGTCAAGGGCATCCGCAATAGGCACGTATCCCTGATAATTCGTTTGCTCAGATTCGGGCGGTGTCAGGAGGAGGAAACGTCTTCCGCAGATCAGAAGGTTCGTAGCGGCAGCCCACGTGCGTAGGAGGACCTGTGCTACGCGCCCAGAAGCTGATGTATGCGGGTGTGGAGTTGGGATTGCTCCAACTGTGGAAGATAAGCGTGGAAGTGACACGCCATGACCGTAGCAAGAATGTGTGCCTAAAGCCAAAGGAGGAACGTTCACTGTGGAACATATGTGTTCCTGTTTTTACAGGGAATGTGAGCTGTATTAAAGCGATGCGAAATGGCTTTGTGTGTAAGGGAAGTGTCTTACAGATTCTGGGAGAATGAGTACATGAGTGCGTCACCTGCTTTCCCTTATGAGTCCTTACCGCGCGATGTGGATATTCGACTTGTAGCGATCGATATGGATGGCACACTGCTGCATGATGACAAGTCAATGCCTGAACAAATGTGGTCTTTTCTGCGTGAACTATCTGAACGCAATGTGATTTTCACTCCGTCCTCTGGCCGGCAATGCTGGACGCTTCTGGACATGTTTGAACGTGTACGCGAACCTATGACGGTAATTGCTGAAAATGGTGCGATTGTCCTGCGTGATGGAGCGGAGGTTTCTTCAGCTGCAATGGATCATGCAACCGTGCGTGAAGTTATTCGTCGAGTACGTGAATGTGTAGCCACAGGCGTGAATGCGGGCCTGATGATGTGCGGTAAAGTGAGTGGCTACGTTGAACGTGGTGATGATGAATTTATTCGCTCCTGTATTCCCTACTATCACCGGACACGTATCGTTACAGATCAGTGCGAAATATTGGACCGCATGGAATCAGGGGACCTTGATGATGATGTCATTAAATTAGCGGTTTTTTGCTTTGACGCGGTTATCCCAATTGCGCAGATCGCATTGCAGCCATTTGCTGACACGCACCAGTACGCGATTTCTGGACACAACTGGGCAGACCTGCAAATGAAGGGTGTTGATAAAGGGAGCGCTGTCCGTGCCCTACAGCAGCACTTAGGAATAGGTCCTGAACATACCCTTGTTTTCGGTGACTTCCATAATGACATCAGTATGCTTCAAGCTGCCCACTGGTCTTTCGCAATGGCGAATGCTCACCCTGATGTGATTGATGCTGCTCGTTTTATTGCGCCTTCAAATAACGAGGATGGGGTGTTGCGCGTTACTCGTCATTTGCTGGGAATTGACTGAATCAATTACGGCGCGTGCGAGGAAAAGCGAATATCCACAGAAGAACCTACGGTCCGCAACAATGCGCATATGTGGCAAACGTCACACGAATGTCACGCTCACCCCATATGTGAAAAGATGCAAAGAAATATGCTGATAAGCAGGATCACTCGTCTTCAGCGGCAGGAATTTCGTCCAGATCCTCTAATTTTTCAGCCTCCGTTAAAGGAACAACGCTCTCAGAATCTAAGTCAGCCCAGTATTCTTCTGCCCAAGGGTCTTCAATAGGCTGGCTACGTTTCCACAGTAAATAACCGGCTCCTACAACAACACCTGTAGCTGCGGTCCAACCGAGGGTGCGCAGGAAACGGCGCTTGCGGCGTACTTTACGTGTGGGAGTTGTTAAAGCGGTAACGGATGCTTTACGGGCAAGTTCGGCGCGGTCAGTCAAGGGAATATCTCTTTTCAGTGCGGATGCGGATTCTTCAACTGCGCGATTAATACGCGGCAGGTAATCGTCAACAACATTGTGACGAGCTTCTTCAACGGTAGGCTTTACGCGTTCGGCAACATCAATGGCTTTGTCAGCAGCTGACTCAACCAGTGGTGTCGCGCGTTTAATGGCCTCTTCAAGGGCGGCTTGTGCGCGTGGGGCAGCCCAATCAAGGCCCTGCTCAGCCAGATCTGTTGCAGCAACAGCAACACGTCCAGCATGTAAAGCAACAGTGTCACGTAGTTGCAGTGCTTCTGTTTTTAATTTGTCGGTCGGTGGAGTCTTTGCCATAAGGTTTGCCTTCCTCGTATGTTGTGCGCCGAGGGTGGAAAACCTCAATGAGCGCGCAAGCCAACACGAACACTCTCTATTGTGCCTTGAAGAAGTGTGACATGCAGCCTAAGTGAGACAAGAGATTATGTGCTGCTCGTCGAAAAAGCTATTTGTCTGCGACGATTGAGTACATGGAAACTATTATTCACACCACTCTTGGTGATATTCGCATTGAACTTTTCCCAAAGCAAGCTCCTTACACGGTAAAAAACTTCGTGGATCTTGCCCTTGGCCAGCGCGAATGGATGGACCCTGCTACCGGTCAGAAAACCTCGCGTCCCCTTTATGATGGAGTGATCTTTCACCGAGTAATCCCTGGATTCATGATTCAAGGTGGTGATCCCTTAGGAACCGGCACAGGTGGCCCTGGTTACACTTTCAATGATGAAATTAGTCCAGAGCTTACTTTCAATGAGCCTTACCTCCTCGCAATGGCAAATGCTGGTAAGCGTATGGGACAAGGGACAAACGGTTCACAATTCTTTATCACAGTTGCACCTACGCCATGGCTGCACGGAAACCACACGATCTTTGGGCGTGTCATTGATGAAGAATCCAAGCGAGTAGTGGACGCGATTGTTTCTGTTCCTACCGGTCGTAATGATCGTCCTATTGAAGAAGTTCGTATCACTTCAGTTGAGGTGAATGAATAAAAACGCATACTTCCGCAAGGATTTCCTACGCGTGAAGTCATGTCAGTGAGGTCGGGGAGCTGCTCCGGCCTCACTTATTTATGTGTAAAACATGCGGATATGTTGGCTTGTAGCTCATGATGGATATACGAGTGAAAGGAAAACATGTGAACGGTTCTGCGCTTTACGGTCAGCGGTCAAATTATTCTGCCGCGCCACCGTGTCCACGACACCCATCGGTACGTTCCGTTGACTACTGTAAACGGTGCAATCGGCCAATGTGCGTTGATTGTGCAATTCCAACAGAGGTACGTTCCATCTGCGTGGAATGTTCAGGACAGAAACGAGTACAGATCCGTCATACGACACCGTATGTCACCTACACGCTGATGGGTGCATGTGTTGTGGTGTATGTGTGCGGAGTGATATCACCGCTCCTATGGCAATACATGGCTTTCACACCACTGGTGGGGCTGATTCAGCCGTGGCGTTTCTTGAGCACTGCTTTCCTGCATAGCGGCATCGTGCATCTCTTGTTCAATATGTCAGCGCTGTACTTTGTTGGCATGTCGCTTGAGCAAATCCTTGGTAAGTGGCGTTTTATTATCCTGTACGTTTTGAGTGCTATCGGCGGTTCTGCGGTTGTATTGGCGTGGGTGCTATTTGCGCCGGGTACGTATAACCAGATAACGGTCGGTGCTTCAGGTGCGGTTTTCGGGCTTTTCGCGGCGATTTTTGTTATACAAAAGCGAGCAGGTTTAGATACGAGGTCAATTATCGGCTTGCTTGTGGTGAACTTTTTATATGGTTTTATCGCTCCCAATATTTCGTGGCAGGCCCATGCGGGAGGAATGCTCACCGGATTGTTGGTGGCGTGGGTGCTTATTATGTTGATGCAGCCTCGCCCAGGTCTAACCGCTCGTCAGCAAGAGATACGTTCAGCTTTAGCGTCTGTCGGCATGATTGTTGCCATGTGCGCGCTGATTGCGCTGATATATCGGGTGATATTTGAGGTATTGGGTTCCTAAACCCTCAATCATCTGTCATGTAGGTTTGCATAGGGGATAAACAGCGGAAATACATCCGTGTTATTTATCCTCAACTGTGCATAAACCTGTGGATAACTATGTGTCAGGTGAATGTGAGGTGCTTTGCGCTCTCCCATGCACGCTCGGTAATAAACCGCAGAAAACAACAAAGGGCACCGCGTCTGCGGTGCCCTTCACTACGAGTAGTACGTTATCAGCGCCAACGCATTGTCATAATGAAACCAACCATCATGACACCAAGACCGATCACTAAATTCCACCAGTTAATGTGAGGAATTGGATACAAACCACCGGAAATGTAATACACCAGCAGCCATACCAAACCTATAAGCAGCAATGTAATAAAAGTGGGAGCCCACCAGCTAGGCGACAAAGGAATACCATCCGTCCACGATGGAATAGAGGTATCTTCAGCGGCGTCATGACCGTTCTTTTGACGTTTCCGAGACTCAGGCACGGTAATCCTTCCCAATCAAAGCTTCCATAGATGAAAGTCCTAGGCGTGTGTAACGAGCAATGACACCGCACCTCGCCTAGTCTCAGAGAGAGAACTCGTAAAGCCCTACGCAAGGAGGTGACATGACGCACGAACTAAAAGATGATCTTACACCGTCTGTGCAACCTCCGACCAATATATCCGACACATCAGCACAGAAAATACTCAAACGTAGATCACATGTTCCCCACAGGAAATATGTCACCCTCCGTCACAAAATCACGGTTTTTATCGTGACTTTAGCGGCAGGGTTCCTTTTCATCCTGCCTGCACGCCTCGCATTCCACAATGACAACACCACTGATGGTGACCTAGTGAACCTAGTCCGTAGCCGACAAAATAGTGTGAACGAACTAGAAAAAGAACACAACGCTCTGGCAGATCACGTCCAATCTTTCACAGAGTTGGCTGAACCTGAAACCACAGAAACCTCCTCACAGGTGTCCACAAAGCAGTCACTCAGTGGACCAGGAGTTGTCATTACGCTCACAGATTCGATGAACCACACCCCCCATGAAGGACTCACAGCGAATGACCTTGTCATCCACCAACAAGACATTGAAGATGTGATGAACGCACTGTGGAGTGGAGGCGCAGAAAGTATGACAGTACAAGGAATCCGAGTGACTTCACGAACTGTTATCCGGTGCATCGGAAACGTTATTTTAGTCGATGGAACATCATACTCACCTCCCTACACCATAGCTGCTATAGGTAATCCGGAAGCTCTGACACGAGCTGTTTACGCTGATCCTCGGGTAGCAAACTACCTGCAGTATGTGGCACTGTATGGTTTAGGCTGGGAAATGAAGGTAGATAATTCCCTCCACATGCCAAGGACATCGCAAGATGTCACGCTCTCTTATGCGAAAGTGGTGGATTGATTTGGGCTCGCATGTTCGTAAAGCATCACGTGGCTCCAAGATTTTCTACGAAATCCTTGGAGTCATCGGTGAGCTGCTCATCACGGCAGCGATTGTATTGGCTCTTTTTGCTTTCTGGCAGGTCGTATGGACCAACGTCCAAGTTGAAGCACCGCGTAAAGCCGCAGTTGTTAAATACCTGGAAGAAAACGCACCCGTTACCAAAGACGAAGGCGTATCAGAAGAAGGCGACCCCCCGAAATTTGACGAAACCCTCAGCCCAGGGCAAATCTACGGTGTCCTCCACATTCCCAAATGGGATTGGAACCGTATGCCCCTAGCTGAAGGAACCGAAATGAATGTCCTCAACAGCGGATGGGCAGGACACTACAGAGACACCGCATTTGCTGGTGAAATTGGAAACTACGCTGTCGCCGCGCACCGACGGACATTTGGTAACAGCTTCCTACGAATCAACGAACTAGAAAAAGGCGACCCTGTTGTTGTTGAACTATCCGACCGATACGTTGTCTACGAAGTAGATAGTTACGCAATTTACTCAGCCTACGATGAGACGAATGTTAAGGTCATTGCCCCAGTTCCCGGCGACCTGACTTTTAAGGAAGTGCCCACTGAACGTTGGATGACAATGACCACATGTAACCCTGACTGGGGAGACTGGGAACGTTACATCGTTCACCTCAAGTACAAATCATGGACCAAGAAATCCTCTGGAGTTCCTTCAGCTCTGGTAGGCGAACCTCCGCTTGAATGAAAGAGAATGACACAGAATGTACAACTGGATTTTCCGTCACCTGCCTGGACCCACATGGCTTAAAATCATTGAATCGTTGATCCTGATAGCAGCCATCGTCGCTGCCCTATTCGTATGGGTATTCCCTTGGGCACAAAGCTACCTCAACATTGGTGACGCTAACGTTGGCTAACCTAGTGGCTAACACGATCAATAAAAGTAAAGACAGGCGATAAAAGTTTTCCTCAATATGAGGACACCATCGCCTGTGATGGTGACATCAAACAAAGGAACTCAGCCGCTGTGCGCTCACAATACCTGCTCGCCAGCATATAAGGAAGGTACGGATATGACACGGATTCTTTGCGTAGATAACTACGACTCATTCGTGTGGACTATCGTCGGCTACCTGCGTCATATGGGTGCTGAAGTGGATGTTATTCGTAACGACCGCGTTGATCCTCACTGGTGGGCTCAAGGTCAATACGACGGTGTGCTTATTTCACCGGGACCAGGCGATCCTAAAGGCGCGGGCGCCTCACTTCAAGTCATTGAGGACTGCGCTGAACGGTCAATACCTATGTGCGGAGTGTGCCTAGGCCATCAAGCATTAGGTGAATACTTCGGTGCCACAGTGACCCACGCTCCAGAACTCATGCACGGAAAAACCTCCGTTATCACACACGATATGCAAGGACTGTTCCGCGGAGTTCCTTCACCGCTGACAGTTACTCGATACCACTCATTAGCAGTCGACCCTGCGACAATGCCTGATGAGCTGATTGCCACCGCATACACCGATAACGGAATCATCATGGGGTTACGACACCGCACCCTTCCTTTAGAGGGCGTGCAATTCCACCCAGAATCCGTTATGACTGAACACGGTCACCTCATGCTTGCGAACTGGCTAGCCCAATGCGGTGAAACAGAAGCCCCAGTGCGCGCACGCTCTCTGGCACCAATAGTCGCTCAACGTCAACTACAAGCATAAAACCCACTAAAGCTCAGGCCCCTGAAAGGACGACACATTAAAAGGGGCGTCAACAAAGAATCACATGCACATACATAAAAGGCCGGCCTGAAAAACCAGACCGGCCTTTTGATGCCATTATTAATTCCGACTTGAGGACGAACGTGGCTGTTCTTCAGGTTTTGGACCTTTCGACACCATAATCGTCACCTTGGAACCCTGCGGAATTTGACTGCCCTCAGCTACCGACAATTGTGTAACCACACCAGCATCCGCATTCACGTCATAATGCTCAGAAGCCGTCACAGTCAAACCCAACTCGTCAACAAGTGAGCGGATTACCGCGTCTTTTTGCGCGCCAATCAAGCCTGTCGGAATCGTCACCTTGCCATCAGATAACGTTAAACCAACCTCATCGCCCTTCTTCAGTTCAGTACCAGCAGCAGGCTCGGTAGAAATCACGCGCCCCTCAGCAACTGTTGAACTATTCTTCGTCAACACGTTGCCGAAACTCAAACCAGCAGAACGTAAAACTTCACGCGCTTGGTCTTGAGTCATCCCAGACAAATCAGGTACAAGCACCTTTTCTGAACCAGAGGACACGTAGCCAGTGACAGTGCTACCCACTTTCACTTTCCCACCTGAGGAAGGATTCACGCGGACAATTTTGCCTTCAGCCACATCATCAGAAGCCTCTTTGGTATCTGAAAGTTTCCAGACCAAACCTAAAGCCTCTACAGCAGCTTTCGCTTCATCCGGTGTCATTCCGATCAAACCGTCAGGAATCTTCACAGAATTTGGCCCCGACGATAAAAACAAGGTCACGGTGGAACCTACCTCAGCATTATCACCACCAGGAGGATCAGTGCGCGCCACAGACTCAGCAGGTACCGTGTCGGAAGGCTCCGGCTCACCGAGCTTCCATTTGAATCCTGCTGCTTCAAGAGTCGTTTTTGCCTCTTGCTGGGTCATACTGACAACATTAGGCACCACAGCAGTTGCTGACTGAGTGCTTTGACCCCCAGATAAAGCCCACACAATCGCCATAATCATGCACAGAGCAATCACGATAAGGCTGATACTCAAAATAACAGGGCCACGCTTCTTCTTTTCAGGAGTTTCAGGTGAAGGCACAGCGGTCATCACCTGTGTTCCTTGAGGTGAAAACATACTTGTGTGGGGACCTGAAGCAGGAGTGGGCAACATCTGAGTTGTTTGTGAAGCCCACACGGATGTCTCAGGTGCGGTGACCTGGCTACCTGAGAGCATACGGATTAAATCAGCTTTCATTGACGAAGCCGTGACATAACGATCATCAGGGTTTTTCGCCATTGCTTTCATGACGATACGATCCAGCGCCTCTGGAATATCTGAAGCTAAATGTGAAGGAGTAGGAGGCAACTGCTGCACATGCTGGTAAGCCACAGAAACTGCTGAATCACCCTTAAAAGGCGGTTGACCGGTGAGCAGCTCAAAAAGCACCACGCCGGTTGAATATAAATCTGAGCGCGTATCAACCTGCTCACCTCGGGCTTGCTCAGGCGACAGGTATTGCGCAGTTCCCACAACAGCATTTGTTTGAGTCATTGTGGACTGCGAATCAGTCAAAGCCCGGGCAATACCAAAGTCCATGACTTTCACTTCACCCTGCGTGGTCAACATGACGTTACCGGGCTTGATATCACGATGCACTAGGCCTTTAGAGTGGGAATACTCTAAAGCTGACAAAACGCCAGAAATAATGTCAATCGCTTCATCAATAGGCACAGGAGTACCGTCAGCCAGTAAGTCTTTCACCGTGTGGCCTTCAACGTATTCCATCACGATGTAAGGTACAGCAAGCGTGTGACCACCAGGCAAAACTACGGGATCTTCACCTGTGTCATATACCCCGACAATATTTGGGTGGTTCAATGAAGCAGCCGATTGTGCTTCACGGCGAAAACGAGCTTGGAATACAGAATCTTTTGCCAGTTCTTCTCGAAGCATTTTGATAGCGACGATACGTGATAGCCGCGTATCAAAACCAAGGTGGACTTCCGCCATACCTCCTCGCCCAATAAGTGAGCGCACTTCATACCGCTCTCCTAAACGGCGTGCCATGTGCTCAGCCATGTTCTAACCTCCTCCATTGTCGCGGTCTGAGTACCGCTGATAAGTGTGGAAAAACCGAGTCTGTGATGGATGGTGGCGGCCACAACCAGCATCACAGTGAGCATGAACAGTGCGATCACTACCCATTTTCCGATTCTGTGACTTAAAGGCGTGGGTGGGGATACCACCGAACGATTGTATTTAGTAGATAGGGACTGTACACCATGGGTGTTATCATGGGTACGCCGCATATGCGACGTAGCGCGTGTGTCGGGCCACATAAAAGGCTCCGCGCGTAATGCCGGATTGGCTGCTCGGCGCGTTGAATCAGGACGCGAAGTACGAGGCAACGAGAAGTGACGCTGCTCGGGGTTTGCCTCTGCTGAAGAAGCACGCTTTGTAGGGACAAAAGAAGGGCGGCCATGCCTTCTTTGTTGAGATTTTACTGATGAAGGGCCAGGAAAGATCGTATCCGAAGCCGTTGTATGAACAGAATGTTCCGATGAGGGCGGATGAGGCTGTACGGTCCGCCGACGAAAATCTGGGAGCTGTCCTCCCGTATGTGTGGGGGCGGCAGGTGAAACAGTTTCACCTGATAAATCATGGGGTGAAGATGCGTGTCTTGGTGAGCCAGAATATGTATCTTCATGGCTCACATGAGGTGCAGGTGTGGTCGATTGCCTTGTGCGGTCACCTGAAGGAGAAAAACGCATACTACTGGAAATACGTGGCACGTCAGGTAGCTGCACATCCATATCCACAGGCTCAAGATACTTTGCTGGCAAGCGTGTATGAGGTGTGTGACGCACTGGAGCAACGACAGGTTGTGACGCGGTTAGTGGCATGTCACGTTCAGAGTTTTCAGGTAAAGGTAATGGATGCGGCTGCAGATCAAGGTGAAGCTGTGTTGCCGCATTCATGAGTTCACGGGCAAGCGCAGTACCAGAGGAAGGCCGACGTTCAGGTTCTTTTTCTAGCAGGTGCAAAACCACATTCGCAATAGGTTCAGGAATATCACGAGGCAGGGGAGGTAACGGGTCATTGACATGTGCGAATGCGATATCTACCTGAGATTGACCTGTATATGGACGCTGCCCTGCAAGTGCTTCATAGGCGATAATCCCGAGGGCGTATAGGTCGCCCAATGGTGTGGCGTCTTTGCCCATCGCTTGTTCAGGCGGTAAGTATTGGGCGGTTCCCATGACCATGCCATCGACTGTTAAATTCACTTGGTCATGTGTGCGTGAAATGCCAAAATCAGTAAGTTTCACAATGCCATCGTCACGAACCAAAATATTGGCAGGTTTAATGTCACGATGAACGACACCGGCTTTTTCGGCGGCATCTAAAGCCATAGCGACCTGCATAAGAACAGGTAAAAGATCTGCTACAGCAATGCGGGAATTATTGGCTAGGTAATCAGTCAGTGGACGACCATCAACTAATTCCATGATGATCCAGCCGCGCCCGTTAGCCTCTCCGGAATCGTACACGTTAGCAACATTAGGGTGAGTGATGCGCATAGCATTTGAGGCTTCAATTCGTAGGCGCGACAGCGAGATTTCTTGACCGGAAAACTCAGATTTCAGGATCTTTGCTGCAACAAGACGCCCAGTTTCACGGTCACGCGCTTTCCATACTTCACCCATGCCACCTTGTGCAACATGCGCAAGTAACGTGTAGCGGCCTGCTAGGACGCGGCCAGTAAGCGTAGTAGGGTGCTGTGATCCTGAATGTGTCATTTGATTCCCGCCTCCAGTAGTGCGCGCAAGATCGGGCCTGCTGCGGATTCTCCTGTGGGTTGAGGGTCAGCATCATCACCTTCAACAAAGATTGCGAAAGCTATCTGAGGGTTATCAGCTGGAGCAAAACCCATCACTGAGGCTGTTGTTCGTTTGTGTTCATCCCCGTTTTCCGCTGTTCCAGTTTTAACAGCAATAGGGAAAGGGAGTCCTAAAAGGCTGCGTGCTGTCCCGTAAGGAGCTTCCACGACATCACGCATCATGCGTGTTAAAGCGTGGGCGACCTCTGCACTTATAGGCGCTCCTAAAGATGTGGGTGAAGTTTTTGACTGGGTTTGTAGGTCAGCATCGAGTATTTCGTTGATGAGATACGGTTTCATCATTTCGCCGTTGTTTGCGATAGCCTGCGCAATCTGAGCCATCTGTAAGGGCGTGACTTTCACATCGAATTGACCGATCGTGGTCAATGCTAGCTGCGCGGGGTCTGTTTTCTCTGGGAAAATCGAGGGCGTGACTTTCAGTGGAATTTCAAGAGAATCACCGAAACCGAATTTTTGTGTCAGGCCAGCTAAATCATCGTGAGTCAATGATGCAGACGCAAGGACAAAAGTAGTATTGCATGAGCGCGCAAATGCTTCAGCGAGTGTAGGGTTCCCATTGCCACACGCAGAATGCCCGTAGTTTTCAATAGAAGTCCTTGTTGTGGGTAGAGTCGCTTCTGTAGGCGAATCCATATGTGTATCTGGCTGTGCAACACCTTTTTGCAGTAGCGCGATGGTGGTGAGGACTTTGAAGGATGAACCAGGGCGGTACAGGTCACCGGCGATAGCACGGTTATACAAGGGCCTTGACGGATCCGCAACGAGGGCTTCATATGCTGCTTCTGCTGCGGCACCATCTTGTACGGCAAGCGTATTTGGATCGTAGGAGGGGGAAGAATACAGCGCGCGAATAGCTCCTGTTTGTGCGTCGAGAGCGACAACAGCGCCTTTACGTGAGCCAAGTTTTTCGGCGGCAATACGTTGAAGTTGTGGGTCAAGTGTGAGGGCAACTCCTCCGCCTTGACGAGTATTCCCTGTAAATAAGTTACGTATGCGCTGTATCAGAAGTGCAGAAGAATCACCGCTGAGTACTTGTGAGGCCGCGGCTTCTATGCCTGTGGATTGGGAAAATGTTGAGGAAAAGTAGCCTGTGACAGGTGCGTAAAGAGGGCCTTCAGAATAGGTGCGTTGATAGCGCCTTGTGTCCTCAATTTTTGATGAGGAAGCAACAGCAATTCCATCCACAATAATTGGTCCACGATCAGTTTCTGCTGCATGCAAAATTGAGCGCGCATTACGCGAATCAGCATTGAGCTGTGGCGCACGAAGTACATGATTATGTGTTACAGCTAAACCTAAAGCACAGAACATCAGGAGCACAACGACAAAAAGTTTACGAAGCTGATTATTCACTGCGTACCTCCTGCCATTGCTGGAATTTGACCAGAATCTGACCAAGGAGTTGGGGTGGCGGGTCGTCGGGCTGCGTCAGATATGCGCAGCAGTAAAGCAACTGTTATCCACGAGGACAGCATGGAGGAACCTCCCGCAGCCAAGAATGGCGCTGTCAGCCCTGTGAGCGGAATAAGTCCGGTCACACCTCCAAGTACCACGAAAAGTTGCAAAGCCAAAGAAAAACTTAAACCGGCTGCAAGGAGTTTCCCAAAACCGTCACGGACCCCAATTGCGGCGCGGAAGCCTCGTTCAATCAGAATCACGTAGAGCAATAAAATTGCGAAAAGACCAGTTAATCCGAGTTCTTCAGCTAGAGACGACAAAATGAAATCAGAATTTGCTAGGGGTACCAACTGAGGGTATCCGCGTCCCCAACCGGTTCCCATCAGCCCACCGGAGGCTTGTCCAAAGAAAGATTGGACCAACTGGAATGATCCCCCGTTTTGTTCGTAAATCGCAGGATCTAACGCGTGTAACCAGATAGTGAAACGGGCACGTACATGCCCAAAGATACGGATAGCTAAAAGGACAGCCGGTGTGAAAAGGACGAAACCGAGGACAAGCCATGAGACTCGATTTGTTGCCACGTATAAGACAGCAACAAATAATCCGAAAAACAACAAGGACGTCCCAAGGTCGCGTTGCAGAACCAAGATAGCGATTCCCAGCAGCCATATAACCATGATCGGCCCAAGGTCACGGATACGGGGCAGGCGTAGGCCCAGTACCTTCGGGCCTCCGATAGCAAGATTGTCACGGTTAGCTACTAAATAGCCTGCAAAAAATATGGCAAGAGTGATTTTGACGAGTTCTCCGGGTTGCAGTGAAAGCGAGCCTATACGAATCCATACTTTTGCGCCGAAAGTTTCATGACCAAGCCCTGGGGTCATGGGAAGTAAAAGGAGTATCAGTGACAATGCTCCACATGTGTACGTGAAGCGACGTAATTTACGATGATCGCGTAAGACAATGAGGGCAAGCGCGCCCAAAAGTATCGCTAGACCTACGAAAATGAGTTGCCGACGACCGACAATATTTCCTCCGATGAGGGCATAGGACTGATCCAGTCGATGAATCATCGCTAAACCGATACCTGTTAAAGCGACTGTAATCGGCAAAATAACGGGGTCAGCGTAGGGCGCTAAAAAGTGGACACCAACTTCAGCAATGATTGCAAAGGCAACAAGAATACTGACGTGTACGACCAGGTCAGAGGGTACTTCACCTGTGCGGTTCACGGAGGTGAGTATGTAACCGCCGACGCCGACAGCAAGTGCCAGTAGCATCAGGAGCATTTCGAGGAATCGTCGTGGGCGTGCGGGCGCGATCGTCACGGTAGCCATCAGGACACAGCCTCACTTTGAGGCGTGTTTTGCTGGGAATCTGACTCACCTATCTCAGATGACTGCGTATTTCGTGTATCAGCCCCAGATTGACCAGTGCGTGGGGTGCTTTCCTTCATAGATTTTTGGCTGGAAAGCCGCAATTGTGAAATATACGAATCAATGTCTTCACGTGAGGAACGAGTCACCGGTTCAGTTAAACGTTGCCTATCAACAGGGGTGAGATCCTGAGTACGAATATCTGTCACAACAACCGGATGGGAAAACTTCCACGGCCCGATAGATTGAGGGATTCCTTGGTGGATAACAACGTAACCGTTGACAGCGAGGGCATAGTACTGGGTTTGCGTCCATGCCCAGCCAAGCCAGCCTGCTACTACAAGAATTACGCTCAGACAGAAAGCAAGAGCAGGGGCTTTCCAGTTGCGTCGCCGTGAAATGGGGGTGTCATTATGTGTGGAGGTCAGGGCAGGTGTGGGACGTAACGCTGCGGCGCGTGCGGCTGCTCCTGTTCCGCCGCGTGAAGGGGCTGCGTGGTCAACAGCGGCCGCGCCAACGATTTGTGGCTGCGTGAAAGTCTGAGTTCCTGTCGGAACCACATCCGCCACTATGCAGGTAATGTTATCGGGTCCACCTGCGCGTAGTGCAAGCTGAATGAGCTGTTCCGCGCACTCACCGGGGTCTGAGATTTCTGCAAGAACATTGGCAATAGTTTCGTCAGAGACGACACCGCTTAAACCATCTGAACACAACAGCCAACGGTCACCGATGACAGCTTCACGAATTGTTTCATCCGGCGTGGAATCGGTGTCGGAATCACCGAGAATACGCATCACAACGTTACGTTGCGGGTGATGCTCAGCTTCTTCTTTCGTGATTTGCCCAGTGTCTACGAGGTATTGGACAAACGAGTGATCCGTAGTGACTTGCACAAGTGCATGGTCCCTGAGTAGGTATGCGCGCGAGTCTCCGATATGAACCATTGCCAGTTTATTACCGGAACGCATGAGGGCTATGACTGTTGTGCCTAGACCTATGAGTTCTGGATCAAGGTGGGAACGCTCAGTGAGGTCTTCATGAGCTTGCGCGAGGGCTTTATTCAGTAAAGGCAGTAAAGAGTCAGCGGGGTGCGTGTCCGTGTCGAGGGGCGCGAAATGTGCTACTGCTACAGAGGAAGCAATGTCGCCTCCCGCATGGCCGCCCATTCCGTCAGCAAGGACCAGCAGGTGAGAGCCAGCGTAAGCGGAGTCTTGGTTACTTGCCCGCAGTAGGCCTACATCAGAACGAGCAGCACAATTAAATTCAACGACATCGGAGACCATTGCTACCTCACCAACTCCAGTGTGGTTTGACCGATGTGTACGGTCTGTCCCATCTGTAATTGTCGAGGGTCAACTAGTCTTTCCCCATCAACAATTGTTCCGTTACGTGAATTTAAGTCCTCGATCCACCAGTTCCCCTGATTATCAGGTGTTAAACGTGCGTGGCTGCCAGATGCGTATTCGTCTTCGAGGACCAGTGTGGACGCGTGTGAGCGGCCAATGACAATAGGGGAAGAACCCAGTGGGATAAGGGTTCCAACAAGTGACCCTGAAGTAACCAGCAAGTTATGTGGAGTTGAAATGTGGCCTTT
Organism: Schaalia sp. lx-260; assembly: GCF_021083645.1. Taxonomy (GTDB): domain Bacteria; phylum Actinomycetota; class Actinomycetes; order Actinomycetales; family Actinomycetaceae; genus Pauljensenia. The sequence goes on along the minus strand of NZ_JAJNRQ010000004.1, from coordinate 169,142 downwards.
GCGATCAGCATTGCGGCGGTCTTTACGGGATTCGCGTCGTCGCGCGTCGTGATCTTTTCGTCCTTTACCGCGAGGCAGGACGATTGTGCCGAAAATGTCACGGCGTAAAAGAGAAACAGCCCCAAGGACAAGGATCCACATGAGAGCCAAATATCCTAAACGTAAGACTGTGAATGTGAGATCAGATGTCATATATGCGACTCACTTTCACTGGTATGTGTCCAAAAGAGGATAGGGGTGCGGCCAATGACGATTTCATTTCCGTCTACCAGTGTGGCGGCGTCAATCTTGTGTCCTTCAACGAAAGTTCCGTTTGTTGAGCCGAGATCTGTGGCAATTACTCCGGTGGGGGTAATACGAAGTTCAAGATGACGACGTGACACGCCAGTGTCGTTCACAACGATGTCACATTCAGAGCCTCGCCCGATAACAGTGACGATTTCTGTGAGTAGCCACCGGCGGTCATCAATTTCAACAATGGGGTGTTCGGGTGACGGTGCCACATTTGTTGCTGGCGCAACATGGCCGCGTACGCTGGAGGCTTCCACGGTGAGATGGCCGGTTGTTTCTGTTTCGTCTGCGAAAAATTCGACAGAAATAGGCCCAAGAAGCGCGTATCCACTGGCGGAAGCGTGTTGAGTGGCTTGTTCAGCAAATTCTGCGGCGAGTGCATCAAGATCATGACTGAGATTGCTTAGATCAGAGGAGGAAAGACGCACGAGGAAATGGTTTGGTGTGACTGTGCGATCAGTGGAGACTTCGTGAAGGTTTTCGTCTTGTGCGCGCCGGATAGCTGAATTAATATCAACTGCTTTTATTCCAGATTTGAATACGCGCGAGAAAGCGCCGTTGAGTCCGCGTTCGACTGCGTTTTCGAAGCGGTCAAAGATGCTCATCTCGTCTCCTTACACTGGGTGTATCTGACTATCGTAGTCATATGTTGACACTTGGCCCACCGCCAGTCTAACGGTCAAGTCCACATTGAGGTGTATTCTGAACCTAAAATCTGTCGGTAAAGTTTTTGTATTTCCCTTCTTTCGCCTTTATTTTCAGCAAAATCATTGAAATGTGGCGCTTTGCTGAAATGTGCCTATAAAAACAGTGTGTGTGACTTTTCTTAATGGTTCAGTAGGAGTGCGTGCTTGTGTGCGCTCTGCTCCTCATCAATCATGGGGTGTAGGACATGAAACTGTGACGGGTATGTTCCGTATGTGCCTCAAAAATATAAAACTGAAGATATGGGCTGTACTTCCGATTATCCGTACTGTAAACGAGGACTTTCGTGGGTGTCGTATCGGAATGGAAGCTACGCATTTCATGTGTGCTCCCTAGGTAAAAGAATTCGGCAGAGCTTCTGGTGGGCCTACAGGAAGGTTTTTTACGACAGGATTGGTGATTTCTCACCTGCTTCTACTCGCAGGGGAATTTTGTTGCCTGCTGGTGGCATAGGGCATGTGCCAAAAGGTGTGAAATGGCTGGGAAATACTTGGGAACAATTGAAATTAATAAACCATTGGTCGCCTGAAATATTCCCCTCAGATGTGCAGTACACAAGAGGGGCTACACGCCACAGTGGAGTATCAACACCATTTGTGTGATCGTGGAAAATAACGGAAGGCTCATTGACACTGCCAGTCACAGTTAAAGTAATGTGTGAGCCATCAGGTAAAGAAACGCGGACAGTTCCCACACGAGTAAGGGATGTCGTTAAATTTTCTTGAGCACTGGTCACAGTAATTACTGAAGTTTCCTCATCCCACATCGGCACACACGGGCAAATCCATGTGGGAGTGAAATCCCAGACAGGGACACCGGTAAATGACGTGCGCAGGGCAGAATGTGGATCGCGTATGCGGATGAGGGAGCCTTCGCCTCGCTGCGCAACCTCCGCGATTTGGTCTTTGTAGCTCAGTGACATATCGGATTCGCCCCGTGATAACACGAATGTTGCCTCACGCACAGGCATACCATCACGGAAAAATTCTGTATCACTATCCGCATGAACGTTCACAATGAATACGTTGTTTTCCGGTGAAAAAATGACAGACCATAAACCTGGGAAATGAGGTATGGGTGAAGGAATATCTGATAGCCAGGTCAGTGATGTCAATGATAACCAGCCGTGGGGTTCCTTCAGGGCCTGTGTGCGTTTGCTACGCCATTGGTTCCAGTGGGTAATGGTCAGGGTATCACCGCATTTATCCAGCTGATTTTCCACAATGACTTCCCTCTATGATACGTGGCAAATATACGTACCTGACCACCGCATTTTCGTAATGAAAAGCAGGTGGACAGGTAATGCATTCGTCACTTGTTCGCTACCGCGTTGCGTGTCGATCAGAAATCCCAGTCCTCGTCCTCTGTATCAACGATTTCACCAATAACATATGAGGATCCTGAACCAGAGAAGAAGTCATGATTTTCGTCTGCATTTGGTGACAGTGCGGCTAAAATCGCGGGATTCACATTTGTTTCATCTGATGGGAATAAAGCTTCATACCCTAGATTCATCAATGCTTTATTCGCGTTGTAGCGCAGGAATTTCTTGACATCTTCGGTTAAGCCCAGCGGATCGTACAGATCTTCTGTGTATTGTTCTTCGTTTTCATACAGTTCAAAAAGTAAACTAAAGGTGTAGTCTTTGAGTTCTTGTTGGCGTTCTTCAGATGATTCCGCTACAGCAAGCTGGTACTTGTAACCAATGTAGTAACCATGAACGGCCTCGTCACGGATAATCAACCGAATCAGATCAGCAGTATTCGTTAGCTTCGCATGTGATGACCAGTACATTGGAGCATAGAAACCGGAATAAAACAGGAAAGATTCCAGCATCGTGGACGCGACTTTCCGTTTTTCGGGATCATTACCCTCATAGTAGGACTTCACGATTTCTGCTTTACGTTGCAAAGCCTCATTTTCTGTTGACCAGCGGAAAGACGCATTAATGTCTTCCGTTGACAGTAAGGTGGAAAAAATCGACGAATAAGACTTTGCGTGAACAGATTCCATGAACGCGATATTGGTGAGTACAGCTTCTTCATGAGGTGTGCGCGCGTCAGGAATCAATGAGATAGCACCAACTGTGCCCTGCAAAGTATCAAGCAAAGTTAAACCGGTAAATACGCGATTCGTCATTTGTTGTTCTTCAGGAGTCAATGTTTTCCACGAAGCAATATCGTTAGACAACGGCACCTTTTCAGGGAGCCAGAAGTTACCGGTTAAACGATCCCAGACCTCAAGATCTTTCTCGTCCTCGATGCGGTTCCAGTTAATCGCTTCAAATACCGGTTCGTTCACTGCTTTGCCTTTCATGTAGGTCACATGTATTCGTAGTGTGTGGCGCTTGTGTTTCCCTCAGCCTAACGCCCAGCAGCCTTAGAGCTTCACACATCATGCAGGGTTGCGTTGCTTGATATTCTTCACCGTCAAAGTAACAAAGAAAAATGTGGAATCCTCACCTGTATGCCACGCGCACCGCGGATATGAGGCGATAAACGCATACACGATATTGTGCGTTCATGCAGCTATTTCACGAGCAGCGTCACATGATGGATAAATGGGAGCACAAGCCTTCAAGATTTGAGGCTAATCCTGATCGTATGCGCAATTACTGAGGAAAGCATTCGCAGCTAAAGAACAGGCGCCAGTGAGCAGAGCCAAAGGCAGGGCCTGCGCAGTATGAGCCAGCTTCTTTCCAGAGAATCGACGGCGTTCTGCGCGACGGAACAGCCATTTTTCACCAGCAACAGAGGCAGCAATACCCGCACCTGTAAGGGCAAGGCCAGCAGCAACAAAAGGCAAAGGATTTTCTTTTACCTGTGACATGAAATCTTCAGGTAAATCCTGACTGCAGCACACGCTTTGATCGTGCGAGCAGCCACACTCATGAGAAGTTTCAGAATCGGAGTGCTCTGCCTGTAAGACATCTGAGGAATCCGTAGGAGTATCGGGAACATGTTCTTCTTCCACGTCCTCTAACCAAGGATCTGCGCAGGTCTGATTTGCCACACTACGCTGAGCAACCACTACTTGCGTTGCAAGTACAGCAGTTTTAGCGATGAAACGAAGAGAACGCGAACGCACGAAATCAGGCATGGAATACCAGGCGAAAACAGTGCCTGCAGCCGCTGCTGCATCTTTAAGAGCCTGCGGGTTTTCGGCGACAAAATCACGGACAGCCGCTGAAGTTAAAGGCAAAGACAAGGTACTCATCATCTCTCCGTCAGTTGTAGGAGGGGTTCATATAAGCATTTATAGAAAAGACTACCGGTGTTATCTGCTGAGCGCTGCTGGAAAGAAACAAAAAGCAGATACATGAACACAGCGTGGACAGATTCCGGCATAAAGCCGTGAAATCTGGGCCGGCTGGAGCCAGCCCAGTGACGATCACAAGCCAACAAAGGAGCGATACGTCCGATACGATCAATCCTCCAAGAGCGAGGCCATATATTCGAGGACACGTGTACCAGAAGCCCGTAGACCATCATGCTGATACTCATTAGTAACCCATGTGCGTGTCCCACGAATGAGCGCCGCAGTATCCATTGACAGTTCCCGTGGAACAAACATGTCGTCGTAGTACACGGTTGCTGCTACAGGAATATCATTATCAGCCAAAACCTCAGGACGATACACGCAGGGCCAGTCTGTACGCTGAGCCAAAATGTCGGCAGCCTCAGCGAAAGGTTGCAGTGCAGGGCAGGTCTGATACAGAGAACGCATCATATGTTCACCGGTCAAATAATAAGGTTCGCCCATATCTAACGGGTCAGCATCAGGAACAAAGCCACGGATTTGCTGAGCTAAACGATCAGCAGACCAGCCTGTTGCACGGTCAGATATGTCACGGATTGTTCCAGCATAAATAGTTTCATGGAGAACCGCGTACATGGGGGCGATAGCTAACTCGTTGGAGATATCTTCAAGGAATTGATGCGATAAACGTCGCTGCCCTCGAATATTTACCCACGGCCCCTCAAGTAGGTAATGCAGCATGTCTGTACGTGTTTGAGTACCAAGCCCCAGACCAATCATACGGAAACGGTCAGAAGTTAATTGTTCACCTGTAGGTAAGAATTCTTCCGTGTCACGCACATGAGCAGCTATTTCGCGGATAGTACGTTCATCTGAAGGGTACATACGCAGGTACATGCGGTTACGTGCAGCTGTCTGTTGATATGTGAGGCGGTAAATGTCATCGACATGGGTAAATCCTGGTAGACCACCGGTGATAAAACACTTCTCTAAACCCTCGGGAGCTAACGACAAGTATGATGTGGTAATGAATCCGCCGAAACTTTGCCCCAACGTGGTCCAAGGTTTGCCGCCAGCCAATGCGTGTCGCACGTATTCTGCGTCGTAGACAATCTGATCTTGACGGAAAAACATGAGGTAATCCGCTAAAGCTTGCGCGTCAAGGTTCCCATCAGATGTCCTGAAACGATCATCTTCACATAGGCTACGCGCATCTAAACGACCTGATTGTCCGGTGCCGCGCTGATCCAGAAGGACCAGACGGTATTTTTTCAGCAAGAACCCTAACCATCCGTCACGGAAATCACCGGCCCGCGGTGAACCATAGCCAGGTCCGCCTTGTAAATAACACAGGTAAGGAAAGTTTTCGCCGCCTTCTGGGACTACTTCACGAACAAAAATTTCAATGCTTTCATTGTGGGTAGGCCGAATGGACGTTGCCTTTGCTGATTCTTGTTCAGCGGTACCAGAAGCAGTATGAGCCTGAGCACGGTGATCTAAAGGAACAGTGAAACGGTGTTCGTGAATGGTGCATCCATGCTGCCGATATGTTGAGGTGCGCATAACGTAAACCTAACGTGTCAGTGAGGGGAAAATCAGGACAAAGTAATGGGTGTGGATTGATAGTGAACTAAATACACAGGTCGTGAAGTCGGGATATCTGCGCGCCCCAAAGAAGGCGTATCATGTGATTTTTTCTGTTCCCACACAGCGAGATCGAAAGCCGAACCTGAGTCCCACTGAATACGGTGACACACCAACCACGCGCTTTCACCAAGAGGACGCACATCCACTCGACCAACAGATAACGACGAAGGAACAGGACCACTCATACTTTCTGTTACCTGACCATTGGGCCACACACGATGGCAGCGTGGAGCGCACAACTGATTCACAGCGTCTTGATCCCCATTAATCCACGCTTGTAAGAACAACGTATGCGTGTCACGGATAACGCGAAGCATATCGTCATCTGCTTTCGAGCAAGCCTGCACTGATACTTCTTTTGAGGAAGCGTCATCGGCTGGTGCGGGCACGTGTGAATGAGGACTTGTGATCTGAGAGTCAATATTTGCGAGGCTACCCGGGGTTTGCGTTGAAAAATGGCGGAAAGCAGGGCCAGTTGGCGGCTCAGTGCCATCCTGATAGGCCTGAGCACAAGCTCGCGCACGCGCATCAGCTTGTTCATTTAAAGGATGACCAGCATGGCCTTTCACCCACGTAAACTCCACTGTGCGTCCTGCGATCAGTACGTCAATATCTTGAATAAGTTCCAGATTCTTAATGGGTTGTTTGTCGGATTTTTTCCAGCCGTTTTTCTTCCACCCGTGCCGCCATTTTGTCACCACGTCAATGGCGTAGCGTGAATCGGCGAGGATATGCAGTGGCTGGTCGGCAAGTCCGGCAGCTTCCGTGGCACGGAGTAGTTCACGAATGGCGTTGAGTTCACCTAAATTATTTGTCCCAATTTCCCAGCCGCCTGCATCCCAACATTGCTCAGAAAGTACCCACGCCCATCCTGCAGCACCTGGGTTCCCTAAAGATGAGCCATCAACCGCTACTGTCAGTGTCATAGGGAAATCGTAGCCTTTCTGTGATTTTCCTTGCTTTGTCATCCGTGTTTTACAGGCAAAGTTTACGATAACGCAGCAAACTAATGACGGATACCTACGAGCGAAAGCGCAAAAGATGATTCTTCACCCCGCGCTTTCCACCGTTCCTCACGTGCAGATGGACCACCGTGACCAGCAACCATTTCTGTCCGTAAAACAACAGGTGAAAGCAGCGGGTCAGAAATCGTTGCCTCACGTATTCGCTGCACCCATTTCGCTGGTTCAACAAAAAACACGCGAGTGTCATTCATAGATGTGGTCGCCATTAACGCAGGATAAGCTACGCGATCACGTACATTCTCGTATGGAGAGTACGCTCGCATAAGCTCATATATGTGCCGGTCCGTTATCGGATTACCCCATTCTTCCCATTCGCCAGATGTCAGCGGCAACGAAGCATCCAAAATAGTGGTGAGAGCATCAACGAAAGGAACCCCAGCTAAGACGACACGGAAAAGCTGAGGAGCTTCATTCATAACCGCCCCCATGAGCAGGCCGCCGGCAGAACGCCCCTGCGCGATCAGACGATCTGGATGCGCCCAACCTGTGTCAATGAGCCATTGTGCGACATCCAGAAAATCTGTGAATGAGTGAATTTTTGAGCTTTTCTTCCCGTCCTCATACCATGCGCGTCCGCATTCACCGCCTCCACGCACATGCGCAATCACATGAATGACTCCGCGTGTCAGGGCAGGCAGTAGGCCCGTATCAAATTCGGCATCGAAACTGACTTCATAGGCACCGTACCCGTGCAACCAAGCCGCATGTGAGCCATCAGGTGTGGCATCTTTCGGATAAACAATGGTGACAGGAATACGTGTTTTTCCATCCCGTGCCTGAACCCATACACGTTGTTCTACGAAATCAGAAGGATCCCAATGAGGTACTTCCAGTGTTTTCAAGTGGACGCGTTCGCCTGTAGATGGGGTGATAAGTTCCCATGTGGGCGGCACAGTAATGCTGTGATGCGCGATACGTAAAGAACGTGTATCGAATGGGCCACAATGACTGGGCATGAGTGTGCGCACAGGTGAATCAGTGGAGATCCGTGTCCACTGCCCCCATATGTCCTGTAGGCGATGACCTTTCTTTACCTGAGGTGGGCTGAGTCGTTGGCAGTATTCAACATGTGGCAGTGAACCTGAACGTAAAGAAAGAACAAGGAAATCACGGTAGGCTTCAACGTCAAGTATGCGCTCGCCGGCCCCGGCTTCACGTAAAGTAACCCAGGTATCAGGTGAGGCAAAGGGGCGTGTGTTTTGCGTGTGACCGGCGGGTTGGGCCATAGGTAGAGGGGCAAGTGCGACGGTGCCTTCTTGGTTATGCCGCGTGTGAACGAGGACCAGATGATCGCCCGCAGGCTCAACGGTGACCATGACATCTTTTTCACGCGGGGTGATGCACAGTGGTGGCGTATATGGGTGATCTGTGTACCACAGCCATGCTTGTCCTGTTGTGGGTGAGGTCGCATGGATAGCTACATGCGCAGGATCAGGTGAGGGGGAAAACCACAGGTCAAAACCTTCATCATCTTCATGAAGTAACACGCGATCTGTTTGGGCTTGATCCCCTACGGTGTGTACCCATACTTCATGCTGGCGCCATGCGTGGTCAACGCGGGTATAAATACAAGCGGATGAATCAGATGACCAAGCAAAACCTGTACCTGTTCCTGTTATGGTCGTGTCAATCACACGTCCTGTGCTTAGCTCATGAATTGTCCAATCCCATCGTTCATCTCCTGAAGTATCACATGACCATGCCACAAAACGACCGCATGGGCTGGGAATAAGCTCACCCAGGCGGAAATATTCATGACCGAAGCTGTGAGCATTTTCGTCGAGGACTAGTTCTTCTTGCGCTCCGACGCAGTGTGCGTCAATTTGAGGGGGCCTGTCCTGATGTGCTGAGGCATACAGGCGATAGTGTGTGCGATATTGCTGGTTTTTATTCCAGCGGGAAAACCACCAGTAATGGCCGTATCGGATAGGGACAGTAGCATCTGTGAGGACTGTGAAAGAACGAATTTCGTTGGCAATACGGTCACTGAAATCACGTATCGGTGCGCATACGTGATCTGTCCACGTATTTTCTGCTGCCATATGAGCAATGACTTCAGGGTTATTTTTGTCGCGCAGCCAGTCCCACGGGTCGTCAAAATGGTCACCGTGAATATCGCGTACTCGGTAGCCTGTTTTCTTACGCGCTTGAGGTGGGTGTGCCGCGTTGTGGGGGTGAACCTGTATCGGTTGGTGTTCGGCAGTAAAGGAATGTGAAAGTGTCATCGTCTTCTAGGGTGCCATGTGTGGGGCATTGAATGTTCATGAGGTGGCCGACTGTGAGTGGTGAGGCGAATATGCGGGGGCGGGTGTGTGGCTTGCCATTGTGCCACACACCCGCCCCGCCTCCTCGCTCATCTGTGCTTTTACTTCAGGGCAGCGCCTAGCCCTTTCATGAGGTTGTCTGAAAGGGATTTTGTTGCAAGATGACGCTTCAGCTGTTTCACGAGGTTGGGAGTGGCGAAAGAGCTTGTGCTTCAAGATGGTGCGCTAGCGCGCCATTGTTCCATCATGCTACCGCGTCGCCACTCCGTCACCTCACCAGTTATTCATGAGCCAATGCTTCCACTGGGCTGGTTCGTGAAGCTCGGCGGCCTGGCAACCATGAAGCCACCAATGCGGCACCGATAGCTAAAGCCGACATACCTGCAACGATGCCCCACGGGAAAACAATGAGGGTATGGTCAGTAGATATTGGTAAAGCGTACACACCTGCGATACCAAATCCCGTGCCCAAGATAATGCCGGTCAGCGTTGCAGCACAGGCGATAAGCAGGGCTTCAACGGCCAGCATCCAGCGCATATCTTTCCGTTTCATACCGAGGGCACGAAGCAACCCATTTTCACGTGTTCTTTCATGTACGGATAAGGACAGGGTGTTTGTGACACCTACCAGTGCGACGATAACGGAAATCCCTAGCAATCCGAGGACTATCATCAAAATAACGTGAATTATTTTCATGTACATGGCGCGTTCAATGGCGGCTCCATCAACTGATAATGAGGAATCAATGGAAGCTAAGTCTGATTGAACGGTGATAGCGTCCGCGTCAGATGCCAGTTTCACAATAACCATGCCGACTGGAGCCTGGGGGCTTAATGATGTGAGTGTGCGTTCTGATACGCGCAGAACCCCGTCGTACACGTTTTTTTGAATATGCCCGGTGAGTGTTGCGCATGTATTCTCGGTGACGCACACTGTGACTTTATCGCCATCATTTACGTGAAAATCCATGTCAGGTAGCAGCACAGTATCATCCGCTATTGGTTCTACAGGTGAATGTGCGACGGAATTCAAATCAGGATAGCCACGCAGGATGAATTGCATGACCTCAGCATCTGACTGTTTGTGTGCTTGCGACAGTGTGGCGTTGATTTGACGTACAGGGACAGTTACTTGAACACCGCGAGTTGTTGCAATACGTTGTTGTAGGTCACTGCTGATTTCTGTGTTTTCTGTGGACACATTAAGGTCGTAAGGGCGTTGCGTGTCAACCTCAGTAATCAGGGTTTTTTGTACAGAGAACGCGCCTAAAGCCATCATTGTCATGAGGGTGACACCAATGGTGATGGCAACCGCTGTTGCTCCTGAACGTCCGGTTGAACGGATGATATTTTCACGTGCTATCTGGGGGATGATTCCGCGGGTCAATCGCCCTAAACCGTATGCGACGTAGGGAAGTAGGGCGGCGCATAGGATCATTGAGGCGATCAGGGCCACGAAGCCACTGGCTAACGCGAAAATGAAAGCATGATCGTTGGTACTGCTAAAAGCGAACCAGGACATTGAAGCGGCAGAGGCCAGAAAAACCAGAGTGAATATTATGAGGAATATGCGGCGTGATTTTTTGGCTTCTGTATTGTAGTTTTCCAGAGGTGACAGTGCTGCTACAGGTGAAATACGCGCCATATTCAGTGCGGGACGTAAAGCAACAAGTAATGTCACGAATGTTGCGCTCGCCCACGTAATAACCATTGAGGTGACGGGGAATAAGGTTGAAAGACTCAAGTGAACGAGGTCAAAGTAAGCCAGAATACCTGCCCCGAGTGCTGCGCCACAGAGTACGCCAATGAGAGCAGAAATAACTCCGATCATCACTGCTTCACAGATGACCAGGGATCGTACTTGCCGAGTTTTCGCCCCAATTGCTCGCAGTAAAGCAAACTCGCGGCGGCGTTGAGTCATGACCACTTGGAAAGTTGTGCTCACGACGATAATGGCGACGGCTGCGGCGATGAGTGGGAATACAAGGATCATAGCCAAGGATGTATTACCACCCATACGTGCTTGTTCTAACTCCTTTTCTAAAGCAGCGTGTGCTGTTTGTACGGTGAATCCGCTATTTTTTCCCAGTCGTGTTTCAATACGTTCAACAAGGTTTTTTTGCGTATCAGCACTGGGCTGAACATTTCCGTCGGATATGAGTAACTCGTGGGGTTGGAATGAGCCGAGAATTAACTTGGCGCCTTCAGGTAAGACCACCGCTGAAGGAAAGGCTCCCAGTGGCTCTTTGGTGATACCACTGATGGTCATGACGTTTTTTGCTGCTTGTACGCCGGCACTGTCAATAGTTATGGTGAGGCTGTCACCCACGTGAAGGTTGAAAGAGGAAGCTTGTGCGCTGTCTATAGTGATTTCTGAGGCTTTGGCTGGTACTTTTCCTTCCACAATGTGCGGTTGAGTGAAAGGTTCGGTCGCAAGAGTTGTTAAAAATACTGGGAATTTTTCCTCTCCTGTTATGGCAGAAGCTGGGAACATCCAGTACTTGTGAATATTTTTCACACCGTCGATAGTTTGTATGGCATCTGCGACTTGATCCATGTCCTTGAAAGCAGAATTTTCGTGGGAACTATCGACTGAGTAAGAGACGATAGCAGCAGTGCTGTGGTAACGATCAGTAATTCTTTGGGTTAAAGAGTTTTGTAATCCTGCGCCTAAAGATAAGCACGTCATAATGAAAGCGGTTGAAATAACAACGGCAAGTCCAGTGGCAATGTAACGGCGTGCGTGGGTGCGCAGATTTGCTCGTAGGAGCTGATTCATCGTAAAGCCTCCTGCAATGCTTCAGCTTGTGGGTGACGCATATCCTCTACGATGTGGCCGTCGCGCATGACGAGTACACGATCGGCAGCTTCGGCGCATGTAAGGTCGTGAGTCACCATGATGACGCTTTGGTTGAGTTCTTTCACGGCAGAATGTAAAAGTCCGAGCACTTCACGGGAAGCTTGTGAATCGAGGTTACCTGTTGGTTCGTCAGCGACAAGTACGGCTGGGCGTGATATGAGTGCCCGTGCGACAGCTACACGTTGTTGTTGCCCGCCGGATAATTCATGGGGCCTGTGTGTGAGGCGTTTTTCAAGGCCAAGAATTTTAACAATGGATTGGAACCATTGATTGTCAGCTTTTTGTCCTGCTAGGCGTAGTGGTAGCAAAATATTTGCTTGAGCATCAAGGGTAGGGACTAGGTTAAAGCTTTGAAAAATGAATCCAATACGGTCGCGTCGAAGCTCTGTTAAAGCATTGTCATTGAGGCTATCGAGGGCTACTCCATCAACGGTAACACTTCCACTGGTGACATGGTCGAGGCCTGCCAGGGTGTGCAGCATTGTTGATTTACCGCATCCAGAGGGACCAATGATGGCTGTGAATTCACGTGGAGCAAAGTCGACACTGACATTATCTAAAGCGATGACTTGTGCTTCACCGGAACCGTAGATTTTCGATACTGACTGTAAACGTACAACTGGTGTAATACTCATGTGTACTATTGCATGTCATAAACGTTTGAAATGATAGTAGGGTAGCCCCTGAAGCGCCCCTGAATATTCCCTGAGGCTGTGCTGTTCTTTAATTCGTGAGGGTGGCCTCCTTTGAGGTAAATCAAGGATTAATACTCACAATAAATATCTTTGAAGGAAGCGGGTACAGTTCCTGCACCTGCTTTTCTTAGATGTCGTGTCGTACCAATGTCAAATGCCGTACCCGACTGATTGCAGCTCCAAGGTCTACGCGGCGTGGTCTAGCTAAAAATGCCGGATAGGGTCGTGCTCCGGCTTTGGTTAATGTATCTAAACCTTCAGAATTTATGAGCCGTTCCATACGAACTAACAGTTCAGATAAGGGGGTTTTAGCGTCTGCGAGATGTTCAAGCACCATCCGGATGCCCCATGCGATAGCTTCAGTTTGGCCTTGATCGACTATCTGTTCCAGATCTGATAAATCAACATTTTGCTTATCGAGCTGAATATGTGTTGTCCCGCTGACTTTTGTTCGTGGTTTATCACCTGAACCGCGTGAACGTAAAGGTGTGCGTGCCAGCGAAATATCTGCGACATCGAGGTGCGTGACAGGTCGCGGCATCTGTGTAACTACTTCGCGTGCCCGATTGGTCACGTCGTAGCAGTGGTAGGTATCGAGCATGAGGACATGATCGGCCACATCAAGATAATCCCCTGAACCACCCATCACCATAATCGTTGATACCCCGTAATCGTGAGCAAAAGATCTGACTCGATCAACGAAAGGGGTGATCGGTTCACGGTCAGCTTCGACCAGTGCCCGCATACGCGAGTCACGAATCAGCAGGTTAGTTGCGCACGTGTCCTCATCTAATAGCAGCACAGGAACGTTAAATTCGATAGCTTCCATAATCGCTGCGGCTTGTGAGGTGGAGCCTGAAGCATTGACGGTTGAAAAATCTCGTGTATCTGTGCCCGCCGGAAGGTGACTAATGAAAGGGGACACATCCACGCCGGTAACGGCTCGCCCATCTGCGGCCCGTACCTTCATGGCATCAGGAAGTGTTGCGACTAGTTCACGACCGTCACCGTAAATATGCGCGTATACGCCGCGTTGTATTGCGGATAAAAGAGTGGATTTCCCGTGGTAGCCACCGCCAACGATGATGGTGACTCCTTCAGGGATTGCCATTCCGCTAATGCGACCTGCGTAAGGGAGGTCAACATGTGCGCGTAACGTGTCGGGAGACGTAAAGGGAACGCCATCTGCTAAGGGCTCCTGTGAAACACCGCTGCGTCGGGCAAGCATCGCGCCATCAGCAATAAAAGCTACCCATTTTTTTCGGGTCAGTTCTGTTTGCAGATGCTGGTGGTCAAGGTATGTGTGGATGTGAGTGAGTAGGTCCGCGGTTTTTTTGTGAACGTCAGCATTGTCAGAGATAAAGTCACATAAATCTAAAGCAAGATCAGGGATATCTTCGTCAAAAAGACGCGCGGCAGCGTGACCCATAATTGTTCGGCCACGTGCAGGCAGTTGCACCTGGAAACGAATTTCCACGCGATCGGAAGTAACAGTTGCTGTGGAGCGTTGAAGGATTTCTTGTCCGATGCGGGCAATATGTATGGCACCTTGAGAATTGTGCGCACCTAGTTTTGCTATGAAAGTACGAATTAGGAAGTCGGCGGTGGCGACGCGAGCATGGTGGCTTGCTAAGGATTCATCGGGTAGTCCCATATGTGAAGGGTTGGCCAGTAGTCGCACAGATGAAGGCGGCGCATAAGGATCCGCTTGAATGTGGTCAATCGCGATAGTGAAATCACCGTAATCCCATGTGCCAATTACTGATTTATAGGAGCCGTAGTTTCGATTGTCGAGTCGATGTAAAGATGAAATGAGTTCTTCGTCTGTGCCGACGCGTCGTCGGATAGTGCGCTCATGTGAACGTTGAGGGCTGGCGAAAGGAGCGGGTGTCATAGGACAAGAGTATGTGAGTTCGCTGTGTCTGCGCGAATGAAAAGAATCTGAGGGGTAGCGCGTTTCAGATGGGTATGACGTAAAAGTGTGTTGCAAGTAGGGTGCGGGTGAGGTGTGGCGAGCTGTGAAAATGAGTGTCCCCACTGTGATGGGACTGTCCCGTGAGGGGCCAGGCATGTGGAAAATGTTCTTGTCGCCCCCGCATCGGTGATGGGAGTGTCCCGTGGGGAGAGGGGGCTAAAACATGGTGCCCGAGTAACGCAGGAAAACGTAACTCGGGCACAGAGAGTGTGGCGCTGAAAATCAGTGCATCCACATGGGGGCGTGGCTTGCAAATGTGACAATGAAAATAAAGGTGAAAACTATGAGGAGGATAATGAGGAATGTCCACAGAGCAACACCGATAATGCCGAGGATTTTCGCCCATTTTGCCTGCTGAACTGCCTCAACAGGAATACCTGCAGCGATGGCCTTATTTACGATACTGCTACCCCACACCCATCCGATGATAGGGCCGATAAAGGGGATGATGCCGATAATCCCTAAGAGGGACAAGATGAAAGCAATTGTGGCATTTGATTTTAAGGATTCAACATCCACATAGTTTGGGCTAGGGGTGGTGTAAATCGGTTGGGTGTACCCATATTGGGGCTGGCCGTATTGCGGTTGTCCGTAAGGCGTTTGAGGTGCGCTGTGTGCGTATTCAGGTTGAGGTGCGGCCTGTCCGTACTGTGGTTGCTCGTAAGCAGTTTCAGAAGCAGAAGGTTGGGCTTGCGCGCTTGTTGTTGGAGCAGTTGTTTCCACGTCGTGGTTGTTATCCGGTGTAGGCGCTGCGTAAGGGTTTGACATGTGTTCTTCCTTCAATAGTACGCGAGACATACACATGGCTGATGTCACGCATAGTGGTTTCTTTCCTGTCATTCAGACTAACTGAACGGTAACGAGGTGCGCTATAAGGGATTACCCTGATAGCGGATGTTTCTTCAGGGATTTCCCTGAGTTCATAGGAAAAGTACAGTGCAAGTATGAGAAATACCTGTGAATGACTTAAGCAGAATCTGTGGGCGCGCTTCCTTATCTTCTTACTTGATGGTGAATAGCTGTACAGATAAGGAAAGCCTAGAAAAGGGCCTGAATGATTATCTGCGCCATATGACACATCTGTAATTGGGTGAACAGGCTATGAGTCTGTGTAGGGACTTGCTAGACTCAAAGAGCAAGACAGGGGAGCACCCACCAGCATTGGTAGGGAGCTGAGAGTGCGAACGCAGACCCTTACACCTGAACCGGTTAGTACCGGCGTAGGAAGTCGCAATCTCTGGTCATATTCGTGTGACTGAACCCCTCCCGCTTATGCAGAGGAGGAATTCTCAATGAAAAACACATTCAGGTATCGCGCATACCAATTAAGCGCCACAGGAGCAGTACTCGCAACGGCAGTGCTGGCCCTCGCCGGCTGTTCCACATCCACAGGTGGTGCGCACCAATCAGCCCAATCTGCGACCGCAGATCAAGTAAGCGGAAAACGATCTATCGTTGTTGTCTCACATGACTCATTCGATTTCCCTCAAGAATTACTTGATGAATTTGCTAAAGAAACAGGTATTAACGTCACAATTCATGCGGTAGGTGACGGCGGCGCACTAGCAAACCAACTGGTCCTATCAAAAGACGCGCCGCTGGGAGATGTCGTGTACGGGCTAGACAACACCGTGTCCTACCGTTTAGCCGGGAAAGATGTGATTGCTCCTACCACGGTCCAATCACCGGATAAAACCTTGAATTTCACAGGTGAAAACGGTCTGATCCCCATTGATGAAGGTGATGTATGCGTCAATCTTGACAAAAAATGGTTCGCAGATAAAGGACTCACCCCGCCACAAACCTTTGAGGACCTTGCCTCCCCCGAATACAAAGACATGCTGGTAGCAATGAGCCCTGCAACTTCAACCCCAGGTATGGCTTTCATGCTGGCCACAATCGCCCACTACGGCCAAGAAAGCTGGATTCAATACTGGAAATCATTAAAAAATAACGGAATGAAAGTGACGCAAGGCTGGTCAGATGCTTTCGCTGTTGACTACTCTGCAGGTGAAGGAGCTGGGCCTTACCCGATGATGGTGTCCTATGGTTCTTCCCCTGCTTTCTCGGTAACAAAAGATGGTAATGACACGACAACAGCTTCCTTACCCGCAACCTGCTACCGACAGGTGGAATACGCAGGTGTCCTCAAAGGCACTAAAGATGCAGATGCCGCCGCAAAATTCTTAGCATTTATGCTCACACCGAAAGTTCAAGAAGCAATTTCGGCCGTCACATACATGCATCCAACAGTGAGTGAAGCACATGCGCCCGCAGATCTCGTGAAATTTGGCGCGCTATCAGAAAAACCTGTTGTCATCCCAGCTCAAGACATTGCTGCTCATGCTGAAGAATGGTTACGCATGTGGCAAGACGCTGTGCAAGGCTAATAAAAGCCGCGTAAAACACGCACAGAATCAGTGAAGAAAACAGGTAAAGGACAGGAGCAGGCGGCAGGTGAAAACGTCATGACATGGGAACAGATCACATCCCACATAAAGACACTCACCCGCACGCCGCGCCTGTCTTTTTCTTTACTCCACGTTACTATTCTGGGTGTTTTCATAGCCATTCCGCTTATTTTTCTGCTGATCTTTTTTGCCTGGCCAGCAGCGACCCTTATCGCCCGAGGATTTATCGACCAGGCAGGTGCCTATGACCTCAGTGGATTCTCTGAAGTTTTTTCACGCCCACGCACACTACGGATCATCGGCCTGACCCTTGGTATGGCAACGTGTGCGACCGTGCTTTCACTCCTTCTTGGAATCCCCGGTGCGTACATTCTTTACTGCTGTCGTTTCCCAGGGCGTGCCATTGCGCGAGCAATCGTCGCGGTTCCTTTCGTGCTGCCGAGTGTTGTGGTTGGTGTTGCTTTCCGTTCCCTTGTCGCCAGAGGCGGCTGGTTAGAATTTTTACATGTGGATGGGAGTGTAGCCTCAGTTATCGCTGCAATGGTTTTTTTCAACTATTCACTGGTTGTACGCACAGTAGGTGCAGTATGGTCACGACTTGACCCGCGTATGGTTCAAGCTGCTCACACACTTGGTGCCCGACCCGCACGTATCTGGTTGACAGTAACATTGCCGTGCATACTTCCAGCAATTGCTTCTGTGGCTTGCGTGGTTTTTCTATTTTGTGCGACAGCTTTCGGAATTGTCCTCATCCTCGGCGGCTCAGATTTATCGACCATCGAATCTGAAATCTACATCCTCACTACCGCTTTCCTTGACTTACGTAGCGCAGCAGTTTTATCTGTTGTTCAACTTGTCGTTATCACTGCTGCTTTGATTACGGCAGGCTACGCACGTAAAAAAGGTGAACGCGCACTCGCGTTACGTGCAGCTCCCGTTGAACACTCAATAACACGAGGTGACCTCGCGCCTTTCGTAATTACTGCCCTCGTTATAGCTGGCCTTCTTTTAAGCCCGCTTCTTGCCCTCATATGGCGTTCTTTTCAACGAAACGGACAGTTCACGTGGGCAAACTGGCTGGATTTAGGCTCAGCAGATGTCTCACCGGCAATCCGCGTGAGCGCCCTCGAAGCACTTGGACATTCTGTTCTTATCGCTATTCAAGCAGCAAGTATCGCCCTCATCATCGGTGTGATGGTGTCTTTAGTCGTTACCCGTCAGCCACGCTTTGCAGGGGGACGCGCAGCCATGCATATGGTGGAATCCTTTTTCATGCTCCCCTTGGGTGTGTCTGCTGTGACAGTAGGTTTTGGTTTCCTTGTGACGCTCACGCAACCACCATTTGATTTACGTTCATGGCCCCTCTTGATTCCCATAGCGCAAGCAGTGGTAGCAATTCCTCTTGTTGTACGAGTGATCGCTCCAGTTTTACGAGCAATTGATCCGCGTCTGCGTGAAGCTGCAGCAACTTTAGGGGCCACTCCCTTACGCGCAATGTTCACCATTGATGGGTCGTATGTGCTTCGAGCAGGCGCAGTCGCCGCAGGTTTTGCTTGCGCAACATCACTTGGTGAATTTGGTGCGACCGCATTCTTAGCGCGCCCAACTCACCCAACTTTGCCGGTCATCATTTACCGCCTGATTTCTCGTCCAAGCGCTGCTGAACAAGGGGTAGCGCTCGCCGCAGCGGTATTACTTGCTGTGGTGGCTGCAACCATGATGGTCTGCGTGGAACACGCTCGTCCTGACACAACCGGAGGTATGTGATGTCCCACCCATCCAATCAGGTGCCTGAAAAAACAGCAGATACTCAAGTGTTCACTTCACGTATTTGTGCCGCCTCATCAGGAAATGAATCTTTTGGCTTGGTGGATTCTCATGATGCGGCAGGGGAAACAGAAGGACTTGTCCTTGAGTCGGTGAGTGTACGTTATGGTTCGCTAACAGCTGTTGACCATGTGAGTATGACAGTTCCAGCAGGGTGTATTGTCGCGCTCGTTGGAGCTTCAGGTTCAGGAAAATCATCCCTTTTGCGGGCTATCGCAGGTCTTGAACCCGTGGCAACAGGTGATATTTACTGGCAGGGCCGCAGTGTCGTTAATGTGCCGGTACATCGTCGAGGATTTGGCGTAATGTTCCAAGATGGGCAACTATTTCCTCACCGTAATGTTGCTGGAAATGTGGCCTACGGATTACGGCATATGACACGAGAACAACGCAGGGAACGTGTGTTGGAAGTTCTACGTATTGTCGGTATGGAACAGTATGCTCACAGGCAAATTTCAACCCTGTCGGGTGGGCAAGCGCAACGTGTTGCCCTGGCACGTTCTTTAGCTCCTCAGCCGCAAGTGATCTTGCTGGATGAGCCATTGTCAGCTCTTGATCGTGCTTTGCGTGAACACTTATGCGCAGATATTCGTCGTATTCTTCGTGAAACACACAGTACAGGTGTGTACGTCACGCACGATCAGGATGAGGCATTTGCGCTTGCTGATTATGTGGCGGTTATGCGCGAGGGACAGGTTATTGCCTATAAACCTCCGGCTCAACTATGGGCAAATCCTGATCGTAAAGATGTTGCGGAATTCCTTGGGTACGGCCCGCATATTCCTTTGTTCCCTCACGCACTGCCTCAGCATCATGCGGCTGAGAGTACTTCGTGCTCTCATAAGGGCACAGGGGATATTTCTGATTCACAGCCCACATATTGGCGGGCTTTATCGCCTGTGGCATGTCGAATTGTCGGACTGGCCGATACGTGTGAAGGTACAAAAGTATGTATTTCCCACGCAGATATACGTGAAATTTTATCTCAGGCGACACGTAACCTCACAGAAGATACAGTGTATATTCAGGGGGTCGTGTTATCTGTACGCACTGCTCGGGGATATTTCCTCAGCGAAGTACGTGTAGGTGATGTCGTTATTCGCACGGAAAATCCGTTGCGCAGTGAAACAGAAGGCCTTTGCATATCGGCGCAGGTTTCCGGTACTGATATTTCGCAGCCCCAGCAATCCCAACACGTGTTGAGTGTGGGAAGTTCTGTTGTTATTTCTATTGATGTGAGGCAATGCCCGGTGGTTGTTGGTGATTGAGTATCAATGGGATGGGTCTTTGCTGCCGGCCCCTGTTTTACGTGATGTCCTTTCTGTTGCTATTCATCAGCGAGGGAAACGTGTACGTGGCAGATGCAAAAAAGGACGTTGGTTGCGTCCGTTGATTTTGATTTCAGGTCAATCCGGTGCTGGAAAAACAACGCTAACGAATGCTTTATACCAAGGGATGCGTATGGCAGGAGTACACGCACAGGTGCTTCGAGCAGATGACTGGTATCCCGGGTGGCATGGCTTTGAATCTGGTGGCGCAACACTTGAACATATGCTCACAGGAACACATCAACCTTTTCGTTCGCACGGCCAGCCTTTATTGATGTCAGCGCCACTATTGATGTCAGCACCTCGGGGAAACTGTTTGGGACATTACACGTGGAATTGGGATAGGCAGCTAGCTGATGCTGTTCGCTTACTGAATCCTTTACAACCGCTCATCGTTGAAGGGTGCGCGATAGTGACAGCCCGAACAGCTCAGTATGCTGACAGGGTAATTTGGGTGGAAGCGAAGCAAGGGGCAGCTTGCCGCAAAGAACGTGCGATAACACGTGACGGTGAAGTCTTTCGCCCATGGTGGGATGTGTGGGCTGCGTATGACGATACGTACGTGCGTGAAGATAAGCCGTGGCAATACGCCGATTGGCGTGTTTTGACGTGAACACGATGAGTCCTCATGTGAGGGCGATACGCAGATGATACAGCAGTGCGGTTTGCGGAAGTACACTCTCGATAACTTCCGCAAACCGCACTGGGTGTAAGCTCTCAGAGGTTGAGCTGAATTTTACGTCCAGGAACCGCGTCAATAAGTTCCCGCGTGTAGTTTTGAACCGGGTGAGCAAAAAGATCATCGGAACTTGCAGCTTCAACCAGTTTTCCATGTTCCATGACGACGACATCATCAGCGATCTGGCGGACCACAGCCAAGTCATGCGTGATGAACAGGTAAGACAAACCAAGTTGCGCTTGCAGGTCGTTAAGCAGATAAAGGATCTGGTTTTGTACCAGAACATCCAATGCAGATACTGCCTCATCCAAAATAACAACTTCAGGGCTTAATGCCAAAGCGCGGGCTACAGCGACACGCTGACGTTGACCACCTGAAAGTTCATTCGGATAGCGACGCATAACAGAACGAGGCAAAGCAACCAAGTCCAGCAGCTCTTGAACGCGACGTACACGGATACGTCGTGGGTCCAAATCACGTTTTTCTTGGGATGTGAGCTGACGACCTGAGTTTGCGGCTTCCACGAGGATCTGTGCCCACTCAGCTGGCTTACGATTTGTGCTTTCAGCACGCGCGACTTCTTGGCGTGCATAATCTAAGGTCCCGTACTTGTGGACCCGCAGAGGTTCTTCGATGACACGGAAAATCGAATACATGGGATCCAGTGACCCGTAAGGGTTCTGGAATACGGCCTGTAGCCGACGACGCAGAGCGAAAAGTTCTTTTTCGCTCATCTGCGAGGTATCTTGCCCGTCAAAGTAGATTTTGCCGGAAGTAGGCTTAAATAGCTGCAAAATCATGTTCGCAGCAGTTGATTTACCTGAACCTGATTCACCGACCACGGCAAGGGTTGTTCCGCGACGCAACGCAAATGACACGTCATCAACTGCAATGAGTTTCTTGGCTTCACCTTTTGAACCACGAACGTCGAAAACTTTGGTGAGGTTTTCAACGCGGATAATTTCTTCGGTGGAACTGGAACCCAGACCAGAACCGGTGAGTTCTTCCTCAGTGACAGAGATTCCTTGCGCATGAGCTGATTCGATACGGGCTGATGCTAAGGACGGGGCAGCGGAAACCAGACGTTTCGTGTACGGATGCTGTGGGTGCTGCAAAATCTCTAATGCGGGACCAGACTCCACGATACGTCCACGGTGCATCACAACCAGTTGTTCGGCGCGTTCAGCCGCTAAACCGAGGTCATGGGTGATGAATAGGACCGCTGTTCCTAAGTCCTTTGTGAGGGTTTCCAAGTGATCCAGAATACGACGTTGGACGGTGACATCTAAAGCAGAGGTAGGTTCGTCTGCAATCAGAAGTTTTGGACGTGCAGCCATGCCAATGGCAATAAGTACACGCTGTCGCATACCGCCAGAAAATTCATGGGGGTATTGTTTTGCGCGTCGTTCAGCGTCAGGTAGGCCAGCTTCAGCGAGGAGTTCTGAGACTCTGCGGCCGACTTCGCTTTTTGGTACCACGTGGTTAGCGACCAGTGATTCGCTGACTTGCTTACCGATGCGGAGTACAGGATTCAGGTTTGTCATGGGGTCCTGAGGAACTAACCCGATACCTGAACCACGCAGGGATTCCCATTCTTTCTGGCTGAGACTTGTGATGTCTTTTCCGTCAAATTCGATGGAACCGCCTGTGATTTTGCCTGTGCCGGGCAAAAGGCCGATAACAGCGGCAGCGGTTGTTGATTTTCCGGAACCTGACTCACCGACGATTGCGACGGTTTGGCCAGGGTAGATGACAAGGTTAGCGCCACGAACAGCGGGGACAACACCTGTTGATGTTGTGAATGTAACTTCAAGGTCTGTGATTTTCAGCAGGGGTTGCGCATCATCAGGATGAATGTCGCCTGTTTCCTCATGTGCTGAGGTTGCCTCAGCGTTTTCGCCAAGGACGGTACGTGTGACGGCTGCTTCTAATGCGTCATCGTTGAGGGGAGTGTCATTCATATGCTCGTTCACTTCTTCCGCGCCTTCGGGTCAAGGGCTTCGCGTACAGCGTCACCCATCATGATGAAGCTCAAAACAGTGAGCGCCAAAGCTAATGCAGGGTAGAACAAAACCATTGGTTGTGTGCGTAGGGATTGCTGGGCTTGTGAAATGTCAACACCCCATGACACGGCTGATGATGGCAGACCGATACCCATGAAGGACAGGGAAGCCTCAGCAACAATGAAAGTACCCAAAGCAATTGTGGCGTACACGATGATTGGGGCCATGCAGTTAGGCAGGATGTGGCTGAGCAGGATACGCGCTTTTGAAGCGCCAGTGGCCTTGGCTGCAGTCACGTATTCTTCGTTCTTTGCTGATAGGACAGCGCCGCGAGTGATGCGGGCAATCTGTGTCCAACCGAAAGCCGCGAGGACGCATATGACCATCCACACGTTGCGGTGTTCTTTGAACATTTGCATGACGACGATAGCGGCCAACAGCAGTGGGATTGCAAAGAATATGTCTGTAATGCGGCTGAGCAGCGAATCAAGCCAGCCGCCAAAGAAACCTGCGAGTGCGCCGAAAGTAGCACCGATAATGACAACGAGGATTGTGGTGAAAACTCCGACGGTGACCGAGGCGCGAGCACCGTAGATTACTCGTGCGTAGATGTCGCATCCTTGACGGTTGAAACCGAAAAAGTGTCCTGAAGTAGCTGGTTTTAATGAATTTCCAAGTTCGCAGAATTGCGGATCAAGACTTGTGAATAGCTGCGGGAACAGCGAAATCATGATAGCAAAGAAAATGATGATGGATGACAGCCAGAACAGGGGCCTCTTGCGTAGGTTCTTCCAAGCTTCACCCCACATAGATGAAGGGGCTGATTCATCTGCTACGGCATCAACTGCGCCGAGGCCTGTTTCATCAATGTCGGAAACGTAGTGCTTTTGTCCAGCACGTGTACGTGCGATATTCGCGGAGGGAATGTGGTCACTCATAGCGGATCCTTGGGTCAAGCACGGCGTATAACAGGTCAACAAGCAAGTTGGCGAGGATATATACGAGGACAAGCAGCGTTGTCACAGAGACAACTGTGGAAGGCTCACCTTTAGTAATGGCGATCCATAGGGTGCCACCTACGCCTTTAATATTAAAAATACCTTCGGTGATGATTGCTCCGCCCATCAGGGAACCTAAGTCACCGCCAAGGAATGTTGCAACAGGAATCAAGGAGTTGCGCAGAATGTGGCGACGCATGACCTGACCGTTGGGGAGTCCTTTTGCGCGTGCGGTGCGCACATAATCTGCGGTGACGTTTTCGGAGATAGATTGACGTGTCAAGCGTAGGACGTAGGCTAGGGAAACAGCGCCTAGAACGATGGCTGGCATTGTGAGTGAATAAACGGAAACCGATGATGTGACCGTTGTGGGGAACCAGCCGAGTTTCACGCCGAATATGAACTGCATGACGAAGCCGATAACGAATGTTGGTACAGAAATGACCAACAGTGAGAGGACAAGCACGGTGGAGTCAAAAATGCCGCCGCGTCGCATACCTGCGATCACGCCTAGGGCGATACCAAGAATCGCTTCGATGAGCAGCGCGTAGATCGCTAAACGCAAGGTAACGGGGAAGGCTTGTGCCATAACCGATATGACGTCTTGACCGGAGAATGTTTTACCAAAATCAAGGGTGAAAACGCCTTTGAGGTACAGCAGGTACTGTAGCCAGAAGGGTTTGTCGAGGTTATGTTCTGCTTTGATTCGGGCAGTAGCGGCCTCAGAGAGGCCTTTATCGCCACCAAGGGCAGCAACGGGGTCACCTGGCATCAGGTAGACCATTGCGAAGATCAGAAACGTTGCTCCGAAAAAGACCGGGATGGTCTGTAGGAGCCTCCGTCCGATGTAGCGCGCCATGGACAAGTCCTTCGGGATGGGGAATTCAGCAGAATCCTCCGCTGAATGTGCTGTCGATTTCGACCTAGTACGAGGTCGGCGTGTGTAAGTGAGTTTACTTAAAGCACACGTGGATAGCATAGGGTAAAAATTGCGCAAACGGCACATTAAATGGCATGAGCCACACTATTGAGGAGAGAAAATCCTCTTTTCCCGTGATTTTTTGGGCATTGTCCCACAAATTTTGTGTGCGATTGATATTTGATTATGTATGCGGCTGTAAAAGAATCTTCTACATATCGAAACATGAAGTGAAAATAAAGGTGTGGCGAACATGTTGCCATGCTCGCCACACCTTTGGAAGTAATCACCACGAATTATTTATTCATGACGATTTTGGTGGTCATATGTCACTTCACGGTGATATTCACGTAGTCCGGTACACCGTCCCACTTGAATTTCACGTTCTCGACATTAGCTGACCAACCTGAGGTTGTATTCGCGTACCACAACGGAATGGATGGAAGCTCTGTAAAGAGGATCTGCTGGATCTTTTCGAGGGTCTTGATGGAATCCTCGTGTGAGCCTGCGAATACTTGCTTCAGCAGAGAGTCAACTTCAGGGTTGGAGTAGTCGCCGTCATTTGCGCTACCACCGGTTCCGTACAACGGAGCTAAGAAGTTGTACTGCCCTGGGTAGTCAGCTTGCCAGCCTGCGCGGAAAGCTGTGGTGATTAAGCGCTTAGTGACATCGCTACGGAATGACTTGAAGTCAGCGTAGGGATTGCCTCCAGCGTCAATTCCTAAGGTGTTCTTGAGTTGGTTGGCGACTGCATCAACCCATGCTTGGTGGCCACCGTCAGAGTTGTAAGCAATCTTGAAAGAGCCGGACCACGGTGAAATGGCGTCAGCCTTTGCCCACAGTTCCTTTGCCTTTTCAGGGTTGTACTTGAGGACCTCGTTACCGGGGATCTTGTCATTGAAACCATCAACAACCGGAGAGGTGAAGTCTTTAGCAGGTGTACGTGTACCAGCAAAGATTGCTTCAGTGATTTCTTCACGGTTGATTGCCATGGAGATAGCTTGGCGACGGAGTTTACCTTCTTCGCCGGTGAAGTGGTCAAGACCACCAATGGTGAATGCTTGGAATACAGCGGATGGCTGATTCAAGCCACGGTTTTGGAGGTCTTGCATGTAGCTGGTGAATGCTGAATCCGGAATGGCATCCAAGATGTCCAGGTTATTAGCGGATAGATCCTGATAGGCAGCGTCAAGAGAGGTGTAGAACACCAAGTCAATACCATTATTCTTCGGCTTGTTGTCACCGACGTAGTGTGGGTTTGGAAGTAGCTTCGCGCCCACTTGGTGAGTCCATGATTCAAGCATGTATGGGCCGTTACCTACGGGCTTTTCGCCACCGGCTTCAGGATCTGTGAGTGTGGAATCTGCCAACGGGAAGTAAGCGGCATAACCCATACGGTCAGGCCAGTCGGAAACTGGTTGCTTGAGTTTGATGGTGAAAGTGTAGTCATCGACAACGTTAAGGCCAGTGAGGTCACCGTTACCTTCATCGTCGGCACCTTCAATATCAGCGTAGAAGCTGGCAGAAAGCATCGCTTCCTTTGCGCCCATCTTCCATGCGTCAACGAAGTTATGAGCTTTTACAGGTGTGCCGTCAGAGAATTTGCGGTCCTTTTGCAACTTAACGGTCCACAGGGTGTCATCGTCAGAGGTGATGGACTCAGCGACATCCATCTTGGTTTTACCTGTGAGGTCGTAGTAAACCAAACCAGCCATGACCTGGTTAATGATTTTTGCCCCGTTCACTTCATTCGTATTTGCTGGAATGAGTGGGTTCTGCGGTTCGCCAGACCATGCTTTGATGAGTCGAGTTGGATCCCCGGCTGTTTCGCCACTGGCTGCAGTATTTGAAGAAGTGCCGCCGGAGCAAGCGGTAAGTGCAAGAGCAAGTGCAGTGGGAACTGCAATCCACATTCTCTTGAATTTCATGTATGTCTCCTGTATTGAGGAAAGGTCATCTCGGTTTCGAGATATCCTGCGTACATTGTTGAGTGTAAATGAGCAGTAGAATCTGCCTTTTTCTTGTCCATTATCTGATGATTGCAAAGAGATAACAGAATATCGCAAAGCGATAACATCACATTGCAAAGATTTGATAAATTCCTTTCGAAAATGTCTGCTATTAATGAAAGAAACATTGATTTTGTGCGACTTTAGGCCTGTCCTTGGTATGGACTAAGGCAGGGTTCATACATGTCACAGTGAATATGATGAATGTCGAGTAACACGGATCATGTGACATAGGTAAAAATATTTCGCCCTCATTCATCGGGTTATAAAAGAATCACGTGCGATGGCTTGAATGAGTGGACACCTCACGTAGCAAATCAAAACCGTCCCGACCAAACCACACAGGAATGCTGTCGGGCACGTTTTTTAGAGCCTGTGGGACCATTGATTCAAAAGAATAATGGGACATGAACTGTTCAAAGTGAGAGAGTGAACGAATCGCTATGCCAGCAACATTAGTGGGATGCTCACGGGCAAATTCTGCGTAAATTTCTGGATCGCGTTGCCCATCATCACCAACAAGGAACCATTTCATATGCGGATATTCTGTGGCAAGACGGCGTAATTCACGGCGTTTATGTTCTGGACCTGAACGGAACCAGCCGGTATTGGATGGGCCAAAATCTGTCATCAAGAATCCCCCGTGCGGGTATCCAGCACGTTCTAAAAAGTCACGCACAGTAGGCAGAACATTCCACGCACCTGTGGACAGGTATAAAACGGGGGGATGTACAGCCTTTGGATTTCCAGAAAAACCCAAAGTCAATGCACGCAGTAGCTCTGGCATACCAGGCACCGCTTCACGTTCAGATACATGGTCAATAAAAGAGTGTTTCGCTGCGATCAACACGCGAGGAACCATCGAAACCATCACAGTATCATCAATGTCAGAGATAACACCGATTTTTTCGTCAGGGCCGATGATACGCAAAGCAATAGGGACGGGGTGACGTGCACGTATTTTTCCTGTACGCATACCTTGGGGGCGTGCGCTCAGATTTTTCATATCCTGAGGGTGGAGAACCTGAATCCATGCAGTATGCCAACCGGGTGTGAGTCCGTGGTTGTGAATCACGAGGTCAATGTAGCCTCCGCGATCCGCATATGTCATGGTGCGGGTGCGACCAACGGTAACGATAACGGGTTGTCGGGGAACTTGTGCGTCAAAGAATTGACGCCATCCGCGTTTGTTTTTCAACCAGAGCCGCTGGTCGTCTGTACGGTCCATAATAACTCGGCCAAGGATACGTGCCTGCTGCGTGCTGCCTTGCCCGCCAAAACCTACGACACCTGTGCGGAACCCTAGAGGAATGAGTGCGTGAGCAATGGCAGATGAACATGACTCACCCATGTAGTTAATGAAAGAAAGCAGGGGTGAGGGGGTTTCGTCATCAATGAGAAGATCTGCTCTCACGTGGAACCTCGTAGTATGGATCGTTATAACGTGTCGGATGGTTGATTCTAGTCACCATGGTAGTCCAGCGCATGTTGATGTATGACAGATGTTATCTGTTGATATTCACGTCAAAATCGTATGAGCGACATTTCATGAGTGATATCGTGCAGGCCCTGTCGGCTCGCAGACGATGAGTAAGTCGTGACGCATCAAGCGTCGAGGAGATCTGAGGGTTGCATAGCAGGTTTTTCGACCCCGCGGCGTAGGCGTGACAAACCTGCAAGCATGACTGCAACCATGATCCACGCAAAAATCACCATCACAATAAAGCCGCCATAAGACGACGATGAATCAATTGCCGGTCCGGCGACGGCAGAACCTAAAGAGACGCCTAAAGTCAAAGACGTACTCATCCACGCAAGCCCTTCAGTGAGCTGCTGAGGGCGCACAATCTTGGTAATAATCATGTTGACATTTGTCAGTGTTGGCGCACAAGTAAGGCCACTGATGAGCATAACTGTGCCAAGAACCCACAGGTTATTCGCACAAAGGAAAGTGCTCACACCCAAGGCAAGTGCGAAAACACCTACAGCGAATAATTTCCACAGAGGGTGCAACCATGTGCGTGACCCGTAGATCAAAGCAGCGCATAGTGAACCTAAAGCGAAAACTGCCAGCAATATACCTGAGTAGGCTGGTGCCCCTTGTTCTTCAGCGAATGCAATGACAGAAACATCGTTTGCTCCAAAAAGAGCGCCCGCACCTATATAAGTCAGCACAAGGACAATAACAGCAGGGTCACGTAGCACCGATGGAGCCGAAGTGTGCTCATCTGTGTGTGTCATAGGTGTGGGTTCTGTACTGCGTTGCGATAGGAAAGCGTAACCGCCGACCGATGTGCATAGTGCAGATAAAACCAAACCTGTTGTGGGATGGATTGACGCGCCTAATATTGTTGCCAAGATTGGTCCAACAATGTAAATCAGCTCATCAATTGCTGATTCGAGGGCGTAGGCGGTTGGCAAGTGCGTTGGTGAAGATGCCGTGACTTTCAGCCATCGTGAGCGTACTAAAGCTCCAGGCGACCCTGATGTTGCTCCGCTGATGATACTGAAAATAAAAACAAGCCACAGAGGTGCTGCCAAGAAAAAACAGGTAATAAGGGCGATGACGGATATGCCGCAAACAGTGAGGGAAGGTCCCATTGTGCGTAGTTGCCCATGTCGATCAACGAGGCGGGCCAAGATCGGAGCCGTTATTGCGGCGGCGACAATACTTGATGCTGTGAGGAGGCCTGCAATCGTGTAATTTCCATAAATTGCTTTAACGGACAAAATAGTAGAAATCCCCATCATTGACATGGGGGTACGTAAAACTGCCCCAGCTAGGCTAAAACGTGCCGCTCCGGGGATTTTTAATATCTGCGAATACGCTGAAAACATATATAAACATCCTATGTGGAAGGCACTGGCATGGCTTCGCATGAGTGCGTGTTTTTTCTCGCACTGTTATTGCGATACTGTGCTGATGTGAGTACATGATGTGATGTGCGTGACGCTCGCATTCGTGCTGCGTGTAAGGACTGTGGAGAGCGCAAGAAAACTGCATGAACTTCCTGCGAACACCCTGTATTCGCTTGTAAGTTGCAGTACATGATGAACCCTCTGTATCAGTCAATGTGAGGACCGGTACAGAGGGCGTGTGATTAAGAAAAAGCGGCAGTGTGCGTGTGACTTAAACTGTTCTTGTTTCAGTCAATTAACGTGCTCGTGCCCAGATTCCTCCTCAGATATTCAGCCTCGCCCTAATGCCTGTGACACAAGCGCTTTTGCGGCTTCTTGAACCTGATGTAAATGCTCATCTGAGCGGAATGACTCAGCATAAATCTTGTACACGTCCTCAGTTCCCGATGGCCGCGCTGCAAACCATGCAAAGTCAGTTGTCACTTTAAGGCCACCAATAGACGCATCATTACCGGGGGCGCGCACTAATTTAGCTGTGATCGGATCCCCAGCAAGCTCTGTTGCGCTCACATCACAGGGATCTAAAGCTGCTAGTTTTGCTTTTTCTTCACGTGAAGCAGCTGCGTCAATGCGCGCATATGTGGAAGCACCAAAACGTGCAACCTGTTCCTCATGTAACTGGGAAGGTGTTTTACCTGTGACAGCAAGGATTTCTGAAGCCAGCAAAGCCAAGATAATACCGTCTTTATCAGTGGACCATACGCTGCCATCTTTACGTAAGAAAGACGCTCCAGCAGATTCTTCACCACCGAAACCAACAGAGCCATCCAATAATCCTGGGACAAAGTACTTAAAGCCCACAGGAACCTCAATCAGCGTGCGCCCTAAAGAAGCAACAACACGATCAATCAACGATGAGGACACCAAGGTTTTACCAACTGCCGCATTCGCTGGCCACTGGGGGCGATGAGTCATTAAATACTCAATAGCGACAGCGAGGTAATGATTTGGATTCATTAACCCATCCGCTGTGACAATGCCATGACGGTCAGAATCTGCGTCATTACCTGTGGCAATGTCATAGGGTGTTCGTTCTTGATCGTCAGGAGTCATGATGTGACGCAAAGAAGCCATCGCATAAGGCGAAGAACAGTCCATGCGGATCTTGCCATCCCAGTCCAAAGTCATGAACGGCCATGATGGGTCAACTGACGGGTTAACGACCGTTAATTCCAGCCCGTATCGTTCACCAATTGCCGCCCAATAATCAACCGAGGCGCCGCCAAGTGGGTCCGCGCCAATACGAACCCCGGCTTTACGGATAGCGTCAATGTCGATCACTTGTTCAAGCTGGCTGACGTAGTTATCTAAATAGTCGTATGCGTGAATGCATGGGTGTTCAAAAAGCGCCGACCCGGTAATGCGAGGAACTGACTGCCATCCAGCTGACAGGATTTCATTTGCCCGAGAAGCAATCCAGCCGGTCGCGTCGGAATCTGCTGGCCCACCATGAGGGGGGTTGTATTTGAATCCGCCGTCACGTGGAGGATTATGTGAGGGCGTAACCACGATGCCATCAGCAAGTCCGCTACCTGTGGTTCGGACGGGGCCGGGGGCGCCATTTGCGCACAAAATAGCGACGGATACGGCGGGAGTTGGCGTGTATGAACCGCGTGAGTCAATGTTGACGTGAACGCCAGCGGCGGCAAGGACTTCTAAAGCGGTACGCCATGCGGGTTCAGAAAGCGCGTGAGTGTCTCGTCCGATAAATAGAGGACCGTCAATGCCTTGTGCGGCACGGTATTCAATAATTGCGGCAGTTGTGGCAACAATGTGTGCCTCATTGAAAGCGCCATCTAAAGATGAGCCTCGGTGTCCAGATGTTCCGAAAACGACTTGTTGCCCAGGATGTGCAGGGTCTGGTTCGATGTCGTAGTAGGCGGAAGTGACTTCATTAACGTCAATAAGGTCATCCGGAAGTGCAACTGTGCCAGCTCTTTCATGCATAAATAACAGTGTGTCATGCTGGGTCAGGCTGAGGGGGGTTATGCCCGTATTGAGGGATGAAGGATGGCCTTATATCGGGGTGAGCGACGAAATGCGGAGGAGAAAAAGGACGAAAGGCCGTGTATTTGTTGTGGATATGTGAGGTCTCGTCATGATGGTTTATCTGGTTTTGATACGACAGTGGATTATGAAGGTGTGCCGATTGATACCAGTCATTTGTAGTGGGTGGTGTGTGAAGGCGTGTGTGCGAGTGTTGCATTGAGGCGCACGTTGTTGGCTCTGGTTTTGAGATTGAATTGAGTGGAGGTCCCCTGCATGTCTCTTAGTGTTTTTGTGCGGCTTTGAAGTACGTGCATAGGACGCAAGAGTGCATTTGTGTGCTGTTCCGCATGGGTGTGTATTTGATGAGAGCGGATATTCGGTTAGAATGGGTGAGTCAGGAGAGCTGACCGAGTGGCCGAAGGTGACGGTCTTGAAAACCGTTGTGTCAGCAATGGCACCGGGGGTTCGAATCCCTCGCTCTCCGCAGCGCACCCCGTGATTTCGTTGAGATCACGGGGTTTTTCGTTGGAGAGTCCCATCTGGGCTTATTGGCTTATTGGCCATTTGGGGGTTCGGACAGTTTCTTGGAGTTTTTAGGAGACTGTGATGAAGGTTGTTTATACGTCTGAGCAGCGGCGTGTTGTGAGTAGTTTTTCGGTTGATTCTCATGGTCGTCGAGTGGTGCTGGCTGAAGATGCTGATGGTGCTGGGGGAGGGTATTACCCAGGGGAGGTGGAGTTATTAACCCGCAAGCGCTGGAAACTACCGAGCAGTACGTATCACCCAGGAGGGGTAGAGTTATTTCTTGCTTCAGGCGGGCATTATCCCCTATTTAGACAAAGAATCTTTTTTCAAAACATTAAAAAAATCCTCTGAATGCCTGTAATAGAGCCAGAAAAGAAGTTCAACAGATCTCAGATTATGAGACTTTTTCTTCTAATTTTTGTCTAAAAATTTTAGACAAGCAATGCTTAGAAGGAAAACGCTCGCGCTTTAATAATGCGAATATTGTGTTTTTGAAACTTAAATGATTTTGACTGAAAGCCCCGAAATATAAGGCATATGTCTAAGGTCCTATATTTTTTTTCAGCCTCCGAACTTCTGCAACGACGGTACTTGTTTCACCAAATGCTCATGAAAAATACCTCAATTTATACCCACCCTCATTAAATAAAAGGTTAAATCTGATTAGTGCGGGGGGGGGGTACGAGATATATGCTGCATTCTGTTTTGTATGTCCTTGCTTCGACATTTTTGATGTTATGAAGATTCTTACGAGAACAGGTAAACGTATGAGTAGAACTGTTGTAAAGTCGCAAAGCCGACTTAAACATATAGGTCAGAGCGCTACCGGTATCTTTTTAGCGGTCGCACTGATTTTTGGTGGAACAGTGCTTATCGGTACTCCACAAGCTCAAGCTGCAGGTGAGTACAACGATGGCCAATATGCGTATAACTACAAGGCAAGTACCGATAACCTGATTCGAAACTACGTTACCGGCGATATTTACTACATCCGAAAAGGCGAAACCTCACCACAAAACTTAGATTGGTGCGTGCCCGTAGGAACAGTCGTAACAAAAGATGTGGCCTGTGTAGCCTACTCATTCAACATGGCGCATGAACGTTGGGGTGGCAGCCCATTCTTCTGGTTCACCGTTCCTACTGCCCTTAATGAGCCCTACAAAATCCAAACTCAAACTGACAATGATGAGTGGAAAGTTTATGAGGGCTGGGAAAAACTCAATGCATGGAAATCATCCGGCCGTGGACGCTGGGTACGGACCCGTGATACAGGGCATGGACGCATCAATGAGCGAACCGGCGAATCTGACTCCGGCGGCAGCGATTTTGACGCCGAATTTAACAAAATGGCCGGTTTAGGTAACTACGATAATGCCGGTAACACAAAGAATACGCTGCTGGCGATTCGAGACAAGAGCCGTAGCATCTACGTCACACGATACAGTGCAGGCAGTCGTACCGTGAACATTCGCTACGCCGCTGAAGTTAAAGACAAGAACTTAGACGCACCTATTCTCGGTGGTATCAACCAGCGCTTCAAATCATGGAATATGCAGTACGGCAAATGGTCAGTCACTCCCGGTGATCCAGCTCCGTTGAACACTGTCAATGAGCCAAAACTTCCTGAAATGACTGAGGTTGAACACGCGAATAACCTCAGCAGTAACGAAAAGACCACGGTTGAAAATAAGGTAAAACAAGCTAACAGTGACCTCATCACGAACGGAATCATCAAAACCGTGACGACCGATGACAATGGTACAACCACCGTGACATACGCGGATGATACAACCGATGTCATAGCAGGGTCCTCCCTAGTTCGTGAAAGGAAACCTGAACCCGTAGTCACTCCACCGGATAACAATACTGTGGAGCGAACATGCACCCCTCTACGGAAAAAAGACAATAGCGGCCAATTCTGGACAGTCAAGGTACCCCAACCTAAACTGCGCTACACAACGAGCGATGGAGATTTAGTACTCGGCCGTACAAATGGTCAATCCGAAGGACAAGCGGAAAAGATCCGCACAGAAATTCGTCAAGCTTTTATGAAGTGCAACGAACCTAATGGCGACATGGTTAACTTATATCCACCAAGCAGCCCAGCTCCGACGAGTTTCCGAGTGGGGACAGGTGCAGGTCCATACTCCAATAACCAGCTCAAAGATTCCAGATCAACATTAACCATTAGGGATAGGTGGTATCCCGATGCATATTATTTGAATATTCCTCTGAGTGACCTTGTTGAACTGACTGACGCTGGTACGACACCCACTGAAGCTCCGATCAGTCAAGAAGAACGTGACAAAGCCAAAGCGACAGTGAACTCTCAGCCCCTGTTAACTCCAAATGAAAAAGAGGAGTTCAACACTGAGATTCAAAACGCTGACACGCGAGACAAAATCAATGCAGCTATCGATAAAGCAATCAAGAAGAATGCAGAAAAGGAAGCCGCTAAAGCTGCTTTTGAAAAAGCAAAACAAAAAGCCCGAGAAGACATCAACGCTTTACGCAATCTAAGCCCAGAGGCAAAGAAAAACGCTCTGGCTGCAATTGATGCTTTAACCTATCCAACGCATACTCAAGCAGATATTGACCGGATAGTTAATCAGGCAAAAGCTGATGATCTTACCGCTCTTAAGCAAAAAGCAAAAGAGAACCTTGCTGACCTTGACCAAGCAATTCAAGATAAATACAAGCCGCTGATTGACCAAGCTGGTGATGCTGCAGGCGTAGAAGAACAAGTTCAAGCTGCCCGCCTTGAAGACGCGAAAAACAAAGCAAAAGCCGGTATACGTGAACTTAACCTACCTGCCGACAAAGAAGCAGAATTCCTGCGTAATGTCGATGCTGCAACCAGTGCTGCTAACGCCTACGCTGAACTGGAAAAAGCAAAAGCAGAAGCTGCAAAACAAAGCGCACGTGACCGCGTGAACGCAACCAACCTGCCGCAATCA
The DNA here is from genome assembly GCF_021083645.1 of Schaalia sp. lx-260. GTDB lineage: Bacteria > Actinomycetota > Actinomycetes > Actinomycetales > Actinomycetaceae > Pauljensenia. Next base: position 133,858 of record NZ_JAJNRQ010000004.1, on the reverse strand, counting down.
GAAAAAGATAAATTCCTCGCTGAAATAGAGGCAGCTAAGAGAACTGATGAGCTTGACAATATTGTTTTCCGCGCAGAAAACACTGAGCGAATCAACGACGCGATCAACAAAATCAACAATTACGAGCACCTCAACCGAGCTCAAAAAGACTCGTTGATCTCACGAATTAAATACACCAATACTGATGGTTCTGAAACCATTATTGCCGACAGTGCTGCAGAACTGGGGAATATCCTTGGCGAAGCTGAAACGCTGAATACCGCTATGGGACGCTTGAAAGAAGCACAGACTCGCGCGGAAGCCAAAAAGAATACCCCCGCTTACACCAATGCCGCTCAGGACAAGAAAACATCATTTGATGAAGCTCTTGACCAAGCCAAAGCTGTGACCCCGTCCGATGCGACAGGCGATCAGAATGCATTAGACACCGGTGACGTGGAACGTCTTATTGAACGTCTATCAACAGCAGCTCGTGAACTCGACGGTGTTGATGATGTGACTCCCGCAGTGAATAAGGATGCTCTGCGAACTGAAGTGGGTAAGAGCAACGATGTAAAAGCTTCCCCCGCTTACATTTTTGGCACAGACACACCAAAGCAGAAGTACGACGTTGATCTAGCGGAAGCAAATCGTGTCCTAAACAATGGTTCTGCCACGCAAAGTGAAGTAAATGATGCCCTAAACGCATTAGTTACTGCACGTGAATCTTTAGATGGTGTGCAACCAGATAAGACTGCTCTGAATGGCGAAATCGCCAAGGAAAACGCCACTAAAGCTGATGTGAAGTACATTCGTGCGGATTCAGCAAAGAAAACCGCTTACGATAATGCGCTTGCTGAAGCAAAAGCCGTCCAAGCTGATCCAAATGCGACACAACCGACGATTGATGCCGCCCGCATTAAAACTGAAAATGCGCGTACTGCACTCGACGGTGTTGAAGCAGATAAAGCTGCTCTGAACGAGGCCCTGAGGCGACTGCAAGAAGAACTTGCTCACGCAGCTAATCCTGCGACAGTTGCAGGCAAAACACAGGACTCTGTCGCTGCCTACAGGGAAAAAGAGCAAGCCGCTCAAACCGCTAAGAGCGCCGGTGAAACAGTCCGCGATAACGTGTCAGCCAGCGATCAAGAAGTTGCCGATCAAGTGACTGCTATCAATGCGGCAACAGAGAACCTAGCTGCTCGACGGGCAGCCCTGGTTGATGCTGCTTCCGATAACTCTCGAAATAACGCGCGGACAGATGTGGATACCTACGCCGATCATGCGTTGGACACGGTGAATCATGCTGCTCAAAGCAAGCCTGCGGGACTTACTCCTGAAGCAAAACAGGCATATGATGATGCGATTAAAGCTGCCCGTGACCAGGCGCTCAGGGTAATCAATGACCCAAATTCCACCGAAAACGCAATTAATACTGCTGTAACCGAAGCAAAACTCGCAATCGATAAGGCTCGTGCTCAAGCTGAAATTGATGCGAAAGCTGCCGAGGACACAGCAAAAGTAGAAAAAGCGATGGGTCACATCTCCGCAGATGAGCGCGCTCATGCTATTCAAGCAATTGCTGACAAAGCAACTGCTGCAAAAGCTGAGATTAACAAGAGCGAAACTGACAGCACAGATAAAGTGAATGCTGCACGTGATGCGGGCATACTCGCCATTGATCGTGAACCAGCGAAAATCAGGATCGCTGCTGCGGCAAGTTCTGCTGAAATTATCATCGGTCAACAACTCGATGAATGGATGAGAGATCCAGAAAAATCGAAGTTGCAAGAACGTGCATTAAAAGCAATTGCTGATCTGGCAGCTGAGAAAAAAGCTGACATCGAGACTGCTGCTGCACATGAACTGGAAGCTACGACAGTTGCTGGGGAATTAGCAATTTTCAAAGAAATAGCCAAGACGCTTATTGAGTCATTGCCAGTTCTTGATGATTCCGCTAAAGAAGCAGCAAAAAATGATATTGCGACAAAAGCAAATAAAGCAGAGGTTATCGAATCTTTCCGCAATCTTGCTCGCAAAGTTATTGAGGGATTGACTGACATTCCCGAGGATGTTCTCGCTCGTGTGAACGAAAATCTTGCTCGCGATGATGGTTTGAATAGTATTCGCGGGGATGTTTTTGACGCAGAATCAGCTTCCACCCGAGTACATGCCCTGAAAGCGATTGACGAAAAGGCTACTGCAGCAAAAGAAACCATCAATGCTTTGGAAGGTTTAACACCCGACCAAAAGAAGGCTTTTGAAAGCGAAATTGATGAGGCCGCAGCAAAAGCCAAAGCAAATCTGCGAAGGGAAGGCATTGTATACCTATTAGGTCAGATTGATGATGCGCGCGCCGCAGGTGAGAGAGAAATCGACAAGATCGTTGCTAAAGCTCACGTTGAAGCCAAGCCGAATCTGAGCGAGAAAGACAAAAAGGCAATCGAAGAAAAGATTGACGAGGCTTTAGATAACGACACGATTACCGCTGCTGTAAACGAAGCTGACAGTAAAGACAAAGAAAACCTTGATAAGGCAAAGGAAGAAGCCAATGCTCATATCACTGATCTGCCAACTGTCGGAGAATCTGACAAAGAAACCTTAAAAGATGACATCAATAAGGCGCAGACCATTGACGAAGTAAATGGCGTAGTGTCACGTGCCAAGCTCATAGAAGCCACCGCACAAGCACCATCGGTTCGTGGATCAGATAATTTCACATACGCTGATCCTGAGAAAAAACAGGCCTACGAGGAAGCTGTTGCAGCTGGGGAAAACCTACTGAAGAACCCAAATGCTACTTCGGCAGAAATTGAAGCTGCTATCACAGCAATCAATGAAGCTAAAGATGCTTTGAATGGTCTGGATAATATTCGTAAGGACGCAACTCAAAAGGTGAATGATCTGAGCCTGTTGCCTCAAGCTGAAAAAGATAAGTACATCGAGCGAATCAACGCCTCGAATAGCCATGATGAAATTACCCGTATCATCAAGGAAGCTGAGGAAGCGAATACTCAGTTGCGCGGTGAAAAGCCGACCGACGAGGAACGCGAAAAAGCGAAGGAACAAATTGGCAAGCTCACCAATCTTCCTGAAAGCGATCGCAATAAAGTAAAGGAAGATATCGATAAAGCCGAAACTCGCGGCGAAATCGAGGACATCGTCAATAACGCGAAGAAACAGGACGAAACAACTGGCGCACAACCATCCTCAGAAAACCATAAGGAAGCAGCTAAAGCTGAGGTTGATGCGCTGAAGAACCTGTCAGATGAGGAAAAAGCTGAATTTAAGGATCACATTGACAAAGCTACCTCCACAGCTAAGGTCGATGAGAGCCTCAACGATGCCCGTGACCTCAATGATTCACGTAACACGATTGATGACGAGAAGCTGCTGACCCAAGCCAAAGCCAAGGCAAAGGACGAAATCAGCAAACTCCCGAACCTGACGGATGAGGAGAAAGAAAACGCTAAAGCAGCGATCGATCAGGCCACTGATCTTGGCACTATCCGGAAAACCCTTGATGATGCTCGTACTTTGAATGACTCCAAGACTGCTGGTAAGGCTCTTGATGAGCCTAAGCAGAAAGCGAAGGATGAGATCACTCATCTTCCGAATCTGACGAATGAGGAGAAGGAGAACGCTAAGGCTGTGGTTGATGCGGCGGGGAGCGTTGAGGATGTTCATACTGCCGTGGATAGCGCGCGGACTTTGAATGACTCCAAGACTGCTGGTAAGGCTCTTGATGAGGCTAAGCAGAAAGCGAAGGATGAGATCACTCATCTTCCGAATCTGACGAATGAGGAGAAGGAGAACGCTAAGGCTGTGGTTGATGCGGCGGGGAGCGTTGAGGATGTTCATACTGCCGTGGAAAGTGCGCGGACTTTGAACGACTCTAAAGTTCCTGCTAATTCTGACCTTCCTCAGATCAAAGAGGAAGCAAAGAAAGCAATCGACGCTTTGCAGAATCTGACACCGGAAGAAAAGGCTGCCGCTAAGAGCGAAATTGAAGGAGCGACGAATACCGACGAGGTAAAAGCCGCTGTGGATAAAGCTCGCACCCTCAATGACGGCAAAGTCTTGGACAACGTGAAGAATGACGCGAAAGACGAAATCGAGGCCCTACCGAACCTCACTGAGAAAGAAAAGCAAGACGCAAAAGCCAGTGTGGATGCCGCGAAGAACCCTGAAGAAATCAAGGAAATTGTTCATACTTCTCGGGATCTAAATGACGGCCGTAATCCGCAAGCTGACGGTCTTGGTGCTGCAAAGAATGACGCGATTAGTTCCGTGAATACTTTGCCGAACCTTAGTGATAAGGAAAAAACTGAGGCTGCTGATCGGATTAATGCCGCCACTTCTGCGGAAGAAATCGCGGAAATCCTGAAGGAAATGCGTGACCGAAACGATAACGCCCTTATTGGTGTGGATAAAGAAGGAGCAAAAGCTGCAATTGATGCTTTGCCGAATCTGACGGAACCTGAGAAAACTGAGCTGAAAGATCAAATTGATCGAGCAGCGACAGTCGATCAAGTGAAAGACGCACTTGATAAGGGTCGAGTATTGAATGACTCACGTTCCAAGTACCCGCCTGTACAGCCTGAAAACAATGGTGCTGCCAGCGGACAAAGTAATGAGAGTAGTGCAGATTCCTTGCGTCGAAATGCTGCACCACATCAAGGCGGCAAGCTGCCTCATCATGGCAAGCTGAGCCACACGGGTGTTCCCACAGGCCTGCTGTTTGGATTTATTCTGACTGGCCTGATGGGTGCTGCTGTGATGATGATTCGTCGTCGTTACGGTTCAACCAAGTGAACACCATGTACAACTGAATAAGGTGACATAGGCAGTGGGGTCAAGTTTTCTTGGCCCCACTGTTTATCATGCGATGGACTCACTATGCGAGTGAACACTGCTTATCCTTGTCTTGCTTGCAGTAAGAAACCTCGCACATCCGCTACCTGTTAAAGCCATGAGCTGAGTGGAGCAATGGCTAAATGTGCTCAGTACAGAAACGTAACGGCACATCTGTGATGATTGAATCTCTGTGCCCAGAGCTACGGTTATAGGTGTTGAGAATACGTAGCTGTACGCATTGAAATGTTGCGAGGGTAGATATGCACAACCTGCAATGATGTGGTGGATGTTATTTCGGACTGATTCGCATGTTTGTCCTGAAACCGATAGGCTATAGGCATTAAGGAGACGTCGCATAGTCCGGTCGAGTGCGCCTCCCTGCTAAGGAGGTAGGGGTTCACGCCCCTCGCGGGTTCAAATCCCGCCGTCTCCGCAGTACGCCCCGTGATTTCGTTGAGATCACGGGGTTTTTCGTTGGAGAGCCCCATCTGTGCTGACTATCTGAAATAGGAAATGCGCTTCAGTGAAAATCCACTGCCGCATATATGGAATTTGAGTCCATATTCAGATGCAACAAATGTGATGTAAACATCATGGCATGGGTATATGAAGCCTCTTTCTGCTGCTGACATATGGTGAAAATCAGTAATAACAGGTGGAAAAGCTCCTAGGTGTGATCTATTGCCTATCTGTGAGTTTGTGTCAAGGGCACTTATCCGCGTAAAGTTATTCCCAGCCAAACGGCACTGCGCTCGTAGCTCAATGGATAGAGCATCTGACTACGGATCAGAAGGTTGGGGGTTCGAGTCCCTTCGAGCGCGCGGCGGCCCCCCTCGGTGAGACCCACCGGCGGGGGTTCTGCGTATCACTTCAATACAGCCTATATCGCAATCATTTAGGCATCCTCCGCTTTCGGTTACGTCCCGCGTATCTCCTTCAGCGTATAGCTCATTTCTGGGCACACTCTGTGGAGAACCCTAAACTATCCGCCTTATTTCTTATGAAAAGAAATCTGGGTTAGCGGACTTTTCGTGTTGGTTTTTATGGTGTTTGGTCTGCCTGACACCCAAGCGCACACCAAAGATCATGTAATCGCGTAACCTCATAAATATGACTGACACGCATATCCCCACGCGCACACTGAACGATGGCACAAAAATTCCGCTCATCGGACTTGGAACCTACCGGCTCAACGGTCCTACCGGTGTTCAAGCAATGCTGCACGGAATTGACATAGGCTACCGCCTGCTTGATTCTGCCTTCACCTATGAAAATGAGGGTGCAATCGGTGAAGTTGTCCGTCGCTCACCAATACCGCGCGAACAACTAGTACTGACATCAAAACTGCCTGGCCGCCATCAACAATACGACGAAGCAGTAACAACAGTGCATGAATCCTTATACCGCGCGGGTCTTGACTACTGGGACTTATACCTTATCCATTGGCCCAACCCAGCCCGAGGAACCTACGTGGAGGCTTTTCAAGCTCTCATAGATATGAAAGAAGCAGGCCTGATTCGTTCAGTCGGCGTATGTAATTTCCTGCCAGAGCACCTGCACACGCTGAAAGAACACGTAGGAGTACTCCCCAGCGTGAACCAAGTGGAATTACACCCTCGTTTCAACCAATCTGCTCTGCGCGCACTCCACGATGAACTGGGAATATGCACGCAATCATGGTCGCCTTTAGGCCGCAAACTTGCACTCGTCCACGCCCCAGTTATTTGCGCACTCGCTGAAGAAACAGGTCTAACCCCCGCTCAGCTCATCTTGCGGTGGCATTATCAACACGGTGCAGTGCCGCTGCCAAAATCTGCGAACCCTGAACGTCAAAAAGAAAATGCGAATATTTTCCATTGCGAGCTATCACAATCACAGATGGAACGTATCGACGCGCTTTCCCTGCCCGACGGTCGAATGGCCGGCCAAGACCCAGCGTTTTATGAAGAATTCTAAAAGCTACGTGAATCTGGAACCCTACTTCACCAACGTCACACGATAAACATTTGTTTCACGCTGCTCAAAACCACACCGACGGTACAAACGATTTGCGGCTTCGCGTGAAGGACGGGAAGTGAGGTCCACAGTTCGTGCTCCAAGGCTTTTTGCATGCGCCAAAGCTGCTTCTACAAGGGCTTGCCCGGCTCCTTGGCCACGTGCTTCGCTGTCAACGACAACATCTTCAATCCACGCGCGCACACCGGTAGGTATTTCAAATGTGGCTAGCGACAGCATGCCAAGGATAGGACGAGAATCATCCTCAACACGCTCATTTGCGTCAGCGCAAGACGTAGGAGCAGGAGCCTCGCCACTGCGGAAAACAAATACGTGAACACTAGGCTGGGCAACAAACCGTGCAGTAGCTTCTGCATCCAGTGGTTGCGCGCTGCGTGAGAGTTGCGGAATAAGTCTTTCCATCGCGCGGACAAGTGCGGGGGAGGACTCGGTAATCAACTCAACGCTCATGTGGTGGCTCCTTGTGTACGCGTTATATGCGGCTTACGTGAAAATACATGTGAGGGTGCGCGCGGTTTCGCAGGCACATGCTGTAAAACACCTGCATAACGAGCCTACACGCTGCACTGTATTTTTGTGGGTAAGGGCAAAAACGCGTGTCCGCTTGAGGTGACGGAGATTCTTTCGTGTCCTTGAGTCTGCACTTCAGGACTGGCCAAATTATGCTGCCTGAGGTAAATGAATATGCGCTAAAGCAGTATTTTCAACTGAAAACTTCGGTAAGTGACAAGCAAAAATCTGTGTGACCTGTTGCTGGACTTTAGCTATGAAAGTACTGTAATTCTTTATGAATGTGCGCGCACGGTCCAAAGCATCATAAGGTCGCCCAAAGACAAGAAATGATTGTCCGAGGTAATTCACAATGAATAATGAACTATTTGTGAGGACGCTTGCGCTCCATAAAGACAAACCCGCCATAACGCCTGCATTTGTGAAAGTGTACGACAGCATCATCACAACAGCAGCAACGATGGCGTAGCGGATACCTGTGCGAATGACAGAGCCTTGCGAGGTAAAAACTTTCCTATTCATCAGGTAATTAATTGTGCACGAAATAGTCCGTGCAATGACTACCGGCACGAAAACCCCACCTGTTATTGCATTCAAGGTAAGCAAAATAGTGTATTCGGCAGCCGTCGATGACAACGATGAAGCCAGGTAGCGCACAGGTCGAGCGATACGATGCACCACTGTTTGTGCGCTGACGCATATGCTGTGAATACCCGTTGTTTTTTGCATACTTTGAGTGTGCGCAGCGCTTTTATGTGCCATTTATGACGTAACTATGAATAACCTGTGAAAGTATCTGCCCATTCGTTAGAGGTCACATTCGGTTTACGAGAATCTCGTATATAACAGCGTATGTAGGCTGTATATAACAGAGCCAGTAAACGATGAAATTTACTGATACAGGCGGCTGGATATGTCAGCCGTGAATAACACACCCTGCTGACGCAGTGACAGCCTACGAAAATCCCATGTAGAACCTGTGAATTAACGATCGTACATTCAAGAAACATACGGTCAATACGCTGAATGTGGGGTGTTTTGGCGTGACACTAGGCGCTGAGCGTCCGTGCAATCCAGTAGGTGCACGAAGCTTATTCCTTGTCGGGTTGCTGCCCGTCATGTGCAAGCCAGCGACATTCGGTTATATCCATGTGCGTAAAAGTCGCTGTGAAAGAAGAATCTTCAGGGCTACACGCGTAGATTCCAAAGGAAATTTCATCCTGTGCTTCCCACATGTGACATATCCTCATCTGTGTGAAGGTAATACCGTCAACGGAACATTCAATACAAAAATCCTGTTCCCTGCGACTTAAGCGGTACCACATGGATTTCACAGAAGCATCAATCGCTGTGGTTGCCCAATCTGAGTACCCATGATTAGTGACAACACTGCCAAGATGTTGAAAATCCTCATTTTCGTATTCTATGGAGCCTTTGATCCAGTTCTCGCTGTCCAAGTACATAACGACGCCGCATTGGTCGAAACGATGCTGAGTGTCAAAATGAGTCTGAACGACAAATGAAAAATATTTTTCCGATGTTTTCATTTGCAATACGGGCGCGTTGTCATTTCTGAAGTGATAGTACGTGCGCTGCCATAAATCTGTGTGCGCAAGAGTAGTAATTTCAATACGTTCAGGACTTATGTGGTACTTGCTAGGTTCCCTGATCCACTCTAAGCGAGTGACATCAAACATTTCTTTTCCTCGGTAGTAGTTTCTGTGTTTGTCACCTGTAATGATGAACGTCGTGACAGCACACATGCTGTCTCAACATGATTTGTGTGGGGGAACATGTCAAAAATACGGCCAGAATCAACCTGATAATTTGGCATATTATGCAGGTCTTTTGCCAAAGTTTCGGGGTTGCATGAAGAATAAATGACTCGCTGAATTTCACTGGAATTAATCCACTGTGACAGTTCGGGACCGATTCCTCGTCGAGGAGGATTAACGATCAATACATCCGGATATATCGCCTTTTCTTGGGTAAGTGCCCATTGTGTCGCATCAGCGGTAATGAAATTACTGCGTGTTCGTCCAAAACCTGCTGTGCGTGCCGCCAAGCGTGCGGATTGTATAGCCTCACGTGACAGTTCAATTCCGGTGACATGTTCAATTCCGGCGTATGCGCAGTGAAGGGCAAAGCCGCCGATCCCACAGTACAAATCCCATAGTGTGCGAGGCGTATGTGCAGGTGTTTTTTTGGTTGGCTCATCGGAATGTGAAGTGTGGGATGCGTGAAGAGGATGTGTCGCCCACATGCGAACTTGCTGGTACAACTGTCCTGCTATATCCGTATTTGTTTGGACGAATGAGCCGGGACTCAGGAATAAATCAAGCCCACCAATGGTGAGAGGTAAAGCAGTGAGGCGGGTGAGGATAATTTCATCCGTTCCTTCAACGGTGGCGGCGTGTTGGGGGTGAATATTTGCTGTGATAACTGTGGCTTGAGGAATGAGTGTGCGCAGTTCGGTCAACGCTGTCCGTATATTGCTCACCATGTCGCGGCTGCGCAAGACAAAACGGATCATGAGTTGATCGTGGGTGCCGACGATCAGGTGGATATATTTCAGTTCGCCTTTTCTTTGAGTGATGTTGTAGGGCTGAAGTTTGACCAGGCGAATGAAACGTTTGAGGGCGGGAATTGCTTGTGTGATAGCTGGATGCTGAATCTGGCATTGGGGCAGGTCAATAGTGTTTTTATGAGGGCCGAGTATGCCAAGAGTTGGGCGGCGTGGTGTGCCGCCGACAACGAGTTTTGCTTTTGTGCGGAAACCTGTGTGCGCGGATGTGGCGCTTGGAAGCCATGTAATTGTCTGAGCATAGGGGAGTGCAGAAAGGGTTTGCCGTACCCGTTTTTCTTTTGCGCGTATTTGGGTGGGCATAGGGATTTCAAGATATGTGCAAGAAGTGCATGTGTGTTCTTCCCAATGCGGACAGTGCATACCTGTGATCGTGTCATATTTGCTGCGGAGCTGTGAAGTTATTTTGTGTGAGAAAGTGCTAATGGGTGCTTTTTGACGGTTACCGCTAGTTTGATGCGGGATTTTATGGGTGTGTTGAGGGAGCAAAAGTGCAGGTCATACGTCAGGTGATTGACTCAAAGAGAAATAAAGTTGAGTCCACTAGGCTCAACTTTGAGGTTTTCAACTTGCGGACACAAAGCGGGACATCTAAAATTGAGTCCATCAGACTCAAGAATGAGTGAGTGTCTTACACTTACCCGCCGAATTGACTGGAATACCAGGCAAGACGAAAGGAACTTCAATGTCACGTGCAGTAGGCATCGATCTTGGAACCACAAACTCTGCTATCGCCGTCCTAGAAGGTGGCGAACCCACCATCATTGCAAACGCTGAAGGTATGCGCACCACGCCCTCAGTTGTCGCCTTCTCGAAAACAGGTGAAGTCCTCGTAGGTGAAATCGCTAAACGACAAGCCGTGACAAATGTTGACCGCACAATTTCATCAGTAAAGCGCCACATCGGCACAGACTGGACTGTCAGCATCGACGATAAGGCATACACCCCGCAGGAAATTTCTGCCCGTATCCTCACCAAACTCAAACGAGACGCAGAAGAATACCTCGGTGAAGCCGTTACTGACGCTGTCATCACTGTTCCTGCATACTTCAACGATGCGCAGCGTCAGGCCACAAAGGACGCAGGTCAGATCGCCGGCCTGAACGTGCAGCGTATCGTTAACGAACCAACCGCAGCAGCCCTTGCCTACGGACTCGAAAAAGGCAAAGAGGACGAATTAATCCTTGTTTTCGACTTAGGTGGCGGCACATTCGACGTATCCCTACTGGAAATCGGTAAGGATGACGACGGATTCTCCACAATTCAGGTACGCGCCACTGCCGGTGACAACCGACTGGGCGGCGACGACTGGGATCAACGCATTGTTGACTGGCTGATTCAGCAGGTGAAAACCAAGACAGGTGCAGACCTATCCAAGGACCCTGTGGCCCTGCAACGCTTGAAAGAAGCAGCTGAACAAGCAAAGAAAGAATTGTCCAGCGCAACCAGCACAAATATTTCACTGCAATACTTGTCAATGACGGCTGACGGCCCAATTCACTTGGATGAATCACTCACTCGCGCCAAATTTGAAGAAATGACTGCGGACCTCATTGACCGCACCAAGAAACCATTCCACGATGTTATTCGTGACGCGGGAATTAAAGTGTCAGACATCGACCATGTGGTTCTCGTTGGTGGCTCAACCCGTATGCCAGCAGTCACTGAAGTTGTGAAAGAACTAACCGGCGGACGTGAACCGAATAAGGGCGTTAATCCTGATGAAGTTGTCGCAGTAGGCGCTGCGCTTCAAGCCGGTGTTATCAAGGGTGACCGTAAAGACGTGCTCCTGATTGACGTGACCCCGCTTTCCTTGGGCATTGAAACCGAGGGTGGCCTTATGACGAAACTCATTGATCGCAACACTGCGATCCCGACCAAAGCCTCCGAAGTATTCTCCACTGCTCAAGATGGTCAACCTTCCGTACTTATTCAGGTTTACCAAGGTGAACGTGAATTTGCTCGAGACAACAAGCTGCTTGGCACCTTTGAACTATCCGGTATTGCCCCAGCACCACGCGGTGTCCCGCAGATTGAAGTCACATTTGACATTGACGCAAACGGTATCGTGCATGTTTCCGCTAAGGACCGCGGCACAGGTAAGGAACAGTCTGTGACTATTACAGGCGGCTCCGCTTTGCCAAAGGAAGACATTGATCGCATGGTACGTGAAGCGGAAGAACACGCCGCCGAAGATAAGAAGCGTCGTGAAGACGCTGAAACCCGTAACGGTGCTGAACATGCCGCATACTCCATGGAAAAACTGCTGAAAGACAACGCCGACAAGATCAGCGAAGACACCCGTTCGACGGTTCAAGCTGACGTGGACGCTGTGAAAGAAGCTCTCAAGGGTGACGACATTGAAGCTGTTAAAGCTGCGGTGAATAAACTCAACGAATCTGGTATGAAGATTGGACAAGAAATCTACCAGGCACAGCAAGCAGCAGAAAATGCTTCAGCAGCTGAGGGGGCTTCTGCTCAAGCTGAAGATGAAGTCATCGACGCCGAAGTTGTGGACGAAGACGAAAATAAGTGAATCAGCTGCACCCCTACTCGCCTTGCGGTGGTTACGTAGGGGTACTCTGAAAAGAAAGGGAACTGCTGTGCCACGTGTGATACTCACGGACACAGCAGTCCCTCACACATAACCAGAGTTATATGCAGGTCAGACTGCGCGATAACAGTTCACACGGCAAATAGGATGGTGAATAAACGTGACTGAACAGGTGCCACACGATGCGCAACCTCAAAAACACGAGGAGGACGCACTACCTGACCAGGATATTTCTATGGGAGAAGATCACTTTTCGTTCCCCTTAGATGAAACTGACGCTGCAACTTCACCAGCAGAAAATGCGGACACGGTGGACATGTCAGAGTTCGAGGAACGTGTGGAAGACAGCGAGCTAAGCTCAGCGTTAGCGCAAATTTCGGATCTTGAAGACCAGCTTGCCCGCGCTCATGCTTCCCTCTACAACCTCGATCAGGAATATGCTGGCTATGTTCGGCGCTCAAAGGAATCCGCAGGTCAGACACGTGAAAACGGGAAAGCGGATGTTATCGAAGCGCTCATACCTGTCCTTGATGATATTCATGCTGCTCGTGAAGCTGGTGACCTTGTTGAAGGGCCTTTTGCCGCTATCGCTGCAAAATTAGAGGAAACCCTTTCTGCGCGTTTCCATGTTGAACGTTTCGGACAAGTTGGGGATGACTTTGACCCCCTCGTACACGAAGCCTTGATGGCCCAAACAAATGACGCAGTAGATCACCCTGTTGTTGCTCAGGTACTTCAACCAGGATACCGACACGGCGAAAAAGTGCTGCGCCCAGTTAAAGTCCTTGTTGATAACCCGCAGTAGAACCCCGTTTTCGACACGAGAGCAAGGGAATATTTATCCGCCTCGTGCGGATATGCGCGATTACAAAAGGTTCAGTAACAAAACACTACTCAGGAGGTGACGTGCAGTGGGTGGTCAAGATTGGTTGAATAAAGATTTCTACTCGATTTTAGGTGTAGCGAAAGACGCTGACGCTGCTGCCATTAAAAAGGCATACCGTAAACTTGCGCGCACCTGGCATCCTGACCAAAATCCAGGTGATACAAAAGCCGAAGAACGTTTCAAAGAAATCGGTGAAGCATACGCCGTTTTATCCGATAAAGAGCAACGACAGCAATACGATGCCTTACGAGCAATGGCCGGCGGAGGAGCGCGTTTTTCTGCAGGCCCAGGCGGGGCAGGTGCAGCCGGTTTTGAGGATCTTTTTGGTTCTATTTTCGGTGGCTCAGGGCGTTCACGGACGCAATTCGGTAACTCTGGTGCAAACAGTGCTGATTACGGCAACATATTTGAGTCGTTTTTTTCCAGCGGCTCACATGGGACAAATTTTGGGTCTTTCGCAGGACAAACAGGGGGAAATACCCCTTTTAGTCAAGGAATGCCCTTTGGTGCACAAACGGGTTCCTACACACAACCCAGGCCAGAACCTATTCGTGGTGAGAACCTGAAAGCCACAACCACACTGTCATTACGTCAATCCCTTGAAGGTGCGACCGTGCGGATGAAAGTGGGGGGGCGCCACATATCCACCCGCATACCGGCAGGCGTGAAAGACGGCCAAACACTCAAGCTATCTGGAAAAGGAAAAGCAGGACGCAACGGCGGCACTGCAGGCGACCTACTGCTCACAGTGCATGTGCGTCCCGATGCCCGCTATACCCGCAACGGAAATGACCTGCAGATAACAGTTCCTGTTACAGTTTCAGAAGCCTTACTTGGAGCAGAAATTACCGTCCCTGATTTTGATGGCGCAATGCATACCGTGACAGTGCCTGCAGGATCCTCCTCAGGAACTGAAATACCCATCAGCGGAGCCGGCGTCACAACCAAGGAATCCGTTGGTGATCTTGTTGTCATTTTACGTATCCAGATACCTACAGAATTGACGGAAAAACAACGCGAACGCTACAAAGCGCTTGCGGATATTTTCGATAATCCTCACGTGCGCGACAACTTTGCGTCTGCCGAGGATGTGAACTGACGATGGTGCGTGCAAGGAATAGCTCGCACTATCAGGATGACCCCACTTTAACTTTCGTCATTTCGGTGGCAGCCGAACTTGCAGGTATGCATCCGCAGACTCTGCGACAGTACGACCGATTAGGCCTAGTTATTCCTGCACGCACTCAAGGCCGTGGGCGACGCTACACAAGCCGTGATATTCAGCGTCTACGACAAATCCAGCATTTAAGCCAACAAGAAGGTATCAACCTTGAAGGCATCCGCCGGATTCTTGATTTAGAACGTCGCGTTGAACAGCTAGAAGCTGAACGCGATCATTTACACGAGCGCCTCGCTGAACTGGAAGAACGTCGCAACCGCGTCTTTGCGGCATCCGCTACAGGGCGTGTACGTCAACTGCGACGAGGTGAACGTTCTTTCGTGGATACAGGCGAACAGGATACCACCCCAAGTGATACACCTGTTGCCCTACAACTCACACGCTGGCAAGGTGATATGCGAGGCTACACGTATATTCCTCGCAATCGGCGTATTCGTGCGGTCATTGAACCTGCTCCTGCACAGGTTCACGTTCTTGAAGGGCATGTTGTCGTCGTTGATTCATAAACGGCCAAAGCCTTGAAATATTACGCTGAGTACCCGTTTTTTCAGAGAAAAATCACCATATATGAACCTGTAACACCGGACGCGAGCGTCATATATGCTGTGACGCTCGGTATGAACTGTCGAACACGATCATTACAGGCCATCATCAGGTATTTTTCCTTGTGAAATAAACGAAAAAAGCTCACAATACCCTTCAATAAATGGTGACTTAGGTCCTTAACTTGCTAGAATCTGAGCGAACGGTCCGAGGAAGGACCGCCAGCAAGATAACGGAAGATGAGGACCCGATGGTCAAGTACGTGTATGACTTCTCCGAAGGCGATAAGTCAATGAAAGACCTGCTAGGTGGTAAGGGAGCAAACCTAGCTGAAATGACGAAACTGGGATTACCGGTGCCCCCCGGATTTACTATCTCCACGCAGGCATGTCGAGCCTACCTGCGGGAAGGCTGCGTCCCAGAAAGCCTTGAAACAGAAGTAACAACTGCACTACGTCGTGTAGAAGACCACATGGGTCGCCGCTTAGGTGATGCCGCAGATCCACTGCTCGTTTCTGTTCGCTCAGGCGCAAAATTCTCTATGCCCGGCATGATGGAAACAGTCCTCAACATTGGTTTGAATGACGAATCCGTACACGGCCTCGCCCAAGTAGCTCAAAATGAACGTTTTGCATGGGACTCCTACCGTCGCCTCATCCAAATGTTCGGTAAAACCGTGATGGACATTGAAGGCGAACTGTTCTCACACGCATTAGATTCCCTGAAAGCACAACGCGGCGTCACAGCAGACGTTGATCTAACTGCCGATGACCTGCGTGAACTGGTTGACACATTCAAGAAGATCGTTCTTGAAGCAACCGGTAGCCCATTCCCACAAGATCCTCGTGTCCAAATGGACCTCGCAATCGAAGCTGTTTTCCGTTCGTGGAACACAGAACGCGCACGTATCTATCGTCGTCGTGAACGTATTCCACATGACCTTGGGACAGCAGTAAATATCTGCACCATGGTTTTCGGCAATATGGGACAAGACTCCGGCACAGGCGTGTGCTTCACACGTGACCCCTCCACCGGACATTCTGGTGTTTACGGCGACTACTTAGAAAACGCGCAAGGCGAAGATGTCGTGGCCGGTATCCGTAATACCTTGCCACTGTCGGCTCTCGGTGAACGTAACAAAGAAGTGTACGACGAATTACGTGGCATTATGCGTAAACTCGAAACACACTACCGCGATCTATGCGACATCGAATTCACAGTGGAACGTGGAAAGCTGTGGATGCTACAGACTCGCGTAGGTAAACGTACCGCTGCGGCTGCCTTCCGCGTAGCAATCCAGCTTGTTGACGAAAAACTCATCACCCGTGATGAGGCTCTAACACGCGTCACCGGCGATCAGCTCACTCAGCTCATGTTCCCCCAGTTCGATGCCTCGGCACCAAAGGAACTGATTGCAAAAGGCATGGCCGCTTCCCCAGGCGCAGCTGTGGGACGTATTGTTTTCGACAATGTGCAAGCTGAGGCCGCAGCCCAAGCTGGTGTGAAGTGCGTGCTTGTTCGCCGTGAAACAAACCCAGATGACCTCCCCGGCATGGTTGCAGCCGAAGGTGTGCTTACTGCTCGTGGCGGTAAAACCTCTCACGCTGCTGTTGTGGCACGCGGCATGGGCAAGACCTGTGTATGCGGTGCTGAAGCACTTGATATTGACGCTGAAGCAGGAACCGTGACAGTGGGCGGCCGCGTCCTCACAGGTGCAGACACCATCGCTATTGATGGTCAGACCGGTGAAATCTTCTACGGAGATGTTCCGGTGACTGATTCACCTGTGACCACCTACCTCACACATGGACTGGAAGCAGGTCTGGCTGTGGCTGGCGATGATGAAGGAACAGCGGAACTCATCAACGCGGTACATAAGCTGCTGACACATGCGGATTCTGTGCGCCGCCTGCGTGTGCGCGCAAATGCTGACACCCCTGAAGATTCACGTCGCGCCATTGAATTTGGTGCAGAAGGCATCGGCCTGTGCCGTACAGAGCACATGTTCTTGGGTGCTCGTCGTCCGCTTGTGGAACGCGCCATCCTATCTGAGGCAGGCTCACAGGAACGCCGCTCTGCCTTCGATGAGCTTGAGAAATTATCCAAGCAAGACTTCCTGCAAATGCTTGAAGTAATGGATGGAAAAGCGATGACAGTTCGACTCATCGACCCGCCATTACACGAGTTCTTACCTTCCCTGTCGGAACTGGAAGTTAAGGTTGCCGTAGCAAAAGCAACAGGTTCAGCAGATCCAGCCGACGAAGAAATGCTGGCAACAGTTCGTCGTTTCCACGAACAAAACCCCATGCTTGGTTTACGTGGCGTGCGTCTGGGGATCTACCTGCCGGGCCTCTTTGCTTTGCAAATGCGTGCTCTGTGCGAAGCAGCGGCAGAACTGGTTGCTCGCGGCCTGAGCCCACGTCCAGAAATCATGGTTCCGTTGGTTGGTTCTGTGCGTGAACTTCAGCTTATCCGTGAAGAAGGCGAATCAATTATCGCTCAGGTTGCCGAAGAAGCAGGTGTAGACCTGTCGGGCGTAACCATTGGTGCAATGATTGAACTTCCACGAGCAGCAATGACCGCAGAAGACCTCGCTGAAGAAGCTGACTTCTTCAGTTTCGGTACAAATGACCTGACTCAGACCGTGTGGGGCTTCTCGCGCGATGACGTTGAAGGCGTTTTCTTCCCCGAATACATTGAAGCCGGCATTTTCGGTGTCAGCCCATTTGAATCCATCGATGTTCATGGTGTTGGCACTGTCGTAGCCGAAGGCGTGCGTCGTGCCCGCTCCACAAAGCCCAACATTAAGCTGGGCGTGTGCGGTGAACACGGTGGCGATCCGCTCTCAATCCACTTCTTCCATGAGGTTGGTTTAGATTACGTGTCATGCTCACCATTCCGTGTGCCAGTTGCACGTCTGGAAGCAGGGCGCGCTGTTGTTGTCGCGGATATCGCTGACTGATAACACGCTGAAATAGGCGAAGAAAGGCCGGTGTTGGTACGCCCAACGCCGGCCTTTCTGCTAAAAATAGGGTTACCGGATAAAAGTCAGGCTTATAAATTAAAGATCAGATACAGAACTGAGTATTTACCCGAAAATCACGTGGAAGCTGTTTTCTGGAAACCCTGCGCCAACAGATGAGCCAAATGAATTCCCCCTCGCCCAGCAAGTTGCTGTGCCTGTGTGCGACATGAAAAACCATCAGCTAAATACACGGCCTGAGGGTGGGAACGAAGCGTCGGCAGTAAAGAGTGCTCCGCCACAGCAACTGACATATCGTAATGACCGCGCTCCATCCCGAAATTACCTGCAAGACCACAACAGCCTTCCATAATTGTGACCTGCGCGCCTAAACTTTCCAATAGCTCCCGATCATGGGACCAACCCATCACAGAATAATGATGGCAATGAGGCTGCGCGATCACCTCAATACCTGACAAATCAGGCAGGCGACGTTCGGCCTTCGGAATATGCGTCAACACTTCCGCTAAAGTTTTAACAGCCCCACTCACCAGAGCAGAACGTGGATCATCCGGTAACAAATCCAATAAATCATCACGTAAAACAGCTGTACAAGACGGCTCCACCCCAACAATAGGAATACCGTTAGCAGCAAAAGGTGCGAGTACTCCAAGCAAATGCGTCAGACGTTTCTTTGCGCCAGTTAGTTGCCCAGTAGTAATCCACGTAAGACCACAACACGCATCCTCAGGAATAATTACGTGGAAACCTTGAGCTTCTAACACGCTCACCACTGCCCGAGCTCCCGCATCATCAAGAGTCTGCGAGAACGAATCCGCCCAGACCACAACAAAACGTGAAGCACGCACATACGACTGAGCTTCACCACAGTAGTCAGACTGCGAAACTTCCTGTCCCTCATCCACGGACGCGTGCTCGACTTGAGGCACACACGAATCCAAACCACGTCGTCGTGCCCAGCGCGTAAAAGTCCCCGATTGCAGGGAAGGCATAGGTCGCCTCGTATCTAAACCAATAAGCGAAAAAATACTGCGACGTATCAGATTATTTTTCATCACCATGTTACTGATCGCAGCAAGACCAGGGACCCGTGCGCTCAGACGTGTCCAGCGTGGCAGCCACCCTAAAGTCCAATGAGAAAGGGGCCGCATACGCCCACGATACCGTCGAAAAAGAACTTCAGAACGGTACTTCGCCATGTCAACACCGGCAGGACAATCAGAAGAACACGCTTTACATGCGAGGCATAAATCGAGTGCTTCGAGGACCTCTGGCGAATCAATACGCGCAATGAGCTGCCCATTTGCTGCATCTTGAAGTATGCGCGCACGGCCACGAGTCACATCTTTTTCATGACGGCTCGCTTTATACGATGGGCACATGAAAGACCCTGAGATATCTGCACGGCATTTACCTACGCCTGTGCAACGGTGGATTGCTTGGGTGAAATCGCCGTGGTCTTCACGGAAGGCGAAACCGTTGTCGGCAAGTATTGGACGGGCCTTAGGACGACGTAAATAACGATCAAGCGGATCAATGTCAGGGTGCAGATTACGTGTATGTTCCACGGAGGCAGCGTGAGTACGAGCGTGCAAACGTTGAGAGGCATGGGCTTTGTCCATAGGTGCGGTTAAAACCCCTGGATTAAGTAAATTCTGCGAATCGAAAAGATGCTTGACCTGCGCAAAAAGATCTAAAAGATCCGGTGAATACATAAAACGCAGCAACTCTGAACGCGCGCGGCCATCGCCGTGTTCTCCCGAAACAGAACCACCATGAGAAGCGCATAAAGCTGCTGATTCTTCGAGGAAACGCCGCGAATGAGCAACCCCCGCTTCATCTGCTAAAGGCATGTTCAGGCGCACATGAACACACCCATCACCGAAATGCCCGTACAGTAAGCCATCAATGCCATAGCGTTGCATGAGAGCTGTGAAATCACGTAAATAGGATCCTAAACGTGCAGGAGGCACGGCCGCGTCCTCAAAACCTGGCCACGCTTGTTCGCCGCCCTTGCCTGTCAGCGAATCATAGGGTGTGCGTCCACCAAGGCCTGCTCCGTCTGCGCGAATCCGCCATAAAGCTGACGCTTGGGTTCCCGGAGGGTAAATAGCAGTCGCATGTGTGTGGGCATCAGCGGCCAACGCATGTGCGCGCGCTAAAGAATCTTCAGGATTCTCGCCGCCGACTTCGCACAAAAGCCAGCCGGTTCCCTCTGGCAGTTCAGGTACGGCCCCCGGTCCGCGGTGCTGTCGAACAACATCGACAAGGCGAGCGTCCATTCCTTCGACGGCAAGCGGCTTATGCGCGAGCACAGTAGGAACATCATCGGCGGCCTGAATCATATCCGCATACCCTAATGCCACTAAAACTGGCGCTGTAGGCACGGGAACTAAAGCAACGGTAACTGACAGGATTGTGACAAGTGTTCCTTCAGTACCAACGAGCATTGCTGCTAGATTTCGGCGTTTTTCAGGGGTGAGGTGTTCTAGGGAATAGCCGGATACTTGCCTGCCGAAGGTCCCTAGTTCGCGGCGAATAATTGCAAGATGAGAGTCAATGAGCTGCGCGAGCCCAGGAACTTCAGGTATATCCGAGGCATGTGATGTGTGCGCCGTGAAACGCCTCCCATGACCGTCAATGCAGTCGAGTGATATGACGTTGTCGGCTGTACGACCCCAGGCTGTTGCATGAGGCCCACACGCATTATTGCCGACCATTCCGCCGATACTTGCACGATTATGACTGGAAGGATCAGGGCCAAAACGCAAACCGTAGGGTGCTGCAGCAGCTTGGAGGGTGGTTTGTATGCAGCCGGGTTCAACAATTGCTGTACGGTTTTCAGGGTCGATATGTAGGACACGGTTCATATGCCGTGTGAAGTCAATGACGATGCCTGGGCCGATTGCGTTTCCAGCGCATGAGGTGCCACCGCCTCGTGAAGTGACAGGAATCTGATGTGTGCGAGCGCATTCAAGTGCAATAAGCACATCATCTACGTGTTGAGGGAAAACAACGGCTAAGGGGGGAATTCGATAGTTTCCAGCGTCCGTGGAATAGCGTGCGCGTGTGCCTGTTGATGAGTCGACTTCTCCTGTAATGCGAAGCCGTAAGATGTCAATGAAGGTACGTTGATCTGTGCTCAGGGGGCTACCAGGCTCGATCGGGTCCATATGTAGATTCTTACATTGGTGTAGGTGTGAGTGTCCGCAGTGTCCACTTCAATATGGGACAATGGTTCAGCCGTGGGTGTATTGAGGATGAGGAGAGCATGATGGCTCTATTCGAGTTTGACGAGGGTCGTCTTATTCCTGCCCAATTTGGACGTAATGTTCCGGGGGGTGTGACTCCTGAGGTTGTCCGGGCTGTGTGTTCACAAGTTTTAGAAATTGTTTCGCGGCCTTTATTCCCTATTACATGGGACGATGCGGTATCGCATGGAGATGAAAGTGAGCCAACTCCGCGACTGATTGCTTTAGATGCGACAGGTCAGGTTGTTTCTGTTGAGGTTGTGCAGCATTTAGATTCGGATGTTCTTATTTCGTCACTGTCACGTTTGGCGCATACCGCGGCTTTGTCGTGGTCAGATTTAGCGCAGGAATATCCTGGTGACATTGAGGGTTTCAAATCCGGTTGGGCGCGTTTTAAGGAATCTATGCCACCGTCTGCGGGTTCAGGACCGCGTTTAGTTATGGTGGTTGCTTCGATTGATGAATCTGTGCGTCCAGCGTTGGATGTTCTGGCTACTTCCGGTGTGGAAGTCCATGAGATGTCTTTCCGTCAGATGACTAATGGTAGGACTTTCTTGGAAGTTGCTACGGTGGGTTCTCGAATTTATGGTCATGCGCCGTATGTGTTATCTGGGCGCAGCAGTCAGGTACCAAGTATTTCTGCATCTGAGCGCGCGCCTGAAGTGCCTGCGCCTGCAAAACCGGAGCATGTATCACCACAGGTGTCATCTGTAGATCCGCATATTCGTATCTCGCAGCCTGATGCACCACGCCGCCCTGATTCTTTTGTTCTTTCAGCTCAGACACAAGCGCAGGTGCCCCTTAGGAGCCGCCGGTATGGACGGGAAGTGCTTTCTGATTTGCGCTCACATCAGGATGAGGGCCTTCAAGCTGCGCGTTTAGCGGATGCTGCGTCGTATTCGTCGGTTGATCGTCAGGATTTTTCAGATCGTGCCGCTCAGGGAAATGCTGACAGTGCGTTCGCAGTGGATGTTTCCTTACTGAAGTGTGATAAGGAAGGTTTACGTGCTCTTGCGCGGATAATTGGTGAGGACGTGCTGTTGAAGTCTCATCCTGATACGGGTATTCCATCGGGATTTGTTTTGGGAACGGATGGCATGTTGCATTTTGGTCCCTCTGTTTTCCGTACACCTGATGAAGCAATGATTGCGTTGGGTTTACCATCGGTTAATGGTTGGGAACATTTACATATTGCGGATCGTAGGGGTCCTTCTTTGAAGGATTCTGTGGAGGAAGTCAATAGGGAACGCATACGTGAACGTCGGCGTAGGCCTGCTCGTTCTCGTGAATATCCGGCTCGTCATTGATATAGGGAATACGCATATTGCCAGTCGAGGGGGCTTTTAAGGTTCTGGCGTGGTGTTTTATTTCCCTGCGACGAATGTGGTGAGCCAGCGTGTCATGGTGTCCCATACTTGTGTGCGTACAGGCGGATCGGATAGGAAAAGGTCGTGTCTGCCTGGGAAACGGGCGATGGTGACCAGTGGGCTTAAATGTGTTGAGCGTTCAGCGATGATGTTGGCATCGAGGACAATATCTGAGCGAAAGACTTCGGGCGCCCACACGTGTGAGAAGTATGAGGATGTGGACATCATTGATAAAACGGGGCAGTCAAGGTGAACAGATTTTTCAATGAGGCTGTGTCCGGTCAAAATAGCGTCTAACCATGCGGCAAAAATTGGGTAGCTCTGGGGTCGTTTCCATTCGGTGACGTAATCCCATCCTTTGATTGCTGGATCGTCCTCGTAGGGCTGTAGGTCATCAGGGAGGTCAAATCCTGATTCTGCCCATCCGCCGAGGAGGGAACGTGAGTAGTAGTCGTTGCCGTCTCCGGAAGGGACTTCCCATGTGGGTTTGTATGAGGCGATTGTGCCGAGTACGTGTTGCGCAGCCGGTCGCATAGAGGCCATGGTGTGCATTTCTAGCCATGCGGAGTTGAGGATGAGTCCAGCAACTGCTCCAGGATGTCGGTAGGCCCATAGGGTGGCAAGTAGGCCTCCGGTTGAGTGTCCGATGAGGACGAGCGGAAGTGATCCGACTTCTGTGCGGATGATTTCAAGGGCTTCGCTGATGTCCTCATCGTATGTTACAAGGGTGTCAACGTAGCCGATGGTTTGTCCTGGGCGCAGGGAGCGCCCATATTTTCTGAGGTCGAGAGCGTAGAACGCGCCTTGTGCTGCGGCGATGCAGTGGGCAAGTTCGGGTTGAAAGAAGTAGTCATTGCGTCCGTGAATGTAGAGGGCAACGAAGCGTAGGGGAGTGGTCACGGGATTATCTGGGTCCCAGGTGGGGACGTGTCGGATGAGTGTGGCGGGGCATTCGCCTTCGTCGTCGGGGAGTAGTTCTAGTGTGCGTGACTCGAATTGTGGGCCGAGGATGTCTTCGCGCCATGCGTTGACGGGTGGGGGGCCGTCATTTCCCCACGGTCGCATAACGTCAATGTGGTTCTGCGATGTGGGGGTTGTGTTTTCTTGTGTACTGTCGTTCTGATGTGTCTTTGAGGTGCGAGTCACGCTTTTAGCCTACGTGTTTTCGGTGAAAAATGCGTGTTGTGAGGGGCGGAAGAACAGTATGAAGTGTGAAGCGTGTGCGAAAAAGATCAGGATGTTACAGGTGTGACAAATGTTAATAATGTGGATATTTATTGCGTAAGTGACGAGTGATGAATTAGAGTCAATAGTGGTTTTTGATATTGACTAAACAAGAGCAGAAAGTATGGTGAGACAGTGAAGCGTACTCGACGTATGGCCCTTGCCGCGCTCATAACTGCTTCTTTTATTGCGCTTCCGAGCCTCGCGCAAGCAACACCGTCGGAAGATGACATTAATCGGGCAAAAGCTGCAGAAGAAGCAGCGAAAATGTCCGTTGCACAAATTGAAGTAGAGCTTGCAAATGTCGCTGCTCGCGCAGAAGAAGCCGGACGTAAATCAGCTGCCGTGACCGAGCAATACAATAGCGCGATGCAAGTCCTTGACGACGCGAAAGCAACAGCTGAGGCTGCGCAAGCTGACGCAAATAAAGCTCAGGCAGATTTTGACCAAGCGAAAACACGTATTGCTTCCGTTGCTGTCACTGCATATCGTGAGGGTGGTTCACCTTTAGATTCCCTGAGCCCCTATTTAGAAGCTGATGGTTTACGTTCTGTTGAAACTAAACAGACCACGATCAAAAACGTTTCCCATCAGGCAGATAGCCGGATGCAGGAAGTTGCTGCACTTGAACAGGTCGCTCAGGTAATGCGCGGGGTCGCTGATCGTGCTGTTGAAAAACAACAAGATGCTGTTGATCTTGTATCCCAGCGCGCATCTGAAGCTCAAGCCGCTTACGATCAAGCCCTTGCTGTTCGCAACGAAATGGATATGCGTAAGCAGGTTTTGGTTGAAGAACTCGCAAAGAAACAAAATACAACGGTTGAGCTGATTCAAGAACGCGAAGCTGCTTTAGAGGCAGAACGTCAAGCCGCTGCTGCGGCCGAAGCAGCTCGTCAGGCTGAGGCTGCACGCCAAGCAGAAGCAGCTCGCCAAGCCGAAGCCGCACGTCAAGCTGAGGCTGCACGCCAAGCCGCTGCAGCATATGCGCCGAGCGCTCCCGCATGGAACCCCCCTGCACCTAGCAGACCGGTTTCAAGCTCAGGTGTTGCCGCTGGTGTGATCGCA
This sequence comes from Schaalia sp. lx-260, assembly GCF_021083645.1. GTDB lineage: Bacteria > Actinomycetota > Actinomycetes > Actinomycetales > Actinomycetaceae > Pauljensenia. The sequence goes on along the minus strand of NZ_JAJNRQ010000004.1, from coordinate 108,859 downwards.
TTCGCTTGGTCCAAAGTTGGCTTACCGTACATTTGGGGCGGCAACGGACCTAACGGCTACGATTGCTCGGGTCTGGTTCAGCAAGCATTCCGTTCTCAAGGTGTGTCAGTTCCTCGTGGTGCAACAGACCAATACTTTGCAGGAACAAAGATCCCTTACGGTCAAAAACAGCCTGGCGATTTGATTTTCTGGGGCGGACCAAGCTACTACCACCATGTTGCTATTTACATTGGTAATGGTCAGATGATTGAGGCTCCTATGCCGGGAATGAGTCTCCATGCGACTCCTATATGGGGCAATCCTGCACCCTACGTCGTTCGATACTGACTCTCAATACTTATCCCATTAAATACACAGTGAAAATGTGTGGGGAGTGCCGAAAGGCACTCCCCACACATGCATATGCTCAACTCACGTAAGATAAGCCAGTATTAATGATGATCGAGTTCACCGCTGGCCTCAGCCTCTTTCAGACGTTCATATGAGCGACGAATTTCTGCTTCCGCCTCCTCACGGCCTACCCAGTGAGCACCCTCAACTGATTTACCCGGCTCCAAGTCCTTATACACCTCGAAGAAATGCTGAATTTCAAGGCGATGGAACTCTGACACGTCCTCAATCTCTGTTCTCCACGACGCACGTTGATCTGAGGCTGGAACGCATAAAACCTTATCGTCACCGCCTTTCTCATCGCGCATACGGAACATACCTAATGCGCGGCAACGGATCACGCATCCGGGGAAAGTTGGTTCTTCCAACAGGACCAGAGCATCTAAAGGATCTCCGTCCTCGCCAAGCGTGTCATCAATGAATCCATAGTCATCGGGGTAACGTGTTGATGTGAATAACATACGATCAAGTCGAATACGACCCGTTTTATGATCGATTTCATATTTATTTCGATTCCCTTTAGGAATCTCGATTGTCACGTCAAACTCCACAATGCACTCCTCAGTTGGGCTTGCGCCGCCACAAGGGTGGCACAGAGTCGGTTAATGCCTACATCTACACTATTGTGATTACCTACCATCATATTGAGGAGGAAACCCGTGAGACATAAAGCCGTCATGGTGATTCTAAGCGTTACAGCGCTATTATTTGCGACCGTCGGCTATGTGGTGGCAGATCTATACGATCGTGTCCCCGGTTTTCTCACTTTCTCACAGGCTGTCAGTCCCGCAGCGCCGCCCGCACTCCCACATGTGGAAAAGAATCAAAACGTCCAATGGAAAGCCACAGAAGGCAACCCTGTCGATCCAAAACAGCTAGAACACTTATGGCAAAAAAATGAAGCAGCCGCAGCCGAAGGTGGCTGGAAAAGCTGGGCCAAAATAGTCGATGCAACGACAGGTGAAACCCTGCTAGAAAAAAATACTTCCCAAGCACACACCCCCGCCTCAGTCACAAAAATTCTCACCGCATACGCCGCTTTAACGCATCTATCCCCCTCCCAGCGATTAGCAACAGGCGTATCCCGTGAAGGAACAAACCTATACCTATGGGGACAAGGTGACCTTCTCCTTGGAGCAGGAACAGGAAACCCAGACGCAGTCAATGGACAGGCAGGCGTGGCTGACCTTGCGGGAAAAACAATAGCCGCCCTGAACAACAACGGTGTGAATGCAGTGCAACTGTACTGGGCTCCTCAGCCTTTTACTGGACCATCACACTTGAATACATGGGATCAACAAAACTCCGGTGACTACGAAGGACATGTCGCAGCTTTTGCGGTTGACGCTGGTCGTATTGATGGTCAAGAAAATGCATTCTATAGTGCCCCTGCCGCTACGGTGGCTACTCTTTTCGCTGACTATCTGCGTGCAGCAGGCATCACTGTCGAAATGATAAGTGAAGCTGCTCCTCCAGAAAACACATACGAAGTCGCTCGCATAGAATCAGCAACACAAGCACAGCAAATACGGTACATGTTAGAGCAATCAGATAACACGCTTGCTGACCAGTACTGTCGTTTAACTGCACGAACAATAGGGGCAGAAACTTCCTACTCTGGCGCTGTAAGCACTCTGATCTTAACCCTCCAAAATGCAGGAATTCCCACACAAGGTATTCACTTAGACGACTGCTCAGGTTTATCTGAAAACGATCGAGTAAGCGCAGATACACTAATTGCTACTATTTTCGATTCTGTTCGTGAACACAAAACGCCGGCAGTTGCCAACCTCGTGCGTTCACTACCCATCGCAGGCGTTTCAGGGACACTCACCTCACGCTTACAATCAGAAAACACTCGCGCAAATGTGCAGGCAAAAACAGGAACGCTCGGTAAAACCGTGTCAATGGCTGGAGTCCTCACCACAACCTCAGGGCGCTTGCTGATTTTTGCCCTCGGAAATGATGACGTACCGCGCAATGAAGCTGTGACGACACGACCTCACATTGACGAATTTTTACACGAACTCTCGAACTTATAAACGTATTGGCACGCCACACGGAATGCCGACAGAATTCCGGTAGGCACACCGTTATTTTGCCCTCGCATGTACGGAAGTTATTAATGGTGCAATGAAAACTGCAGTGAGACTTTCCTTAAAGGACACTAAACTAGGAACATGAGTACTGACTGCGCGGACGACGTTTTCATGCGATTCATGATCGCTTCCCTACCATCGGGACCGCATGTAACGGCTCCGACAGCGGCTGCTGTTGTTCGCAGACTACGGCGCACAGATGAATGGGTCAAACCCTACGTGCAGCGTTTAAGTCACCTACCTGAAGCAGCTTCCACAGTCATCAAATCTCCCATTGAAATCGTTGAACGACGAGCTGCCGCAACCGTGTGTTTCACAGCTTTACGTCAACTAGTTACAGGCCAGAGCCTTAACATACGCCCAACGGCTTTATATAAGACAGCCCTGTGGGGGCGTACAACTATGCGCCATGTGACTGGCATATGGGATATGACCCGAAATACACGTGTACTTGTCGCACCGAACATTTTTACTCAAGCACAACAATTTCAGCTTGACCAAAACGACTGGTGCCGATGGGTGTCCCTACGCACAGCACTTACTGCTACACACCACATATACGCGCCACACCTCATCGAATACCTCATTCATTTAATGAGTGCGCTCCCCGATACAACACATGAGCTTGCGCATTTCATTTTCCTTTCAGACGCCTTGGCTTACGCTTCAATGGATGCGCTCACACCTGTTGATATGCCTTCATGCCAATGGTTGCGCCACTACGACAAAAAACATAATGAAGCAGCGCGACTACATGTCCTCCGTAAAATACTGACCCCACCACCCGACATCAGCGTGATATGTGAACGTACACAAAATTTCGCAGATTACGTGGTGGCGGCGCGAATGCTTCCGGAACTTTTACGGGACGTAGCAAACTTGCCTACCGTGGCTGAATATGCGCAACCTGATATGTGGGGGCGACGTGTGGGTTGAACAACACGCACGGCCTTTGAGTCAGGCAGTTACCCTCATAGGCCCTCAACCTCGTGGTGCGGTGAGAGAAATCAGTCTTGCTGTACGCCCGTATATTCAACAGATGAAAAAAGAGGGAGCGAAAGCTGTTCTTGTAGGTTTTTCCGGTGGCGCTGACTCGACAGCACTCACCGTGGCCACTCTTGATGCGGGAATGCGGGCAGGACTGCATGTGCACACATTGACAGTCGATCATGGTGTTCGTGCTGAATCATCCGCAGAAGCTGAACGCGTATGTGCGCAAGCCAGACAGCTAGGCGCGTACGCTCATATATGTCATATCAACATGGCGCAGGAAGGCGGACCAGAAGCTGCTGCTCGCCAAGGACGTAGAGCGGCCCTTATTGACTATGCCGCGCGCATACATGAACAAGAAGGTGGCTCCTGCGTTCCAATTTTTCTGGGACACACCCTTGACGATCAAGCCGAAACAGTGATTCTGCGTTTAGCCAGAGGCTCTGGCACAGGGTCGTTACGTGCAATGGATGCGTGTCGCTATGGGAAAGATGGCGTGTGGGTGCGCCCTTTTTTAGGGGTCAGGCGTGAGATTATTCGTGAAGCGGTTAAGACTTTAGGGATCCCGTGGGTGGAAGACCCCTCGAATTTTCCGGACGGACCATGGAAAACTCGTGATGGTTCTCCTTTACGTCGAGCGGCCGTGCGAGCAGATGTTTTACCCCTGCTCAACCGTGCTTTAGGTCAAGATGTGACGCAGGCCCTTGCTAGAACTGCTGCGAATGCTGCTGATGATGACGATGCCTTGACGCAGTGGGCATGGCATGAATACCGTAACGCTTTACGTGAAGTGCGCCATATAGGTCAAGAAGATTTTGAGCACATGCCTCATATTTCACACATGTCGGATCTGCAACATGATGCGCACTCGCACTCGGGTAATTGCGAAAGACCAGCACTAACGCCTCATAATTTTTCGACTCAACCACTGGAATCTGCCCCTGAAACACATATGCCCGAATGGGATAAATCAGGCGACCCATCCCCTAATACAGATCAACCTGAATGTGACTGCGCAGTGCAAGAAATATCTGACAAAACATATGCTACAGGACTGAATTTAAGTAAAAACAACACGTATATTTTGAGTGTATCCGCTGTGAAAAACCTGCCATATGCTGTTCTTGCACGAGTTGTCAGGCTGTTCTTATTAGAGGGCGGAGCACGCGCAGGCCAGCTATCCTCAACGCATATTCGACAAGCTGTGGATTTGGTGAAACAGTGGCATGGTCAAGGACCATTGCATCTACCAGGAGTCGTCATCGACCGATACGGTAAAGGGAAAAAAGCCTATTTGAAATGTGGTGAATCGCCCGTAAACGATCTATGCCATGCATCAAGGCATGGAAATGTGGCACGCTAGAACAGAATAGTGTTGTGAGGACCCAGAACATTCTGTGATCCGTACAGCAGAGAGGAAAGAAACGCGGTGGACGCAACCGATATGGGACAGGATCTGAAAAGCATCCTCGTTGACGAAGCTGAACTGGATCAGCGTTTAACTGAAATGGCAGCAGAAATTGACCGTGACTATGTTGGTCGTGAAATTTTGCTGGTAGGTGTTTTACGTGGAGCTATCATGGTGATGGCGGATTTATCCCGTAAAATTCATACTCCATTAAAAATGGACTGGATGGCTGTGTCCTCCTACGGTTCAGGCACAAAATCTTCAGGTGTCGTACGTATCCTCAAAGATCTAGATAACGACGTTCATGGTAAACATGTGCTGATCGTTGAAGACATCATTGACTCCGGTTTAACACTGTCATGGTTACGGAAAAACTTAGAATCACGCGGAGCAGCATCAGTACAGATTGCCACTATGCTGCGTAAACCAGAAGCCGCAAAAGTGGAAGTTGATGTCGCCTACGTCGGTTTTGAAATTCCGAATGAATTCGTTGTCGGATATGGCTTAGATTACGCTGAAAACTACCGTCATCTGCCTTTTGTCGGTACGTTGGCACCGCATGTGTATGGTGGCTGAAACTCAATAAAGGATTGTCGTGACGGAAAACGCAAAAAAGAAGCGAGTGAACTGGGCATGGGTACTCGTGCCCCTGCTGATTTTGTCGATGGGTGCCTGGGTTGCATGGGCGTGGTTTCAGCCGCGATCAGTTGATACATCAGAAGGTCTTGAAATACTCACAAGCGACACGGTTGAACGCGTTGATATTAACGAGGGAACTCAGCAAGTCGTTGTTCGGCTCACCGCTGACTGGACTCATAAATCAACTGGCCTCGGCGACCAAGATCGTAACTTAGGACGCTCCATCACTTTCAGTTACGCACGTATTCAAAGCGAAGAACTGGTATCGACTGTAACGAAACTTGAACCCGCACGCGGATGGAACACCCTGTACCCTCAGACATCCTTCCTATCCGCAATGGTGCAAACACTAGTGCCCATCATCATCCTTGTTGGAGCATTCTGGTTCCTGATGCGCCGTTGGGGTGGAGGCCGAATGATGGATGCTTTCGGCCAATCCAAGATTCGTGAAGTCAACCAAGAACGTCCAGACATTACCTTTGGTGACGTTGCAGGTGCAGATGAAGCTGTTGAAGAACTTGAGGAAATACGCGAGTTTTTGTCTTCACCAGAAAAATTCCAACGTGTAGGTGCCAAAATTCCCAGGGGCGTTTTGTTGTACGGTCCTCCGGGAACAGGTAAAACACTGCTTGCGAAAGCGGTTGCCGGTGAAGCACATGCACCGTTCTTTTCTATCTCTGGTTCAGAATTCCTTGAACTGTATGTTGGTATGGGTGCGCTGCGTGTGCGTGACCTATTTGGTCAAGCAAAGAAAGCGGCTCCAGCGATTATCTTTATTGACGAAATTGATGCGGTTGGTCGTCACCGTGGTTCCGGTTTTGGCGGCGGTAACGATGAACGCGAACAAACCCTCAATCAGCTTCTTGTTGAACTTGATGGCTTCGACAACCGTGCAAATGTCATTTTGATTGCCGCAACGAACCGTCCTGACGTTCTGGACCCAGCTTTACTGCGTCCAGGCCGTTTCGATAGGCAAATCGCTGTTGAAGCCCCTGATCTGAAGGGGCGTGAAGCAATCCTGAAAGTACATGCGGCCGGTAAACCCATGACTGAGGACGTAGACCTACGCCAGATCGCAAAACGTACCCCAGGTTTTACCGGAGCGGACCTCGCCAACGTACTCAATGAAGCAGCTTTGTTGACAGCGCGTTCTCACGCGGACCTTATTGACAATCGCGCCATTGATGAAGCTATTGATCGTGTGATTGCTGGTCCTCAGAAACGTACACGTGTCATGAACGATCACGATAAAGCGGTGACCGCCTACCATGAAGCCGGACACGCCTTGTGTGCAGCGGCTTTGAACTACACCGATCCGGTGACAAAGGTGACGATTTTGCCGCGCGGCCGCGCTTTGGGCTACACCATGGTGATGCCAACAGAAGACCGTTACTCTCGTACACGCAACCAACTATTGGACAATCTCGTGTACAGCATGGGTGGTCGTGTTGCTGAAGAAATCGTGTTCCGTGACCCGTCAACCGGTGCGGCAAATGACATTCAAAAAGCCACAGAATCAGCACGAGCAATGGTGACAGACTACGGGATGTCCTCGCGTGTCGGTAATGTGAAACTCGGTTCCTCGGATACTGACCCATTTGCTCATAATCAGGGCCAAGCCCAAGGACGCGGTACCTCAGAAACGATTGCGACAATCATTGACGAAGAAGTTCGCCTACTCCTGGATAACGCGACACGTGAAGCATGGGAAATCCTCACACGTAACCGCGATGTTTTGGATACGCTGTCACAGCGCCTCCTAGAAGAAGAAACACTGGACGAAACAGCGCTGAAAGAAATATTCACAGCGGTTCGTAAACAGCCGGATCGTCCAGTATGGAATTACCTATCTGAGGCAGCAATCCCAGGAGCTGTTCTAGGGAACCCAGTGAGCGCACATTCTGAAAAAGACGACATAGCTGAATCTGAAGCACACCTTCAGACAGAGGAAGCGAACCTTCCTTCTGAACCGTCAGAAACACCTCATGCGACTCCTGAGGGGGAATAGTGGCCTACAACGAGGAGGCAGTAGTCGATGCAATGCGTCAACTACTGGAAGCGGTAGGGGAAGACCCTGCTCGTGACGGTCTGCGGGACACTCCTGCCCGGATGGGTCGTGCGTGGAAAGAACTACTCAAAGGACTTGAAGAAGATCCACGTGAACATCTGAGCACAGTTTTTGAAACAGGAACAGATGAACTAGTCCTTGTCCGCGACATCCCTTTCCATTCGGTGTGTGAGCATCACTTTTTGCCTTTCTATGGTCGTGCACATGTTGGCTATATTCCTTCACACGGTCGAGTAACGGGTTTGTCAAAACTGGCGCGAGTAGTTGAAGGCTACGCGCGTCGGCCACAAGTGCAAGAACGACTCACCGCGCAGATTGCTCAGGCTATTGATGAGGTACTGACACCTCAAGGTGTCATAGTTGTCATTGAAGCAGAGCACATGTGCATGGCAATGCGTGGCATCAACAAACCGGGATCTTCAACGGTCACATCGGCACTACGAGGCATAATGAAAGACGCTGCCACACGTGCAGAAATGATGTCGCTCGTACTAGGTGGTCCTCGGTGAGTAAATATCCGCTCCTGCGATTACCTCATGGGCTTACCGTGCCCACGGGGAGAACACTGGTGATGGGTATTTTGAATTTAACGCCGGATTCGTTTTCTGATGGTGGCCGTTGGGCAGAACACTCACGAGCACTGGATCACGCTTATGAAATGTTAGAAGCGGGAGCTGACCTTATTGACATCGGAGGGGAATCTACCCGCCCGCATTCGACTCGAATCACACCAGGCGAAGAATGGGACCGCATACGTGAAGTCGTGACCCATCTTGTGAATGCAGGTGTCGTTGTGTCAGTTGACACGTTGCACGCAGAAACAGCGCGTCGCTGTGCTCAAGCAGGGGTTGCAATTATTAATGACGTATCTGGTGGCATGTGGGATTCAGATATGAATACCACGGTCGCCCACTCAGAATGTGCCTACGTTATCCAACGTTTCCATGCTCTACCTGGCGATCCGAATGAGACTTTTGATCATGGTCATGATGTGGTCGCTACAGTCCTTTCACGTGTACTCCAGCAAATTGAGGCCGCATGTGAAGCAGGTGTCCCGCAAGACCGTATCATCGTGGACCCCGGTTTAGGTTTTTCTTTAACGAATGAACAGTGCTGGGAAATTGTTCATCAAACAGATCGTTTATGTGCTCTGGGGTACCCTGTCCTTATAGGGGCATCACGTAAGCGTTTCCTTTCTTTGTCACCTATCGCAGATCGCGATGAGGCAACTGTGGATATCACGGCTCGTGTGGCAAAACATGGGGTGTGGGGAGTACGTGTCCATGATGTTCCTGCTCATGTCGCATGTGTGAGGTCTATGGGCCAAGAAAAAACCGGAGGTGTCTGCCATGACGGACAGGCTTGATGTCATCACATTGACAGGTGTGAGCGCTGAAGGCATCCACGGTGTTTTACCGCAAGAACAGAAACAACCGCAGCTTTTCCGCGTGGATGTTTCCATGTGGGTTGATGTGTCGCGCGCCGTTGGTAGTGATGATCTTGCAGATACGGTGTCATACGCGGATGTGGCTCATATGGTGATTCAGATGATCCAAGGGCCATCAGTTCGGTTGATTGAAACTCTTGCGGGTCGCATTGCTGAGGCCGTAATGACCTACCCGCGGGTAGTGGGCGCTCAAGTCACTGTACATAAACCTGAGGCACCAATTAATGCGCGTTTTTCTGATATTGCGGTGACATTAACACGCGGTCACGTCCCTGTAGGTCACAGAGAATCCACACCTCAACACGCAGACGCAATTTCAGATGCTCCTGCTGAGTTATCACCGCCTCGACGGAAGGCATCTGCGCCTACACATTCCCCGCTCATGTGGACAGATGCGGTTCTTGCTTTAGGTGGGAATGTCGGGAATGTTCCTTTAACTTTGCGTTACGTCATTGAAGATCTGATTGAACACCCTCACATTGAAATTATTGAAATTTCACCGCTACTGCGCACCCATCCTGTTTTAATGGCAGGGCAAGCAGCACAAGAAGACCACTGGAATGCGGTCCTCCTGATCCGCACGACGCTAAGCGCACGGGAACTTCTTGATACGACTTTACGTATCGAGCAAAACTATGGGCGGCTCCGTGAGGAACGTTGGGGCCCACGCACAGTTGACATTGATCTGATCCAGTACGGTGAGGAACATATTCACGAGGCTGACCTGCAGCTCCCGCATCCACGTGCTTTTGGCCGCGCTTTCGTTCTTGCACCGTGGCTTTTAGCTGATCCGGACGCTGTACTGGTGGGGCACGGTCGAGTGGCTGACCTATTACCCTTAACGCAGGATCGTTCTGGAATTGTGGATGCCATTGAAGATTGGCTGGAAGAATCAGAAACGGTTCTTGCAGATTCTCAGGCTTATCTGGACTCTGTTCACGATGGGACAGGGGATGGTGCGCTTACTGTTGGTATTCATGCGCAAAAGGAAACGACAGATAAATCTTGTGCGCATATTGAAGATCCAGCACCTGAAAATCTTGTGGGATCTGCCGGTCCTACAGGTGGGATACCTCATGCTGGCCCTGAGTCGGTATCTGCCGCTGTTCCACCACTTACTGTGCCGCAGATGAATATTTTACCGCCGACGGTACTGCCAAGCCGCGTGGAATTACTTCCCGAATCGTCAAGAGTAGGCTTAGCGCCTTCAGATGATCGTGACGATCAGGTATGGCGTGCTTTATGGCAGAAATGGTCACAACCTGGTTCGGGCCATCACCGTGAGCGCTCGCACGTACAGCAGGACTGCCCAGAGGCGCTAACGTCTGCAGCGCAGCCGTATGAATCAGATTTTTATGCTGATGAGTATGTGATTCCAGAGAATAAATGGACTGCTGAGCAGGTCCCCTCTTTTCCTGCGCAAGAGTATGCAGCACACGAATCCACACGTGAAACCGAGTATAAGCAGCAAACTTTTGACGCCTGTGGTGCGGAGCCCGCGAAAAGTGAAACCCGCGTATCCGACAACAAAAGCGAGCAAAGCACTCGTCACACAGAACCTGTGGTGCAGCGACGTAGCATAGCGGATCTGCTGGCTTTGCCTCAAGAATCTATTGATACAGATGAACCGGCGCTCACTCATGCTGGAACTGAGATTCATGCTGCCGATGAGGAGAATCTTGCCCGCATACCAGCCGACGTTGAGGATACAACGCGCATACGAGAGACAGCGAATGTGCGGGCCACTGATGAAAAGACCATGCAACTTCCCGGCTGGATTTCACGGTCTAATGCTGCTAAAAGGGCTGCGGCTCAGGGGCGTTCTGCAGTAAAACCAGCAACAGAGTTACCTCGCTGGGATTTTGCTTCAGCTCAGGTTCGCATTATTGATGAGGACCCTGCAGAACATCATGCAGATCATCATGATGAAAGTCATGCGGCAGAGGAATCTGCTGCATCTTCTGCCCGTTACTCGCGCCTTGTTCCAGACCTTCCCGCAGAAATTTCACGTGGCCCACGTCAGCATGAGGATACGGTTCCTCCGCTGCTTCGCCGTTCAGTAACGGTACGTCCCACTGTGACCGGTCAGTTCCCCGTGATTCGTGATGAGGAGAATACGCGGTGAAACCTGTAAAGGTGAGCCTTTTAGCTCTCATTGTTGCAGTTGCAACGGTGTGCGGGGCTGTTGTTGTCCTCGGTGTTATTCGTTTGGGGGGCTCACCTTTCCAGCCAACTTTTTTCTTAGCGATCTTTTTTGCCGTATTGTCTGGGCTGCTTCTTTACCTTGGATTCCATATTCGGCGTTTACGCGCGCGTAAGCCAACGTGGATGAGGCCAATTGCTGCGGCTCGCTCAGCAGCATTGGCTCGTGCAACCACTTATGTTTCGTGTTCAACGGTGGGCGTTTTTTTCGGAATGGCTGCGATAATGCTGGCGCGGATGGATTCTGACTATATGCGTTATTGCGGAATTGTTGCTCTGGTTGTGGGGATCTCAGCTCTTGTCTGCGCGGTTTGTGCGGGAATAGTGGAACGCTGGTGTGTGGTTGACACAGATGATGACTCGGAGGCTTCGGCTTCGCGTATGGGGAATTACCCGCCAAAAACACCGTCATAAGGCGTGTATTTTGTTCACATGTACGCGTTAAACGAGGGAGGGTTGGTTTTATGGGTCATTCAGGTGCTTCACGAAAAAAACGCCGTCATACGAATTTGTGGCCTCGTCGAATTATTACGGGCATTGCGCTGCTTGTCATTATCGCGCTTGTGGGGGCAGCTATTTGGTGGACTGTTGTTGCGGCGCGTGCGTATTTTAGTCGTTTACATGTGCAATCAGAGGCTGCTCAATCATCAGTGGGGATGATGGAGGAAAGGACTCCTGATGGGATTGTGGGCGCTGATGGTCGTATTACTGTGCCGTCCTGTCAAGCCGCGGATGTGACAGTTGAAACTGTTGCGCAAGAAACTACGGTTGGCACTGGTGAGAAAGTAGTTTTCCGTTTGACAAATAAAGGGCAAACCGCGTGTGTGCTCCAAAAGAATCGTTATTCAGCAGTAATTTCCAGTGGTACAGAAGTCGTTTTTGATGGTCGTACCTGTGAAAAAGACGAGGCGGATTCAACTCCTTTGTTATTAAGTGTGGGTACCACGTGGGAGGGGACTCTCATGTGGGATGGACGCCGTTACGCAGGGTGTTCTGCCTATGACAGTGACAGCGATGGGACACCTGATACGGCTCCTGCGGGGGCGTACCATGTTCAGGTGCATGATGGACAGGCACCTGTAGGTTCTGATGTGTATTTTGAAGTGAAGTGAGCACTATCCGGTGAAGCATAGGGAAGTACGCACAAGCAGCTTCATGCGATTCTTTAAGGGAAGGGTGCGACTTTACCATCCGACAATGCCGGTGGACGCAAGGGCGTATTGATTTTCAAGTGATTCTTGAATGAGTTTTGCCCGGTAGGGGCCAATACCTTCGATTGCTTGAAGTTCTTCAGTACTTGCGTCGCGTAATTCCGCGAGGGTAGACCAGTGGGCTGATACTTCTTTAATGACAGACCAGGGCAGACGAGGCACTAAGGAAAGAGCACGTATGCCGCGCGGCAAGATCGTGCGATCAAGGTCTGACACGTCAAAAACACTCAGCCCAAGCACATTGGCAATTGCGGATAAATCAACGAGTTTGTCTCCGGTTAATTCGGATAGGCGTTGCTCAGTGATATGTAAAGTTTCAGGATCCCGTACATAATCACGAAGCACGAGGGCGCGTTCAGAGGCAGAGCCGCGCACAAGATCATCGACTTGGAGAGCAAGTAAACGACCGCTTGAACCGAGTTCTTCAAGGTATTCGTTAATTTCTGTGGTGATACGTCGAATCATTTCCATGCGTTGCAAGACGGTTGCTACGTCACGGATAGTTGCTGCATCACGCATTTCGAGGACAGTGAGTGTTTGGAGGACTTCGTCGAGACGCTGAGTGTAACGGTCGAGTGTATCGACAGCGAGGTTTGCGCGTGCAAGCAGCGCTTCAGGTTCTTCAACCAGATGATGATGTGTACCTACGTAAATGGAAATCATCTTCATTGAGGAAGAAAGTGACAAAACGGGTAAACCAAGGTGACGGGCTGTGCGTTGGGCTGCCCTGTGTCGCATACCTGATTCATCTGTTGGGATACTTGAATCTGGCATGAGCTGAACATTTGCTTTACGGATACGCCAATTTTCACTATCGATAACGACAGCGCCATCCATTTTTGCTAGTTCGCGCAGTCGTGAAGCGGTGAAAGGAATATCCAAGTCGAAACCGCCCGTACAGATTGCTTCAACTTCAGGGGAGTAACCAAGGACGATAAGTGCGCCTGTACGTGAACGTTTAATACGTTCCAAACCTTCGCGTAATGCAGTGCCAGGGGCAACTGCTTGAAGCACGCTTCTTAACGTTGAAGTGTCAGAGGTCATGTGCTTACTCCCTGTGTGTGAATTTCCTACCCTGATATTACGTCAGGGCGACGTTAATAGCAGTTTTCAAGTCAGAAACCGTGAACAGATCCATACCTTCGATTGGTCGAATATCTTCGGTACCAGTTGCTGGGATAATGGCGCGAGTAAATCCGAGACGTGCGGCTTCTTGGAGTCGCTGACTGGTTCCTGTACACGGACGTACTTCCCCTGTGAGTCCTACTTCGCCAATGATGACTTGCCGGTGATGAGGAATGGCATTACGAGTAGCCGAAGCGATAGCAACCGCTGTTGCTAAATCTGCGGCAGGTTCATTGAGGCGGGCTCCGCCCACAGTTGATACGTACACATCGCATGTTGATGTGTCAATACCTAAACGTGCGTGAAGTACGGCCAAAATCATAGCGACACGTGAATGATCGACCCCTGATGTGGCGCGCCTAGGTGAAGCAGCTGCGCTTGCTGCTACAAGTGATTGAATTTCTGTGGGTATAGGGCGGCGTCCTTCCAAAGAAATGGTGACGCATGAACCAGCTACGGCGGGGCTTCCTTGCGAAAGAAATAATCCAGACGGGTCAGGTAGGCCCGTCATACCTGTTTCAGTGAGTTCAAAACAACCAACCTCATCGGTAGGTCCGTAACGATTTTTAACGGAGCGTAATAGGCGCAGACGTGAATGGCGATCACCTTCGCATTGACAGACCACATCAACTAAATGTTCTAAAACGCGAGGCCCTGCGATTCCTCCGTCTTTTGTGACATGACCAACGAGGAGCACAGGTAAATTCCGTGTTTTTGCCACTCGAATAATAGCGGAAGCTACAGCACGTACCTGTGTGGTTCCACCGGTTGTGCCTTCTGTATGAGGGGCGTGGATAGTTTGAACGGAATCGATAATCACAAGTGAAGGATTCACTTGTTCAATATGGCCTAAAAGTGTGGGTAGATCATTGTCATCTGACAGTAATAGCGCGTCATCGAATGCTCCGATACGTTCAGCGCGTAAACGGACCTGCGAGGCGGATTCTTCGCCGGTGACGTATAAGACTGGTCCTTCTTGATGTAAGCGACTGTGGCGTGCGCATCGTGCAGCTACTTCCAGGAGCAAGGTAGATTTACCGACCCCTGGTTCACCGGCCAATAAAATGACAGCGCCGCGGACAATACCGCCACCAAGAACGCGATCTACTTCGCTTTCACCTGTTGGCAGGAAAGCAGCATACTGTGCATCAACCTGTGCAATAGGAACAGCAGGATGAAGTGGCGTTCGCGCTGTTGGTACTGAGGGTTCACTGCCCACAGGCAGCGCTTCTTCTACGGTGCCCCATGCGTGACATTCACGGCATTGCCCACACCATTTTGGGGATGTCCATCCACATTCAGTACATCGGTAGCTTGTTTTTTCTTTGGCCATGATTCCACTCTAAAACCTCGCACCTACATCTGGAGCACAGGTAAGGAAAGCAAGGAACGCTTCTTATGCAGATTGCTGCTGTTGCGTGGCAGGAAACAGCTACCTTTAGGGGCGATGCGCAAAGTGTTCAAGTAAATCAGAATCACCGGACACAATAATTAAGTCCTCAGCTTCAATACGTGTCCGTGATGTGGCATATTCAAAAGGTTCACCAGGACGCAAAACGCCCAGCACATTTACGCCGTATCGTCCACGTAAATCGAGTTCTGCCAAAGAAAAACCTTGAACTTCTTTTGGTGGATGCAGCTTCATAATGGCGAAGCCGTTTTTTTCCATTTCGATGTAGTCTTTCATGCGCCCACCGACCAGGTGTGCTGTGCGTTGTCCGGCATCAAATTCGGGATATACAACGTGATGAGCGCCGATTCGTCGCAAAATTCTGCCGTGCTCGCGCGAAATTGCTTTAGCCCATATGTTAGGTATTCCTAAATCAACGAGGTTCGCGGTGATTAAAAC
Source organism: Schaalia sp. lx-260 (assembly GCF_021083645.1). Lineage (GTDB taxonomy): Bacteria > Actinomycetota > Actinomycetes > Actinomycetales > Actinomycetaceae > Pauljensenia. Next base: position 93,431 of record NZ_JAJNRQ010000004.1, on the reverse strand, counting down.
AGAAGCTTCAAGTGATGTGCCGATGCCGACAACTGCACTGCGAAATTCTTTTGCTCCGATCTGGTCAAGTGCTTCCATTGAGGAGGCATCAGCTTCGACCAGTGGGAAACGCCCGGTAAATTGGCGGACACGTCGAGCGTCTTTTTCGACAGCGAGAATTTCGTAGCCCATTTTTTCCAGGGTCAATGCCACTGCTGATCCAAAGCGGCCAAGACCAATGACGAGTGTGCCAGATGCCAGCGTTTTTTCTTCTGTCATAGGTGTATTGTCCCATTTTCTGTGTTTATGTGAATAAGTACGCTGCTCGTATGAGTTACTTTAGCCGATGATAGGGCGTTCTTCTGGCATACGTATGAGGCGTGAGCGTTCACGTACAGCAAAGGCCGCGGCCATTGTCACTGTTCCTGTACGGCCTGCGAACATAAGTAAGGCCAGAACGTATTTGGCTCCGGCTGGCAGGGTTGCTGTGATGCCGGTGGATAAGCCGACGGTTGCGAATGCGGAAACAGATTCAAAGAGGATGACGTCGAGGGTGTAGTTCGTCATGGACAGCAAAATGACGACAGAAATCGACACGAGGGCAATACCCATAAGCGTGACCGCAACAGCTAAACGTACAACTGAAATGGGGATGCGGCGCCCGAAAGTTTCAATGTCACGATCACCGCGTGCTTCTGCGATAACTGCGAGGAGCAGAACCGCAAAAGTTGTCACTTTGATTCCGCCGGCAGTTGAAGCGGAGCCTCCGCCGATCATCATGAGTATGTCTTGAACGAAATGTGTATGTGGTCGCATGACTCCCACATCGAGTGCTGAGAGTCCAGAAGAACGACTGTTGACACCTGCAAGCAAGATGTTGAGGGTTTTGGTGGGTATGTCGGCTTGTGCGAGGGTTTCAGGATTTGTCCATTCGCTGAGGGCCAGCATGAGAGTTCCCACGAAGGCTAGGGTGAGGTAGACCGACAGAGTGAGTTTCGTGTGGAGCGACCATTTGTGAGGTGTGCGCCAGTGAGAGGAAAGATCCAAAATCACGGGAAAGCCAACAGCCCCAACCATTGTGCCTAGGATGATGGGGAAAAGCATCCACCAGTCTGAGACGAAGGGGCCAAGACCGCCGACGAGGATAACGAATCCTGCGTTATTGAAAACAGAGATTGCCATGAAAAGTGCTTGCCATGCGGATTCGAGAGGGGTCAGTGTGCCTAATGTGAGGAATCTGGGGAAAAATACCGCAAAAAGTATGATTTCAGCAGTTAACGAGGTGACAACGACGGCGATGAGCAGGCGGGATAATTTGCTCATATTGTCTTGTTTGGTTTCGGCGGCGGCCAACATTCTTTGAGTGAGTCCCAGATGGCGTGAAACAGCAACGCCGAGTATGGAAGCGAGGGTCATCACACCGAGTCCGCCAACCATGACACCAAGTGCAATAACTGCTTGTCCGAAAGTGGTCCATTGGGTTGCTGTGTCAACCGTGGTCAGACCGGTGACGCAGACCGCAGATACTGCGGTAAAGAGGATGTCAACAAATGCGAGGGGTTGGTTACCTGTTGAAGATATAGGCAAACTGAGTAAAAGCGTGATGAAAGTGACGATCAGCGCAAAGACTCCGATAGCTAAGCGGGCTGGTGCATTTCGCGCACGTTTTGCGATCCAGGTACGTAGGATCTGCACATAGGACACAGGCAAAGGATGTTGTTTGCGTGTGTGAGCTCTGCTGTGAGAGGTGTGCGTGGAATCGGCCATAGCTTACCTAGTTCGTGGCATTGGAAAATTATGAGTGCTTCACATGTATCCTAAGTCGCGTTGTCTTTTATTGTGAATAGCAGTGTGATAAAAGATTCTATTGAGATTTGTGTGAACAAAGTTGCATTTGAGGTACCTGTGCCCGTTATTATTATCCTTGAGGTTGAAACAAGGACGGCAGGAGAGCCGAACGCCTCGTGCCACAATGGGAGTCATCAATGGAACACAAGTCTGCTCCTCGTCTCATGACGGTGTCCGAGGTGGCGGATGTCATGCGCGTATCGCGGATGACAGTGTATAGGCTCATTCATAGCGGCGAAATGCCGGCAATTCGGGTGGGAAAGAGTTTCCGTGTACCCGAGGTTGTTGTGAATCAGTTACTTCATGCAGGTTTGGCTGAACAAACTGATACACGAGCTTTTGGTACTGAGGGGTAAGATATTGGGGAATGTGCTTATTGGCACGTGACCTCATTACGGTAAACCTTGCCGTATACATCCAACGATTCGAGGGAGGGACCCAATGGGCTCCGTCATTAAGAAGCGCCGTAAGCGTATGGCAAAGAAGAAGCACCGTAAACTGCTTCGTAAAACTCGTCATCAGCGTCGCAATAAGAAGTGAGCGCGTGACGGGCGAATACTGTCCGTCAATGACACATATTCAGGGGTCCGACATCGGTCGGGCCCTTGCTTTATTTTGCTTTGTCACATTGAAAGAAATATTTTCTGACACTTTTTTCGCATGTATTTCTTTTCTAAAACCTCTGCACCTCTTGGTATAGAATCTGAGGAAATAGGCCTGAGGATAAGGAAAAAGCTCTAAAAGAGTGCGCTAGTTCATGTTTTGTACACAACTTCCGCTAAAGTCAGGTTATGACGAACGTGAGTACAGTGTCAGAAAATTCGCAGACTCCAGCTATTTCGGAAACGTCAATGCAGACACGACCGACGCTTCTCCTTATTAATCTTGGCACCCCTGAAGCTCCTACGCCCTCAGCTATACGAACTTTCCTACGTGAATTCCTGAGCGACCCGCGTGTTGTTGAGATGCGGCCTTTGCTGTGGAAAATGATTCTTGAAACCTTCATCCTTCCTTTTCGTCCGCGTATGATCGCCCCTCAATACCGCAGTATTTGGACAGAGGACGGTTCCCCACTTATGCGCGGCACGCAAGAACAAGCAGAGCAACTTCAACGCATTTTTGGTGAGCAGCTCAATATACGCATTGCCATGCGCTACGGAAATCCTTCCATCAAGGACGAACTCACCCGCATATACAATGCAGGATGCAGAAAAGTCCTTATCTTGTCAGCCTATCCACAGTACGCAGCCAGTACGGTAGGGACTGTGTATGACGAGGTAGCGCGTTGGGCGTTATCTGCACGAGATCAAATGGAAATACGCACAATCCGTAGCTTCCAAGGAGCCTCTGAATATATTGAGGCTTTAGCTCAAGCAATTGAAGCTCATTGGCAAGAACATGGTCGCCCTCATTTTGATGCAGGAGATCGACTGATTTTATCTTTCCATTCAATCCCTGTGGCAATGCGTGATCTAGGTGATCCCTACCCAAGCGAATGTGAGGAAACCTACGACCTTCTTGCGGAACGTCTGCGTTTGCCCCGAGAAGCTATTATGCGAACCTATCAATCTGTTTTTGGGCGTGCGGAATGGGTGGGTCCAGCAACGATTGATACGGTCAAAGAATTAGGGTGCACATACAAAGGGCGTCTTGATGTGATCTGTCCAGGATTTATGGCAGATTGTTTGGAAACCTTAGAAGAAATAAATGAGCTGAACCGACAGGCCTTCTATGAAGCCGGTGGCACAGAATTTCACTATATTCCTTGGGGGAATGGATCAAAGGGTGCTGTTGCTACTCTTGCTGAACAAATACGGCAGGGCACAGCAGGCTGGTTGAACAACAAATAAGCGGGCGAAAGCAGGATATTCACGCGTTTGCGGACCACTTATACCTTAGGTTGGGTGCTGCTGCCTTAGGTTGCCTACTTCCTAAGCATGCAGCTACTCCGTAGCAATGGTGATGCCCTGCCTGAGAGTAATAAGAAAGTAGGCAATGCTATTTAGAAAGTGCTGAATTCTTCCTCATCTAGCCGTTGCCTAATGCGCTGGAAAACTTTCTCAAAAACAGCGCTTTCTTCCGGAGTCATGTCATCAAGCAGCAGTTTTTTCAGCAGATCTGCGTGATGGGATGTTGCTTTGCGTAGAGCGGCATTTCCTGCACGTGTGAGTGTAATGATGCCGCCTCTTTTGTCTTGCGAACACAGTGTGCGCGTGATGTAGCCGCGTTCAACGAGTCGATGCAGAGTATGAGTTAAACGTGAAGGACTGAAAACAACGCTACGGGCCAACATTCCTAAACGAATCCCATTTTTCCCTGCGCGTTCGGTATGCAGGAGGACATTGTATTCAGGCAGGCTGAGTGAACTTTTTTTCTTGAGTTCATTTTCTAATCGAAGGGCAAGTCGTGTGGTAGTTGAAAAACATGTTTCCCAAGGGCAACCCGGAATATCGGAGTTCATGATTTTCTTCCTTCTGAGCTTTCTGTGTGTGGGGGAGGGCGGGGACGTGTGGCCTGAGCGCAGGCATTGTCTATGAGTCTAGGTGCAATAGTGTGGAATGAGAATCCGTAAAGTCCTATTCGCCTTTGTTTAAGCAAGAATTTTGTGTTCTTGCGCTGTAGTAATCGTTTCAGTGAAGTTAATTTACAGGTTTAGTGAAGAAAAAGAAAGTGGCAATTGATAATTTCAGATGCTCAAGCAGACAAAGTATGAGTTAAGTTTCAATTTTTCCGCAGGCCAGAATCAATTTTATTTTCTTCTTCAGTCAATTATTTCTCTTTCATAGGAAAAGTTAAGGAGCAGAATTAAAGAGGTGAATCGAATGAAGGAAATTATTTAACTTTCACTTTATTCTGCTCATATAAGTGAGGTATAAAACGCTTTAATATTTTCTTTATAAGTTCGCTGTCAAGTTCTTTTATATTAGAATAAACATGTCTGGTGTACTGCGGATACTTTTCTGTTTTGGTCACAAAGTGAGGCGCTCATGAAGAAAACAAAAGTAATTCTTATTGACGATATGGATGGAGCGGAAGCTCAGCGTACAGTTTCTTTTTCTTTTGATGGAATTGATTACGAAATTGACCTTTCTGAGGAAAACCTCGCGCGTATGAAGAAAACGTTAGATGAATGGATTGCTGCGGGACGTCGTATCGGCGGCCGTCAGCGTCGCAGAACATCTGGCGTTACTGCTGTCCCCGGTTTAAGTGCCGAGGTGCGCGCATGGGCGAAAAAGCGAGGGATCGCTGTGAGTGAACGTGGACGTATCCCTGCGGAATTAGTGAGCCAGTATCACGCTGAAAACGCCTAACCATTTTTGAGGTTTTACGGTATATCGTGCCTTTATGTGGGAGGAATAGCCTCCCGTGATGATATGTGTATGCCCTAGTGGGCCTTGTGCCCTAAGACAATACCGACGATACAGAGGAGAATACTGATCGTGACTTATACATTAGTGCTGCTTCGCCACGGCGAAAGCGAATGGAATGCAAAGAACTTATTCACCGGTTGGGTGGATGTTCCTCTCTCAGAAAAAGGACGAGCAGAAGCTGCTCGCGGCGGTGAATTCCTGAAGGAAGCAGGTGTCCTACCGGATATTCTGTTCACCTCTATGCTTCGCCGTGCAATCATGACAGCGAACCTGGCTCTTGATGCGGCTGATCGTCACTGGATCCCCGTGCAACGCCACTGGCGTCTCAACGAACGTCACTACGGTGCTTTGCAAGGGAAGAATAAAAAGGAAATCCGTGACGAATACGGTGATGAGCAATTCATGCTGTGGCGTCGTTCCTACGATGTGCCACCGCCGGCAATTGAACTGGGATCAGAATTTTCTCAAGACAGCGACCCGCGTTATGCAGGTGAACAGATCCCAAGCACCGAATGTCTAAAAGACGTGCTCGAACGCCTGTTGCCGTACTGGGAAGAAACAATTGTTCCTGAAATTCGCACAGGAAAGACAGTAATGATCGCTGCCCACGGTAACTCATTACGCGCTATCGTCAAGCACCTCGATCAGATTTCCGACGATGAAATCGCTGGTGTCAATATTCCCACCGGTATCCCGTTGGTTTATGAATTGGATGAGGAAACTTTGCAACCTGTAAAGAAAGGTGGCCGCTACCTTGATCCTGAAGCTGAAGCAAAGATTGCGGCAGTTGCGAATCAAGGTAAGTAAGACCTCGTCTGGAAGGCGCTGAGACGGACCGATAGCTAAGACTATGGTCGATGCCCTCAGGGCGACAGATACTACAGGGCAGGGTGCATATCATATGTGCCCTGCCCTCTTTTTATGAGGTGGAGTGTGTGATACAGCGAAAAAGCGGGGTAAATATTCCGGAAAATGTGCACACTGCCTCTTAAAGCACAGCAAATGGTAGTATGAATACGCTGTTGTCTATATGCGCAGGGAGCTCCAATGTCGTTCGCCATCGGTCAGACCGTTGTGTATCCACATCACGGTGCAGCCACGATCGAAGAAATTTCGATCCGCAAAATCCGCGGTGAAGAAAGGACCTACCTGACTTTGCGTGTCAGTCAAGGTGACCTCACCATTCAAGTACCCGCAGAAAATGTTGATCTTGTCGGCGTGCGCGACGTGGTTGATGAGGACGGCTTAGAGGAAGTCCTTTCAGTTCTTCGTTCCCCCTACGTTGAAGAACCAACAAATTGGTCACGACGCTACAAAGCAAATCAAGAAAAAATTGCGACAGGCGACATTGTTCGTGTCTCAGAGGTAGTCCGTGACCTGACGCGCCGTGACGACCAAAAGAAACTGTCAACCGGTGAAAAACGCATGCTCACAAAAGCGCGCCAAATCTTAACCTCTGAACTTGCCCTTGCGCGCGGTATCGACAAAGCGGCTGCTGCTATCCGCCTTGATGAAATCCTCGCAGAAGGACAAATCATCATGCCGGACCTCGATACAGACGACGCTGACACTGACGCACCACATTCAGGTGACGACAACTGATATGACACGCGCTTATGCGGTGCTGACAGCCGCGGGTGCAGGTAAGCGCCTAGGAAATACTCTTCCTAAAGCTCTTATTCCTTTAGTCGGTCAGCCGCTTGTTCTACGCGCGGCACGTGGACTCGCTCACGCTGGTATTGCAGGTATCGTCATTACAGCCCCCCCGGAAGCGTATGACGATTTTCGCGCTGTTTTTCCGGAAAACCATGTACCAGGAACCGACACGCAAGTTCACATTGTCGTAGGAGCCTCACAATCGCGCCAAGCCTCTGTTGGGCGAGGATTGGCCGCAATAAGCAACCTCGCACGTACATGCGGTGATGAATTACAAGATGATACGGTGATTCTCATACATGATGCAGCCCGTTGCTTAACTCCTACTGACGTGATTACCCGTGTTATCACGGCAGTACGCCAAGGGTACGAAGCCGTGATTCCTGCTATGCCTGTCACAGACACATTAAAAATGGTGGATCGACCTTCTGCAGCCGATGACGTACCACGAGTGGTGACAGCGACACCTGAACGTCGTTGCATGGTTGCAATTCAAACGCCACAAGGCTTTACCTGGGCGACAATACGTCGAGCTCACGAGTATGGTGCTGAACTTTCTCATAATGAAATGACCGCTGCAACAGATGATGCAGCACTAGTGGAAGCGATGGGAGGAACTGTCCACGTTGTTACGGGTGATTTACAGGCAATGAAAATCACCACTAGTATCGATCTTGCGTTAGCGGAACTGATACTCAAACAGTGACAACACGTAATATGCGTGTGTGCACGCAACATGTGTATGCGCATGTCCCTATATCGACGTGACTGTGCGCGCTGTTGAGTAAAGACACGTGAAGGATGTCAACGACATCAATATCCGAGGAGGATACATGTCAGATCACACTGTAAAACACAGAAAACTTCTGACCCGCCCCGTTATTGAATGGGCAATGTGGGACTGGGGATCAGCAGCATTTAACGCTGTCGCTACAACTTTTGTGTTCACTACCTACCTGACCAGTGACGGAAAATTCACTGACGGAGCTACAGCATCACGGTACCTGTCCATTGGTTTGACAGTTGCGGGCCTCGTCATCGCTTTACTTGCGCCAATTACCGGTCAACGCGCAGACAGACGAGGCAAAGGCGGGGTACTCCTCGGATGGTTTACAGGCCTTGTCGTTGTATGTATGCTCGCCATGTATTTCGTGTACCCCAATAGTCCACTTGGACCCATCAACGCACTGTGGTTGGGTGTGCTCCTACTAGGCTTAGGCAACATATTCTTTGAATTTGCCTCTGTTAACTACAACGCCATGCTGAACCATATTGCCCGCAAAGAAGATATGGGTCGCATTTCAGGTTTTGGCTGGGGGGCCGGCTATATTGGTGGGATTGTCCTCCTCCTCATTATCTATGTCGGATTCATAGCCCCCGAAGTTGGTTGGTTTGGTGTAACCACTGAAAATGACATGAATATTCGTGTCGCTATGCTCGTGGCAGCCGCACAATTCACGATTTTTGCTTTACCTGTCATTATCCGATCACCAAAACCGCGCCATGTGCATGTGGAACAACCTGATGCTCAAGAAGGGCGCGAAAGCCTCATACAGTCCTACCGTTTACTGTGGAAAACCGTGCGGAACCTTAAGAAAGTCGCTCCGCATACCCTGTTTTTCCTGATCGCCTCAGCGGTCTTTCGTGACGGCCTGGCAGGAACATTCACATATGGCGCAATTATTGCGAAAACAACTTTCCACTTCACTGCCAGCGATGTGATGATTTTTGCGATCGCGTCAAATGTGGTCGCAGGTTTAGCGACTATCGCCTTTGGAGCTTTAGACGACAAATTTGGTCCCAAAAAAGTTATCGTCACATCCCTTATCGCAATGACACTGTCAGGTACAGGGATTTTCGTATTCTACGCTAACGGTCCGATAGTGTTTTGGATTCTTGGCCTTATCCTGTGTATTTTCGTTGGCCCTGTCCAATCTGCGTCACGTTCCCTGCTGGCTCGTATGATTCCCGAGGGACGTGAAGGTGAAATTTTCGGCCTCTACGCTACAACAGGCCGAGCTGTTTCCTTCCTTGCACCCGCCATGTACTTACTGGCATTAACAGTAGGTGAAATAGTCAATCCTGGCGGAGAATACACGCACTGGGGTGTCCTTGGCATCGCTTTGATTTTACTGGCAGGCTTACTACTGATACTGCCTGTCAAAGTCGAAGAAGCACATTTAGATCACTTCGATGAATCTGAACGGCACGCAGGAAAGACCTCAGAAACGACGAATTAAAAGGAAAATCTCGGAACAAACTGACATATCCGAACTGCTTTCCTTCGGTGGGTGTGCGAGAGTTTTTCGCGCACCCACCACGTGTGCGGCCTAAATGCGAAAATACGTGCATCTATTCCCCAAAGCAGGACCCTTTTTGTCTGGGCAGTCTTACGTACGCCGGTGAGCGTACAGCTATTGTGATACGCCTCCGAAACCTGACAAGTTAGCCCCAAGAAAGTCTTTACGAAATACGAGGACATTAGCGATCGCTGCCAAACCATCACCACGGCCAGTAAAACCTAATCCGTCTGTTGTCGTTGCACTAACAGAAACCGGTGCGCCGACAATACTGCTCATGCGCTGACATGCTTCAGGTAGACGAGCAGCCATACGCGGACGTTTACCGATAATTTGAACAGTAGCATTTCCAAGGCGCCAGCCCGCATCATGCGCCATACGCATGACCTCACGCATAAAAGTTTCTCCACTGGCATTCGCCCACTGCGGACGGTCTGTACCGAAAACAGTTCCTAATTCACCCAGTCCACAGGCTGCAAGAATCGCATCACATAAAGCATGTGCTGCAACATCTGCATCTGAATGTCCCGACAGTGGTGTTTCATCGGGCCACTGTAAACATGCAAGCATCAGCGGGCGCTCAGAAGCGTGATCCTTAGCAAAAGCGTGAACGTCACATGCCTGTCCCGTTCGGAAAGGAAAAAAAGGCTCTGCAGGTGACATATCGGATAAGTCAGTGGATAAAGAGTCGCTCATACCTCAAGCCTACGGCTTCTTTTTCGTAGCGACACTACGACGTGCGAGGGCACGAATGGGCCTTGCATGAAACACTCAACAACAAGTGAGACTCCACCGATAGAATCGCTCTGTGCGTTACCTTTCAACTCGTTCAGCAACAGATACGCCCACCATGAGCTTCAGTGATATTTTGCTGATGGGACTTGCTCCAGATGGCGGTTTATACATGCCGGTGGACTACCCGACGATCACCGAAGAAATACTCGCGCAGTGGCGTACCACTTTGAATGAGGAAGGCTATGCTGCTTTAGCGGCACGTGTCCTCTCGTTATTTATCGACGATATTCCAACTGAGGATCTTGTAGGAATATGCGAACGGGCCTACCGTACCCCGACATTTTCTACACCGGATATCGTGCCCGTGACAGACCTCGGAGACGGCCTGTGGCTCTCACACCTATCTGAAGGGCCGACAGCGGCTTTCAAAGATATGGCTATGCAGCTTTTAGGTGAACTCTTTGAATATGAACTCACACGCAGGAATAGTTGGCTCACCATTGTCGGAGCCACCAGTGGTGACACAGGTTCGGCTGCTGAATATGCGTTGCGTGGACGCGCCGGATTATCCGTCGTCATGTTGACTCCAGCAGGTAGGATGACTCCTTTCCAACGAGCACAAATGTTTTCCCTGATGGATGACAATATTGTGAACGTCGCGGTTGACGGAGTATTTGATGACTGCCAAGACCTCGTCAAATCCCTCAACATGGATGCGGATTTCAAAGCCGAATGGCACATAGGCGCGGTGAATTCAATTAACTGGGCGCGCCTGGTTGCTCAAGTTGTGTACTACGTGGCGACATGGATTCGCGTATCGGAACAGGTAGCACTTGCAAGGGGAACCCATCCGAATCAGCAGAAAATCAGTGTCTGTGTGCCTTCAGGTAACTTCGGTAACGTATGTGCTGCTCATATTGCGCGCTCGATGGGACTCCCGCTCGATACGTTAATTGTGGCAACAAATGAAAATGATGTTCTTGACGAATTTTTCCGTACGGGCGTGTACAGGGTTCGTTCATCAGCAGATACCCTTGCCACCTCGTCACCGTCTATGGATATTTCAAAAGCGTCAAATTTTGAGCGTTTTGTGTGGGATATGCTCCATCGTGACGCTGAGCGTGTTGCTGATCTTTTCGGTGCGTCCTTGACGACTCAGGGCTTTTTTGATCTGTCAGATACTCCAGAATTTGCTTCACTGCGTGACACGTGGGGTTTCGTGTCAGGTTCTTCAGGTCATGCTGATCGCGTGACACAAATACGTCAGGTCTACAAAAACAGTGGGTATTTATTGGATACTCATACGGCTGACGGTGTGCATGTGGCAAAACAATGGGTGGCCCACGTGGATACGCCACTTGTCGTGATGGAAACAGCATTACCTGTGAAATTTGCGGACACAGTTGCTGAAGCAATCGGTGAAGTTCCGCCCATGCCGCAGCGTTTTTTGGGTATTGAGGATGCTCCACAAAAAGTGACAGATATGCCAAATGATGTGGAAAAGTTAAAAGAGCTTGTGCGTACACATGTGCGTGCCTTTCCTCAACCAAGTGAACATCATGAGGTATCTTCCCTTAGCTATGAGGGCCGAAACTAAGGTCCGCTTACCGCTGATAGTGCGGCGGGGTGTCCTCTCCGTTGTCACTATGTAGGCGTATTAGTTGAGTTTGTGTATCATATGTCCGATTCATCTGGCTGATACACGTGGGCAGTGCTGAGCCTATTACGATGGACCTATGACGTTACACATGTACGACTCACGAACCGCTCAGCTCCAACCGCTTCGTCCGATACGTCCAGAACATGTAGGAATTTACTTATGTGGTGCGACGGTTCAAGGTTCGCCGCATGTAGGGCACCTGCGTAGCGCTGTGGCCTTCGATACTCTGATTCGCTGGTTGAAGCGCAGTGGCTACGAGGTGACATATGTACGTAATGTCACCGATATTGACGATAAAATCCTCATGAAATCGGAGGAAGCAGACTGGCAATGGTGGGCATGGGCTTACCGTTTTGAACAGGAATTTGCGGCAGCTTACCGTGCTCTGGGGGTGATTCCACCGACATATGAGCCACGAGCAACAGGGCATATCCCCCAGCAGATTGCTTTGATTCAGCGTCTTATTGATCGTGGACATGCCTATGCTGATGGTCAAAATAATGTGTATTTCGATGTGCGTTCGCTTTCAGACTATGGTTCTTTAACTCGTCAGCGTCTTGAGGATATGCTCACCACAGAAGATCCTGCTCAGATTGATTCTTCACGTGAAGCAGGTAAACGTGACCCGCGTGATTTTGCCTTGTGGAAAGCAGCAAAAACATCTGAGCCAGAAACGGCTTCATGGGATTCACCATGGGGGCGAGGTCGTCCGGGATGGCACCTTGAATGTTCAGCAATGGCTTGTCATTACCTGGGTGAAGAATTTGATATTCATGGTGGAGGCATTGATTTGCGTTTCCCTCACCATGAAAATGAGCAGGCTCAATCACACGGGGCCGGGTGGAATTATGCGCGCCTGTGGGTTCACAATGCGTGGGTGACTACTCACGGTGAAAAAATGAGTAAATCCTTGGGAAATGTGTTGTCCTTGGATTCTTTGACACGCGATTATCCTGCCGTAGTCATCAGGTGGGCGCTGTCAACGGTGCATCATCGTTCCGCTATCGAATGGGGGCCGCAAACTTTACCTGCGGCAGCTTCGGCATGGGCAAAATTTTCTGGTTTTGTTGCGCGCACAATTGAGGTGGCTGGTCGTATTCCAGAAACGGAGGTGTGTTCATTAACGCCAGAGGATTTGCCGCGTGCTTTTACTGATGCGATGAATGATGATTTGAATGTGGCAGGCGCTCTTGCTGTGGTGTATGAGTACATGAAGCAGGGGAATGTGGCCCTCAATGATGGGGATGTGGAAGCGGTACGTCGAGCGCAACTGTATGTGCGTTCCATGCTTGATGTGTGGGGGTGTGATCCGGCTTGCGATCAGTGGAATGCTTCAACAAATAGTGCCGAGGCTTGCCTTGGCGTGACTGATAGGGGCGCTGAAGTTTTGGCGGCGCTGGTTGAAGCAACTATGGCTGATCGTGCTCAGGCTCGCGCACAGAAGGATTGGGCGCGTGCTGACGAATTACGTGATCGTTTAGCTGCTGCAGGTATTGTGGTTGAAGATGGGCGTGAAGGAGCCTCTTGGCATTTGGCTTAGGGTAAATATGCGTGTTGTGGGCAATATCGTGTCGGTTTTTGTCTGCGCGTGCAGGTAGGTCAGCTTTATGCTATTAAGCTGAATTGTTGTGTTATTGCGTGTACTTGTGGGAGTAGGAGTGTAGTAATGGCGGGTAATGATGGGCGTCGCGGTGCGGTACGTAAACCTGGCTCAAAGAAAGGGGCGACGGTTGGTACGGGAGGTCATTCGCGACGGCGTTTAGAGGGGCGAGGGCCGACTCCGAAAGCTGAAGATCGGACATATCATCCGGCGCATAAACGTAAGATTGCGCGTGAAAAACGTGAAGCTCAAGAAGCCGCGATTGCTCGTGCTCGTGCGAAGTCATCGATTAAGGTGCCCGAGGGGTATGAGCTTATTGCTGGTCGTAATCCGGTGGCCGAGGCTGTACGTGCCGGTGTTCCGTTGTCGCGTGTTTTCGTGATGGGGAATGTGAAAGATGATCGTGTAGAGGAAGTCGTTCGTCAGGCTACGGCTTTAGGCGCGCCCGTGTATGAGGTGACACGTCGTGATCTGGATGTGGCAACTGATGGTGCTGTTCATCAGGGTGTTGCTGTGGAGGTTCCTGCCTACGAGTACAGTGATGTTGCTGATCTTATTGCTGATTCTGTTCAGCAGGTGAATGCGCCTTTGTTGGTTGCTTTAGATCAGGTGACAGATCCGCATAATGTGGGGGCGGTTTTGCGTAGTGCCGGTGCTTTTGGTGCGGATGGTCTGATTTTGCCTGAGCGTCGGAGTGCGGGTGTGACGACGACTGCGTGGAAGGTATCGGCAGGGGCTGCTGCGCATGTGCCTGTAGCTCGCGCAACGAATTTGGTGCGTGCTTTAGAGGACTGTAAACGTGCAGGTTTCTTTGTTGTTGGACTTGATGGCGGCGGTGATGTTGAGCTACGTGATTTGGAGTTGGCGACGCTTCCTTTGGTTGTAGTTACTGGTGCTGAGGGTTCAGGTTTATCGCGTTTAGTGCGTGAAAAATGCGATCAGGTGGTGTCAATCCCGATTTCTTCGGTGGTGGAGTCTTTGAATGCTGCGGTGGCTACGGGTATTGCTTTATATGAGGTAATGTCAGTGCGCCGTGCGCATGAGGGGTGACGTTGCAGTGTGTGCCCGACGGTGTGTGAATGCCGTCGGGTTTTCTTTCATAAAAAAAGTGATATCATATATATATCACTTAAGAGGTTTTGACGCCCAGAGCGTATACGGCCTCTCTTAGAGGAAAGAAAAGATGATGAACAAACAAAAAGTTCAGACAATGCAAATACGCACCACTGATGGTGAAATCATTGAAAAACCTGCACTTAGCTACGGTTCAGGTTTGTCTTTCGTGTTCCTTCTGCTTGTTTTAACTTTACTTGCAGGCAGCATCTACGGATTTATCATGGCTGTACAAGCTACAGAGACAGATGAATCTGTGGCGGGAACTTATTTCGCTCTCTCGGCTGTAGTTTTTGGTGTTGTCCTGCTTTTTGGTCTGACATCACTGGATATAGTTTCCCCAGGACAAACCAGTGTCCGACAATTCTTCGGACGCTACATTGGCACTGTTCGCCGCACAGGTCTTGTATGGGTTCCGCCTTTAACCACCGGAAAGAAAGTATCCGTTAAAATACGCAACTTTGAAACTCAAGAACTCAAAGTAAATGACCTCGATGGTAACCCTATTAACATTGCAGCAATCGTGGTATGGAAAGTAGCTGACACAGCCCGAGCAGTTTACTCTGTTGAAAAATATGAAGAATTTATTCACACCCAATCAGAAGCAGCGCTCCGGCACGTCGCAACCATTCACCCCTACGACGAACCTGGCCCAGGTGAAACATCGCTACGCGGTGGAACTGATATCGTTTCCGCAGAGCTAGCTGCAGAACTATCAGCACGTGTTTCTATGGCAGGTCTTGAAATTGTCGAAGTACGCATATCGTCCTTGGCCTATGCCCCTGAAATCGCGCAAGCAATGTTGCAACGCCAACAAGCAGGTGCGGTAATCGCTGCGCGAGAACAAATCGTCGAAGGTGCAGTAACAATGGTCGATCAAGCACTGAAACGCCTTGAACAAGACGACATTGTGACCCTTGATGATGAACGAAAAGCGCAGATGGTATCCAACCTCCTTGTTGTCCTCTGCTCTGAACAAAACACAACCCCAGTTATTAATGCTGGCTCTTTGTACTCCTGACAGGAGATGGAGTGAGCGACAAAATAAAAGGGCGCGGCGATGACAAAGAACAACTGTTATCGCCCGCTTCCTTGCCTGAAAAAGCCAAGGAAGACCAGCGCCCACATACGCAAAAGAACACGCGAAAAAGTATCCTCCTGCGATTAGATCCTTTTGTTCATGACGCTCTGGCAAAATGGGCATCTGACGAACTAAGGTCAGTGAATGCGCAGATTGAAATTATTTTGCGACGTGCTCTCACACAAGCCGGACGCGAATATACAGCCGCGCCCCTGCGTTCACGTGGCCGCCCCTCAAAACAGAATGATATTTCTGAATAATACGCATAACTGTGCATGACGTGACTTACACGCACATCACTTTTACTGGCAGCGTTCGCAGTATTTCTCGACTACAATTCATGAGGTAGAACCACCGTTCTGCCTGCGTTGTGCCGAGGCATATTACGCAGAATCGGTTAAACAGGAGAACCACCATGCCAGCGGTGATCGTGCTCGGAGCTCAATGGGGCGATGAAGGCAAAGGTAAAGCCACAGATCAATTAGGTCAACGGACAGATGTGGTCGTAAAATTCAACGGCGGTAATAACGCAGGTCATACAGTTGTCATAGGTAAAGAAAAATACGCACTTCACCTCCTTCCAGCAGGTATCCTTTCGCAAGGAGTCACACCAGTTATTGGTAACGGGGTCGTCGTTGACCTTGAAGTTCTTTTCCAAGAACTCGAAGAAATGACATCGCGCGGTGTGGACGTATCACGATTACTTATCTCTGCCAACGCTCATATCATCCCCAGCTACAACCGCATCATGGATCGCGTCACCGAAAAATCATTAGGTGAACGGCAAATTGGCACCACTGGTCGCGGAATCGGCCCCACATACGCCGACAAAATGAACCGTATCGGTATCCGCATACAAGACCTTTTCGACCCATCCATTTTGCGACAAAAAGTACACAGCGCACTGTCTGGGAAGAACACAACCTTAGAGGCCTTCGGAGCCCAACCCATCAATCCAGATACCGTAGTGGAAGAACTCCTCTCCTACGCGGACCGGATTCGACCTATGGTTGTTGACGCATCATATGTGGTAAACAAAGCCCTCGACGAAGGAAAAACTGTCCTCTTTGAAGGAGGACAAGCCACAATGCTTGACATTGACCACGGCACCTATCCTTTCGTCACCTCATCAAATCCGACTGCCGGCGGCGCATTGACAGGCACAGGTGTTGGCCCCACTCGTATTGATGCGGTTGTTGGCGTGGCCAAAGCCTATACGACACGTGTTGGTGAAGGTCCTTTCCCCACAGAACTGACAAATGAAATAGGGCAAGCACTCCGTGGAAAAGGCAGAGAATTCGGTGTAACAACCGGACGTCCTCGCCGTTGCGGCTGGTTTGATGCCGTGGTAGTTCGCTACGCTGCTCGCATCAACGGATTAACAGATATTTGCTTGACGAAACTCGATGTCCTCACCGGATACGACACAATCCCCGTATGCGTGGCATACGACGTTGATGGCGTTCGCATGAATGAAATGCCAATGGATCAAACCTCATTCCACCACGCTATTCCCGTATACGAGGAAATGCCTGGGTGGACTGAAGACATCACAGGGATACGTCGCTACGAGGACCTGCCAGTGAATGCGCGCGCATATGTGGAACGTTTAGAGGAACTATGCAATTGCCGTATTTCCTCTATCGGCGTAGGACCAGGACGCGAAGCAACAATCGTGCGGACACCGATCTTCGCTTAAGAAAACTCATTTTCTGTGCGCTCACCGTAAAACTGCGGTGAGCGCATTGCTGTATAAACAATGCAACCTGATAAAACAAAAGCAACTACTCAGCGCAGAAAAAGCGTGACAGACATCCTGTAATCGGGGATCGTGTACGGAGAACTTCACAGTAAAGAAGAAAAACACCGAGCCGAAAGCGCCTGTCGGCGCGAAGGCCGCTCGTAGCGGCAGAGTGTGGAGCCCGGGGCTTAGCGACTCGGTGCCTGCCTATCTTACGACGATATATGCGTGAATGCTCACTGGGAAAAAATTTTGTGGAGAATAAACGAAAACAAGCGCATACCTATGTAAAGATACATACGTGGAAGCGGATGATACACGGAAGGTCCTGCCCGAAAATATGCAGGCCGAAATAGGTATTTCTCGTCGTGCCCGTGCTCAGGCGCACAAAAAATCATTTATTCACACAACCCTCATCCGCCCAGCAACTGCTGGCCCGATGACAGTAACTGTGCTGAGCATAGTAGCTGCCCTCACCTCGATTATCTCGAACGGGCACTGGCTCATGTTGACCATACCTGTCCTAGCAGCCATTCTTTTAGCACTGCAATGGCCGCAACTGACAGGCACCCCCACATCTGTCTTTGGTCAGGCAGGTATTGTTTTTGGTGCGCTTGTGTCCAATGTCGCGGTATCTGTAGTGAAAGACCTCTATTGGATCACACTATTAACGGCGCTCCTTGTAGTCCTTGTACTTATTGCTGAGGTTTTAAGTGCCCCACGTCCCATAGATCATTCACAGGTTTTTTCACGTGGAGAATCCGCAGGCACTAAGCGCATATCAACACATGTCGGATTTAGCCCCACATGGCCTACGCAAGCAACAACCGCGACAATCGTGGCTTCAGTAACAGGTCTCCTTATCGCAATGAGTGGCTCAACTTGGACCGGAATGAGCGTGTCACCGCGGTGGGCTTTCGCTATTCCCTTCACTGCTTTTACAGTGATTACTGCTTCATGGGCAATGCGTTTAGGCTCTCGCCAGTGGATTAATGTCCTCTGCTGTTTTACCTGCACTATCGCCGCAGGTATAGGTTCAATGATGTTTTTTGCTCAAGCAGTCCAAACCTCACGGATCAACGCGGTAATGCATGTACTTTCTTTCGGCGCAGGTACGTCACTTCATGTTGGAGTTGTGATTTTAGGTGTACTCCTTGGTGGCACTGTCGCTGTTGTTGTCACAGTAATTGACCGCTTATTTGCTGAACGGTGGGCCAGTAGCACCTCTCGCGCAGCAGCTATCGGAGCACTTATTTTCTTAACCGCCACATTCCCGATCTATGCTTTGATCCGCCTCGGTTAAACCTGACAAAACCACACGAAGGTAAAACACAGGCCGGTTGTAGGTGTATTGGCTCGCGTGGCGATTATTCCTGTACTGGGTACCCTAGTAGTCATGATGGTAATTCCAGATAATCTGCCTGCGAGTCTTGCGCCTCTTGCATGGATGCTTGGTTCATGGAAAGGCTGGGGAATGTATAGCGCCCAATTCCTCACCGACACATCCGCGCCCGCGCAAACCTCCCCTCGCGCACAAGCAGGGGAAGCAGAACACGCCAATGAGGAAAACGATCCTGAGGCATCAGACGACCAGCCTGTGATAGAAGAAATTCGATGCGACATCGTTGGCGACTACATGCGTATGACAACAACAATTCGTTACGCGCAGGTACGTGAAGGTATGAGTATTGACCCCGTATGGGATGCGCATACAGCTTTGAGCCTTATGGACGAAAGTGACATTCTATGGGAAGAAACATCCTATATTCACTTACTTCCCGGACAAGTTGATGTAACAACGCTTGCTCCTGGGCAGTACGCTCCCAGAGAACTGATGGGAACGAGTGCGACAACAACAGGGCTGGGCACGCTTTGGGCCGGTGTGTCTGTGGGTCCGCGAGTACAGCTTGTTTCTGATGCGATCGCGCGCGCACCGCAGGCTGATGACATTACGCACCTAGGGCGGATGTATGGGCTTGTGAATGGTGAAATGATGTGGACACAGGAATGTACACGCGCAGGCGCAGAAGTTGCGGTGGAACTATCAGGCCGCCTTATGCGCATATCTGAAGAACCTGAGGAAGCATATGCTGCTCCTGCCACATCAGGCACAGAACACACAAACACCGCAGGATTTTCCACCTCACCGACATTGGAACGCTAAAAAATGACATTGAACATTCCACGCACAGTTTTTCACGCTCATCCGCAGATAGTATGTGATGATGCTGCAGAAATAACCGTAGGTATTCCCTTACATTTTGGTGATCCTTCAGGTGAACAATGGGCAATTGAAGCAGGGGAAGGCATTCTTGACCGTTTAGACCTTGCAGCTGTTGTTGTGAGCGGGCCTGACCGACAGACGTGGTTGACCTCGTTGGCTTCTCAAAATGTCACAGGAATGGGTCCGGGAGATTCACGGGAAATACTGATTCTGGACCCGAATGGTCACATTGAATATGCGGCTGCCGCACTGGATGACGGCGAAAATACGTGGCTCATTACCGCTCGTTCTCACGCGGAAAAACTGGCTCAGTGGCTAATTTCTATGCAGTTCATGCTCCGCGTACACGTGTGTATCCGTGAAGATATTCGCCTATTTTCAACGGCTCATAAGCGCTCGCGCGAAGCAATCACGGACTGTGCTGGCTACCTGATGACGTGGGAAGACCCGTGGCCAGGTGTCCTTGATGGAGGCGCTTCCTACTTTTCTGGCGATCATCCGGCCAGTGGCCTACACATGATGATTCATGTTGTCACCCAAGATGCTGCGCACACTTTTGCGCATGAGTGGATTGCAGCAGGCCAGAAAAGACGGCCGGCTGGTTTTCTTGCATGGAATGCGATGCGAGTAGCTGCATGGAAACCTGATATTGCCTCCGAAGTTGATGAACGCACTATCCCGGCAGAACTGGACTGGTTACGGACAGCCGTTCACACCAAGAAAGGTTGTTATCGCGGTCAAGAATCTGTGGCCCGTGTCCTGAACTTAGGGCGGCCACCTCGTCGTTGTGTTTTCTTGCAACTTGACGGTTTCCGAGGGGATCTGCCCGCTTCGGGAGCGCGTATCACTTTCGGGGGGCGTGTCGTTGGGCGAGTGACATCATCAGCACGTCATGCCGATATGGGTCCGATTGCTCTTGCTGTCATTGCGCGTAATGTGCCTGCAGATGCAGTACTTGATATTGATGGTGTAGCAGCAGCGCAGGAACTGATTGTCCCCTTGGATGGGAAATCGTCAGTGTCTCCACGTGAGCGGCCAGGCGCGAATTTACGTAATCCGCTTTTACGTCGTCCTGATACTCCAGCTCTTGGCGGAGGCGGTGTCGTTGCCGCCTCAGGGGGTCAGTAAATTATGCGGGCTGTATTGCAACGTGTGAAGCAGGCGAGTGTGACAGTAGATGGGCAAGTTGTTGGGGCAATTGAAAGTGCCGGTGTGCTTGCTCTTATTGGCGTGACGCATACGGATGGGCCTGCTCAGGTTGACACGATTGTACGGAAAATAGCGGAATTAAGGATATTAGAGGGTGAAGTATCCCTCCAAGATGCTGGAGCGCCTGTACTTGTCGTCAGTCAATTCACATTGTATGGGGATACTCGTAAAGGCCGTCGTCCTTCGTGGAGCCATGCTGCGCCAAGTCACTATGCGGAGCCTTTGGTGCAGGCCGTTGTCCGTGGGTTACGGGACCGTGGTTTACATGTAGAAACGGGGCGTTTTGGCGCGATGATGGATGTGTCTTTAGTAAATGATGGGCCGTTTACTTTGCTTGTTGAAGCGTGAGTTGTGGCTGGTGGCCTGCGGGCGTGACCGCAGTGATGTGTTCCTTGCCGGTATAGCTTTGTCGATACACGAGTGGCAGTGATGTGTGCATGTAGGGTGTTCTTTTCACGCTCTGGGTGAACACGGACGCATCAATGTGCGCGGACCTTTAGGCTTGTAATCAATGAAAGTGTCGGAACGTATCTGCATATCACTGAGGCGCTATATAAACAGCGCTATGTGGCTCAGAAAAGCTGACATAGTTGAGAGGGGAAGGGCACATCATGTTTGAAAGGTTTACTGACCGAGCGCGGCGAGTTGTCGTCCTCGCGCAGGATGAAGCGCGAAGCCTGAACCATAATTACATTGGAACTGAGCATTTACTGCTGGGCCTCATCACTGAAGGTGAAGGGGTTGCTGCGAAAGCTTTAGAGATGGTTGAGGTGAAGCGTGACGATGTGCGCGCTGCCGTGATTGACGCAATTGGTGAAGGTCAAAAGCCAGTGGAAGGGCATATTCCTTTCACTCCACGTGCGAAACGTGTTTTTGAATTATCTTTACGTGAAGCCTTGCAACTAGGACACAATTACATTGGGACGGAACACCTTTTATTGGGCTTGCTCAAAGAAGGCGAAGGTGTTGCTGCTGAGGTGTTAGCAAAGCTTGATGTTGACTTAAGTAAGTTACGTGAGACAGTGATTCAACTGTTGTCCGGATACCAGCGTGCTACTGATGGTGAAGGCCGCGAAAGTGTAGGCGTAGGTGGCGGAGTAGCATCAGGACCAGAGCGCGCTAATTCTGCGATTCTTGAACAATTTGGACGGAATCTTACGCAGGCTGCCCGTGAAAACAAGCTGGACCCCGTTATTGGTCGCCGTACTGAGATGGAACGTGTCATGCAGGTTCTTTCACGGCGCACAAAAAATAACCCTGTCCTCATTGGTGAACCTGGTGTTGGTAAGACAGCGGTTGTTGAAGGTTTAGCGCAAGCAATTGTTCATGGTGATGTCCCTGAAACCATTAAGAATAAACAGATTTACTCATTGGATATGGGTTCTTTGGTAGCGGGTTCACGTTATCGCGGTGACTTTGAGGAACGCTTAAAGAAGGTTCTGAAAGAAATCCGCACACGCGGTGACATTATTTTGTTTATCGACGAGATTCATACGTTGGTTGGTGCAGGTGCTGCTGAAGGTTCAATTGATGCGGCTCAGATGTTAAAGCCTATGCTTGCCCGTGGTGAGCTTCAAACTATCGGTGCAACAACAAACGATGAGTACCGTAAGTACATTGAAAAAGATGCTGCTTTGGAACGTCGTTTCCAGCCTGTGAAAGTGGAAGAACCTTCCGTTGCTGAAACCACGGGGATTTTGAAAGGGCTGCGGGATCGTTACGAAGCTCATCATCGTGTGATTATCACTGATGGGGCAATTGAAGCAGCTGCGGAGCTTGCTGACAGGTATATTTCAGATCGTTTCTTGCCGGACAAAGCCATTGATCTGATGGATGAGGCTGGGGCGCGTATGCATATTGCGCGTATGACTGCGCCACCGGAGTTACGTGAATTGGATGAGAAGATCGCGCAGGTTCGTCGTGAAAAAGAATCAGCTATCGACGATCAGGACTTTGAAAAAGCTGCTTCGTTGCGTGATGAAGAGTCCTCTTTAACGCAGGAACGTCAAAATAAAGAGGAAGCATGGAAGGGCGGGGCTTCTGATGAGCTTGCTGAGGTAACGGAAGATGAAATCGCTGAGGTTTTGGCGATGTCTACCGGTATTCCAGTCTTTAAGTTGACGCAAACAGAATCCGCGAAACTTTTGCGTATGGAAGAAGAACTGCATAAGCGTGTTATCGGTCAGGATGAGGCTGTTAAAGCACTATCCCAGTCGATTCGTCGTACACGTTCCGGTTTGAAGGATCCGAAACGTCCGGGTGGTTCTTTCATTTTTGCTGGCCCGACGGGTGTGGGTAAGACTGAGTTAGCTAAAGCGCTCGCTGAGTTCCTCTTTGGTGATGAGGATGCTTTGATTCAGCTTGATATGTCGGAATTTTCTGAAA
This sequence comes from Schaalia sp. lx-260, assembly GCF_021083645.1. GTDB lineage: Bacteria > Actinomycetota > Actinomycetes > Actinomycetales > Actinomycetaceae > Pauljensenia. The sequence continues at coordinate 70,529 of NZ_JAJNRQ010000004.1, read as the reverse complement.
AGCACACGGCTTCTCGTATGTTCGGTGCTCCTCCGGGTTATGTTGGCTATGATGAAGGTGGCCAGTTGACCGAGAAGGTTCGTCGTCGTCCATTCAGTGTTGTTCTTTTTGATGAGGTTGAAAAGGCGCATCCGGATATTTTCAACTCCCTATTGCAAATCCTTGAAGAAGGTCGTTTGACTGATTCGCAGGGTCGTAAAGTGGACTTTAAGAACACTGTCATCATTATGACAACGAACTTGGGGACGCGGGATATCAATAAAGGTGTTCTGACGGGCTTCCAGTCTGCTGATAATTTGACGCATGATTATTCGCGGATGAAAGCGAAAGTTGCAGAAGAACTTAAGCAGCATTTCCGTCCCGAGTTTTTGAACCGTGTGGATGACACGATCGTGTTCCCACCGCTCACGAAGGAACAGATCACTCAGATCGTTGATTTGATGATTGCTCAGCTTGCGATCCGTATGGAAGCTCAGGATATGAAACTTCAGCTCACAGATGAGGCTCGCGCTTTGTTAGCTGATCGTGGTTTTGATCCTGTTTTGGGTGCGCGTCCTTTGCGTCGAGCGATTCAACGTGACATTGAGGATGCTTTGTCTGAGCGTATTTTGTTCGGTGACATTGTTGCGGGGCAGGTTGTGACGGTCGGCGTGAGCGGCGAAGGGTTTGACCGAGAATTCACGTTTAACGGTCAGTGAATGTGAATCAGGTGTGTCAGATTTTCATTGAGTCGATACTTTTGCGGGCAGTGCGACTGGTGTTTATCTGACGGTTCAGAAAGGTTCACCTGTTGGCATGGAACATATGACATATGTGATGTGACAGTGTGAACGTTTCTCATGTGTGGGCCGTGTAGCTCTTAGGCTGCGCGGCTCACCTTTTCCCCGCTATTGTGTGGTCTAATGGATGTGCATTCCCATGTTGCAGGAGGCGTACTTTTATGGCTGATCTTTCCGAAGAACCACGTTACGGCCGACGTGTCAGCCCTTCACAGGAGGGTGCTCACGCCTCGGCTCATTCTTCAACATATGAGGGGAATGATGGTGCAGGTTCAACGCCTTGGCCTCAATATGGTGAGGTGAATCCGCAGGGTCCGTTACCTGTTCCTCAATTTCAGGGTGGGCCAACTGGTGTTCCCGTGGGGCATCAGCTGTATGCTGCTCCAGCGTATTCTGGCCCCTCGTTGCCTTCACGTGCTCCTTCGGTGTGGATTGTGGTGTTGGGCCTGTTCGTCATGTTCCTTGTGGCTCCTCTGGTTTTCTTGGGGTCATTAATGGTGAATGGCTCGCTTATGGAAAAGGTATCCACTGTTCGTACATTGAATAATGGTGACATGGTGAGTGTGGATGCTTCGGGTTCGTATTTTGTGGCGGCTTCGCGTCCTGATGTCTATTCCTGCACGATGACAGGGCAGGACGGTGTGGCGCATCCGATGGAAACGACCTCACTAATGGCAGGTTTTCAGATCTATGATTTGGAGGCGGGGAGCTACGCGCTGACCTGTGAAGGTGAGGGGAGTTTTACCTTGGAGGGGATGAGTTTCTACTCTCAGGAAAATATCCTTGATTTCGGTACGCGCGCATTTGTGTGGGCTTCTATTGTAGGACTGTGTGGAATTATTGTTACTGTTGTTGGTGTCGTGAAGTTGCTTCATGTGAATAGGCGACGAAATTCTATACGTGCAGGTTTAAGATTGTAGCAATCCATGTATATTGTTGGCATCATCAGATGACGCTTCTAGGATGACGGTGTCTTTATCCGAATTTATGCGTTGCTCAGTGGGTTCTTTCCTGACCAGCCCGTATAGTTCACAAGAAAGACGAAAAGAGTAGGACGGCAAGATATGTGCGGAATCGGTGGCTATTACGGTCATGACCCTCGGTTAAAACAGGACATTCTTGAATTAATGAATGCATGTCAGTGTCATCGTGGGCCAGACGGTCAAGGTGTGTTCACTGATGAAGGTGTGGGACTTTCTCACCGTCGCCTAGCGATTTTGGCACGTGAAAGTGGCGCTCAGCCAATGACAAGTGCTGATGGTCGTTACACCATCATCTACAACGGTGAATGCTACAACTACTTACCGTTGAGAGCAGAACTTGAAGCCGCAGGCGTGCATATGCGAACGGACTCTGACACGGAGGTAGTCCTCGAAGGCTTTGCCACGTACGGGTCGGCTTTTTTTGATCGTATGGATGGCATGTGGGGTGTGGCAATTTGGGATAGCGTTGATCGTGTCCTCACATTGTCGCGTGACCATTTTGGTATTAAGCCGCTGTACATCGCAGATTTGTCACAGCAAATGGACGCGCCATCTACGCAGGGTCCAAATATTGTCTTTGCTTCTGAACTGAAAACAATTCTTGCAACCGGTTTGGTTGCACGTCGCGCTGATGACCGCACAGTGTACCGCTACTTAGCTTTCCGTATTCATGAAGATAATCCGCGCACATTCTTCCGTGGAATTACGCGTCTCATGCCAGGTGAAATGGTGACGGTAAGTGAAGACGGTATTGAGTACTCGTCATACACTTCCCTGAAAGAGGAATTACGCGCCGCTGCTCAGATTAATCGTCCTTTAGACGCGGAGACTGTGCGCGAGTATCAAGAACGCCTCGTAGAATCTGTCCGTGAACGCTTGCAATCTGAAGTTCCTGTGGGCACCTCATTATCGGGTGGTTTAGATTCGACAACAGTTGCCCTCATCATTAATCAAATGCTTTCACAAGGCGCTGATCGTTCCACTTCGGCTGTGGGTGCGCGTCAAAATACTTTCTCTGCTGTTTTCCCAGGTTCGCTCAATGATGAGGAACGCTATGTGGATGATGCTTTGGCTGCATGTGAAGGGCATGTGCAGGCACATAAGATTTACCCAAGCGCGGACCAGTTCAAAAATGACATGGTTGATTTTGTGCGCACGCAGGAAGAACCCACTATTTCAACGGGTCCTTATGCGCAATATGTAGTGATGCGTGAGGCCGCGAAATCTGTCACGGTACTTTTGGATGGTCAGGGTGCTGATGAAATGATGGCCGGTTATATCCCGTATTATTTCGTCTATTTCCGACAGTTACGCGCGCAGGGTCGTCATGCGGCTTTAGCGGCGGAAGTGGCGCGTAGCGCTGATGTTCTGGCGCGTCTGGGGCGTTTTACTGCGATGGATAAGGTGCGTCGCCGCAGGCCGGTTCATGCGCATACGTTATTTAATCAAGATTTTGCACAGCGTTATGCGGATGAGCGTATGGATGTGGTGCGCGATAACTTAAAAGAGCGCCTGATTCAGGATCTTTTCCATAATTCTTTGCCTTCGCTGCTGCGCTATGAGGACCGTAATACTATGCGTTTCTCTTTGGAAGGGCGGGTGCCTTTCCTTGACAAGGACACGGTGAAGTTCCTCTTTTCTCTTTCTGATGAGGCGATTATTACCTCCGGTTGGAATAAGAACGTACTGCGTCGAGCGGTAGCAGGTTTGGTTCCGGATTCTATTCGTTTGCGTCGTAATAAGATTGGTTTTACTACTCCTGAAGATGAATGGTTCCGCCGTATCAAGGGTGAAATTTTTGATATTTTGTCCTCGCGTTCCTTTGGGCAGCGTCCGTGGTTCAATCAAGCGGAAGTTTTGAAAACTTTTGATGATTTTATTAATGGGCGTAATGATGCTTCGACTATGCTGTTCTGGCGTTTAGTTAATGTGGAATTGTGGGCGCGTATCTATTTGGATAGTGACGATTTAGGCGCTGACTTAGATGCGGGTCATGATGCGCGTGATTTGTCTGAGCATGGCAAGTTTTTGCCGCCGGATGCGCATACTCCTTTGGAAGCAAATGAAGGCAAGCAGTTGGATATTGTTTTGCCTGATGGCACAGTATCGCGTCGTTATCCATTGCAGACAGAAAAGTTTTCTGCGGACAGTGATATGGACACGGAAATTACGCGCTATGTGACGGATTTTTTCAAGGATTTGGAATCTTTGGGTGATGAGGATGATCGTGTAGCTACGCAGGGGCGCCGATGGAATCTCACTGTTTCAGAAAAAATCATTGCGATTATGCAGGGACGTTCGTGGTTTGTTTGGGAAGTGAAACCTTCGTTTGCTGCGAAACAGTTGTCAAAGTGTGTGACGCGCACGCCGGCTGGTATTGGTTTAGGTGATCCAGTGACGATGCAGCTTGCAATTGATGAGGCTGGTTTGGGTCGTATTTTGTATGCTGCGGCTGGCAGTGTTGTAGGTAAGCTTCGTGGTAAAAAGGGTGTTTTCTACGATTTAGCAGGTGCGAATGTGCGTGCTATTGATGGTCCTACGGAGTATTCGGTGTATCCGTCGAATGTATCGGCGAAGTTGCCACCGAAAGATCCTGATGCAGTGGCACAGCATTTAACTGCGATTATTCGTGAGGCGGTCCCTGAATCTTTCCGTGATACTTTCGATGGGGTTGTCGTGATGGATGCGAATGATATTGGTCGTAATGTTTTAGGTTTACATGCGGGTTTGTCAGCTGAGCATTATGAGCTGCAATTTGCTGATAATCCGTTGGGTCAGGGCAGTCAGCAAACTCCAATGGCTGTGGTTTTTGATCGTGATGAGATGTAGTAGATGGGCTGTGTCCTTATTGCTGTGCTCTATAAGGGGTGGTGACGGCTAGGGGCGCGCTATGTGTGCGAGTGTCACGGTGAGGCTGTGTTCTTGCCGTGGCATTCGTGTATGTGGTGGCCTATCGTTGCGTGTCAATGTGTAGCATTGAGGTATTTTTTAGGTTTCGTCCTGTCTGGAATGTGTCGTGGGTTTCGTATGTTGATATAGTGGGCGAAAATCATGAATTAATTAAATATTTATTTAATAATTATTCGTGATTATGATGTGAATGTGTCTGTGGAGGTTTGATGAAAAATCGCCTTTATTCAACTATATTTGCTACAGTTCTTTTGTTTAGTGAATAACACTAATTATCAGCTAAATAGAGCGAATAGTGCGAAGATTTATCGGAGCATTCAGGAATGGTGTAATAGTAATTCGTTAACCTGCTCGGTGGGAACGATGATAGCTGGAAGCGTTCTTTCATCAATTTTTTCATAGGTGATAATGATGCGTCGTGTAACTTACATGGTGAGTATGGGTTCTTACATGATTTTTCAGGTGTTTTTCGCAATAGTTTCTGATTGGGCGCTACTTAACCGCTTACTGCTGAGCTTGTTGCTGGCTTTGCTCCTTATGCGTATCCTGCGACCATTTATTTATCGATGGTATGCAAATAGGGGACTTGTAGAAGGTGAACATCGTTAAGGAGTCACCTGCTTGTTATGTGTGCGAGTGTCACGGTGAGACTATGTTCTTGCCGTGACATTCGTGTATGTGGGTGTCGGTTGCGATAGGTGAATGTTCTTTTGTGGAAAAGAATTCCGCTATCCACAGCCTATATTTTCGTCATGCAAAAGAAAGTTGAGCGTACTAGACTCAACTTTATGAAGATGTGGTGAAAATACAAAATCACCACCCACATGCAGGCAGAAATCGAATATGACCCATAAAAACCTTCATCATTCCTCTTTCTGACTGCTCAGATAACAGAACTGGGGGAAAGATGACTGACACATTCACAACAAAAGCAGGGCAAGCTATCGCCTCAGCCCTCCAGAGTGCTCAAAGCGCAGGAAATCCAGAAGTCACAGCAACGCATATACTTCACGCACTTATGGAACAGCATGATGGGATCGCGCTCTCCCTGCTGGATGCAATCGGAGCGGACCGGCAGCACATAAGCGCGCAAGTACGACAAGAGCTAGCCAACCTCCCCTCACAGATAGGAAACACTACTCAGCCTCGTACCCACACTGATGTCGCACACATCATTGCTGATGCGCAAAAAAGAGCAAAAGATGGCGGAGATCAGTACGTATCAACCGAACACCTGCTTATCGCTCTGACAGCCAGCACAAGCGAAGCAGGTCAGATTCTTACTCGTAATGGCGTAACGGTCAGTGCCCTCGAAAATGCATTACGCAATTTACGTCCACTGCCAGTGACTTCCCCAAATCCGGAAGGAACATATGAAGCCCTGAGTAAATACGGCCGTGACCTCACTGAAATGGCGCGTGAAGGAAAACTAGACCCCGTTATTGGGCGTGACACGCAGATACGACGTGTCATCCAAGTACTATCACGACGTACAAAAAATAATCCCGTCCTTATCGGTGAACCTGGTGTCGGTAAAACAGCCGTTGTTGAAGGACTTGCGCAACGCATTGTCGCAGGTGACATTCCGCAGTCCCTGCGTGAGAAACGACTGATAGCCCTCGACTTAGCATCTATGGTTGCAGGGGCTAAATATCGCGGCGAATTCGAGGAACGACTCAAAGCAGTCCTCGCAGAAATCGAACAATCCAACGGTGAAGTCATTACTTTCATTGACGAACTACACACTGTGGTTGGTGCAGGCGGTGGAGCAGAAGGTGCCATGGATGCCAGTAATATGCTCAAACCCATGCTGGCGCGCGGTGAACTGCGTATGGTGGGCGCGACAACGCTCGATGAGTACAGAGAAAATATCGAAAAAGACCCTGCTTTAGAACGGCGTTTCCAACAAGTATTTGTCGATGAACCATCCGTTGAGGACACGATTGCTATTTTGCGTGGAATCGCGCCGAAATACGAAGCGCACCATAAAGTGACAATTTCTGATGGTGCGCTCGTGGCGGCTGCTCAGTTGTCACACCGCTACATTACAGGCAGGCAGTTACCTGATAAAGCAATTGACCTTATTGATGAGGCAGCTTCACGTCTACGTATGGAACTTGATTCCAGCCCCGTTGAAATTGACGAACGTCGCCGCAGCGTTGATCGTCTGCGGATGGAAGAATCATATCTGACGCAATCTGACCCAGATGGGAAAGACAACGCCACACAAGAACGTTTAATGAAACTGCGTGCTGACCTTGCTGATGAGCAAGAAGAACTCGCTGCCCTTACTGCCCGATGGGAAACTGAAAAGGCCGGACATAACCGTGTAGGTGATTTACGTGTCCAACTCGATGAACTGCGTACAGCCCTTGACCTTGCGATTCGTGAAAACCGTTGGGACGAGGCAGGCCGCCTACAAAATGGTGAGATTCCCGCAGTGGAGCGTCAAATCGCTCAAGCGCAAGAACATGAAGCGCATACAACGGATATGCGAACAACAGATGCAACAGAACCAATGATTGCTGAAAAAGTTGGTCCCACTGAAATTGCTGAAGTTGTTCAAGCGTGGACAGGTATTCCGACAGGGAAACTATTGCAAACAGAAACAGAACGATTGCTCCATATGGAAAAAGTAATCGCTCAACGGCTGATAGGACAAGAAAAAGCCGTTGCCGCAGTGTCACATGCGGTGAGGCGTTCACGTGCCGGTATCGCAGATCCTGACCGTCCAACAGGATCATTCTTATTCCTTGGGCCAACAGGTGTCGGTAAAACAGAGCTGGCAAAATCGCTCGCAGAATTCCTCTTTGACGATGAAGGTGCAATGGTTCGTATCGACATGAGTGAATATTCAGAGAAACACTCTGTGTCGCGTCTGGTCGGTGCCCCTCCGGGATATGTAGGCTACGAACAAGGTGGGCAGCTCACTGAAGCTGTGCGTCGTCGCCCGTACTGTGTAGTCCTTCTTGACGAGGTAGAAAAAGCTGACCCGGAAGTTTACGATATCTTGCTTCAAGTCCTTGATGATGGGCGTTTAACGGACGGTCAAGGGCGTACCGTTGATTTCCGTAATGTTGTACTCATCTTGACCTCGAATCTGGGTTCGCAATACTTAGCAGACCCCGTACTAGGTGAAGAAGAAAAACGCGAACAAACAATGGCTATCGTTCGCCACTCATTCAAACCGGAATTTGTGAATAGGCTGGATGAGATTGTTTTCTTTGACCCATTATCACTTCAAGAAATCAACAGCATCGTTGATCTGATGGTCGCTGATCTAGGTAAACGTTTATCTGATCGTAGGATTACCCTACACGTGGATGACGCGGCGAAAGCATATGTGTCCTCACGTGGTTATGACCCGGCGTATGGAGCACGACCGTTGAAGCGTTTTATTCAGCGCGAAATCGGTGACCCATTAGCGCGTCTGCTACTGGCAAATAAAGTCACAGAAGGCGATACCATCGTGGTGACACGTGCTGAGGACTCTCAGGCATTATCACTGGAAGTACGACAGTGAAATCCTGAGCGTGCCTCTGGTTGCTCTCATCATTATTTCCGCTTGCGTTCCCCATTGTTTTTCTGACAAAAACAACATAAAGGAAATAAGCGTGCGGAAACCTGAAACAGTTCTGATCGCCTCCTATAACACCTGCGGCCCTCCTGAATCAGTTCGGCAAGCTTCAAGAATGGGGCTTGAGGTTCCTGTGAGAAAACTAGGGAGCGATACTACAGATCTTTCCAAGAGCATGTTCATAGGGTGGTTCTGATGTATGCGGAACCGCCCTATGTGCGCCATGATGTACATATGCAATCTGTTGACCTGCTTCCTGCCCACCTGATTCCACCTTTCGACCACACGTGGGCACTGGTACGCCAAGGGCAGGTAGTCGCACAAGCAGGCAACGTGAACCACGTCTACCCCTTGGCTTCGGTGACAAAACTGATTGCAACATGGGCCTGCCTGATCGCAGTTGACCGAGGAATGTGTCATCTGGACGATGAAGTAGGACCCCAAGGTGCAACTATGCGGCATCTGCTTTCACATGCCTCAGGCTTGCCTTTCGATTCCACTACTGCACAATTAGAGCCGCTTAAACGTCGCATATATTCCAATGCTGGAATTGAAAAAGCATGTGAACATGTGGAAGCCTGCGCAGGAGTGGACACCTCACGCTGGATTGACCTGAATATTTTTGATCCTCTAGGTATGAGCCAATCACGTGTTGATGGCAGCCCCGCACATTCAGGGATGTCAAATATTACAGATCTGACACTTTTCGCATGCGAATTAGGGGACTCACAGCTGTTGAGCACAGATCTATTCCGTGAAGCAACAAGCATCCAGTTCCCTGAACTTGCAGGGATTGTTCCCGGATATGGCCGCCACACGCCATGCCCGTGGGGACTGGGCGTAGAAATACGAGGCCAGAAAACCCCCCACTGGATGCCGCTGAATGCCAGCGAAAACTCATACGGTCATTTCGGTGTATCAGGTTCCTTTATGTGGATCGACCCTGACCATCAGGTGGCAGCTGTTTTCCTAGGGGCAGAGCCTTTCGGAGCATGGCATAAAGAGCACTGGTCACAGATGAACACAGTGCTCCTGTCCTATGCCAGCGCCCTGTAGGTGGATGAACTTCCCGTCACCATATGAAAGATCAAGACAAGCCCAGACCCTTATACGCGCCTGAAAACCTTTGACACACTCCTTTTACAAGGAGATATCAACAATGACAGGAACATGATCGGACGCGCCTTTTCCTTTGCGTTCATCACGATCAATCTGTGCGCCCGTTACTTTCTTGGTAAGAGCAGGAGAAGCATATACGAAGTCAATACGCATCCCCTCATTTCGTGGGAAACGTAGTTTTTGATAGTCCCAGTACGTGTAATTATCTGCACGCCCACGAGTCACTTCAACCCAACCATCCTCAGTAAAAGCTTGAAATGCTGCGCGTTCTGCAGGGGAAACATGAGTTGCTCCCGCAAAAACTGACATATCCCATACGTCCTCATCGTAAGGCGCTACATTCCAGTCTCCAACCAGCGCAATATGAGCATCAGGTTGCGAATGTAACCATAATTGCCCTTGTCGTTTAAGCTCAGCCAACCACTGCAATTTGTACTCATAATGCGGGTGCGTCAATTCACGGCCATTCGGAACATACAAGCTCCATATGGTGAAAAGTTTTTCCTGACCTGCGTGTTCTGTCTGTCCTGCGATATTTACTGTCACCCCAAGGGCGCGTGCTTCTACACAGGGAGGTTCGCCAAAAGTTGGCTGATGCGGGAAAGAAGTCTCCACATTCATAATGGGCAAACGTGAAAGCACCGCTACGCCATTCCACTGATTCAAGCCGTGGGCAACGACAGAGTAACCTGCTTCTTCAAAAGGCTGGCTGGGGAACTGATCGGGACGGCATTTAATTTCTTGTATGGCAAGGATATCGGTGTGTGAACGTTCTAGAAAAGCGAGGACACGATCTACTCGGGTGCGAATGGAGTTCACATTCCACGTTGCTATTCTCATGCCTTCAGCCTAACCTCTGCTTCTGTTATGCGGCACCTAAGTGTGGGGGTTGTCGCACTGCCGAGTCGAGATAAAAGGCTGTTCCCTGACGCTATGCGTCACGTTATGCGGGCGTGAACTCTGTACCCGCATATTCAAAGCGCGTATTCACACGAGTCTGCCTATCCTAAAAGTATGGGAACAGCACTTGTAACCGGAGCTACTTCTGGATTAGGTGAAGAATTCTGTTGGCAATTAGCGCGTGCGGGACATGATGTGATCCTTGTGGCGCGACGTGAAAATCTTTTACACGACCTTGCGCTCAAACTGCATGAACATGCAGGTGTGCGCACACAAGTGATAGTTGCAGACCTTACTGACCCAAAGGACCTTGCACGTGTGGCCCAACGCCTTACTTTGACGGAGCGCTCGCATGATATTAACTATCAGCCTGTGGATTTACTGGTAAATAATGCGGGCCACGGTTTAGGGCGCGCATTTGTCAGTAATGATCTTGAATGTGAAACGCGGGCTTTAGATCTGATGGTTCATGCGGTCATGGTGTTGTCGTACCACGCGACGCGGCAAATGATTCAGCGCGGACATGGGGCAATTGTGAATGTGTCGTCTGTTGCCTCAGAAACGGGTGCGGGAACTTACAGTGCTCATAAGGCTTGGGTGAAAGCTTTCACTGAAGGTTTAAGTATGGAATTATCTGGAACAGGCGTGAGTGCGACATGCGTTATGCCTGGACCGACACGTACCGCTTTCTTTGAGAATGCAGGTGTGGCAGTACATGATTTGCCTTCATGGGCGTGGTCCCATCCGCAAAGCGTGGTTTCGCAGACATTAGCGGCAGTGCGTCGTGGCCGTGTTTTGGTAACGCCTGACCCATTAAATAAGGTCCTGATGGGAGCTATGCGTTTGGCTCCGCGTTGGGTGACGCGGGCAGTTGTGAAGAATATTCCGCATATGTGAGCAGGTTAAAGCTGGAGTGTGCTTGGCCTAAAAGTGCGGGGATTACACGTTTTCGTCGGCGCGCGCCCGGAACGAAGATCAGTTCAACCCAAGAACGAGGGGATTGTGCGCGCTTTACATATCCGACTGATGCGCCTGCACAGTTCTCATATCTGAGGGGATAGAAAGTGACTTTCCTTCGCCCCACATGGTGTTACCGTTATATGCTTCCCCGCACTTACGTGCCCCCACGCATACTCAGATGAAAATTCATCACCTGACAGAATGAGGGGACTAGCAGGGCAGCCAATGACTGAGGTAGGCCCACGTCAGGCCAGACCGATATCCTCCAAACTGAGAGCGTAAAAGTAAGGGAAACCTTCGGCTTCAATTTTTTCCTGTGCACCTGTGGAACGATCAACGATAACAGCAACAGCGACAACTTCAGCTCCAGCTTCACGCAGAGCATGTGCAGCTTCTAAAGGTGAGCCACCGGTCGTGGAAGTGTCTTCAAGGACAATAACTTTGCGTCCGGCCACATCGGGTCCTTCAATGCGGCGTTTCATGCCGTGATCTTTTGCCGCTTTACGCACAACGAAAGCGTCAAGGTCAAGGCCACGTGATGAAGCAGCGTGCAGCATAGCGGCAGCAACAGGATCAGCGCCCATAGTTAAACCGCCGACAGCGACATAGTCTTCACCGGGAGCAAAGCCAGATTCTTCCAGCAAATCAAGCATGACGTGACCAATGAGCGGCGCTGCTTCGTGATGCAAGGTAGCGCGTCGCATATCGACATAGAAATCTGACTCTCGGCCAGAGGCAAGGGTAACTTTCTCATGGATTACTGCCAGAGTTTTCACCAATTCGGCAAGACGGGCTTTGTGAGAGTCATGTGTCATACCTATCAGCATAGTCTAGGTTCTTGCTGGGCTGAGTGGGGAGCATCGCATGTGGATAATCCGATAAGTCACAGGGATACATTGCCGCCCTCGGTCTGTACGGATAACTCACAGGGCTGCTCCGTAACCTCATATGAAAAGGTGCTTCCCATGATGAGAAGCACCTGTGAACGGGCGAGTGAAGCGCGATTAGTGTGCGGCCTCGACCAGTTCAATTAATTCGCCGATACCTTCATGAATACCGAAAGGACGGAAAGGGAAGTTTTCGATTTGATCGAGTGAAGTCGATCCGGATAACACAAGGTGTGTACGTAAACCAGCTTCGACACCTGCTTGAATATCAGTGTCCATACGATCACCGACCATTGCAGCATTTTCTGAGTGGACACCGATTTTGTTTAGACCCGCCCGAATCATCACGGGATTGGGCTTGCCAATAAAATAGGGGCGTTTTCCTGTAGCTGATTGGACCATGGCGGCGATTGAACCTGTTGCTGGCAGCGTCCCTTCATCTGAAGGCCCCGTCACATCAGGGTTTGTTGCGATAAATTTTGCTCCGCCTTCAATAAGGCGGATTGCGCGGGTCAGGGCATTGAAATCGTAGGTACGTGTTTCACCGAGGACCACGTATTCAGGATCTTGGTCGGTCATAACGTAGCCGGCTCCGTGAAGCGCTGTTGTCAGACCGGCCTCGCCAATAACGAAAGCGGTAGATTCAGGGGATTGCTGCGAAAGGAAAGAGGCCGTGGCATTTGCTGAAGTCCAGATACGTTCTTCGGGTACGTGTAAACCTGAGCGTTCTAAACGGGCTGATAAATCACGGTTAGTGAAAATTGAATTATTTGTCAGGACAAGGAAAGGTACGTTGTTTTCTTCAAGTGTGTTCAGGAATTGCTGTGCTCCTGGTAATGCTCGGTTTTCTTTGACGAGTACGCCATCCATGTCGGAAAGCCACGCGGTGACTGGTGGAAGTTCATGTAATGCAATAGGTGTTTCATGTGTTTGCGTCATATCTCCAATGTAGTCGTTCTGTTGCAGGAAATTCTCTTTATGCGCGTTCCTTATCCTATTGACGTGCCGTGTGTTGTGTGGCAATTGTGTGTGCGAGGGGAAAGGCTAAAGTAAAGACGTGAATGAAAATGATGGGCGTGTTGGTGAATCTGTGAGTGATGTGGGTCCTTTGCCGCAGGATGTGCCAGCAGGTGTAGGACCGTGGCAAGGGGATTTTCCTGAGGGAGATCACTGGGATCACGACTTATTGCAGTATGGGGATCATCGTAATGTTGAGGATCGTTACCGTTACTGGCGTATGGAGGCGATCCGTGAGGATATTGCGCGACGTAGTGTGCCTTTTGAAGTGGCGATTGAAAATTTAGAGCATGACTTTAATATTGGTTCGATTGTGAGAACCGCGAATGCGTTAGGCGTGAGCAGGGTTCATATTGTTGGTCGTCGTCGCTGGAATCGGCGTGGAGCTATGGTGACGGATCGCTACTTGAGGGTGGACCATATGGAGGATGCTCAGGCTTTAGCTGATGATTGTGCGGCGCGCGGTGTGACTTTGGTGGGTATTGATAATGTGCCCGGTTCTGTTCCTTTACGTGCGGCTGATATGCCTAACCCTGTGTGTATGGTTTTCGGCGGTGAATCGGATGGTTTAAGTGAACGCATGATCGAGTTGTGTTCGCGTGTTTTTTATATTCCGCAGAGGGGTTCGACACGTTCAATGAATGTTGGACATGCGGCGGCGATTGCGATGTGGGCGTGGGTGGATGCGCACACTTGTACAGAAGAATAGGGTCCGGATGATGAGTGCAGCTGGGGTTGGTGTGTTGTGCTGAAAAACCGCTGATCTGTGAGCTGTGTGTTTTCGTTGTGGTGTGTTGCAGTTAATGATCGGGACTTCTTACCTCGTCCTTTGCGTGTAAATGTGGGACAATGAGTACTGACAGTATGTTGTGTCGATTAGGAGGCAATTGTGCCCATCGCAACCCCCGAAACCTATGCTGAGATGCTTGACCGCGCCAAAGCTGGCAAGTTCGCATACCCCGCCATTAACATCACGTCTTCTCAGACGGTGACCGCTGCTATTCAGGGCTTCGCTGAAGCAGGTTCGGATGGCATTATTCAGGTTTCTGTTGGTGGCGCTGAATACGCATCAGGTTCCACCATTAAGAATCGTGTGACTGGTTCTCTGGCTCTTGCAGCTTATGCTCGCGAGGTCGCGAAGAACTATGACGTGACCATTGCTTTGCATACAGATCACTGCGCAAAGCAGAATATTGATTCATGGCTGCGTCCTTTGCTGCTGCTGTCTGCTGAGGAAGTAAAGGCCGGCCGTTTACCGATCTTCCAGTCGCATATGTGGGATGGTTCTGCTGTTCCACTTGATGAGAACCTGGAAATTGCAAAGGAAATGCTGGCTCTGTCCCGTGCAGCTAACACCATTCTTGAAGTTGAGATCGGTGTTGTTGGCGGCGAAGAAGATGGTGTTGTCGGCGAAATTAATGAGAAGCTCTACACCACCACCGAAGATGCTTTGAAGACCGTTGAGGCTTTGGGTCTTGGTGAAAATGGCCGCTATTTGACCGCTTTGACTTTCGGTAACGTTCATGGCGTGTACAAGCCAGGTCATGTGAAGCTGCGTCCTGAAATTCTTGGCACCATTCAGGAAGAAGTTGCGGCGAAGGTTGGTTGGCACAATGATCGCCCATTCGATCTGGTGATGCATGGTGGTTCCGGTTCAACTGCTGAGGAGATTGCTTTGGCTGTTGCTAACGGTGTCATCAAGATGAATGTGGATACGGATACTCAGTACGCATTTACTCGTCCTGTTGTTGAGCACATGCTGCGTAACTACGATGGCGTGCTCAAAGTGGATGGTGAGGTCGGCAATAAGAAGATGTACGACCCACGTTCATGGGGTAAGTCCGCTGAAGCTGGTATGGCTGCTCGCGTGGTTGAAGCGTGTGAACGTTTGGGCTCCACCGGCACCAAGATGTGATCTATGCACGTCATTTAGACGTGTTGTGATGCAACGTATCATAAGGCCTGTCGCGCATATGCGGCGGGCCTTATGTTATGTGGCTGTGAACACTTGTGCATAAGAGTGTGATTCATGGGGCAAGTCCGATACGCTGGGGTTGTCGCATGAGTGAATGTTCTGAAAGGACGACGATGACCGAGAACAATTGGGAACGTGTGGAAGGTGTCATGATCGGCCGTCACGCTGATCCGAAGATGGTTGTGGAGTATCTTAATGAGCGTCACATCCTTTCACAGATTGAGTGGTATCCGATTTCCCCGCAATTATTAGGTGTGTGTTTTGCTCAAAATTCAGATCGCGCGATCGCGGTAGTCACACCGGATGGGCAGGATTTGCAGGCTGGTGCTCCTGTCGAACAGTTCGTGAATGAATTAGCTGAATTTTTTGAGGCTGAGGTTCGCGCGGGTGATTACCGTTCAGATTATTTAGTCGAACCGATAATCAACATGCCTGAATTATTTGATGAGGATGATGAAGGCTGGATAGAGCCTGAGGGGACTCGTGTTGTCGAAGTGGGGCGTACCCCGCTGTCCTCTGTTCCGGTGTTGGCGGCTCTTGAAGGCTGTGATGTGGGTGTTGTTGAGCTGGGCTCGGATTGTCGTGCTTTGCTGACGGAAATGCCTGTGGACAAAGTTGGATGGAATTTTGGTTCCCTGCCCCTTGTTTCGCTTTCCTTACGTGAGGGCGCTCTTTATGCTTCCGTCGTCTTTGATGACCATTTTGAAAGTACTGTGAGTTATACGTGGGGTATGGAGCATGTGTTGACAGGTGTTCCTGCAGGTAAGGCTGCTTCTATTCCGGTGGATATTCGTGATCTGGTCGGTGATGGTTTAGATCTTGATGTGATTGCTGCTTTTGTTCCAGATGCGGATGCTGAGGCTTTGCGTAGGACAGCTTGTATGCGTGGGGATGAATCTGTGTATGCGGTGGTGCGCGCTTTGGGCTTGCCGCGGGGGATTGCGTCTTTCCTTTTAGGGGAGTCTGTTCTTGATGAGGTGCCTGATGCGCGGGTTTATGAGGCGCGGCGGATTTCGCAAGCAATTGGTCGTAGCGTTGACATGATGTTGGAAGATCGTGAAGCGGTAGTGCATCCAGGTTTTGCTGCGTATCGTGCTTTAGATTTGGATCGCCCGTGGATTGTGCGGACGGGTGCGGCTGCGGAAGCTGTTGTAGGGGCTGGCTTGGTTGCGTGGGCTGCTCGTAGCCGTAAGCCGCGTTCTGTATGGAGTGTTGTGGGAGCTTTAGCGGGAACAGCTATGTTGGTGGATTCTGTTGCTGAATTGTTTTTAGCGAAGTATGTGCGACAACGTGTTGATCGTTCCTAGTTCAAGCGAGGGCATGTAGCGTCACCCTCACGCACCGTTTGTGGTGCGTGAGGGTGTTTTTTCTGTTGTGTGTTTATTTGTGTGATGGAGTGTTGGTGGGGCACAGGTATTTTATATTTATATTTTGTATTTATGAATAATTCTTTAATTACTTTTGATAAAAATATGTGATTTTTACAATGAATAGTATTTTCCGCTTGAAAGAAAAGAATTTTTCTGTACAAAATCCCCAAAAAATTTGACGGGGGGGGGGGGTGGTTCTTATAGAGTCAAATATTGTATTTCTGCTGAATCCCAGACAGAAAACGTACATGTTAGATGGAGCAAGTAATGGTTAACAAAAAAGCTCGCCATACTTCGCATAGATCGGCTAGAGTTGGCGTAGTTTCAGCGCTCACAGCTTCGCTGTTGGGCGCTTCTTTAGTGCTACCTGCAAGCAGTGTTACATTTGCTGCCTCTAGCGATAGCGATCCTACTGCGACCTGCGCGGCAGGTAACCCCCTGTCTGCTTACCAGCCAAAAGAGATTACACCCACAACGACAGTGCGGTTTGAAACGACAGCGACGAACACGCCACCTACTGTCAATAGGCCAAAAACTGCCTCAATGGAAATGGTATTCACCGGAGAAGGTGCGAATGCCATTCATCCTGGAGACTGGCTTTACGTCTACAGCCAGAACCTACCGATTGAATTCGCTCGCGTTGTTACTGTGGATGTCAACGGTGAACAGATTCCAATTGCAACAGTTGAACGCGAAGAATATGTCAGTGATTACTACCGCGCAATGGATTCCGACGATCCTACACGCTTTAACATCTCTGCTGACAATAACCCAGTAATCAAAGGCTTCAAATACAAAATCACCTTCAACCAAAACGTTGAAGGCCTAAAAGATATACACATCACGACGACTCTAGCTAATGCGCAGCAGTCAATTGCCTATACCAAGAACACAACCATTAAATTCCTGGTGCAGGTTAACGGAGTGACTCAGGCCGAGCAAAACATCGACGTTCCAGCGTGGAATAGCGGCGTTGGAGCAAGTAGGAGCTACGCCCGCACAGACAGAAACAATGGGAGCGGTTCCTATGCTCGTATGAATGTCTTTTCATACGATGCGCGTACGCTCAGTACAGACATTAACGACCGCAAATTTATGAAGGACTTCAACTCTGATGGCGTCCTCGTGTTCAACGGTGAAGTCGGCGGCCTACCCAAAGGTTTTGTTGCGACGATTTCTCCGAAGACAACCAACCCGAATCAATGGACATGGGCTGACTCCAACATTGTTGGCTCTAAGCTTCCGGTTTACTACATGCCCTATGACCTCAACAATGCTGCACAAACCGGTAACTCAACGGATCACACAGCCTTTGTCACCCCAGACAATATGTATGCCATCATCGAGCGCATCAGCGCCGATAAGCGAACTGCGACAGTTCGATTCGTCGGTGACTACTCGCAACCCGGTTTCATTGTCATGGGGACACTTAACCCTTCTAAGGTTCCTGAAGGAAAAATGGGTACCTTTGGCATCAACTTCGATCGTGGCGTCACAGAATGGAGCCGCACGAATGTAGGAGCCCAAGGATACAATGAAGCCATCATTGTGGATGCAAACGAGAACTCCACTGCGACAATATCTGACACCGGTTACAAACTGAATATGCCAAACCCCACCAACAGTGGGAATGCGCAATACGGGGCCAACAACCTATACAAGGCTTCACCGGCAAATGCTGGAAATCCTGAGGTGCTCAAGCAGGGCGAAATTGTTGTTCACTACGTCGATACTGACGGCAACATCATCAAAGATGAAGTCGTGAGCACTCCTGCCGCTGCAGGTAACGTGTGCTCACCCTACGACACTATCGCACAGCACCGTCCCGCCAGAATCGACGGCACAAACGGTTCCAAAGACGGCAAAACCTACACACGTGTTGCTGAAGGTGAGTACAACCTCGGTACCGTTCTAGCGCAAAGCAACTTGCTATCCGTAAAAGAAAGCAACGCGAACGCAGCTACTTTGAAGCCAGCCAACGCCGTCGACGGCACCACCCCCACAGGTCAAGTACTTCAAGGCACGTACCATGTCACCTACGTGTACGAACGCGCTGAAGGCTCCGTAACAATCAACTATGTAGACATCAACGGCAATAAGATCAAAGAACCTGTCAAAGACACTGTTAATGCAGCGATCGACACTGCCTACGACACCACCGCAGACGCTGACAACAAGCGTCCAGCTACTATCACCGCTGGCGGGAAAGTCTACAAGCTCGTTGAAAAAGGCACGCAGCCAGTAGGTGAAGTCGGCGAAAAACACAACCTCACCATCTCGCGGATCAAAGAAATCATCGCCCAAAACGACCCAACAGGTGCTGCACCTGACGGTGCCATTGTCACAGGCGATCGCGTCGTCACCTATGTTTATACAGAGGTGACAGGTGATGTCATCGTTCATTACGTTGACACTGAAGGTAACAAAATAAACGAAGACTTCACAGCAACCACGGGTGCGTCTTACACAACCCCATACAACACTGCTGAAGCAAAGTCAGACAAAATCACAAAGGAAAAGAAGGTTTACCGCCCCGCCCCAGCTGATACCTACACTGTGGGTACCGTAGGCGCGGACAACAACCTCACAACCTCCCTTAAAGACGGCGTGATTGGTGCAGACGCTGCTACCGGTGGCGCCCCATCCGGTACCGTCGGAAAGCCTCTGACAGAAGTCACCTATGTCTACAAAGAAGTGAAAGGCGATGTCGTTGTTCGCTACATGGACAACAACGGAAACCCACTCAGCGGCGGCGTAGGTAAATTCGACGGATCAAACAGGACCCTCACCATCGGTACAGTATCGGCTGACAATACGCTCAGCACCACCGATAAAGATTCTGATTATCCGGCAGCAGTAAAGAACACGGAAACTTCATCTGTCGGCACAGCATATGACACCGCTGATAACTGGCCAACCACCATTGAAAAAGACGGTAAAGTTTATGAGCGTGTTGAAGCACTCACCGCTGGTATGCCAAACGGTGAAGTTGCTGAAGGCACAACCGTTGTCACCTACTACTACAAGGTGAAAGAAACACCCGCAAAGACAGGTAACGTGGTCGTCCACTACGTTGACACCGCAGGAAATGTGATCGCCAAAGAGGTCCCCGCCATCACAGGCGCTGCACTCGATAGCGATTACGACACAACCGAATACAAGCAACCCACCATTACCGACCTCAAGACCGGTAAAGTGTACAAGCGCGTAGCACAAGCGGGTAACCTCCCAGGCGTTGGCACTGTCGACGCAACAGGTCGTCTGACCACTGCTGATCCGGCAAACACCACTGGTTTCCTTTCCAAACCAGCCAACGAAACCGGTACCGTAGCTGAAGGCACTCTTGACGTTACCTACGTGTACGAAGAAGTGAAAGGCGACGTTATCGTTCGCTACACCGACACTGAAGGCAATCCGCTCCCAGGTACCGGCACCTTCGACGGTTCCGAGAGGACCCTGACGATCGGTGAGCTTTCTGCCGATAAGACCGCGGACCCAGCAGACCAGAATTATCCGGCAGCTGTGATGAATACGCCGCTTTCCTCGGTAGGTGCGGCATACAACACCACAGATAACAAGCCAAATAAAATCACCACCGCTGAAGGCAAAGTGTACGAACTCGTCTCAGCACGAACTGACGGACCTGAAGACGGCAAGGTGAAAGAAGGAACAACCGTCATCACCTACGTCTACAAGGAAGTCAAAGGCAAAGTTGAAGTCACCTACGTCAGTACTGAGGGGACTCCAATCAAACCGAAACAGGACGTAGTTGCAGATGCCTCCATCGGTAGCGAATACAACTCGACCAGCGACACCTTGAAACCAGAAAAAATCACAGGTGACGATGGCAGGGTCTACAAGATCGTTACAGAAGCCAGTAATTTCCCAGCAGTAGGTGACGTTGAAGAAAACGGTCACAAGAAAGAATCCGCTGCGGTAACCGGTAAAGTGACCGAAAAGGATCAGACCGTTACCTACGTCTACAAGGAAATCAAAGGCAACGTGAAGGTCACCTACGTGGACACGGAAGGCGTTGAAATTCACGCTCCACAGAACGCGGCCACAGATGCCTCCATTGGTAGCGACTACAACGCAACCGGCGACACTTTGAAGCCAGCAACCCTTGAAAAGGAAGGTAACACCTACGACCTGGTTGCCGCCGGTAATTACACTGTTGGCTTGGTCGATAAGGACGGTCATCAGGTTGATTCCGCTGGGATAACCGGTAAAGTCACTGAAAATGAACAAACCGTTACCTACGTGTACAAGCTGAGAAAGCCAGTAATAAAAGGAACTGTCAAGGTCACATACAAGGACATTGACGGTAATGAAATTGCTGATCCGAAGTTTGCTGCTCAAGAACAACCGGTAGGTAATTCCTACAACGCCACAACGGAAGAACTCAAGCCAGCAACCCTTGAAAAGGGCGGCAAGAAGTACGAGCTGGTTCCAGCAGGCACCTACAAGGTAGGTGGGGTTGATAGTAACAACCACCTCAAGGAATCAGATCCGATCGTTGGTGAAGTAAAGGAAACCGAGCAGACAGTCACCTACATTTACCGTGAGGTGAAACCGCAAGGCGACGTCATCATCAACTACGTTGAACAAGGCACTGGCAAGGTTATCTCTGCCAAGGTGATCGACACTCCACAATCTGACGTTGGTACCGGCTACGACACCAAAGACCATAAGCCAGAGGTGATCGTCTACACCGATCCAGTCAGCGGCGAAAAGTCACTCTACGAGCTGGTGGGCCTGAAAGCCGACAGTAAACCGGAAGAAGGCACCGTCACTGAAGGGACCACTGAGGTAACGTACGAGTACAAGCTCGCTCCTCAGCCTGCTGATCCAGTTGGTTTCGTCACCGTCCAATACAAGGACACTGAAGGCAATGAGATCAGTCGTGAAGTTGTCGATGAAAAGAATGCTCCGATTGGCAAGCAGTACGATACCCTGACTGATAATCGTCTGGAGAAAATCACCACACCTGAGGGCAAGACCTACAAGATCGTGCCCGCTGGCAGCGACTACACCGTTGGCCCAGTAGATAAAAACGGTCGCCTTGAATCCTCTGATCCTGCCACCGGCATGGTCAAAGAAGGCTTCCAGACTGTTGTCTACATCTATCAAGAAGTCAAAGGTAACGTTATCGTTCACTACAAAGACACCGACGGCAAAACCATTGCTGAGGATGAGGAAGATATGCCTCTGGTTTCCACAGGTACGACCTACAACACTGACGATCACAAGCCGGGTACGATTCGTTCCGAAGGTAAGCTGTACAGGCTCATCCCTGAACGAACTGTCGGTAAAGAAAACGGCACAGTTGTTGAAGGTACTACCGAGGTCACCTATATCTACGAGTTGGTTCCAACGGGTAACGTAATCGTTCACTACGTTGACGAGAACGGTAATCCGATTGCTGAGGATGTCACCGACGAAATGGATAAGCCTGTAGGCGAATCCTATGACACCAATGATCGTCGTCGGAAGATCATCGAGAAGAACGGTAAGAAGTACGAGCTGGTCAGGCTCAAAGAAGGCGATAAGGAAACCGGCACGATTGTAGAAGGCGACACTAACGTGACGTACATCTACAAGCTGGTGGAAGAATCTCAGGTGCCAACACCACCCGTACCGGAACCCCCTGCCCCAAGCACTCATGGTAAAGGCGGCAAGTCTTTGGCTCGGACAGGTGTATCACCAGCCTCGACACTACTCAGCCTGAGCCTTGCGCTGCTCGGAATGGCATGTGTCAGCATCGTGCGACGTCGCCGCATTGATAGCTGAAAAGCCCCTGCTCTGACAAGTCATACATGATCTTGTCTAGGCATACCGCGGGTGGTTACCTTCCACATGGAAGGTAACCACCCGCTTTTTCGCATATATGCCACATTTGCTGAGCAACAGTGAGATTGATACCTAGGCGGTTGTTATCACGTAAGAATTGCGCGCAGCCAGCAAGATATAGCCAACTATGCGCAATCAGCTAGGTGTAATCAACGACGCGCCCCAATAACACGGGGTTACGCTGAAAGGTAAAGTTCCCTTGCTTTACCGCAGCAGCTAGCGTGCAAGTGCCTCAGCAGGAAAATCTTGCGGACGATCAGTGAAAATACCATCAACCCCCCACGAGGCAAGCTCCGCAGCCTTCTCAAGAGTATTCACAGTCCACACATTCACTTGGAAACCTGCCTCATGCATTTCATGCACCTCAGCCTGCGTTAAACCATTCACATCCGGATGAATAGCACGGCACTCCAGCTCTGCCGCACCTTCTTGCCACGTAGGGCCAGGCTGATTTTCACGAGCAAAAAGCCAGCCAAGAGCAATATCAGGACGCTCACGATGGAAACGCGCGAGCATGTCATGGTCAAATGAGGACACAAGGAAATGCTCAACATCAACATCTTTAACCGCAACAACTAAGTTTTCCAGCAACTTATCACGCAAAGCCATACCACCAAAGCAGGGCTTAATCTCCATATTCATCATCATTGATTGGCGCTGCCCGAAAGTGAGCACATCAGCCAACTCAGGGACACGCTCAAAACGATACACGTCAGAGAACCAACGGCCAGCATCTAAACGACGCAAATCAGAATAGCCCTTGTCGTAGTATCCGCCTGTGCCGCTTGTTGTCCGATCTAACGTGTCATCGTGAATGACTAACAACGTGCCATCACCCATCACGTCAACATCAAATTCAAAACGGCGAGCACCGATCTCCATAGCTTTCGCAAAGGAGGCAATAGTGTTTTCTGGGGCTAGGGAGGAAGCTCCTCTATGGGCAAAAATACGTGGATAGCTAGTCATCAAAACTCCTTTTCAACAGTGGAAATTATCATTGTCACACGCGGTGCAACTGTCAAGTAAGTGGTTTTGGGTCTTTACTCATATACGGGTAACAGGCCTAAACCGGGAACAAAACGCATACGCGGTTGAGGGGCTTCCTGCGCCCACGAACCTGAATCAGGTGAAGCCTCTGGATCGTTTGACGCATCAGCGTGCCCAAGCATTCCATCAATCGGTTCATCTTCAAGGTGAACAGCTGACATCTCAAAAGTCGTATCAGCGCCAGAATCAAGCAGCACAGCTTCGTCACGTTTCATTGGGAGCACAGAATTCACATATGAGGAAATCACATCTTCCAAAGGTAAATCGTGACCGGCATTTTGTGCGCGAAACCAGCGGTGCTCTAAGAACTCGTGAAAGATTTGGCCGGGCGACAGCTTAGCGGCAAGCTGCGGTGGGATAGCGGAAATAACCGGCTCATACACATGTCGCATCCACTCATGCGCAACCAGTTCCAAAGGCCTATCCAATTGCTCAGTGACTGCGCGGTAAGTTTTTAAATCATTTAACATGCGCCGAGCTTGCTGTTCTTCCACATCCAAACCAGTTAAACGCATGAGGCGACGATGATAATGACCTGCATCCACAACTTTCGGCTGGATAACGATATGGCGACCATCGCGATCAGACTTAATTTGCAACTCACCGACATTAAAACCTAAACGATTCAAGCGTTCAATGCGGTCTTGAACTTTCCAACGCTGATCCACAGAAATAGATTCTTCTGCGGTAAGCTCATTCCACAGTTCATTGTAACGAGTTCGGATGCGGTCACCGACCTCAATGGGATCATCCTCTGAAGGAAAATAGGACCCTGCTTGCAAATCCATAAGCTCCCCAATGATGTTGATACGCGCCAGATCAACGTCATAAGTGCGTTGGCCTTCTGTGAGGCCTTCAGGGTGAAGCTCCCCGGTTTCCGCATCAACAAGATACGCAGAAAAAGAACCCGCATCACGACGAAACAAAGTATTCGACAAAGAAACATCGCCCCAATAAAAGCCAAGCAGATGCAAACGCACCAATAGGACCGCAAGCGCGTCAATGAGACGTGTCGCCGTGTCCTCAGTCATGTACTTGCTAAAAAGAGCGCGATAAGGCAAAGAAAACTGCAAATGCTCTGTCACTAGGACTGCGGGAAGCTCCTCATTCTGCGCATCTGTTCGCCCGGTGATAACCGCAGTTGGTAGGACTGAGGGGGCTTGTAGGCGCGACAGATCACGCAGGAGCTCATACTCCTTATGAGCTACCGTTTCACCGATTTCTTTGACAGCGATCACTCGGTCAGATAAATGAACAAAACGTACCACATGTCGTGATAATCCACGTGGCAAGGCTGCGAGGATATCAGCAGGCCAGTCCTCTAATGGAAGTTCCCACGGAAGATCAAGGAGTGCTGGATCAACGGTGGAAGCCGTAATCTCCAAAGCGTGAAGCATGGGCTTATTCTCTCATTTTTGAGGGCGGCGGACAGTATGTGCGTATGTGGGAGAAAAGAAAAGCTCACCCTCAACCAGAAAATAACGAGCGTCGGCCCTACCCGTAGATAAAGCCGACGCTGCGAATATGTATAACCCGACATGCGTGCAGGTTACTGGAAATACTTACTCAGGTAAACGCACACCGGTAGCTGCACTGAAGTTGTGCTGCTGTCCCTCACGAATACGCGTATGAATAACGCCACCACGGTCAGGAGCTGTACGCGGAGGAACACGCACGATGAGCTGCTTAGCGCTCCCCTCGCTACCAGAACCTAAGCCCTCAGCAGAACCTGCAAGGTGACCGTACACGTAGGCATCAGACCCCAGTTCCTCAACGAAATCAACTTCGATTGGAATGGTGTTCTCTGTTCCCTCAGGAACAACTTCAAGTCCTTCAGGGCGGAAACCAATGGTGATCTGCCCACCATCTTCAGGTGTGAGTGCGGCTAAAGTGGCCTCTGACAACGGGATGCGAGCAGGACCAAGCTTTGCGACGTTACCTTCCACATCGAACTTCCCAAGATTCATCGCAGGCGAACCAATGAAACCTGCAACGAACTCATTAGCGGGACGTTCATACATTTCCTGAGGCGTGCCGACCTGCTGCAAAATACCGCCAGCAAGAACCGCGATACGGTCACCCATAGTCAGAGCTTCCGTTTGGTCGTGAGTAACATACACGGTTGTGACACCGAGTTCACGCTGCAAAGAAGCAATCTGAGTACGGGTTTGCACACGAAGCTTCGCATCCAAGTTCGATAAAGGCTCATCCATAAGGAACACTTGCGGCTTACGCACGATAGCGCGTCCCATAGCGACACGCTGACGCTGGCCGCCAGAAAGCGCCTTAGGTTTACGATCCAAATAGGGTTCCAAGTCAAGAATCTTTGCTGCTTCATCGACGCGACGCTTGATTTCGTCTTTCGGAGTACCAGCAATTTTCAGTGCGAAGCCCATGTTTTCGCGGACAGTCATATGCGGGTACAGCGCGTAGTTCTGGAAAACCATAGCGATGTCACGGTTCTTTGGCTGAACATCAGTCACATCACGATCGCCAATCAAAATACGACCAGAGTTCACGTCCTCTAAACCTGCGAGCATGCGCAAAGACGTGGATTTGCCGCATCCAGATGGGCCAACAAGGACAAGGAATTCACCATCGGCGATTTCAAGATCCAAGCTATCAACAGCGGGTTTGTCAGAACCCGGGTAAATACGGGTTGCTTTCTCGAAAGTTACGGTTGCCATAACGTTCTCCTCCACCGGCAGGTACGTGCCGGACGATCCGAGTGGGGACACATTAGCGTCTTCACCAATGTGGAACATGCGTAAACGATATTGTCTGCACACGTACATAGTGAATCTATCATTTGTTTCCCTGAAAAGCCACCCATAATCGTGGAATGAGTGCTACATCCGGTGTTGCCGGTGTCGCCGGTGCCGCACGGGGTGAGGTGCGTCAATAAAAGATGCCGGGAATAGATCGTGAAATTTTGACGCAAGACAGAATGACGCAGAAAGGGGGCATACTGACTCATCGACCCATATGCATAGGAACAGTCATCTTTGGCTCTAGCTGTAGCAGCTTCGTCGATGCATCGGCCCATATGCATAGGAGCACTCAGGGCAAACACAAGGAGTACCCTTTCATGCACGTGTCACCGGCCCGGAAGCTTTTCCTGCGTTAGTCTGTTCAGGTGAGTGTTTCGCAGTATGTAGGAGGCTATCGCCTGTTGCATCGCCTAGGCATAGGCGGCGCAGGTACAGTGTGGTGCGCCGAAGATGAAGGCGGCCAAAAAGTCGCCCTCAAAATGCTGCATCCGGCTTTGGCAGCCACGGACGAAGCACGGGCGCGCCTCGTACGTGAAGCACGTCTGGTCAATGCTGTACGCGGTGGCGGGGTTGCTCATGTGCTCGACATTGAGGTGGATGACTACCAGCCTTTCGTGGTTTCTGAACTGATCGAAGGTCCTTCCCTTGCTGAAATATTGACGCGAGGACCGCTACCTGTCACTGATGTTGCTGCACTGAGCCGGGGCCTCTATGACACTTTATGCCGTATCCACACGGCCAAAATTGTTCACCGCGATGTGAAGCCCTCAAATATTATTTATTCGCCACACGGACCTGTTCTTATTGATTTTGGTATCGCATTGAGTGAGGACGATACTCGCTTCACACAAACAGGTTTAATCTCAGGGACGGCTGGTTTTACGGCCCCTGAGCTTCTGCGCGGGCAACCTGCGAACCCTGCAAGCGATTGGTGGGCTTTCGCCGCCACTCTTTTATACGCATTATCAGGGCAACCTCCTTTTGGTCGCGGAAATTCAGCGCACGTCCTTGCTCAAGTCATGAAAGGAACACCAGATGTGCGGGGGCTACCTACGGAATTGGTCCCTTATTTCATGGAAGCATTATCGCCAGAACTGAGGACACGCCCAGCGCCGCACGCCCTTGTTGAAGCTATAGAAAAATACGCGCGTACATGCCCGCACCCTGCGCCTTCCTCTGTCGTTCAAACGCTCGCATTACCAATGAGTGCCCCCTTAGATGCGTATGAGACACGTACCCCTGACCCTCATGATAGGACGCAAATTCCAGAACCGGACTCAAGATCAGAAGCCACCGTTGCCCTTCACTCATCATCGCCCTATGAGATTGCTGGGGCTACAACCCCGCTCCTCGAAAATCCCCAGAGAACTCACCAAGAGGACTACAGAGCGTCACAAACAGCTGAATCAAGAGCCACAAACCCTAAGGAAGGCACAGACCCTGCAAGTATCATGGGGGCCACGGAAACCCTGCACAGGCACGAGAGGCCCTTGCTGCCTACAGCCGCCTTGCCGGTGGAAGGAACGTATCCGCCTCAGGAACTATTACAGGATACGCATAGCGACAACAAAGGCGTGTATAGCAATGACAGGGCAATGGGGGGATCCTACGAGGAAAGTATTTTTACACCGCAGGAAAACGAACAACCATATACTCCCCGTGCTCCACGGCCAGCACATGCCTTGAGCGTGGCATCGTTACTGCTTATTGCGACGGTTCCTGTCATAGCTGGGGCCGCAGGATTATTCGTTGTCGTTTGCGCTCTTGTGTGCCTGGGAATGATGGGGGCCATCCACGATGGTCGAGAACGTCGTCGCGCCCGTCACGGGGTATTGCGTTGGAATGACATGTGGGCACTTTTTTTCATGTCACCGCTGAAATTGGTGGAGGTCGTCCTCTCTTTAAGTGCGGCAGCTTTAATATCGGGGATTGTGACAGCTGGGCTGTGGCGCCTCATCTATGAATATCTGCGCACACATGCACGCGGGATAGGAGTTATCCACATAGGACAATGGAAAATCCTGCATGTGCCTGAAATCACGTGGCCGTGGGATGTGGTGACATCGGCGCAAGGAAACCTAGGGACAGATTCGTGGGTGAGCGCACCGCCGATGTTCCTTATCATCGTTTTCTTAGTGTGGTTTTTCCTTTTCCTGCTGTGGGTTTTCCCTACCTCACGCCACCTGCGACGCGGATCAGCTTGCGTTTTCCAGTTTTTCCTACCTGCATGGTGGGCCAGAGCCATAGCTGTTATTTTAGTTATCCTTGCCACAGGAGCTTTATGGATGGTGATAACAGGCGGCTGATGTTATCGCGCGATTCCTTACAAGGGCCGCTACTGTTTATCTATATTTCACTCATCTGATTAAAGGTGTTTGTCATGGCAAAAGAGACTTCTTCACAAGATTCCGTGCGTTTGAAGGCGCAACAAATGCGCGCAGAACAAGCACGTAAAGATCGCCGAATCAAGATAACGATTATTTCCGTTGTGCTTGTTGTGGTTTTAGGTATCGCTGCTGCGGTAGCTGTTGTCATCGGCCAGAAAGTATCTGCTGAGCGTGCGGCACGTAATGTGGACCCCGTGTCAGTTTTCGGTACTTTTGCCGAGGGTGAGCCTATCCTTTACTCGCATAAAGGCGTAGGTCAGGTGGATGATTCTATTCCTACTCTTGTGGAATATTTCGACTATTCCTGCCACGTTTGCGTTAACGTGGATGCTCTTTTCGGTAAAGAACTAACTGAAGGCGCCGATAAAGGGGAATATAACATTGAGTATCGCTCAGTTCGCACAGTCGATATGGCCTATCAACATGCGGCAACTGCTGCTTCGTTAGTAGTTGCACAAAAGGCTCCTGAGCGTTGGGCTGATTTCCACCATGCTTTAATGGCTTACTTTAAGTCGCAGTATGACAACGGTAAAGGGCATGTAGTAAACGATGCTGATGCCTCCTACCAGCAGGTGAAAAAAATCGCTGAGCAAGTAGGGATTTCCGCTGATGTGATCGGTACCTTCCCCTATGGGTCTGTGGCTGACCATTATCTGGATGTGGCTTCGCAAGCATGGCGTGAAGCAACGGTAGAAGGCCGCGCTGGTTTAGGTACACCAGAATTTGTTGCTCACGGAAAAGCTGTGAAGCTGCAAGGTAAGACTGGTGCGGAATTATTGGATTCTGTTCGCGCTGCCCTTGAGGTCAAAAAATAATGAAACTCGTCTCATAGAGGGGTTTCAATTTGTTTCCCGTGGTCTGTTCATGACAGACTATGGGACGCGCCACCTTAGCTCAGTTGGTAGAGCACCCGCCTTGTAAGCGGACGGTCGTGGGTTCGAGTCCCACAGGTGGCTCTCATTTTTATAAGCCACAGTTTTTACGGCAACTGCTAAAGACTCCGCCGTCTACGACTTGCTATTAGCCCTGATTAGAGCGTGCATGTACGTGACGCAAAGACAGGAGCCGAGGCCATGAAATACGACAACCTATTGACAATCCAAACTCGGATGGACTATCGCCAGGCCAAGTTCCTTCTGGAGAATCCTCAACACTATCTACCCCTAAACCCCGCCCAAATCCGAAGAGCCCGTTTACACCTCCTTTCGACATCGCCTGGTTCTGTTTTGTGTTCCTGAAGAAAGTCACGGCGAAACTGAAGATTTTAGCTAGAATGAGGCCGATAGTACGGTTCTCGTTTTAGCTGTGCTGTTTGCTTCGATATCCACGGTAGAAAAGTGGGTGTCGCTGAGCGGTGGTCTGCCGATGAGTAGCGATGGATTGCGATGGATCAGCCGGGAAGGAGGGTGCTGTGACCTACGAGGCAAGGTTCAAAAAAGTGTTTGATGCGCTCAGGAAAAACATGAAAGGCACCCGAAACCTGGGCACGTTCGCATGCGAGATCTTCGACATGGGTCTGAAAGATGACACGGTTGCTGTTTTAGAACGTGCAGAATCCGCCACGGATAACAAGCGAGCCCAAAACAAGGTCCTGCAAAACTACTACCAGCAACTGCACCGGGATGCAGCCAAGAACCTTGAGGAGCGTAAAAAACAAGTTGATAAATACGAGTTCCTCCCTGCTGATCTACTTGCCCAGACCCGCATTGAGGCAGTAAAACTTGAGCGCCTAGAGTTCGCTCGTGACGGCGGCATGCTGTTCGGACAGCACCCGGTGCTATCCACTTGCCCAGTGTGTGAGCAAACAGTGCCAGAAAACCTGCGCGACGCCTTCAAGCAGGCCGATGAGACAGAAGCCCAAGAAGTCCCCTGGAAAGATCGGGCTACCCTTATCCACTTCACCGAACGTCAAGACGACAC
The DNA here is from genome assembly GCF_021083645.1 of Schaalia sp. lx-260. Lineage (GTDB taxonomy): Bacteria > Actinomycetota > Actinomycetes > Actinomycetales > Actinomycetaceae > Pauljensenia. The sequence goes on along the minus strand of NZ_JAJNRQ010000004.1, from coordinate 40,077 downwards.
CCGATACGGATTCATCCCCGGAATGACAGACGACGATTTCCGCGACAAGCTAGAACAGGAAGCACAATGAGCACAAAAATTCTTAACTTCAACCCCCTATGGAAACTCCTCATAGACAAGGGAATGAACAAGACACAACTCCAAGAAACCGCCGGAGTAAGTGCCGCCACCATCGCCAAACTTGGACGTGGGGACAATGTCACCACCGAAGTGCTGCTACGCATCGCCACAGCACTCGAATGCGGCGTCGAAGACCTTTTTGAAACATCCGACATCAAGTCTCCTGATTCGCTAGCGAGAGGCACTTGCTTGGATACGTCCCAATGCAGCCACGATATGCCTTCGGGAATCTGATGATTTGGAAAGCAGTAGAAGATAAGCATGTGGAGATTTGAAATATGGCTCGGCTAAACCTTAAAGCGATTGAAGAACGCGTCAAACCTTTGGGTAACCATGACTATTATGACCGTGAGTTCATCTATGATCTCTTGCTCGCTTATGGAAAGCCGAAGAGCAGTATTACGCGGCTTCGTTCTGGAGCTATCAATGTTGCTGAAGACCCGGTTTGTGAGGTTGCCCAGAAGAATGTAGTCTACTTTAAGGAGTCGCCAGATGATTCCGTAGACCTATTGTTGGAGATTGAACGTTTGCGCACAGCAGCGCACGTGAAGCGTTATACCCCGCGTTTCATCATAGTGACCGATTATGTCGAGATGCTCGCGTGGGATATGAAAACAGGCGAGAATTTGATTATTCCGTTGCGAGATATCGCCAAGCATTTCACGTTCTTCCTGCCGTGGGCGGGTATGGAAAAAACCCAGTATGTGGCCGAAGCGCACGCTGATGTCAAAGCAGCAGAGCAGATGGGCAAACTCTTCGATGAACTACTGCACGCAAACCCAGAGCTTTTGGATCATCCGGAACGTCGCCACGGTCTCAACGTATTCTTCACCCGATTGTTGTTTTGCTACTTCGCTGAGGACACGGGGATTTTCGCGCCAAATCAATTCACCAACGCAGTTGGTTCGCAAACTTTAGAAGACGGCTCTGATACCCAAGAGTTTTTAACCGATCTATTTGAAGCGCTTGATACTGCAACTCCCGAAGATAAGCCCTCACATTTACAAGCCTTCCCCTACGTCAACGGGCGCTTGTTTTCAAAAGATCAATCCCTTACAGTTCCTGTTTTTACGAAACAGGCCCGCACGATGCTTATTAACCTTGGCAAGTTGATTTGGCAGGAAATCAACCCCGATATTTTCGGCTCTATGTTTCAAGCAATCGTTACCCCGGGAAAAAGATCTGACCTGGGACAGCACTACACCTCGGTGCCAAACATTCTCAAAACCATAGAGCCCCTCTTCTTGGATGAATTACGCGAAGAGTTTGATGCAAACTATGACAAAGCAAAACAACTCGAAAAACTATTAGAGCGCATTTCTCAAATCAAGGTTTTCGATCCTGCGTGTGGATCTGGGAATTTTTTAGTTATTGCCTACAAGGAACTTCGCAAACTTGAGCATTCGATCTTAGAGCGATTAGCAGACCTGAACCCCGCATACGCCACATTGTTCACGGATTCTAAGATCAGCATTGAAAACTTCTTCGGCATCGAAATTGATGATTTCGCTGTTGAGGTGGCAATTCTGTCCTTGTGGATTGCTAAGCATCAAATGAATCAAGAGTTCAAGGAGAAATTTGGTACCTCCATCCCTCTGATTCCTTTGAAAGAAACCGGCCATATCCGTGCCGGTAACGCTGCCCGCATTGAGTGGAGTGAAGTCTGCCCTAACAACGGACGCGATGAGCTCTACCTTATTGGCAATCCTCCCTACGTGGGAAGTTCAATGCAGGATTCCACTCAAAAAGCTGACTTCATTCACGTATTCAAAGATCAGCCATTCTCAAAAAAGCTCGACTATGTAACACTTTGGATTATTAAAGGTGCTCAATATATCAAGGGTACTGAGGCGCGACTGGCGTTTGTAACAACTAACTCCATCACTCAAGGTGAGCATGTCGGACTATTATTTCCTTCAATTTTTGAAATGGGAATTGAAATTGGCTACGCCTACACGTCATTTAAGTGGCAAAACAATGCCAAGCACAATGCTGGTGTCAGTGTCGTGGTCATGAGTTTAAGGAACGCATCTAGCGCCGCAAAGTTTCTATTCCAGGATGATTTGCGCGTCAGGGTTAAAAACATTAGCCCGTATTTGTCTGACAATTCTAATGTTGTTGTGACTTCTCGTCCTAAACCAATTGCTAGATTTATGCCTCAAATGCTTTTCGGTTCAAAACCAACAGATGGTGGTCATCTAATACTTTCGGAACAAGAGTGTCGGGATTTGCTTGCCATGCAACCTGAGGCTGCTCGTTTTATAAAAAAATATTGTGGCTCAAATGAGTTTATCAATGGAAAATTACGTCATTGTATTTGGGTTCAGGATGATGAGGTATCTGCTGCAGCTGGAATTGCTGAACTCAAAAGAAGATTTAAACTGGTATCCGAATCGCGGCTAGCAAGCAAGAAACAAGCAACCCAAGCTCTGGAAGATGTGCCTTATAGGTTTGCAGAGCCTCGCTACAAGCCAACTGATTCGATTATTGTACCGAGGGTATCGTCTGAGCGGCGCGAGTATATTCCGATAGGCTATTTGGGTTCAGACACTGTTATTTCGGATTCTGCTTATGCGGTTTATGACGCGCAGCCGTGGCTATTTGCTTTGCTGACGTCTCGGATACACATGGTGTGGACGCGCGCTGTAGGCGGGAAAATGAAGACTGACTACCGCTATTCGAACACGATTGTGTACAACAATTTCCCCGTCCCGCCCCTGAGCGAACACGTTAAGCAGAACCTGACAGAGCTGGCCTTTCGGGTGTTGGATGTTCGCGAATATTACTGTGAGTGCACGCTGGCTGAACTTTACGATCCAGATAGGATGCCACTTGATCTCAGGGAAGCACACGCGGCCATCGATGTAGCAGTCGATCGTATTTACCGTCAGAAGCCCTTTGAATCTGATGAAGAACGGCTCAGTATGCTTTTTGCTTTGTATGAGCAGTTGATTGAAGAAGAGCGGATTCAGTTGGAAGCCGTAAAACCGACTAAAAAGCCTCGTCGTAGCAGGAAGGTGCAGGCATGAGCCCCAAAATTGAAGAATTCACGAATATTGTTGATGTGTCGTATGCCCAAGACGGTACCTCGGTAAATACTGACGCTATGGGCATGCGTGAAATGCAGCGGCGTGTCTTTGAGCAACGTGCCCGCCAGTATCTTTTGGTGAAGGCGCCACCGGCATCGGGTAAATCACGTGCTCTGATGTTTGTGGGCCTGGACAAGTTGTACAACCAGGGGCGAAAAAAGGTGATTGTGGCGGTGCCAGAGCGTTCCATCGGTGCGTCTTTTGCCCCCACGAAACTCACCGAGCATGGATTTTTTGCTGACTGGGAAGTGCCAGACAAGAATAATCTGTGCACACCAGGCTCGTCACAATCAAAAGTTAACGCATTCGTTGACTTCCTTCAAAGCAGTGACCCGGTGCTCATTTGCACGCACGCCACCCTACGTTTTGCATTCGAAAAACTAGCACCAGAGGCATTCAACGGCACAGTACTGGCGATCGACGAATTTCACCATGTGTCAGCTGATCTGGAAGCCAGCCGGCTAGGGACGCTGCTGCATGACATTATGGCCGGCTCCGATGCTCATATCGTCGCGATGACCGGCTCATATTTCCGGGGCGACTCAGTACCGGTGCTGTCCCCGGCAGACGAAGCGAAGTTCACCCCCGTAACCTTCAACTATTACGACCAGCTCAACGGCTACCGCTTCCTCAAAGCTCTAGGGATCGGCCACCACTTCTACCAAGGACGCTACACCGAAGCCATCAATGAAGTGCTGGATCTGGATAAGAAAACCATCATTCACATTCCGAATGTGAACTCCGGTGAATCCACCAAGGACAAGCTGGAAGAAGTAGGCTTCCTTCTAGACGCCATTGGGGTTGTCGAACGCACCGACCCGAATACGGGGATCATTGAGGTTCGCCGCCGCGACAACGGGCAAATCCTGCGGGTCGCCGACTTGGTGGATGACACTGACCAGAAAGCTCGTGCTGAAACGCTGCATTACCTTTCCACAGTGGCTTCTCAAGAGCGTGATGGGGTGGACATCATCATTGCGCTGGGCATGGCCAAGGAAGGCTTCGACTGGCCTTTCGCAGAGCATGCCCTGACAGTGGGCTACCGTGCTTCTCTAACTGAAATCATTCAGATAATCGGGCGCGTTACCCGTGACTGCGAAGGCAAGCCCCGCGCACAGTTCACGAACCTTATCGCTGAACCCGACGCTTCACAAGCTGAAGTCACGGTAACAGTCAACAACATGCTCAAAGCCATTACCGCGTCTTTACTTATGGAACAAGTATTGGCACAAAACTTTGAGTTCAAAACCAAACGCAGCGACGATGATGAGAATGAGCCAGGAAAGCTACGGATTCGCGGGTTCAAAGAGCCTTCCACTGACCGTGTGCGACAAATCGTCACCGCTGACTTGAACGATTTGAAAGCAAACATTCTTCAAGACGACATGTTCGTCCGTGCTGCTGCCGGAAGCTTAGATGCCGAAACCACTAACAAGGTACTCATCCCGAAGATTATTCGTGACCGTTACCCAGACCTAACCGAAACAGAAGTAGAAGAAGTTCGTCAACACGTGGTGGTGGACTCAGTGATCAAAAATGGTGAAGTACGCGAAGTTGGGGACAAACGCTTCGTGCGTATGGGTGAAAAATTCGTCAACATTGACGACATCCACATCAACCTGATTGATAGCGTCAATCCCTTCCAACGTGCTTTTGAAGTGCTGTCGAAATCTGTTACTCCCAATGTGCTACGACTCATTTCCGACAGCATTGCTGCCACTCGCATCCAGATCACCCCGGATGAAGCACTGGCTTTGTTCCCCAAGATCCAGCTATGGTCAAAGACCCATGGTGGTAAACGTCCTGACCGGCGCTCTGAAGATGCTACCGAACGCAAATACGCAGAAGCGCTGCTGGTATTGCAAAAGCTGAAGCGTGAGCGTCAACAGGCTGTGGCGCAGCAGAAAGCGAAGGAGGAGTAAAACGCATGAGCGAACAAGGAAACGATGCTTTTGAAGAAGCCTTTGCCAAACTGCTCGAAAGTGACACTGAGGGTTTGCTGGACGCTCCAGAAAAACCTCAACCTATCACCTCTGCTGATCGTTTAGAGCGGGCCTTCATGGAGATCGCGGAGTTCTACCGTGATCGCGGACGAGTTCCCAGTTCCACGACCCATGACGTCAGCGAACGAAAGCTCGGCGCTAGACTCGATGGTTTCCGAGCGAACGAAGCAAAAGCTGAAGCCGTTGCTGACCTAGATGACTTCGGTCTGCTTGCTCCACCAGCCGCACCAGAAAACCTAGATGATCTGCTTGAAGCGGACGAGCTTGATCTGCTCGATAATAACGAGGACATCTTCGACGTTTCCTCACTGCCAGAGGTCAAACGCAACCTCGATGACGTAGAAATTGCCGTACGAGAAAAAGCCAAGGACTTCGAGAAATTTGAGCACTTGTTCAAAGCCAAACACGCAGAACTAGCCGCTGGTGACGCCGTCATCCTTCCCTTCAAAGGGGTATCCACAATAAAACCAGGAAGGTTTTTCATCCTCGGTGGCGTCATGCTCTTCATCGCGGAAATCGGCGAGGTCGAATACAAACACGTCGGTGGACGTGAGCGCCCTAAAGAACGACTGCGAGTCATCTTTGAAAACGGCACAGAATCTGCCATGTACAAGACATCTCTTTCGATCCGCATGGGAGAACAAAACGGGCGCGCCATAGCCCCGGCCAACCACACCATCGACATGACAGAACTGGGTGATGCGGACGTTGAAACTGGACATATTTACGTACTCAAATCCTTAAGCCAAGATCCAACCATTAAAGGGATACCGCACCTGCATAAGATTGGATTTTGTACGACAACAGTTGAACAGCGCATTGCCAACGCGCAACACGATCCCACATATCTGATGGCACCTGTGGAAATTGTTGCAGATTACCGTGTCTACAATGTACGCCCCTCAAGGCTGGAAAATCTTATACACCGAGTCTTCGCAGACGTACGTTTAGACATGACACAGATCAACACTGACCGTGAATCCTATAACCCATCTGAATGGTTCATCGTTCCAGCACAGGTTATCGACCAAGCCGTGCAGATGATCATTAGTGGCGACATCACAGATTTCATCTATGACGAAGTTACGCAGTCCTTCAAATGGACAGGAAACCAGACTGCGAGTGAGTGACTAACTATCCCGGCGTGTGAAAAGTTAGCGCGCCGGTTTTGGGGTATGTGTATCCACGCTTCTACACTCCACACCAACACGGGCACTTCATGCCACTAACGACAGCCCTGCCAGACGTCATCCTCGACACATATTTCCCCTATTATGAACCCTGCTATACCTACATAGCTTCAGTTGAAGCGAATGGATTACCTATTTGAAATCTTTAATTTTGTTTGATATATTTACTAAGGCTCGCTAATTTACGAGCGGGAGCACTATATTCGCGTCATAGGTGACGGGAAAGGAGGTGAACCAATGAAGCTTAAAGAAAAGATTACTTCCGTAGCACTCGTTGCAACTCTAGTTTTGGGAGGTGCGGGCACTGCTCACGCTGTTACCTTTGGGAACAATCTGAACGGTGCATCTTCGGTTGAGGTATTGCAAGTTAAGTACAATGGAGCGGCTTGGAACTATGCTGATTCAGGCTATAAGAACGCGTGGTTTAAGTACTCGCGTAACGGAAAAACTCTAATGTACAAGACTGTAAATCGAGGCCGTGTTACCGGTTCCGTTTGGGATAACCTTTGGGACTGGAGCAGGAACCAAACAACGAAGTTCAATTGGGGACACAGTAAATAGAACCAATTAAATAGTCCATGTTTATTGTTTTGGCGCGAGTCTAGTGCTTCTTACACATGAGCTAAAAGCATATATCGAACTTTGGTACGAGAGTTGCCTTTATGAAAAGCCTATTCGCAAAATCTCCGCTAAGAATGATGAGGCTCCTGAAACTGGGGTTTTTGTATATTGGATGTTTTTCGCTGTCAGGTTTTCTGCTTTTTGTTGAACATAAATCAAATCACTCCTATGTGATGATGAGATTTTTACGGTTTTTAATAGAGCACCAAGTCGTATTTATTCTAGCCTTTTCAGCAATTGTCATGATTTTCCATTATCAGCTCGTAAATGAAGCTAAGGACGAGGTGAAATGCAGAATAATCGTGGGGGATAGATTGCGGTTAATAAGGTTAAGATATGCTATTGCATGCTCAGTAGTTCTGACTGCCTGTTTTGTCATGTGTAGTTTCTTATTCTATATATTTTCATATTCTCTAAAGAACTGCTTCTACTTATCGACTGTTTTAGTTACTTATATTTTGCTTAGTTCATTATTACTGAGGGCAAAATGAAAGTTTTTAGATTTTTTCTAGTTCGCATATTTTTCAAGAAACCTATTGTTGCAGTGACTATGCTTGTATTGTTGTTAATGGCGAACTACATTGCGTTTTCAACGACTCGCACTATTGTTTCTACCAACGAGGGATACAGTCAAGTAAGCAGGCTAAATTCTGCGGGCGTTTATATTGCTAATTTGGACCCAAAATCAGATATTGATATCGACAGCATCGCGGCGCAATCTATGCAGGATGTATATGATCGTCTGAATAACAATTACCAGTATGGGTTATTTACGGATGGTTATATTGTTGATCTCAGGAATCGTAACGGCATCAAAGTGCCAGTGGCATACATGAATGAAAAGTATGCAGATCTCAACCCTTTTGAGTATGTGGATGGTAGTGGACTGACATTTCAATATTCACTAGAAACTGAGACAGTGCTACCGGTTTTAGTTGGAAAAGGATTAGCTGAGGAATATCCAGTTGGCGCACAATTTAGTGTTCATGATCCGGTATTAGATCGAAATATTGAGTTCAGAGTTTCTGGGATACTTAGACAGAATTCAGCCCATTCTAATCTGTATGCTCTTGATTCCAAGCAGTACTACAATTTTTCGATAGTTGTACCTGTCAATGAAACGTTTATCAAACAAGCTGGTATTCCATTCAAAATTAATGGATTGATGGATCTTGTAGTGACAGATACGAACAAGGAAGGCATATCCAAATTAGCTGACTGTATTTACAAGACGGTAGGAATTAAACTAAATTTCTTTAGTCAACAAGAAAACATTGATTTCTATAATGAGTATTTTGTCTCGTCACTATGGTTTTTGTTTATCGTAGCCGCTATTTTACTGGCGATTATTGTACTTGTATCCATCTGGAGCTCGCTTGTAGCGGTGAAATTGATGATAAAAGATTTCACTATCAATTTGTTAGTGGGCTTGAGTTATCGTGGAATTCGTAAAATTTTCTATGGCTATTATGTGATGCTATCGTCGATTTCTTTGGCGGGCATTTGTGCGGTAGCGACATGCTATCGATATCAGAGTTGGATTTCTAAAGATCCCTTGTTTATCACCTGTGGTTTTGCTGGCGGTTTAATCATGATGGATTGAGTCGCATTACTAGTCACTTTATTAAGCAATTTACTGTTTTCTTTGATTATTGTCCAAGTACTCATGCGGCGTATAAAACGCGTGCCGATCTCAGTGGGAGTATTGCAGTGATGAACGAAATCATCAATCTAGATATCGAACAGAAGATATACAAAAAGCGCACTTCAAGTGTTACGCTACTGCAAAATTTTTCATTGAATGTCCAAGAAGGGGAAAAAATTGCGATCGTAGGGAAGTCTGGTGCTGGAAAAAGTACGCTGTTAAACATCCTTGGCTTAATTGACCGCGACTATATTGGAACTTACCATCTCTCAAGCAGATTTGTAGCGGGGCTTTCTGATCGAGAATTGGCGGCTGCGCGGAACCAAAAAATTGGTTTCGTGCTGCAGGAATCAGCACTCATAAACTCACTGAGTTTAGCGGACAACATCAAATTACCTTTCCTTTATGCCAGAGAATCTAAGCGGCATTTATCCGAGCGATTTGATGAAGTAGTAACTGCTCTAAGGATCAACTCAATTCTCGGAAAGAAACCATTGGATTGTTCAGGCGGTGAGAAAGCGAGAGCTGTATTCGCGCGGGCAATCGTGATGAATCCAGAACTTGTTCTTGCTGACGAGCCTACTGCTTCCCTAGACGTTGAAAATCAAGACAGAATAATGGAATTAATTTTCAAACTTAATGAAGAAAATGGGGCGACCATTATTACGGTTACTCATGATCTTTACGTTGCTCAACAGCATGATCGTGTCATTACACTTCAACGAAAGGAAATCTGATGGGTTTTGCAGTCATGGTGCTTTCTGCCATCGTAGGAGTGACCTTGATTCTTTTAGGTGCATTAAAGGCTAAAGAAAACAAACTCTGGCTTTTTGCTTTACTGGCTGGGGTTTTAAGCTTCGCTTGTACTATTTGGCTTGCTTGGCCAAAGTAGATTAAGGCCCGGAAGTTATTTTGTGCTGGCAAACATGTACTCAGCGCAAAAGTAACCCCGAAACGCAGCCAGTGACCCACCTGCCCAACTGGATCGTTGGGTTCGTCTCATCACATCAGGCGCCATCGAGTCACTGTGAAGTGGCCGGAACCACCGACTCGCGGCAGGCGAACCGAGTATCATTTCCCCCATTATCAAGCGAAAAGCGGCTTAAAGAGCGGGCTCAACAGGGCGTTTCCTTGTATCCAAATTGTCGAGAAAGTATCTCGTTTTTATAAGCCACAGTTTTTACGGCAACTGCCAGTGAATAGGGGAGGCGCCCTGCTGCTGAAGCAGCTCATTGACGCGGCTAAAAGGTCGTGACCCAAAAAAACCTCGATAAGCCGACAAAGGTGACGGATGAGCTGATTCAATAGTGGGAATAGCGCCAAGCTGAGATTTCAACGATTGTGCGTCGCGTCCCCACAAGATTGCCACCAGCGGAACAGGACGGCCAGCCTCATCTGTACGCGCCACCAATGCGTCGATTGCGCGTGAAGTGACTTCTTCCCACCCTCGACCACGGTGTGAAGCAGGTTGTCCCGGCTGAACTGTAAGAACACGGTTGAGTAAACACACCCCTTGGTGACACCACGGTGATAAATCACCACTGGAAGGCGCAGGCACCCCCAAATCCTGCTGTAATTCAGTGAAAATATTGATTAAAGATTTCGGCAGAGGCGTTCCTGGAGTGACAGAAAAACTTAACCCCATAGCATGACCCGGCGTGGGATACGGATCTTGACCCACAATCAAAACTTTGACCTGGTCAAATGGGAAAGTAAAAGCACGTAAAACATCTGTACCTGCGGGAAGGTAACCGCGTCCTGCAGCTATTTCTTGACGCAGCATAATGCCAAGATCATGGATGAGAGGTTCAACAGGCGCTAAAGCCTGAGCCCAACCGGAATCAATAAGTTCTGCTAGCGGGCGCGGTGAAGAAGTCATAGCTTAAGTGTGCCGGAAAAATGTGTCACATCGTGGAAAGAAACGGGGAAAATAGGGTGAAAAACCCGAATGAAATTCGGCTCGCCCGTCTGAAACCATGCTGAAAAGCGTGAGAACAGTTAGTCTGTCCACGTGAGTTCACAATACCCTAAAGACGAATTTGACTATGCGGGCGAGGACATGCCGGTTGGAATCCATCGTCCACGGCCTTCAAAGTGGCGCTCAGTGTGGCCTTTCCTTGCCATCCTCGTTCTTGCCCCACTTTTAGGCTGGGGTGTGAGTACACTTCTGACCTCTCGCGGAGTCATTGCTCAAAATAATGGGACTACGGCTACTGTTGAACAGCCTGTGCAAACACAATCCGCCCAGTCAACGCAAACAAGCCAAACAGCGCAGAGCGCAAATGCAGCTCAATCTGCACAATCGGCTCAAAGCGTAGCTTCGCGTGCTGAAACTCAGCAATCTGAACCAGCATCAGGATCACAGTCAGCGTCGGCACCTGCTCCTGTTCGTAAAGATGCACGCATTTCAGTGCTGAATGGGACAGGACGTAATGGTTTAGCTACCGGCAAAGCAGAGCAATTGCGTGGGGAAGGCTTTACCAATACGTCTGCAGGTAACGCGGATAACTGGGCTGCTACAGTCACCACGGTTTACTACAAAGATTCCGCTATGGAATCAACTGCGCGTGAAATTGCCAATGTGTTGGGGATTACTGAGGTCCACGCGGGCAATATTGGAGAGCCAGATATCGCTGTGCTTTTGCGGTAGGGCGCGCTTATTTTCTTTCTGTGAATGTGAAGCGGGTTGCGTGACTTTGGTCAGCAGCCCGCTTTCGTCTTGCACTCACAGGGTGAGAGTGCCAAACTTGCATTAGCACTCGCCTCGGCTGAGTGACAAAACATCCGGGTGTGGTGAGGTCTGGCAGTCTTTGTGAAAGGCACAAAGAAACGCGGATCGTCCGTCGCGGGCATCACCCCTAAATCCGCATCGCGGAAGGAAAATAAGATGGCAAAGATCATTCATTTTGATGAGGAAGCTCGTCGCGGCATGGAACGCGGTCTGAACCTCTTGGCCGATACTGTCAAGGTCACTCTTGGACCTAAAGGCCGTAACGTGGTTCTGGACAAGAAGTGGGGCGCTCCCGTTATTACAAAAGACGGTGTGTCCGTTGCAAAAGAAATCGACCTTGAAGATCCATTTGAGCGCATTGGTGCTGAACTGGTAAAGGAAGTAGCAAAAAAGACTGACGACGTTGCTGGCGACGGTACAACAACAGCAACAGTCCTTGCTCAAGCACTTGTACACGAAGGTCTGCGTAACGTAGCTGCCGGTTCCAACCCTATCGCCCTCAAGCGCGGTATCGATCAGGCTGTGGAAGCAATCGTTGCTCAGCTTCACAAGGACTCAAAGTCTGTTGAAACAAAAGAGCAGATTGCAGCTACAGCATCTATTTCAGCAAACGATCCAGCAATCGGTCAGCTCATTGCTGATGCTTTTGAGAAGGTCGGCGCTGAAGGTGTTGTCACAGTAGAAGAAACCAACTCTTTTGAAACCACCTTGGAAACCACCGAGGGTATGCGTTTCGATAAGGGCTTTATTTCCGCCTACTTCGTCACTGACCCAGAGCGTCAGGAAGCTATTCTTGAAGATCCGTACATTCTTTTGGTGGACTCCAAAGTTGCTTCCCTGAAGGAACTGCTGCCGATCCTTGAAAAGGTCATGCAAACCGGCAAGCCACTGCTCGTGATTGCTGAAAATGTTGAAGGCGAAGCACTTACCGCGCTGGTCCTGAACAAGATGCGTGGCACATTCAAGTCCGTGGCCGTTAAAGCTCCTGGCTTTGGTGATCGTCGTAAGGCCATGTTGCAGGACATGGCAATCCTTACCGGTGGCCAAGTGATTTCTGAAACTGTTGGTTTGACACTCGAAAATGTTGAACTTGACCTGCTTGGTCGCGCACGTTCTGTGGTTGTGTCTAAGGATGAAACCACAATCGTTGAAGGCGCTGGCGATCGTGAGGACATTGACGCACGTGTTCGTCAGATCCGTCAAGAAATTGAGAGCACCGATTCTGATTACGACCGTGAGAAACTGCAGGAACGCTTGGCTAAACTTGCTGGCGGTGTCGCTGTGATTAAGTCAGGTGCGGCAACTGAGGTTGAACTGAAGGAACGTAAGCACCGCATTGAAGATGCTGTTCGTAACGCTCGTGCAGCAACTGAAGAAGGCTTGGTTGCAGGCGGCGGCGTGGCTCTTATTCAGGCTGCGAATACCGCTTTGGGCAGCATTGAGCTGACCGGTGACGAAGCAACAGGTGTCAACATTGTGCGCGTCGCTATTTCAGCTCCCCTCAAGCAGATCGCTGAAAACGCTGGCCTTGAAGGTGGCGTAGTTGCTGATCGTGTGGCGGGTATGGAACCGGGCTTCGGTTTGAATGCTGCAACTGGTGAGTACGGTGATCTGATGGCTCAGGGTATTTCTGACCCTGTGAAGGTTACTCGTTCAGCTCTGCAGAATGCTGCTTCAATTGCGGGCATGTTCCTGACAACTGAAGCTGTTGTTGCTGACAAGCCTGAACCGCCGGCTGCTGGCGCTGGTGAAGGCGCTGACATGGGCGGCATGTACTAAGAAAACTCGAACCTGTAGCTGCATATGCATGTAATAATGTGGCTACGGGAATACTGAGTGAGGGCTGTGGGACTGGCTATTAAGCCAGTCCCACAGCTTATGTATGCGCCATGTGTCAGCCTCTGTATGCGCCATGCGTTAGTTTCCGTATGCCTGCTGACATGTCGCAGCCGCCAGAGTTGTCCGGCTCCTACGTGCAGGCTCATAGGCGATACGCGCCGCACCCTCATATGCGCCTTCAAAAGAAGTGAACGAACGCATATGTTGCTGTGAACTGTGTGTTGCTGTGCTTTCAAAATGAACGGGCTTTCACAGTGGCCTTACCATGACACGCCCACTTTTCCTTAGCGCTACCTTCAACTAAAAAGCGCAGCAGAACGCGACTCGGCATCAGAGTACACATGAGCAGCACTCAGTAATTGCTGACTGATGGTGTCAAGTACTTGCTCCACATGTATTTGAGTGCCCTGCCATTGCTCTACCGCTTGTGCGCACTGTGATTGAGCGATACCTGACCAGGACGCCTGTAAATCAATGAGCTGTGCGAGCATTGCAGATACTTCAGCGCGTATGCGTTCGCTGGTTGTACTCACTTGTGCGGCTGCTTGAGCAACTCGTTCGGAATCTACTGTAAAAATTGCCATATTTCCTCCACTAAGTCAGAGCCACTTTTTATGGCTCACAGTAAAAGGAAGATTAGAGCGAAAAAGTAACGGAAAACCCAGTTCTGAGCGCACATGTGGACGTAGTGCGACACTGAAGAAAGTGCTGTGGAAAGTGTGCGCAAAAGCTGCCTATCAGCTTATAAACCTACATCCAATACGGTTCGTAAGCCTATGAGCATGTAAGTGAACAGATCATTCAGCAGGAGCCGGAGGTATATCCATCGTATCAATCGCAGTTTCTAAAGAGGAAGCGGAATCTTCTTCGCTTTCATCGTGGCTGCGCCGGTTATTTTCATGAGGGTGAATCACAGGTAAAGTGCCCGTGGTCGTCGGCTCATCCGATGAAGTAACACACGCGTTCTTTTTTAATGGGCGGCGCCGAATAATTAACGTACCTGTTTCGCTCAGCTCCCCTTCAAACACAGGGAGAGCAACAGCAGAATCAGCAGGGTCAGTTTCATCTTCAGCAGGATTATCCGGATCTTGATTGGCAATTAAAGAATCAAGTTTCGTTTTTTCGGCTTCAAGATTAGAACGCGCAAGATCTTCCCATTCACGGCCAAGCGGTGAACGGTAAATGGAATCTAAAGACAACAAACGACAAATAGCGCGACGACGTGCTCGCCAATACGTGAGGTCATCTAAGTCCGAAAACTCCTCACGTAATGAGGCGCGGTACTTCTTATAAATCTGCGGCGGGGAAGCTAAAAGTGCGCAATCTGAATCAATGAGAACCTGAGCATCGGAATCTGAACGTGAAGCACGATGCGTCACCAGTGCGTGAAGAAGCTCATGAATACGTGAAACAACATCGTCACTGACACCAAGAGTCGTTAAACGCTCAGTGGTGTGGTCAATGCATGGGCGGCAAATGAGTTCAGGATCTGCGCCAATAATACGTACCTCAAGTGCGCGATTGAGGAAAGCTCCGTGATACCAGAAAGCAATACGTAAAATATCAGGATCATGAGCAACCAGCGACAACTCGTCAATATGCGCAAGAACATTGATGAGGTGCTGAGAATTATGCAGATGACGACCTGGTTCATTCCAGCGTGACACGAGATCCCTAGCCTCTGCATACAGTGTTGGTGCAGGTGCAGTGGCGCCTATTTGTGTCATGGCTTCAACGAAAGCAGTGAAAAGCCACTGAGGTGCTTGAGCACCCATGTGATTGCTCCTGTCGAGATGATAGGTACGTACCGAGCCACTTTAAGCCACAAAAGATGACATTTCATGTTAGGTGGCGCGAGTCACGTAAATTTCATGTCTGTGTCAGGTCCGCGTGAGGTCGCTGGGGGCACGCTTAGTGAAGGCATGGATGAAGCCTGTGCAGGGGTACGCGCATTGTCAGCAGAAACCCCATGCTTCACAGGTTGCCTTAAAGGAAGTGTGATTCGCACAGTCAGGCCACCGCCTTGCGTTTTTGATAGGGCCGCCGTTCCATGATGAGCATTCAGAATCCCTGAAACAATAGCTAAGCCAAGACCTGAGCCGCCTAATGAACGTGAACGTGAGTTTTCTGTCCGATAAAAACGTTCAAAAACTTTGTCGCGTTCTTGTGAGGCAATACCTGGACCGTGATCTCGAAATTCCACTACCGCATAGTCATCGTGTAATCCCAAAGCTAATTCAACGGGTGAACCTTGTGGCGTGTAACGAATGATATTGCCGACAAGATTTGTAAATACTTGCTGGAGGCGGTCACGGTCACCTTCAACAACTAATGACATGGGCGGGTTTTTTGACTTGAATGATATGAGCGAAACAGATCGTTCAGGATCAAGAGCCTGTAAGTCAAAAGCCGCATTATCAGCCATTTTACGCAGGTCAACAGAAGTAAACTCAAGTGCGCGGCCTTCATCTAAACGTGCCAAAGTCAGCAGATCTTCAACCAGAGAAGCCATGCGTGCTGATTCTGACTGAATACGTCCCATCACTTCAGGAGTGCGTTCTTGCGAGACCCCACCCATCGCGTAAAGCTCACAGTACCCACTGATAGCAGCAAGAGGGGTACGTAGCTCATGTGAAGCATCGGACACGAATCGACGTATTTTTCGTTCAGTTCTTTTACGCGCACTAAATGACTGTTCAACTTGGGACAACATGGTGTTGAGCGAAAGCGCTAAAGACCCTACTTCCGTTGTGGAAGGTTGTGAACGTATGCGTTGTGTGAGATCACCGGCTGCAATCTTCCCGGCAGTGGACTCAATTTCACGCAGAGGAAGGAAAGTGCGACGCACAAGGTAACGGCCCAAAGCGCCTCCGCATATGATGATCCCCAGCGACGTGTAGATAATATAAAGCGCGGTATTACGCAAGGTGTGTTGAACATCAGCTAAAGGCAAGGCGATTGTCATTACTCCGACGGGAGAATGGGTTCCACTGGTAACTAAAGGAACAGCGATAGCTCGCCACGGTGTTCCTTCATGTGTGGATTCAACGGTTACAGGAGAGGTCCACCCATTTGCTGTTTCCGCTCTTTCACCAGGTTGTAGGAGGGTGGGAATAATTGGGGTTCCTGAGTGCTCTAAAGTGTCAGGTGAATAATGTTCTTCATCCGTACGGCCTACGATTGAACGGCGAATGTAGAAAAGAGAAGGCAACATCGCGTCATGTGAGTCGCTAATTCGTGAGGTTTGTTCGGCCATGCTCCGTGCGGAAGTGACCAATTGTTCATCGATTTGGCTGACAAGGTGACGTTGGAGTAAGCCAATCATGATTGTTCCGGTAAGCAAAAGCCCGGATGCTAACAGAACAACTATGAGAGTAACGAGTCGAGTTGCTAGAGGTTTAGCTTCCCAAATTTGCCGGATACGTGAAGGAAACACGTCCTAGTTTTCCTCACGTAAGATATAGCCGACTCCTCGTTTCGTGTGGATGAGTTCACCGCAAGCCCCATCGACCGCGAGTTTTCGCCGCAAATATGACACGTATGATTCCACAATAGCTACATCACCATCCCAGTCGTATTCCCACACGTGATCGAGGATCTGCATTTTTGATACCACTCGCCCTTGATTAATAACGAGGTAGCGTAGGAGCTTAAATTCTGTAGGGGAAAGATCAACGAGTTGGCCGGCACGAGTCACTTCATGAGCGTCCTCGTCAATCACGAGATCAGATACGCGCAGTTTGCCATCATCTGCGTTATCAATCATGGTGCGACGGAGAATAGCTCGAATACGGGCAACGACTTCTTCTAAGCCGAATGGTTTAGTGACATAGTCATCGCCGCCGACAGTAAGGCCTTGGATTTTGTCGCGCATATCGTCGCGGGCAGTGAGGAAAAGAACGGGGATTCGGATACCTGCTTCGCGTAAACGTCGAGTGACAGTGAAGCCATCCATATCCGGCAGCATGACATCGAGAACAATCAAGTCGGGTCGTTCTTCCACAGCTAAGTGGTAGGCGCTTGCGCCGTCCTCGGCTGAAACAACATCGAAACCTGCAAAACGTAATGAGGATGCGAGGAGGTCACGAATATTCGGTTCGTCGTCAACGACGAGGAGTTTTGCTTCGCCGGAGGATTCGGTTCCATTGATTCCCATGAGATGTATTCTTCTCCATGATCCTGAAAGTTACCTGAGAAAATAGCGCATGTATTCTTCGGGGTGGCTCGATGTGAATGAAATAAGGTACGGATAAGTAAAGATCATATAAAGTGTATATGTTACGTTCCGTATAAATACGTACATCACAGGAGGCATTATGTCGGATCCCTTCGCCCCTGAAGGGGTAGTTTTTACCCCTGTTTCACGCGAACTCATCAAAGTGCGATCGATTGCCCTCCTCATTACATATATGATCCTGTTAAGCGGATCAGTTGCCACTGGATTCCTGTTTTCATATTGGATTTTTATTGCAACAGGCATTTTCTTTTTCCTTGCTACCTGGCAAATATGGCTTGTTCGCCGCCAGGTCCGCGCACTGGGCTGGGCTGAAGGCAAGGAAGAATTCATGATTCGTAAAGGAATCATGTTCCGTTCCCTCACCCTCGTACCCTACGGTCGGATCCAATACGTCGATGTGAAAGAAGGACCGATTGCGCGGCACTACGGCATCACAACGATCACCCTTCACACGGCCTCACCTGAAACAAGCGCAACCTTAGATGGAGTCCCAGCTAAGGAAGCCTCACGACTACGTGACCTCTTAGCCGAGCGAGGCAGCGCCGAATTAGCGGGGTTGTGATCGTGACAGAAAACAACAACGAGACCACGCGCGATGATAAAAAATCGCGCACTACCGTGCACGCAGTGGACGCAGGCGTTCCGCCCGAACAATGGCGTAAGGTTCACCCGTTTTCTTTAGTTTTTAATGCGTGGAGCGCAATTGCAGCCCTCATAGCTTTTGTTACATACAAGAACTCTGAAGTCCTGCAGGACATTATGGAAAGCTCTGCGATCCGCGAAGGCAATATTTCACGGCTCATTATTATCGTAGCAGTGACGCTGCTTGGTATTCTCTTTCTCATTATTCTTGTCTCGTGGCTGTCGTGGCGAGCAACCTCATGGGCGATCACAGATACGGCAGTGTGGTTCCGCAGTGGCATACTTATGCGCTCACAACGTCATGCGCGTCTTGACCGTATCCAAGCAGTTGACATTACTCATCCTCTGCTTGGTCGGATTTTTGACCTCGGCCGCCTCAATATTGAGGTTGCTGGTGGGGCTAATTCAAACCTCACATTCGGTTTCCTCCGCACACATGAATTAGAAGAAGCACGGGCAGAAATCCTCGCACGAGCAGCAGGAGTCCTTTTGCCCTCTCAAAAAAATGCGACACCAGACCAGCACTCACAGCAAGAACAGGGAACGCTCGCTGACAATGGTGTTGCCTTGCAGGAAACACGTAGCATCCCTGCCCGCAGCCCTCAAATGACGACTCCTGCTCTTGAAGCACCTGAACGCGAACTGTACGCCCTTTCACCAAAAACACTGATGATGTCGCTGCTATGTTCCGGTGTTTTTATTGTAGGGATCCTCATGATCCTTGCTGGCTTCATCGCGGTAGGTATTTTGATCTACGCATACGGATGGGCGGGCCTATCCAGCATATTCTCGATAATCGTGCCATTTTCCGCTGTCGCAACGTACCTGTGGTCCCGTTTTGCTGGGGAATTCAACTTCCGCGCGGCAGTATCACCGGATGGTATTCGTGTGCGGAGTGGGCTCACAGAAACACGAGCGCAAACCATTCCTCCACGACGAGTACACACGGTGCGTATCTCGCAACCGCTACTGTGGCGCTTCCTTGGCTTATATCGAGTCAATTCCAGTCAAGCAGGTTACGGTGGTGGCGACTCGCAAAACCACACGGGTGATCCAACAGTGTTGCTGCCCGCAGGCAACCGTCAAGACGCAGAACTGGCTTTATGGCTGATTATTCGTGACCTCGGCGTGAATGACCCGCAGGCATTCCTTGAAGAAGCATTCAACGGGCAACGCGAAGGACACTATTTCACTGCCATTCCTGAATGTGTGAAACGTCTGGATCCTTTCTCATATAAGCGCCGCGCTTTCGCCTTAACAGACAGCATGTTTGTTATCCGTGACGGATGGCTGAACCGTGAGATAACATTCCTGCCGATTGAAAGGCTTCAATCCATCACAGTTGAACATGGGCCATGGTTGCGCTCTTTAGGGATTGTGAATGTGCACGTACATACAGTACAAGGCATCGCTCAGGCTCACGCTTACCATGTTGATCGTGAAATTGCGGCCACCATTATCCCCGAATTAACTGAACGCGCTCGAAAACGCCGTGCAAGTGAACCGCCAGAAAAATGGATGCTTCGAGTTGCAGTATCACCTTTCCACACTGAGATGGAAAATACGCAAGACCCTACGTGCGCTACGCCCGCTGGCGGCCCTGATGTGACAGGGCAGGCTACGCAAAGTCAACAGGACGAGCAGGGTGGTGCTCCTGCCGTATCCGCGCCCTCAGGTTCTTGAGAAACCAGAGAATAAGCTCATGACGCGCATAGAAAACCCCAATCGTTTAGGGGTTGGTGTTATTGGCATGGGGCATGTTGGTCCGGTCATTGCTTCAGCTTTACGGGCAGCAGGCCACAGTATCATTGGTGTTTCAGCATCATCTGAGGCTTCACGTGAACGAGCACAGGACATGCTGCCGAATATTCCGATTCTGGCAATCCCCGACATCGTTGAACGCAGTGAAGTGGTGATACTTGCTGTCCCTGATGACGCTATAGGTCCCCTTGTTCGCGGCCTTGCAGAGCTTCAAGCGTGGCATCCGGGACAGATGGTTGTCCACCTATCAGGCGCACATGGCATATCAGTTTTAGAACCAGCAGCACGTTGCGGTGCGATCACATTAGCTATTCACCCAGCTATGACTTTTACAGGTACCTCTATAGACGTATCCCGTTTGGTGGGAACACCATTTGCAGTCACAGCTTCGATGCTTGCCAGACCTATCGGCCATGCGCTTGTTTTAGAAATGGGCGGTGAACCTGTTGATGTGGCTGAAAAAGACCGTGCCTTGTACCATGCGGCACTCACACATGGGGCAAATTTTTTAACAACGATCGCCCTGCAATCAGTTGAACTTTTACGCCTGGCTGGAATTGAAAACTCAGGTTCGTATGTGCAGCCCTTATTTTCAGCTGCTCTGGATCGTGCCCTACGTGAAGGGTTGAGCGCGGTTTCTGGTCCCATTCCGCGTGCTGATTCAGGGACCATCACCACTCATACACGTGTTTTAGGGCAGGCTGTGCGCGCTCACTGTGACGATCAGGAAAATCCTGTTATTTCCAGTGCCCGCGACACCTACACTTCAATGACCCGTCACACCGTTCAGATGCTTCATGATGCGGGGCGACTCTCAGATACTGCTGCCGATGAAATCCTTGCGGCCTTACATGAAGATGATCTACTTGAGGGGCCTCCTGAGCTTATGTGACCTGCCTCAGGTGACGTTCGTATGCGCTTGGTACGCCTTGACCTGTGACACCGTGAATTTTGCTTAGTGGAGTAGCCGGCCTCGTCATGTAACCGCGTCAGCGCCTGAGTGTTTCATAAACGCAGACTGCTTTGCTGTCCTTGAATGAAACTGAAACCGTGATATATAGCGCACTGTCACCCCTGTGTTGCCCGTGGGGGTAGACAATATTCCTATGACACGAAAGCCGCTCCTGACGCATACACGTGACGAGTTCACAACAGCCCGCGCCGCCTTGAGTGGACGCACGGCCTTAGTGATGACGATGGGCGCTTTACATGAGGGGCACCTTCAGCTTGTACGTGAAGCGCATAAGGTTGCTGACCATGTGATAGTGACGATTTTTGTGAATCCTACACAATTTGCTCCGGGCGAGGATTACGAAGCGTATCCGCGTACTTTGGCAGCTGATATGCAGGCTCTCGCAGGTGTAGGCGCTGACCTTGTATGGGCACCGCGTGTGGAGGACATGTACATAACCGCGCCGCATATCACGATAGATCCAGGACCGGTCGCCCATTCTTTAGAGGGCTCTACACGTCCCACTCATTTTGCGGGAGTCGCCTTAGTTGTCACGAAGGCTTTGAATATTATTCGACCAAGCGTTGCTTTATTTGGTGAAAAAGACGCGCAACAGTTAGCTGTGATTCGTTCAGTTGTGGCTGATTTAGATATTCCGGTTGAAATTATTGGTGTGCCGATTGTGCGCGATACAGACGCAGTAGCATTATCCAGTCGGAATCAATATTTGACGCAGGAACAGCGCGTCCACGCGCGGGCTTTGTCGCGTAGCCTACGTGTAGGACAACAAAAGGCACGCACGGGAGCTGGGGTGCATGAAATTGTTCAAGCTGCTCATCAGGTTTTATTAGCTGAAGAAAGCGTTGACGTTGATTATGTAGCACTGGTGGAAGAAACAACTTTCCGCGTGCTCTGCCGCGTCCAAGGAAATGAATCAGCAGATGAAAATATGACGGTAGTGAAAGATTCGCATGAGGGCGTATGCTTCGATCAGTTAGAAGGTCATAGGGCTCATAGCGCTGATGGGCTATATCGACTGTTGGTTGCGGCTCGTGTGGGCAGCACACGTTTAATTGATAATTGTCTGCTTGGCTGATGTACGTCATGTGAACAGGATGAAAATGAGTGAAGTAATGCGCCCCATGATTCAGGGGAAAATTCATCGTGCAACAGTAACGGCTGCTGACCTGCACTATGTAGGCTCTGTTACGGTTGACGCAGATTTACTTGATGCCGCTGATATTGTCGCAGGCCAGCAGGTTGATATTGCTGATATTACTAACGGGAATCGTTTAACGACCTACACAATAGCCGGTCCTCGGGGGTCGGGTATCATCCAACTGAACGGGGCAGCAGCTCATTTGGTGGATGTGGGAGATCTGGTCATTATCATGGCGTACTGCCATGTTCCGCAGTCACAGGTCGCCACTTGGAAGCCCAGCGTAGTTTTCGTGGATGCAAACAATCGGATAATTGAGGTAGGAAATCACCCGGGGTATGTGCCTGAAGAAAATCCTCGCGCCCAAGAATTAGGTATTCAATCCTCAGGGGGCGAGAGCTAGATTCTGCGCTGTTTTATGCATATGCGTGTCGTGATAATCGAATAGCTATCGGTATCACAGGTTGTATATGACTAGGGCAGAGGTCGTTGTCATTGGTAGGCTTGCTCTGTGACTGAAGCGACGCATACATCTGATTCCCATAGTGAAAACGAAAATTCGGTGACGGCTGGGCTGGCTGTTACCCCCGATAGTGAGGAAACACCGGAACAAGTCCGTGTTCGTGCTGATAAACGCGCACGCCTGTTGGCTGATGGGCAAGAAGCCTATCCGGTTGTCTTGCCGATTACATCATCTATTGCTGAGATACGTGAAAAATACGCGCACCTTGTTGCAAATGACGAAACGCAGGACTATGTGGGTATCGCTGGCCGCGTCGTGTTGGCACGTAACAGTGGAAAATTGTGTTTCGCAACCCTCATGGATGGGGCAGGGACACGTATCCAAGTCATGCTGTCAGCAGCGGAAGTGGGCGTAGAATCCTTAGCTCAATACAAAGCAGATGTTGATTTGGGCGATCATTTATTTGTTCACGGTCGCGTTATTTCGTCCCGCAGAGGTGAATTATCTGTTCTGGCTTGCACGGGGACTGCTCCTGAGGGCTTATTTACGCCAGGTATTGAGCCTGGCTCGCCGGTTCCGGCATGGCAACTTGCTGCGAAATCTTTACGTCCTTTACCAAAGACTTATATCGCACAGGATGGAACCGAGGTTTCTCTTTCGGAGGATATGCGGGTACGTCGGCGTTACCTCGATATGATTATTCGTCCGGCGGCACGTGACATGGTACGTATGCGCGCTCGCGTGGTGAAGTCTTTGCGTGATTATTTTGACGAGGCAGGCTTCGTTGAAATTGAAACACCTATGCTGCAGAACTTGCATGGTGGCGCGGCTGCGCGGCCTTTTAGTACGCATATGAATGCGTATGATACGGAATTATTCTTACGTATTGCTCCGGAATTATTCTTGAAGCGCGCTGTTGTGGGCGGTGTGGATAAGGTCTTTGAGATTAACCGGAATTTCCGTAATGAGGGTGCCGATTCCTCACACTCACCTGAATTCACAATGCTTGAAGCATATGAAGCATATGGTTCCTATGACACGATGGCTCGTCGCACCCGTGAATTTATTCAGAAAGCAGCTCGTGACGCTTTGGGAACAGAGGTTGTGACCTTACCGGATGGGTCCACATATGATTTGTCTGGTTCATGGAAAGAAATCAGCCTATATGAAGCGACTTCGCAGGCTTTAGGTCAGCAGATTAGCCCGCAAACTTCACGTGAAGATCTGGTGCGGATCGCTGAGGGCTTAGGGGAAGATATTCCCGATCACTGGGTGAATGGCAAGATCGCTGAGGTTATTTTTGAGGCCACAGTGGGGGATTCTTTGTGGGAGCCGACATTTGTGCGTGATTTCCCTGAGGATTCAAGTCCGCTTACTCGTGGTCACCGTTCAAAGCCCGGTGTGGTGGAAAAATGGGACTTGTATGTTCGTGGCTTTGAGTTAGCGACGGCGTATTCTGAGCTTGTTGATCCTGTGATTCAGCGTGAGCGTTTTGAATCTCAGGCGTTGGCTGCGGCTAATGGTGATCCTGAAGCCATGGTTTTGGATGAAGATTTCTTGATGGCAATGGAATACGGTATGCCGCCGGCAGGTGGTATGGGTATGGGCTTGGATCGTTTGCTGATGGCCCTGACAGGTCAAGGGATCCGTGAAACTATTACTTTCCCGTTAGTGAAGCGCCTGTAAATACCAGGTCGCAGGTTTCAAACGTTTACGGGGTGCCTTTTGCGGGAATGTGAAAGGCACCCTGAGTTTTTTGGCTGAGTGGATGCTTCGTGCTGTGTGGGTTTTTGCTAGCTTGCGCCTCCACCTGTCACTGCGCCTGTTCTTCTCTTGCGCTATTTTTGGCCTATAGCTCAGTTTTTGTGTGCAGATAGTAACTTTTGTGTGAGTGAATGTATTTCTTTTGTGGAGTAAAAAGGCGTTGAATACTATGTTTCGCTAAGCTTAGCCCTGCAAATCAATGAAAGGTAAGTACATGAGTAATCCGAATGATCTGGAAAATACCCCAGTCCACTCTGATGGTGAGCAGTCGCAGTCTGGATTTTTTGTTCCGGTAGCTGAAGAAAATGGCGCGTATCCCGCTGACACTACTTCACAGATGCCACCGGCTTCAGACCATTACGGGCAACAATTCATGTATCAGCAGGCCGCAGTGCAAAAAACAAGTGCTCTGGCAATTGTTGCGCTGATTTTGGCTTTCTTTGTTCCGCCAGTGGGTTTAATTATCGGCATTATTGCTTTAGTGAAGTTAAAGTCAAGCGGTGAAAAAGGTCGCGGTCTTGCAATTTCAAGCATTGTTGTCAGCGTTATCTCCATGATTTTGTCAATTGTGATGATCGTGATGATGCTGAAAGTGTTTTCGCACTTACAGCAGGGGCTTGAAGCAAATCCTCATGTTTTTATGAATGAGCAGAGTGCTTTACGTTCTGATGATGATACGGAAAAACTTTTGGGTGATGCTGCTCGGGTATGGCAGGAAGATCCTGAGGAATCCGCACATATGAATGTGAATGAATGGCTTGAAACCGCTGAAGGTCACCTTTTCGTTGATGGTGTAAAGCAAGGGGCAGGCGAAAATGCTGATAAGGTCACCATTTCGGCTGTGGGTGATTCGACCTTGCGTATTGACTTTATTAACCCGGATTTGGTGGCAGATGAAATGCCAGAAAGCGCGCGCGCTGAACTGAAAGAGAATCTGAATCATCTGGCTGACAGTATTGACCTGACTGAGATTCCTCGAATAAAGGATGCGAAAATTCAGGTTCGTATGCTTGATGATGCGGGAAATGTTATTGCTTCCTCTGGTGAGTAATGTGATCTGTTTCGGGTCTTGTCCCTGCTCCTAATCTTGGTTGGGGTTGGTGCTATGCCGATGGTAGTCATACGTTATGTGTGGCTGCCATCTTTCTTTTGTTGCCCTACTTTAATGTCCCGGTGTATGGGGCTGTGTTTTACGGGTTCATGTCAGTGAGAGGTGATACTGGCTTTTCCTCATGGTGAGCTGGAAGCGGGTACGGTATGTCGTGACTGTTTTCGCAGGTGATACGTGTGATGAGCTTGCCCCCACATTCGTTGTGTATAAGCGTGGGAGCCTCTGCGCTGTTGTGAGGTAGGTAGGTTGTGCCCCAGTTACCTAAGGCAATCAATACGGGAGCAAGTGCAAGGCCCCGCTCAGTGAGTTGGTAGGCTGCTCGGGTGCGTTTTCCCTGTTCTTTGTATGAGTAGCGTGTAATAATTTCTGTTTCTTCGAGTGCGTGTAGTCGGCTGCTGAGTAGGTTTTTGGGGCATCTGAGGTTTTCGTAGATTTCGTTAAAACGATGTTTTCCGCGGAATATGTCGCGCAAAATCAGCAGGGTCCATTTTTCTCCGACGATCTGTAATGTTCGGGCTATGGGGCATGGGTCTGTCGTGTCATAAGCGGTGCTGTCATCTTTTGACATAGTAACCTCAACAAGTTAAGTTTATTTTCTCAACTCAGCTTATTCTTCAAAAGAAAGTTACGCAAATGAAAGCCTTAACCCTTCGCAAATACAATCAGCCACTCGTCTGGAATGACATGCCAATACCGACCTCGCGCGCGGGCGAAATCGTAATACAAGTCCACGCTGCAGGGCTGAACCCCCTCGACAATATGATCGCTCGCGGACAATTTGCACTCCTTTTCCCATACCGCCTGCCGCAAGTTATGGGCAATGAGCTTGCAGGAGTAGTGACAGCTATAGGAACAGGAGTGAAGAAATTTAAGGTAGGGGACGAAGTATTTACCCGACCAGATATTCACCATTTAGGTGCCTTTGCCACATACGTAGCAGTTTCAGCTGAGGATGTCGCCCACAAGCCGCGAAACCTCACAATGGTTGAGGCTGCGGCCCTTCCCTTAGTCACCTTAACCGCAATTCAGGCTTTTACTGAGAAAACCCACGTGAAACCCGGAATGAAAGTCTTTATTCAAGGAGGAGCGGGCGGTTTAGGTTCAGTCGCAATTCAAGTGGCAAAACATCTAGGCGCTACCGTTGCAACCACTGTTTCCACTCACGATGTTGAAATAGCTCGCACATTAGGTGCCGATATTGTGATTGACTACCGCACACAAAAATATGAAGACTACGTACAAAACTTTGACGTTGTCCTTGACACACTGGGAGGAAACGAAACCTTCCGCTCAATGAAAGTACTCAAAACAGGCGGAACTTTAGTCAGTGTGATCGGGTCGCCAGATACTGATTTTGCTGACCAACTAGGTAAACCCATCATGAAACCATTAATGTGGTGGGCTGGACGTAAAGAACGAAAGGCCGCGCGCCAACAGGGGATAACATACAAATTCCTTTTTATGCGCGCCAACGGCCAACAACTCGCAGACATCACACCCGCTATTGAAAGCGGAGCCATTCGCCCCCTTATAGCCCAGAGCTTCCCGGCCGAAAAACTTACTGAAGAACTACCTCAACTTGGCAAGAAGAAAACTGGCCCAGGGAAAACAGTCGCTACTTTCGTGTAACCGTTGCGGTTTCCCTATGATGCGTGCTGAAACCGATATGGAATAGCACAATTGACAAAACGCCTTGACCCGGCAATAAGTGAAGGCCCTAGGCTTGGCCGCGCTAGGGTAGGTGTCTATGCGCGGTCAGGATTTTAGTGTGGTAAATGAGGTCGTGTTAGGCGAGTGCCCGTCCTCTACGTGTGCTCAGGCTTTTTGCTTTACAAAACAGGCGAGGACTGATGGAATTCCACCAGCCCTCGCCTGAATGATCTTCACAGGCGACGCGCGGAAGTATGCCCTCTGCGACGCTCAGGAAGTAAACAGCATGAAACCGTCGTCACATGCCTACTGTTCGCGGCGACGTAGCGCCAACACACCTCCAATTCCCATGACAAGCACACTTGCCAAAGCCAAAGGCAACACCTGAGCACCTGTTGTCGCAAGCTGACGCCCCTTACCCACATAAGTCTGCGGATTCATAGGCTGCTCAAGCCCGCTCTGTTGAGACAACGGAGCACCTTGCTCGTCGGAAGGATCCTGCCCAGCGGGGGGCTGCTGAGGGCTTCCCTCCGGCACGGAAACGTCACCGCTAGGCGTATGCGGATGAGCAAGAATCTGCTCAATCGCTGCTTTACCTGCATTCAGCTCAGCCGTGACATCCTCAATACTGGGAGCGGCAGAAATCTTCGCAGCTGCGACACGTGCGGCTTCCTCAACTGCTGCAATAGCAGCAGCCTTTTCGCTTTCCGTTAAATCGCTATTCATCCCGAGCTGTGTTTTTGCTCCCTCAGCCACATTCGCCAGCTCAGTCAGAGCCTGAGCTTTCGCATTCACCAAGGGATCCGGATTTTCAGGATCCGACACAAGCGCCCAGATAGAGAAGTGATCCGTGTCGAAACTGATTCGACCATCAGCCACCGTCACCTCCACTGGATACGCCTTTTTATCCTGACCAACGCTGAAAATACGCGGATTAGTCAAGCCCTGAACGGGAAGAGTGACAGTACGTGTTCCTTCCGCTGATACACGCTGACCATCCCTTGTTAAGTACAGGTCATACAGGGCCACGATGACATCCCCATGACGATCCCGTAAAGCCTGCACAATCTCAGAATCCTCATGAGGAACAGCATGGAAAACGTAACCTGTCATATCTGACTGGAACGTAACATCCGCTACCTTCCCGTCAATAAGCGTGTACAAGTACCCTGCACGCGCCTTCGCTGCACGCAATTCCTCTACACGAGCTGCCGCGTTTTCTTGATCCTTCAGCAATTTAGCGTGCGCGTTCTCCAATGCTGCAAGAGCGCGTACAGCTTCATCACGATCATTGAGGGCCTTAAGACGATGATCGTGGTCCATCTCGTCGGCAGCGATCTGCGCTTCAAGATCCTCTACGAGCGCACGTGCCTCAGCAATATCATTTTCAGCTTTCGTGACTTCGCTTTCGATCTTGAGGTGCTGCGCAATCGCTTCGTCAAGGTTTTGCGCAACTGGGAGATCACCGATTGTGAAAGAACGACGGACCATAACCTCATTGCCCGCCTTATCTAGGGCGCGCAACATCAGGGCATGATGTCCAATTTCGTTCAGAGGCTGCTCAGGGCGGAAAAGGGCCGCATCATCATCAGCGCGCGACAACGGTAATGGCTTACCGTCCAGATACGCTTCAACAAGCCCTACCTCACGATTATCAGTGACACGGAAAGCGGGGATGTGCCCTGCCGGGTACGCCTGGTTTTCGTCAAGATTCTCAACGGCAACCTGAGGGTCTTCCTTGTCGTAGGCAACGATGTAGTTTTCGCCGTGCTCCTCGTTAGAGTTACCGGAAATATCCGCAACCTTGACGTTGAGGTAGCTTCCTTCAGACAAAGTTACCGTGTGATCGACAGAACTTTCGTTCTTTCCTATCTCACCGTCAAGTGAACGTGACAGTACGGCATTCCCATTAACGTAGAAACTCCAACCGGTACCGGCATCACTGACTTTGCCTCGCAAACGGATTTTCCCTGCTTTATTTGCGTAGATCGTTCCAACAATGTCACGAGAATCATCTGCCCCTTCATTTGTGGTGTCAAGTGAATCAAAGACATCCGTTGTTGGTTCTTTCATATCAACATAGGCAGAATATCCGCGGTTGAAAACAAGCGTGCCTTCACTGTTGTAAATTTTGACGTTAAAACCTGAGTAGCCTTCACTGATTGGCGCAATAGGGAAATTACTTCCACGCTGAGCCAACGGTTCAAGTTTTCCGTCGTTGAGTGAAATCTTCCAGCCGGTTCCAGGCGCGACCACCTCGAACTGGATAGCGTGCTTTCCTGGGCCAAAGTAATTCGGCAGGAAAGCCCGAGACTGGCTCGCATGTGCAGCTGATTCAGAGTTGAAAACCTGATAATCGAAAAGTTGCACAGACAAAGGAACAGAGGGGGCAGAAGGCGCAGACGGAACAGATGGCTGTGAGGAAGTATCTTCCTCAGCAGTGTCGTCGCGTTCCTCAAACTCGTAGTAACGCACTGTTTGACGTTCTGCCTCGTCACTTACCACAAAGTAGATACCATCAGGATAATCTTTGGCGCGAACACTGACATGGAAAGCCCCATCAACCAGTGAAGCTATCGGGCAATCACTGACTTTCCTTGGATATTCGTCCGAGGTGCAGTAACGCACAGTGATATCCGAAGCCGCTGACACGTTATCGTGAACATTTGTGCCCGAGATTTGTGCAGTTCCGTCATTTTCAACCTTGACATATTCCTCATCTTCATCAGCCCATGTGACATCCCAATCAACCGAGGGCGCAGTAAAGTCACGGACAAATTCATGAGTAAATTCTTGCGAACGGCCATCAGTGAATGAAACTTTCACAACGAGCGTGTTATCACCTTCGATCAGGTCATTTGACAGATCTGCAAGGAAAGTGCGGTCTTGCGGGTCAATTGCGGCATTTACGTCCTGCCCATTGATCTGGAAGGTGAGTGCTTGAACCTGCTCAGAGACAGTGCCACGAAGTTCGGTGACATTCTTCTTTGTTAGCTCAGATATGCCAGAAATGGACACGTCAGGGTTATGGAGTGACTGCACCAGAGGCTTACCGTTGATGTCCTCATTGTCATTGCCTGCAATGTCGATGACATGTACGCGCAACTCATTATTTGTTAATGGGTTGAATGTGATGTCGTCGATGACAAATTCTTCGGCTGTGCCATCTGCTTCGACCCGCTCACTCACTTTAGAAACCTTCAGAGGCTCACCATCTAGGGTTGCCTTGACGGACTTGAGCGAGAAATTATCCTTTGATGAAATCACGACACGGTGTTTACCATCAGGGGTTTCTTCAAGTTTTGCCGTTGCAGTGGGCTTCTGATTATCGAACTTGACTGGCAAGTAGATGATTTGCCAGGGGCCTTCCGCTTTATTACGGAATTTCATACGGTAGTAATACTGACCGTCGGCAACGAAATCATATTCGCCGGTTTGTGGGTTAAAGGCTTTCCCATCCCACTTGTACTGTTCGAGCGGGTATCCGGCTTCTTCTTTCGCCCAGTCAAAGTAGGAGTATTCGCCGTACAGGAGGCGTTTCATGTACTTCGCATTTGTTAAGCCCTTAATGGGTTCAACGTTATCGTCGCGTTTGTTGACAATATCAATGCGGTAATCGAGGATGTCGCGTAGCACTGCTAAACGAGGTGCGACTTCGAGAATACCTTCACGGTCACGCTGGTGAGTGAAAGCAATCTTGTCAGGGTTAACGCCTTCCTCAAAGTCTGTGCGACCTAATTCTTTGAACTGAGGGGTTGAAAGATTACGGTTACCCAGAAGCGTGGTGAGCTTGAGTTTTGAGTTTTTTTCCCACATAGGAGCATCAACGAGTGCTTCTTTCCCCCAGTCTCCGGCGAAGCCAAAGAAAGGCAAGGATAGGGATGCATTCGTGTCGTTAGCTGATGTGAGGTAAACGTAGCCTTCAACAAACTGTTCGTGGGCTTCACCTTTATCTAACGTGACCTCGAAAGTTTCAGTTTGTCCGGGAGCAACTGTGAGTCGTGTTGTTGATGCTGTCGCAGATGCGCCGGGGACGGCAGTTGAGTGAATCTCGTTGACGACGGGTTTGGTGTCTGTCCCGTCCTCTTTTTCAACTCGTTTCGTTGTTGAGGTCAGTACGCGAGAAGTGGTCACGTCGTAGGATGCGGGCTGAGTACCGAAGTTACGGACGGTCAGTGTGAATGTCCGCTGTTGTTCGTTGATTTCTTTGAGGGCGGCGGCTCCCTTGTCGTTATGTGTGAGCAGTACACGGTTTGCTAGTGCGTGCTCGACTTGAACCAGACCGGCCCCTTGCTGGCGTGGTGAATATTCTGGGTTGCTTCCATCAGCGTGGATGTCGCGCAGGGGCAGTGCCGTGTTCATGAGGAGAATACGTGCAAGATCAACGCGATTAATGTCTTGAGGAAGTGCTGTGCCGGCAAGTTTTTGGAGCAGCAATGTTGATGCGCCTGCGATGTATGGTGCAGCCATTGATGTTCCAGTCATGACGGAGTAATCGTCATTATTTGCTAGGGAGTAGATTTCTTCGCCCGGGGCAATGAGGTCGGGTTTGAGTTCAAGATCGACAGTAGGCCCCCAGCTTGAGAAACCGGCGGGGCCGATTTCTTGAGCTGGACGAATATCCAGGTCAATGTGTTTATTAGTGTTTTTCTTGATGGTCATACGTGGGTTTTGCGCAATGCGTGTCAGAAGTTCGTCGCCTTCGTCGTGGGCTAATGCTACTGACCAGCCGTGCGTGAGTTTGTCGTATGGTTCAAGTTCGGTGGGGATTTTCACGTGGTAGGTGTCGCGTGATGACTGTGAAATATTGTTGATGAACACCATGCCGGCTGGTTTCTTTTCTGAAACGCGCGTGATCTTTTTGACGATGTTTTCACCGCCACGTTTGACCACGGCAACTTTGCCGGTGAGGTCTTTGTCTTGCAGGTCTGCCTCAAAACCAAATCCCACGTTAACGAATTCGTATTCGGTGGCTTCGGTGGGCAGGTCGCGTTTGTCGCCGAAGCGCAGGTAACGGTATTCCTTGCCGCCAATGGAAAGCGACTTATTGCGGAGGGTGGGTGTTTGGGCTGCGCCTACGCCGATTGCGTTATCTGTTGCGGCAACTGACACTGTTGTTGCGGTGTCTGTTTGTCCGAAAGCGTTATCGGCGATGTTGTCGAATGTTGTTGAAGATGAGGACGCGGCACCGTTGCCCATAGCTGCTACGACAATGACGCCGTGAGCTTTAGCGTTTTCAACAGCTGTGTGATAGGTGTCGCCGGGGCGTCCGGTTCCATTGGAGCCGATACTGAGGCTGATAACGTCGGCCCCGTGTTTGATGGCATCTTCCATAGCCATGTATGCCGCGTCTTCGCGTACCGCACGGGAGGTCCCACTAAAAACTTTGTAGGCAAGTAGCTGTGCGTTTGGAGCTACACCGTCGATTCCTTCGCCTTTAGCTATTGCTTCATCTGTTGCATTGGCCGCTAAAATGCCCGCGATGTGCATACCGTGTTGTTCGCCGGGAACATCGTCTTTGAGGACATGGTTATTGTCAATGTAGTTGTAGCCGTGGGGTACTTTAAGTGTGAATTGGTCATCGCTGGGTTGTGTGGCGGTGATTTCGGTGATTTTCGGTGTGAAGCCTTCATCGAGTCGTAGGTCGTGGTGTCGTATATCCACGCCGGAGTCGATTGTTGCGATCACCATTCCGCGTCCGTCAGCGCTGAAGTTATTGCTGGCAGGTAAAGCTGCGCGTAGTTGTGAGGCGGATACGCTTTGGGCTCGTGAAATCGGAGCGTCTTCAACTGCTGTGATCTGGGGGATCTGTGTGAGTGCTTCGATTTTGTCTGTGGGAATGTCTAGGGACAGGCCAGTGAATACGAGGTCGTATTCGTAGATGATACGAGCGCCATCGAGAGCTTCGATTGCGGTTTTTATGCTTTCGCGGTCTTCTGGTGCAAAACGTGCGATTACGCGGCTTGTACCTGGTTCTTGTTGGATAGAAGCGGGAACGGCTTGCGCGTCTGCTGTATGTGGGGCGTGCTGGGTGGCGCTGACCAGCCCATTGAGTCCGCTCAGAGCTGGTAATGCGAGTCCAACAGTGAGGAGTGATGAAATGATGATTGTGTTCGCGCGAGGGCGAGAGTATCGTGAACCCGAGTTACCGCGCCTGTGCTGTTGGTCGGGTAGGGGTGGGGGAAGCGGCTTTTCTGGGCCGCGTGCATGTGTTTGATGCATTAGGGATTTCTCCGTAGTATCGTTGACATACGTCATGTTAATAGCATGAGCAGTTTTATCTTAGCTTTGCCTAACCTTATAAATCAATGGCCTTTGCCTTCTTCTATAAGGCCCATGAGTGCGTATGGCGCATAAGATGTGGATTTATTTCAATTCGCTATTCCAATGGGGGACCTAATGCCCCTTTTCTTTGCGTGTCACCGGAATGGGGGAACTCTTAAGTGGAAGGTGTGAATCGCTGAAATACGTTCCGGCCTCGTTACTTCATGTCAGTATGCAGATACTTGTATATAAAAATTAAAATATTTGCTAGCGTGTAAAAGTCCTCAGTCCCCCAGTCTGCGCATCGCGCAGTGAGGAGAAACATTGAAATCGCTAAAAATATTCACGTTGGCAGCAACAATTACTTTATGCGCTGCGCCAATTGCTGCTTATCCTACTCTGGCAGCATCCAATGAGTCAGATGCTCCTGCTGAAACGGTTGCTGCACCTTTGCCCGCAGAGAGCATAGAAGCAGATCCTCCTGAATCAACCGTTAAGGTGACTGCTCTGTTTAATGTGCACCTCAAAGAGTCCAGTGATGCGCGGCAAGAGTATCCTACCGAGGAACAAACGGCTTCAATGGGCCTTGTGCTGAAAAATAAAGCCGGTAAGGTTTATCGCCCAACAGAAATTATGGAGGGTTTTAGGCCAAAGTTTAGTGAAATACCGGCTGGCAGCTACACGGTAGAATTTGCGCCTATCGCGGGTTATCACGTGGGGCAAGGTGCTACGGGTTCAGGATACCCTTATCGTCAGCCCGGTGAAACTATTGACTTAGCGGAGGGTAATCCCCGCGTTATCCGGTCTTTCTATATCTTGCTTCTGAAAGATCCAGAACCAGCAGATACTCATGATGAGGAGAACGCCTCAGGTGCTACTGATAACGACACTGCGTCGGGTAGCGCGGATAACGGTAATGCTTCGGATAGTACTGATAATGGCACTGCCTCGGATTCCGCAGGTTCGGCTAATAATACTGCTGGTGCAGGCACGAACAATACCGGTGCGGGCGTGAATGATGCAGGTGCAGGCACGAACAATGCCGGTGCAGGTACGAACAATGCCGGTGCAGGTACGAACAATGCCGGTGCAGGTACGAACAATGCCGGTGCTGCGAATACCGGTGCTGCTAGTAATGCGGGCAGCGGGACTGCTGTGAATAATGATGCTGCTACTACGAACGCTGCTGATAATACTGGTGGCGCTTCTGGCAATTCCGGTGCTGGCTCCGACAAAGCTCAGAGCGGGAATAATCAAGAAACAGGTAAAGCTCACAACCCCAAGGGAAGTCACTTACTTGCTCACACTGGCTTTGCCACCGGAGCAACTGCCTGTGCTGTTATGACGGCTCTTGTAGCTGGAGCTGCACTGACTCTGACTCGTCGCCGTATTCAAAAATAGGCAGTCGCTGAACAAATGTCAGCACAATAAGCCCGGGTTCACTTCCCGGCATTAACCTTAAGGTCGCCCTCACATCCGCGCCACGCGTGGAATGTGGGGGCGCACTTGTGTTTTAGCTGAGCGAATGTCGCACGGCCTCAATAGTCCCTGACCAGACAAGATGCCCGAGTGCTTCAGAGAAATGCTCCTGTGCTGGCTGGTCGTAAGCGGCTGGAATCGTCTTTATCGCCGGGAGGAGGAACAGGTGAAAACCTACCCAAACACCTGTACCTAAAATAGCTCCACCGTACTTTGTTATCCACGGGTAACGATGCGCGGCAAAGCAATAGGGAATAGCGGCGCCCACAGAAAACGCATGATGAATAGCGAGTGCGGTAACGGGAACCTTATTCTCGTTATAGGTAAGGGTTGCCTGACGCAGATTTTCCGACAGCCCCACTTGTTCAAGCAGATGCATCGGCGGATTAGGGTTATCGCGCGCGGGAGTACGTGGTGGCAGCGCGGCTTCCCAACCAATTTTCACCATCCCGCCGACAAGTCCCGCCACAATGCCAACCCCGAGCTTTCGAAAAGTCCCTGAAGTTTTTGCACGCACCTTCTTACCCTGTGAATATGACACTGCGCCCCTCTTTCCTGAACTGTTGGAGCCGCGCGGAGAATATGCAGAATATTCCGTGCTGCACCATTCGGAGAATCCTTATTTTAGTAGCGCTCCACATGCGTGGCTTACGGGGGATTGTGAAGCGTTTGACTGCTCTGGTACGACACTCCACTTTGTGTGCCTAGCTTGCGTGGAGCACACATTTTCACCGACCGGCTAAATTATGCCGAAAAATTGTGTTCCTAGCTTGCGTGGGTACATGTCAGAGGAAGGGCAACGAGCAAAGCGCTAATCACTTGCCCCGGCCCGCTATCGCCCGGCAAGTACAAGCCCGCCAGTCATGGCACAAGGGTCCAAGTGGGGCATCCCATTGGTTAGGCGCGCAGGAATTATGGAATTGTAGCTAATATCACGCTCTGTAGCGGGGGGGGGGCGTATTTTTCTCGCTTGAGCAGATTTGGGGCTTAATGGCCTGTGACCTGCTGTTTTGCGGAGATATTTCTTTATGCCTGACCTGGATGCTCCCGGAAAACGGCGTATTTTCCCTGTTTTTGTAGGATCGGTTGGGGGGGGGGTAACTTAGGAGTGTTTGTATCATTGCGCCCGCTGTATTGAAGCAGGTGTTCCTAAGGAAAGATTCATGCAGAAACCTGGAAAATCCCTTTTGAAGCGTGGCTCTGCGCTTATTACTGTGGCGGCTCTCGTCATCGCAGGATTCCTTCCTCCCGTCGCTGCGGCCCTCGCGGATGAAGAAAGAACTCTTACGGTGAACTACCACCGTAACTACAATGCTTCTGACACGACTGTTGTCACCAAGGTGTATCACGTCGGAGATTCCCTTGAAGGTATCGACGCGAATGACCAGGTTACTTCTGGCCTTCCCGGAGGAAATGCTTGGAAACACCAAGGATCCTACGGGTACGGCGGTTGGATGGCAGCCCTTGACGTTCTGAGTGCTAAAGAAGCCATCGCCTGGTACACACAGAAGAATTACGTCACCGGCGGTGGTAAGTGGTATCGCGGTACCCAGGTTCTACGTGAAACCGATATTCCCGAAGGAAACACCACACTCGATCTGTACCAGCAGTGGATTTCTCCGACTTCTGTCGCTTCTACCGCCACCGCTTTGGCAACCGTTGAGCCAAAGGTGTGGCTCAACAACTCTCACGATTACACTGAATCGCAGCCTCTGAATCTTGATAAAGGGCAGCCAGCAGCTTTTAAAATGAGCTACGACTACGAGAAGCTGCGCAATACTCTTGCGCTTCTGTGGGGACGTATTGGACTGGTTGATGGTTCTTCCGGTTACGTTAAAGCGCGCATCGACTCGCGTCTCACACTGGAACCTCAAGTCACTCTTGTCTTTAAGTCTCGCTGGCTCAAACCTGATCTCACACAGACAAACCCGCCCCTTTTTGCCGAAACACCAGTGGAAAACAAACCCGGTGAGTGGACCTTCACTATTAATACTGAAGGATTAACTGATGTTCAGGCCGGCGGTAAAACCTACAAGGAACTTAACCTTCCTCTGCTTCTTCAGCCTGCTTCCGTCATTGCTCCCATGAACTACGACGATTTCATGTCGGAAATGACCCTGAACACGCCTGAGGGTGGAAATGGTCTGAACTCCTACCTCAGCCTCGATAAATACAACGAAATTGCCACAGGATCTGACCCTGTTGTCACTTTTGCCGGTGGTATTCGTTTTGATGCCTCAGTTAGCGTCGCTCGTATGGGGTACAACCCGAAGCTCGCTAGCATCGTGGGAAATTTGACTCGGCTGAGTACCACGGATAAGGAAGCTCCTGCGCAGTACGCTCACCTGCACCCCACCGGTAAGGTAACGGTGAACTACGTGGACGCTGACACTTCACAGCCTTTGGAAATTAACGGCGAGAGCAGCGTCGTCATGTACGGCCGTGCCCTGAATAAGGCCCAAGCGGAAAGTGAACAAAACCGCGCCGCTACATGGACGGTCACCCCACCTGCAAAGGAAGGGTACTCCTTCGTTAACGTTCAAGATAATAAGGAACTGACAGGAACCTACGATTGGGAAAACCCTGTCACCCTTACCCTGCGTTACGCTCGTCCGTCCTACGCGGTTTCCTACGCTTTTGAAGCAGACACAGCTTCTCAGACAGCAGGACGCACCCTTCCTGCGGAAATCACTCAGCTTCTTCCGGAAACCGAAAACGGTAAGCGCACGGGCGACGAAATCAACGCTCCCGCACTCTCGACAACGTCCGTACAGGATGCTGTGGCTGATGGTACGTGGACTTTCCGAGGATGGGATGAGAACACCAAGACTGTGGAGGAAAGCAACGTTACTTTCACAGGTACGTGGGTTTTTGCTCCAGCCACTCATCAGGCGACCTTCACCTACCGGTCGGGGACGCAAGGTAGGGACTTGCCTGCTTCAATTACCGCCCCTGCGTCTGTGACAGGCGAGAAGGGTAAAGTCGTGACCGCGCCGACACCTGAGCAGAACAAGATTGCTGAAGATGACGGTGTATGGACCTTTACTGGATGGGATCACGAGAGTCAGACTTTCGCTGGCGAGGACCTAGCGTTTGTTGGCACGTGGACGTACTTGTTGAATGCTCACGTTGCTACCTTCACCTACCGCTCAGGAACAGAAGGCAAGGATCTTCCTGCTTCTTTGGTCATACAGCATAATCAGAGTGGTTCTCAAGGAACCGTGGTGAATGCTCCGGCCCCTGAGTCGGCTACTGTGGCTGATGCTGATAATGATGGTGTATGGACCTTTACCGGCTGGGATCACGAGAGCCAGACTATTGGTACTGAGGATATAGCCTTTGTTGGTACGTGGACTTTCGCGAGCAATGAGCATACTGCGACTTTTGCTTACCGGTCGGGTACGCAGGGTAGGGTTTTGCCTGCTTCACTTGTTGCGCCTGTGTCTGTGATGGGTGTGAAGGGCGGCGTGGTGAGCGCTCCTGCTCCTGCTGAAACCGTGGTTGCTGATGCTGAGGCTGATGGTGTGTGGACCTTTACCGGGTGGGATGAGAACACTCGTACTTTCGGTGTTGAGGATCTTGCTTTTGCTGGTACGTGGACTTTCGCGAGCAATCAGCATACTGCGACTTTCGCTTACCGGTCGGGGACGCAGGGTAAGGATCTTCCTGCTTCACTTACTGCGCCTGTGTCTGTGACTGGTGTGAAGGGTAGCGTGGTGAGTGCGCCTGTTCCTGTGCCAAATACTGTGGCTGAGGGTGATGGCGTGTGGTCTTTCACTGGGTGGGATCACGATTCCCAGACTTTCACTGACGGGGACCTGACATTCACGGGTACGTGGACGTATGCGGAAAACCAGCACACCGCGACCTTCACTTACCAGTCAGGAACACAGGGTAGGGATCTTCCTGCGTCTTTGGTTCATCCACAAAATCAAACTGGTGCTCAAGGAAGCGTGGTGAACGCCCCGGCCCCTGAACACTCCACTGTGGCTGATGCTGATAATGACGGTGTGTGGTCTTTTACCGGGTGGGATCATGATTCCCAGACTTTCGCTAGCGAGGACCTAGCGTTTGTTGGCACGTGGACTTTCACGAGTAATCAGCACACCGCGACCTTCACCTACCGGTCGGGTACGCAGGGTAAGGATTTGCCTGCTTCACTTACTGCTCCTGCGCCTGTGAGTGGTGTGAAGGGCGATCAGGTGGCTGCTCCTGCTCCTGCTGAGGCCGTGCTGGCTGTGGCTGATGGCACGTGGTCTTTTACCGGGTGGGATCACGATTCCCAGACTTTCGCTAGCGAGGATCTAGCGTTTGTTGGCACGTGGACTTTTGTGAGCAATGAGCACACCGCGACCTTCACCTACCGTAGTGGGACGCAAGGTAAAGATCTTCCTGCTTCACTTACCGCCCCTGCACCTGTGACAGGCGCGAAGGGTAAAGTCGTGACCGCGCCGATGCCTGAGCAGAACAAGATTGCTGAAGATGACGGTGTATGGACCTTTACTGGATGGGATCACGAGAGTCAGACTTTCGCTGGCGAGGACCTAGCGTTTGTTGGCACGTGGACGTACTTGTTGAATGCTCACGTTGCTACCTTCACCTACCGCTCAGGAACAGAAGGCAAGGATCTTCCTGCTTCTTTGGTCATACAGCATAATCAGAGTGGTTCTCAAGGAACCGTGGTGAATGCTCCGGCCCCTGAGTCGGCTACTGTGGCTGATGCTGATAATGATGGTGTATGGACCTTTACCGGCTGGGATCACGAGAGCCAGACTATTGATACCGAGGATGTGGCTTTTGTTGGTACGTGGACTTTCGCGAGTAATCAGCACGCCGCGACCTTCACGTATCGTAGTGCTACTGCGGGGATGGATTTGCCTGCTTCACTTGCTGCGCCTGCGCCTGTGAGTGGTGTGAAGGGCGATCAGGTGACTGCTCCGGCTCCTGCTGAGGCCGTGGTTGCTGTGGCTGACGGTGTGTGGTCTTTCCAGGGTTGGGATGAGAATGCTCGCACTATTGGGGTTGAGGATGTGGCTTTTGTTGGTACGTGGGTTTTCACTGCGAAACCAACCCCAACCCCTCAACCTCAGCCGCAGCCTCAGCCGCAGCCGGGTGATATGCCACAGTCCGGCGATATGCCGCAGTCTGGTGATATGCCTGAGTCTGGCGACTTACCGCAGTCTGGCGATTCTCCGCAGTCTGGCGATGTGCCGCAGTCGGGTGGCGCGTCTGAGCCAGTGGTGGGTGTTGCTCCGGTTGCTCCTTTTGCGTCGGATCCTTCTTCGTGTGTGGTTGCGCCTTTTGTGACGATTCCGTTGACTGAGGGTGTTGTGTACAGGATGGATGGTCGTGTGGTT
>NZ_JAJNRQ010000003.1 GCF_021083645.1 Schaalia sp. lx-260 | reverse complement strand
GCACGGGGCGCACAAACGTGCGCACGCACACACACGCGGGGCAACACAGCCTAGCGTGCGGGAAGCAGTAAACACGCCGAACAGCAAAGACGCAGGGCACGCGGCTGGGCAGCACACAAGCGAACAAACGTGGAACAAACACGCGGCGAACACGCGAAGAAGCGAACACGCGCACGGCGAACAAAACACACACACCAGAGCACAACACAGCCTAGCGTGCGGGAAGCAGTAAACACACCGAACAGCAAAGAAGCATGGCAGGCGAAGAAGCGAGCACGCGAACAAAACAGGCGGACAGGCTGCTCGTGGGACACTGACACAAACAGCTTCGATGACCAACCCACACGAGCAGCAAACAGAGCGCACGCGAACAAAACAGGCGGACAGGCTGCTCGTGGGACACTGACACAAACACCTTCGATGACCAACCCACACAGGCAGCAAACAGAGCGCACGCGAACAAAACACTGAACAAACACGGTGCCAGTGAACAAACACGCAGGACAGTGCATACGCCAAACAATACCGACAGAACCCACACAGGAAAAAACAAAGGTAGTAAACCACACACTCAGAATCAGACTCAAGACCTCGGTTTTTGTAAAAATGCCTGTCATGCTAAAGACATGACACAGAAAGATGACCAATCTGCACCTATGTCTGAGCAAACAGACAGCCCCGTATCACAGGCTCCTGCGTCTTCAGGGCATATGGGTACAAGCCTGACAATGCACCGCATGGTCGCTCATGACCGTTTATCGCTGCAATCGGGTGTTGTGCTCAGGCTAGGACAAATGCTCCTTGCAGCTGGTGCAAGTGCCTACCGCGTCAAATACACAATGGCTGCCCTAGCTAAAGCTGTTGGTATTGAAGAACACCGTGCACAAGTCACATACACGGAAATTGTGACAACAGCCTACGCTAACGGTACATTTCGTACAGAGCTTGCTGAACAACGAGTAATGGGAGTAAACGCCGACCGTATTGACCGTCTGGTCAACTACGTATCATCATTGAAAGATCGTAAAGTACAGGTCGAAGAAGTCGCCCGTAGTCTTGACGAAATCGAAAAACACGGCCCACTGTATGGATGGCTTCCAAATGCCCTTGCCAGTGGCCTTGCCTGCGCAAGTTTCGCCTTCCTGAATCATGGGGGATGGGTTGAATGTAGCGTCGTTGCTCTTGCAGCATTTTTTGGCCAATTCTTACGACGCCAAATGCTGCATCGACGTTTTAATCACTTCGGTGTCTGGATGGCTTGCGGCGCTTTTTCAGGCCTCATCTACATTGCGACAGTTGCCTTAGCACAAACCCTTTTTGCTTTGGAACCCACACATCAAGCAGGTTTCATATCCGCAGTCCTTTTCTTAGTTCCAGGATTCCCGCTGGTAACAGGCATTATTGACCTTGTACGACATGATTTCCACGGAGGGATTGCCCGCCTCGTATATGTGGCAATGCTTGTTGTGAGTGCAGGTATGGCTGTATGGACGGTTTCTATTATTTTCAGTTGGTCAGTGACACCTGCGTATAACTATCATCTTGCGTTGCCAGTTCTGTATCTGCTGCGTGCGATCACCAGTTTTGTTGCCGCCTACGGTTTCGCTATGCTTTTCAATTCTCCGCATAAAGTGTGTGCTGCTGCTGCTGGAATTGGTGCCGTCATTAACACAGGGCGTTTATTCCTGGTCGATGGTGTACATATGCCAGTGCAAGCAGCCGTTGGCTTAGGAGCTTTAGCTGCAGGTTTACTTGCCACAGTAGTTGCAAAGAAAACTCGTTTTTCACGTGTCACCCTGTCAGTTCCAGCAGTGGTAATCATGATTCCAGGTGTGCCTCTGTACCGTTCACTTGCTTACCTGAATAATGGAGACATTTCTGATGCACTCGCGGCGCTTTTCACCGTGGCATTCACCATCACAGCAATCGGTATTGGCTTGGCTATATCACGTATGTTTACAGATCGTAACTGGCTGATGGAGCGTCCCGTGAATGTCCCTATGCTTATCACAGAAACTCAAGAAAAATAGTGCAAGCATGAACAGAATCTTTTGGAAGAGCGTCCACACGAAGTAAATAATGTTTTTCTAGAAACAAGCGAGGGAAAACGTCGCCTCCTCCAAATAGAAGAATATTCAGCTTCACCGACCTGATTTAGGGTGTCACATATACACGATGTGGTACCCTATTTCATATTCATATGACTTGAAAAGGTAACGTGCCAATAAAAATGGCTGGTCAGTCTCACATGTAACAAATCACGACACGTTACCAATAGGCATACGTGTGAGGACATAAGAAAGTAATAAATCCTCACGATGATATACGAGCGCTACGGAAGTCACCAGATACGAAGAAGCGGGCAAGAAAATTAGGTGCTTTCCACAATGAGTCAAAACAAAAAGCGGGAGGCAACGAAAGAAACTGCCTCCCTACGAAAAACTCCAGAATTCCTCAAAGCGCACCAAAGAAACGGCATATGTGCCGTAGTCCAGAAGCTATAAACCACCAAGGAACTGAGCGATCAAAATTTTAGCGATCATAGCCACCGGATACACAAGCGCGTAACCCAAAGCCACACGCGGGTCGCCATTAGTGCGTGAATTTACGAAAGCCAGAACAGCGGGCTGAGTCTGAACGCCACCAATCAAACCCGACAGCTGAGTTCCACCCATCCTGAAGAACCAACGCATACTCACATACAAACCAATAGCCATGATAGAAGTCATCAGGGCACCCACGATGAAGATATTCAGCCACGCACCTGAAGTGAAAGCCTCACTAATTTGACAACCCGCTTTTGCTCCCGCCTGAGCTAAAAAGATCAACAAACCTAACTCAGACAGCACTTGACATGCCGTAAAAGGCAAAGCCGTGACTACCGAGCCAATACGACCAATACGCCCAAAAACTAACCCCACAATTAAAGTGCCTGCCGCAGAACCGATGGAAAAATACTCACCGGAAGGTGTAAGAATCGGTAACTCGCCAATTGCAATACCTAAAGCCATCCCTAAACCCAAAGCAATCGGATTCAAATCAGACAAACCACGTGCAGAATCACCAAAAAACTTCGTGATCTCACGCATTTTCGATGTGGGAGCTACAACACGTACACGATCACCTAGCTGTAACACAGTTTCAGGCTGAGCAACCATATCAACATCACCGCGACGTACACGTGAAATGACAGCAGAGAACTGTTTCTCCATATCAAGACTTGACACTGCGCGTCCAGCAACGTGTGGATTAGAAATTGTGACACGCCGGAAGTCCAAATATGAACGATCTTGAGTCAAAGAATGTGAGGAAGAATGACCAAGCTCTGTAGCAACACGAGCAACAAGCTCGCGAGGACCCACAACAGTAACCAAGTCACCCGCATCTAAAGTATCCGACAAAGAAGGATGAGAAATCGGGCCGGTTTCACCACGACGCAGACGTGAGAAAGTAACTTTTGATTCAAGTTTTTCGTACAGATCACCAATTGAAGGATGATCTTCACGCTCCACACGGATAGTTCGGTTTGCAATCGGGCTAGGAGTATCCTTGTCGTTCCTGCCGTAAGATAAAGCAGCCATAGCGGCAGCCATCATCCCAATGACACCGAAAAGGTAAGCAATGGAATACCCTACCGTTGCCCTTTCAAGCAAACCTGAAGCTTCACCTGCAGCAGCCAAAGCAGGAGTATTCGTCATAGAACCTGCAAAAGTCCCTGCAATTAAAGGAATATCCATACCTAAAGCTTGGCCAACAAATAAACCAGTTCCTGCCGCAAGCACATACAGAGCAAGCATCGTCAATAAAGGCCCAACAGCTGTGCGCAGATTATGGAAGAAAGAAGCTCCCGAGTTAATCCCGATAGCAAAAGTAAAAAGTGTCAAACCAAGTGTTCCAAGTTGAGGCGTCACACGTAATTCAATGTCATAAACCTCTGCCCACGCCGCTAAAGCAATTGCAAGAAAAAGAACCGCGGCCGCCCCTAATCCGACCCCACGGACCTTGACATGACCGAAAGCCATACCCGCTCCCACAAGGAGGAAAAGAAACAAAATAGGCTGCTCAGCCAGCAATTCAAAGACTGTAACCATGACGGTTCAACTCCATAGTTGATAAACGACATAGACAATGAAATTACATACAGTATGGCAAAAGGGCATCCGAAGAAAACGGTCTATCGTCCTAGTAGGTTACAAAAAGGCTTGAAG
The DNA here is from genome assembly GCF_021083645.1 of Schaalia sp. lx-260. Lineage (GTDB taxonomy): Bacteria > Actinomycetota > Actinomycetes > Actinomycetales > Actinomycetaceae > Pauljensenia. The sequence continues at coordinate 362,938 of NZ_JAJNRQ010000003.1, read as the reverse complement.
TATGAGACATGGACCAAGTATCAGTGTGAGCCCGCTAGGATTATTGTGTGCTCAACATTCACATTGTTAGTCGACTGCGCGTCCTCGTACGTGGGCGTGCGGCGCCTACCGTGTGAAATGGGTGGCTCGCACGCCTCGTCCCCACGCAATAGCTGCGTCAGGGGACTTTTTCATTAAGAACCACCCGAATATATTGAGAGGACCTTGCAGTGAAAGACCCTGTCGAAACCCGCACAATGACTGGCGCAGAAGCGATTGTGGCAACACTAGAGGCGCTAGGAGTTACAGAAGTTTTTGGTATGCCTGGTGGGGCTATCCTTCCTGTTTATGACCCATTGATGCATTCAACAGTGCGCCACATCCTCGTACGCCACGAACAAGGAGCTGGACACGCTGCAGAAGGATACGCCCTAGCTACAGGGAAAGTAGGATGCGCAATCGTTACCTCCGGTCCTGCAGCGACAAATGTTATGACTGCCCTAGCAGATGCAAATGTTGATTCCGTTCCAATCGTTGTGATCTCAGGACAAGTAGGCGCTTCCCTTATTGGCACAGACGCATTCCAAGAAGCTGACATTGTCGGCGCATCAGTTCCTGTCACCAAACATTCTTTCCTCGTAACAGAAGCAGCCGACATTCCCGCTCGCATAGCCGAAGCATTCCATTTAGCCGCCACAGGCCGACCAGGTCCCGTTCTTGTTGACATTACAAAATCAGCACAAAACGCTCACCTTGACTTCATATGGCCACCAGTGCTGGATTTGCCCGGATATAAACCCGCATGTAAACCCAGCATGAAACAAGTACGCGCAGCTGCCCGTGAAATCATTTCCGCGCAAGCTCCCGTCCTTTATGTCGGTGGAGGGGCTGTCCGCAGTGGAGCCTATGAACAATTACGTCAACTCGTTGAAATTACAGATGCTGCGGTAGTTACCACGCTGCCTGCACGTGGTGTTTTCCCAGACTCAGATCCACACAACCTAGGTATGCCTGGTATGCACGGGACAGTGGCTGCGGTAGGAGCCTTGCAACGTGCAGACCTGATTGTTGCCCTCGGAGTACGATTCGATGACCGAGTGACAGGGAACCTTGATTCTTTTGCTCCCCGCGCTCGCGTTGTCCACGTTGATATTGATGCCGCTGAAATCTCAAAGAACCGTGAAGCAGATGTGCCAATCGTGGCAGACCTTAAACCTGCCTTAGACGCGTTGAACGAAGAGATTCTGCACGCACAAAAAGAAGAAGGGCAACCTGACCTTTCTGGATGGTGGCGTTACCTCAACCGTTTACGCGCCCGCTACCCAATGGGATGGGCAGAACCCACAGATGGAATGATGGCACCCCAAGAAGTACTGCAAAAACTATCACGTATTGCAGGTCCTGATTCTATTTACGTCACAGGTGTAGGCCAGCATCAAATGTGGGCCGCACAATTTATCGAATACGAAAAACCACGGCACTTCTTATCCTCATCTGGATTAGGGACAATGGGCTACTGTATTCCTGCGGCTATGGGCGCTAAAGTAGGCTGCCCCGACACAACCGTTTGGGCGATTGACGGGGATGGTTCTTTCCAAATGACGAACCAAGAACTTGCGACCTGCACAGTAAATAATATTCCCATTAAGGTATGCCTCATCAATAACAGTGTGCTAGGGATGGTCCGCCAATGGCAGTCACTGTTCTACGGAAAACGTTACTCAAATACCACACTCAATCCTGTTGAAGGCGATCAGATACCTAACTTTGAAATGCTTGCGAAAGCTTATGGAATGGAAGCACGAACCATACGATCTATTGACGAAGTAGATGAAGCAATCGAATGGGCCATGTCCATAAACGATCGCCCGGTTCTTTTAGATTTCCGAGTATCAAAAGATGCAATGGTATGGCCGATGGTCGCTGCAGGTGTATCCAATGATGAGATTCGTTATGCTCAGGGCATGGCTCCTGATTGGGAAGTGGAGGACTGAAAATGAGTCACTTACGTACCATATCGGTGCTTGTAGAAAACAAACCCGGTGTACTGATGCGCGTTGCCTCATTATTTGCTCGCCGTGCATTCAATATCAAGTCCTTAACTGTGGGTGAAACAGAGCATCCTGAAATCTCACGTATGACAATTATTGTTTCGGTTGAGGACTCGCCTTTCGAGCAGGTCACAAAACAACTCAATAAGTTGGTTAACGTACTAAAAGTCGTTGAACTTGACCCCGAAGGCAGTGTTGAACGTCGCCTCTTGCTGCTGAAAGTACACGCAGATGAATCCTGCCGTACCAGTGTCCTGCAAGTCGTTGACTTATTCCGTGCGCATGTGGTGGATGTACAGCCGGATTCGGTTGTTATTGAATCCATTGGTTCTTTGTCAAAATTAGAGGCTCTGGTGCGCGCCCTAGAGCCTTACGGTATTAAAGAAATCGTTCAATCGGGGGCCGTGGCAATTGGACGCGGATCCCGTTCGATTACAGATCAATTGAAGGAGAAATGACAATGGCTGAGATCATTTACGATGAGGGCGCAGACCTCTGCCTCATCCAGTCCAAGAAAGTTGCCATCATCGGGTACGGGTCACAAGGCCATGCGCACGCGCTGAACCTGAAAGATTCTGGTGTAGAAGTTGTTGTGGGTTTACGCCCAGGATCTTCCTCATGGGAAAAAGCTGAAAGTGCTGGCCTTCACGTAAGCGATATTCCTGAAGCTGTGGCCGACGCTGATGTTGTCATGATACTTACCCCAGATCAGGTGCAACGTCATGTATATGCGGAACAAATTGCCCCGAATCTGAAGGAAGGCGCTGCCTTATTCTTTGCTCACGGCTTCAATATCCGCTACGGATACATCACTGCGAGTGAAGATCATGATGTCTGTATGGTTGCCCCCAAAGGCCCAGGCCATACGGTGCGTCGCATGTACGTAGAAGGAAAAGGCGTTCCTGCCCTCGTCTGTGTTGAACATGATGCTTCCGGTCAGGCATTTGAACTGGCTCTATCATACGCAAAAGCAATCGGTGCGACCCGTGCAGGTGTTATTCGCACAACCTTTACTGAAGAAACAGAAACCGACCTCTTTGGTGAACAAGCAGTCCTCTGTGGCGGCGTTTCACGTCTGATCCAGTATGGTTTTGAGACTCTCGTAGAAGCCGGATATCAGCCTGAAATGGCTTATTTTGAAGTCTTACATGAAATGAAACTGATCGTTGACTTGATTAATGAAGGCGGCATTACCAAGCAACGCTGGTCAATTTCTGACACCGCTGAATACGGTGACTACGTTTCTGGTCCTCGTGTGATCGGCCCTCAAGTGAAAGAAGCAATGAAAGAGGTTCTGGCTGATATTCAGGATGGAACTTTCGCTCGTCGTTTCATTGCTGACCAAGATAACGGTGCCCTTGAATTTAAGGCACTGCGAGCCGAAGGTGAATCACATCCAATTGAAGCTACCGGTAAAGAACTGCGCGCAAAATTTGGATGGTCACAAGTAGATGGTGACTACGTGGATGGTAGTGCAGCCCGCTGAAAATCGGATGCAATAATTCTTTGCATAACACATGGCCGTTCCCAATAGGGGAGCGGCCAATGTGCTTTTACGCTACAACAGATCAAGTCATCCGCAAGCAAAAAAGAGTGATAGTGCGCGACCGTCTGGACAAGAAACCGACATTCGGACATTTCAACGCGAAAGACAACAGATGAGGGAAAGTCAAGATATGACAACGCTGAAACTTGCAGTAATCCCTGGTGACGGTATCGGTCAAGAAGTAGTCCCTGAAGCATTGAAAGTACTTCGTGCAGTTTTTACGCATACCCCTGTCAGTGTCAACACCACTCACTACGATCTTGGTGCTCAACGTTGGCACCGCACAGGTGAAACACTGACAGAACACGACCTTGAAACACTAGCCACACATGATGCGCTTCTGCTTGGCGCAGTGGGGGACCCATCAGTTCCTTCCGGCGTGTTAGAACGCGGTTTACTGCTGCGTCTACGTTTTGCTTTTGACCACTACGTGAATCTGCGTCCAGCGAAATATTATGCAGGCGTGCCCAGTCCTTTAGTGAATCCTCACAACGTAGATTTTGTTGTGGTGCGTGAAGGAACAGAAGGACTGTACTGTGGAAATGGTGGTTCAGTGCGCACGGGAACTCCTCAGGAAATTGCTAATGAGGTTTCTGTTAACACCGCCTACGGAATTGAACGTGTCGTCCGTTATGCTTTCGAGCAAGCACAGTCACGCCCCGCGCACCACCTGACACTTGTGCATAAACATAATGTTCTTGTACACGCAGGTGGCTTATGGTCACGTATCGTCCGTGAAATAGGAGCACTCTACCCACAAGTGAGCGTTGACTATTGTCATATTGATGCTGCCACGATTTACATGGTGACTGACCCACAACGTTTTGATGTCATCGTGACAGATAACCTATTTGGCGATATTTTAACCGACGAGGCTGGCGCTATTACCGGTGGAATTGGACTTGCCGCATCAGGAAACATTAATCCTGACGGCACGTATCCGTCGATGTTTGAACCTGTCCACGGTTCAGCCCCCGACATTGCAGGTCAAGGGAAAGCTGACCCGACAGCAACAATATCCTCAGTCGCCCTCATGCTCCACCACTTAGGGTATGACCTGCAAGCTCGTGCCATTGAAACTGCCATTGAAACTGACATGGCTACTCGTGCCGATAGCGCTACCGCAGGAAAACCTCTAGTGCGATCAACACAGGAAATAGGTGACGCCATCGTTTCTTTGCTTAAGTGACTTTATGTTTCAACTAACACATCATCTGCCTCAACAAAAGCGTACGGATAAACAAAGTGCGCCAGCTGTCACACAGTCCGTGTGTGTATGGCTTCAAACAAGGCTCATATGATGGAAATACTCGAAAGTGCGTGAATGTGATGCATATTCTCTGTACAGGTCCTGACCATCGAAGGAAAAATGATGAAGCAGAATGAACATGTGCCCACTGAACTTGAAAAATGTGCAGCTGAACCTATCCGACCAGCGGATGAACTTGTATCTCGTTTCCCAGTGACTGCTCACCCACGGCCAGCCAACGATGAACAATACCAGGAATCCATGAAATCTCTGGCTTTCGGGAAAGTGTTCACCGATCATATGGCACATATGCGGTGGACACACGGCCAAGGCTGGCATGATCGCAGCATTATTCCCTTCGGAAATATTGAATTATCACCTGCAGCAGCAGTTTTGCACTACGGGCAGGAAGTATTTGAAGGCATCAAAGCCTATAAGCATGCTGACGGATCAATCTGGACTTTCCGTCCCACTTTCAATGCGGCACGTATCAATCACTCAAGTAACCGTATGGCTATGCCCGCCATCGACCGTGAAGATTTTGTGGCTTCTCTTGCAGCATATGTTCGTGCCGATCATCGCTGGGTTCCATCCCAAGAAGGATCTTCCCTGTACTTGCGGCCTTTCGTTATTGCTACAGAACCTTTCCTTGGAGTTCATTCAGCACATCAGTTTGATTACTACGTGATCGGCTCGCCTGCGGGAAGCTACTTTGCTTCAGGTGTTGCAGGTATTTCAATTTGGGTCGTGAAAGGCTACCATCGAGCAGGACCAGGCGGTACAGGCTCAGCAAAAGCTGGGGGTAATTATGCTGCTTCGTTGCTCCCCCAAATGGAGGCAGCTTCACGTGGCTTTGATCAGATTTGTTTCCTGGACACCTACGAAGAACGTTACCTTGAAGAACTCGGTGGTATGAATACCTTCGTTGTGATGGCTGATGGGAGCGTGCGAACACCTGAACTATCCGGTGTCATCTTGGAAGGGGGAACTCGTTCAGCGATTTGTCGATTACTACGTGACCGTGGGATAAGCGTGACAGAAGAAAAAATCGCTATTGATGAGATCGTCACAGGCATTGAGAAGGGAACAGTGGCAGAACTATTCGCATGTGGAACAGCCGCCGTTGTCACTCCAATTACTCGTTTAGCTGGTGAAGGCTTTGACCTATCCTTACCGGTTGGAAAAGTTACGCTTGATACTTTGAAAGCATTAACTGATATTCAAACAGGTCAAGCAGCGGACCCATACGGGTGGATGTATCGGCTGGCCTGATTTTTGAGGAAGTACACCTGCCTATAAGGAAAAGAGTACGATATTTTATCCAGTAGCCTCAGATACATCCTGAAGAAAAGATGTGTCTGAGGCTACTGAGTACACGGGCCAAGTAGCCACTGAGCTAAATGCGTGCACGTATCAAATAATGCGTCACGATGAAGCGCGTACTCATCATGGATGTCTTGTGTGTACGTCTGCGGGTCGGATTGTGCCCAGCTGTGAATAATACTTTCGGTGACTTCCGGATGAAATTGAACCCCAATAACAGTCCCACAAGACATGATATGTACACAACGTTGGGACCGTGCCCATACAAGAGCATGGGGCGGAAGCTCACTGACAGCATCACCGTGATCGGCAAAAACATGCGATGTTTCCTGTAGAGAATCCCATAAAGCAGATTCATCAGCATGCAGGGTCGTGGGTTTATTTTCCCATCTGATCTGTGTAATGCCGCATTCACGATTTTCAGGGAAGGCCAAAGCGACACTCCCATTCAAAGCTGTCGCAATAATTTGGTGTCCTAAACAAATTCCAAGAAGGCGCACCTGACGTTGCGCACAGTCACGGATAAGGTGACGTGTTGCAGGAAACCAAGGGCCTGCCTCATCTGCATAGGCATTCATGCGGCCACCAAGAATAACAACAGCAGAAGGAAAAGGCCGCGCCCCACATTCGATATCTTCGATAATGCGATCAACAGCTTGAGGCTTTTCCCATGCGCGCACATGCTCGTATTTTCCGCAGAGCAGCTGCTCTAAATTTCCGAGAGTGACAAGAGGATCATGCTCGATCACAAGGACAGTGCTCATAAACAACACTTTCGTGAAATTAATGAATTGAACAGATAAAAAGAAGAAGGTCACGTTCGTGAACGTGATACGTGGGAAATAGTTTGCGCATGAATAACAGCTTCTAAAAGACGACGAACAGATACGACAAGGTGAGAACGTGATGCTTTTTCTGCCTCAGTAAGAACAGAAGAAACAGCAAAGGGCCCAACTGCTTGCTTCCAGGAATCTAATGCACACGAAGGCTCAGAATCCAAATGCGTACACAAAGGCAAACACCATGTTGTTGCTTGAGCTGCATCCGGGAAAACACCGAGCACATCCTCCACACTCACATGTCCTAAACCAAAAGAACGCACCCCAGGGGTATCAACAATCCACCCACCTTCAGGCAGTTCAAAAGCCTCAGAAGAAGTCGAAGTGTGACGGCCACGCCCAGTAACCTCATTAACATGTCCGACAGCGCGACCAGCCTGCGGAACCAAAGCATTAATTAACGTGGATTTACCAACCCCTGAATGGCCGACAAGAACAGAAAAACGACCTGCCAACAAGCGGCGCACATCATCAATTCCTGCAGGAACCATATCAGCAGAACCGCACGAAGTTACCACAATATCAACATCAAAATCAGCATATAAACGGCGAAGCTCATCAGGATCACCAAGATCTGCTTTTGTGAGGCACAAAATAGCACCCATACCCGCCTCATAAGCAGCAACAAGACAACGATCAATCATCCCTGTGCGCGGTGGCGGATCAGCTAAAGCTGTCACAATAACCATGAGGTCAGCGTGAGCAACTATTGCTTTTTCTCCCCGCTGGTCGGGAGCATCTTCTAAAGATCTGCGAAGGACATTACGGCGATCTTCAACGGCGACAATACGGCCTAAAGTATCTGGGCGGCCAGATAAATCACCTGTTAAACGAACAAAATCACCCATAATAACGCTGCCACGCCCAAGCTCGCGTGCGCGCACAGCTAAAATACGATTGCCTGTACCCTGACAAATAACGCTATAACGACCACGGTCAATTGCTATTACCTGTCCCAAAGGTTTTTGCGACCAGTCAGGCCGATTTTTCGTACGAGGACGCGAAGAAGATTGAGGGCGTACACGCACGCGCGGGTCATCAGTTCCAATATCACGCCTCATAGTTGTTCTTTCGATGAAGAAAATGTGCCAGTGAGGGTAATTTTATCTACGGCAGAAAAATCCTGAGCTTGCGGTGAAGCTGTCATCACAGCGCGAGTCCATAGCTGCGGGAAATCCGGTAATGTTTTTGAAGTCGTCGCAATATTTTCAACACTGACCCCCCTAACAGCAGCCCCCACAATCGCGGCGAATGTAGCCATTCGATGATCCTCATATGTTGCCATCTGAGTGGGGTGCAGGGAAGTCGGATAAATGACAAGACCATCATCAGTCTCTTGCGCTTTCCCGCCGAGAGCACATATTTGCTCGACAAGGGCGGCCAAACGATTCGTTTCATGCCCCCGCAAATGGGCGATACCGCGCAGAACGGAATGAGTACGCGCAAAAAGCATAATTGCAACCAGAGTTGGAACCAGTTCGCCCACATCGGAAAAATCACCCTCAAACCCGTCATACTCTCCAGCGCCCGGACCCTGCAAAGCCAAGCCCTCATCTGTGAAAGATACGCGCGCGCCTAAACGCGGCAAAATGCTGCGCCACGCATCACCAGCTTGAGTGGTGAAGGAAGGCCAATGGGGGATAACGACACGCCCGCCAGTTATATGAGCCAAGGCGAGAAAAGGACCAGCATTCGATAAATCAGGTTCAATATGCGTATCTTGTCCTCGTGGACGACACGGTTGCACACGGCAAACGGCAGCACCTAAATCATTGGTTCGGCAATCTACAGCAATGCCGCGTTGACGCAGTGCCTCTACAGTCATATGGATATGGGGGAGCGAAACAACCGGCCCAACTGAATGTATCTGCACAGGAGCTTCTAATAAAGGAGCCAACATAAGGAGCGCAGAGAAAAATTGAGATGATGATGAAGCATCAACTTCAACGATGCCTGAGGAAGGCGCACGTAAAGGACCGCAGATAGTGAAAGGTAAGAAACCTCGCTTACCTTCATATTCAATATGTGCGCCTAAAGATTCCAAAGAATCAAGTAACGGTCCTAAAGGCCGTCGGCGTGCTGCTTCATCCCCGTCAAAATGTACGGGACGGCCAGTTAAAGCTGCAATAGGTGGCAAAAAACGCATAACAGTTCCAGCTAAACCACACGTGATATTCAGTGTGCGAGGTGAGCGCTGCTGGGCGTGTGGGAAAGGAGGTAAAGGCGTAACACGTAAAGAATCTGAAGCATATGGGGTGATTTGTGCGCCTAAAACACGCAGGCCCTCGGCAAATAAGGAAGTGTCACGACTGTCAAGGACCCCATGAATAATACTGGGACGATCTGCCAGAGCTGCAAGTAACAGAGCACGTACCGTGAGCGACTTAGAACCAGGAATCTCTATACATGCGTCTATTGGGCCGTGCGCATAAGGAGCGTTCCATACGGGAAAAAAAGGAACGGAATGATCCGTCACTGCTGCCCACTTTCTGACCTGCTCGAAGAAAGAGCAAGACGGTTTCCTATGCCACGTAATGTCCCCATGTGAGTCATATGCCATAAGGCGGAGGGACGTCCTTTTCGATCAACGCTGGCAAGAAGCATAGCGGCCGCTAAAGCCCCACGTAAACGCAGCTCACAAGCGTATTGTGCGCGTTCCTGTGATGTTTGTGCTGTCCAGACGGGAGCATTAATAAAAGCAACAGGTACGGCGACGGTTGCCAGAACAGCGGCGGCACTACGAGGTGCTTTACCGCATGATAAAGCGAGGGCGCTTGTGAGCGTTATTGCTCCCATTGCGCGTGTAAGGACTTCACATGTGGAATCGCTGACCTGCCCGATATAAGGCACGTTATCCGTGTTGATTCCCGCGGCTTTTATGCGAGCAACGTGGTCGCAAGGAGAGTGCAGCGCTGACCAGCCTTCAACAATGAAAGGAGCTGCTAAAAGAGGGCGAGCAATCATACGAATCAGATTCATAAGTCTATTGTCTAATTTTCTGGCTCAAATGGCTATCTTTTCCAGTCTTTATAATGCATATGCGAAGCAGATTTTATTCTTTCTCATGTGTTATGCGTCCCGCATTCAGGTATCCACTTGGTTATGCGCCTCAGAGTATGGCAAACTGTCAGGGTTGCGTTCACGTACTTGCAAGGAGAAAAAGATGTCAAAGAGAGGCCGCAAGCGCCGCGATCGTCGTAAGAATGGCGCGAACCACGGCAAGCGTCCAAACGCCTGACCTGTGAGACTTTGAATGCCCGATAGTGTGGACTATCGGGCATTTCCCTTGCGTGATTGAATGAACCGAAGCAGGCACGCATCGCCCACCATAAAGAGTTGCTGTGGGATGAGATACCTGCTGATTTCTTGCAGGGAGTATCACACAATATCAAGAGCTGTTGCTATCCATCTCCCTTCAAGTTTTTCTAAACGCAAAGCAACGACCCGCGTTGATGACCGATGCGTAACAATACATGTCGCTTCGACGACATCTTCACGAGGCTCACATGTGCGTACAGAGGAAACCTTGCATAACCGGTGTCGAGTGCGTGTTTTATGATGCGGAGCTAATTGATGCAGATAGTCATACAGTGGCGGACAAACGCAACGTTGCAGTTGTTCAACGGGGCGTATCCCAGAAAGAACCTCAACGATCCCTCGTGAAAGATGTTCTGCCCAATGTTTAGCGGTAGGGATTTCCTCTGTATGAGAGGAAGAAGAATCTGCTATTCGAACAGGTGGGGGACGTCGAAAAGCACGTGATGAGTATGTTCCCTGACCTTCCCACCGTATGCAACGTCGATGAGCTGTTTTCTTCTGCGAATGAAATTGAGATGATGAATTTTCAGGCGGAATATGAGTGAAGTGAGACATTTGCGGGCCTCCTTTATGTCGATTGATAAAATGAAAGAGATGGGTAGCCTGTTACCCATCTACGTTTTGTGGTCATGAGATTCAGAAAATACGAAAACTCAATAAAAATGTGGCTTCGATACTGAAGAAAGAAAAGGACCTTCCTGCGGGAACAAGGGCATGACGTATGTGTACAAGACGCGTAGTGCAGAAAAGCCCTAGGACGTTGAGCTGATAACAACCCAAGGAAAAGCTGTACTTATCGAGATAAAAATAATGAGAGTGGCACGTATTCTCCTCCTACTACAACAACTTTGGTGTATTCATGTGATCGTGACAGAAGGCGCTGCACGTGTCAATGACCTGTGGATAAAGAGAAAAAAGAAGAGAAATTTACTGCCGTTTTAAGATTGAACCTAGTTCCTTAGAGTCACGATTCGGCTATAGAAAATACATGTGTAAACAATATGAGAATTTATTGTTAGGATGAATTTTTTGTATTCTGAGTGCGATAGGTAAGTAAAATCTTAACGAGAATATGCCACCTGAGCGCTTTGTGTGCCCCACGGTGAGTCCACTTCTACAACCGCGAGATCAGGCAACTGAAAACCACGACGAGTTTCAACCGCGCCATTGACATACACATCGCCACCTTGAATAAGGTCACGTGCCATTGCGCCATTTTCAACCATATTGGCTAATTTCAGAAACTGGCCTAAACGAATCACATCCTGTACATGAATAACCTGAATATCTGACATCACCGGCTCCTTCCCGTAAATAAATTGTACGCACAACACCACAGCGCCTATGTCCGAGCCACGAGAATATGCGACCACAACTCAGTGAACAACCTAAGCTATTTTTATGGAACGTACTGATTTGCGTGGAAAAGTGCTGACAACCTCCGAGCTGCGCCGCATACTACCGCGCGCAAGCCTTGATACCACACGCGCAACCCTCCAAGTACAACCCCTCATTGACCAGGTACGTAGTCGCGGAGCTGAAGCTTTATATGCGCTCGCTGAAAAATACGACCAGATTCGTCCCCCATATCTGCGCATTCCTCAAAAAAAGATCACTTCAGCCCTTGAAAATCTTGACCCAAATATACGTGCGGCATTAGAAACATCTATCGAAGCTGCGCGCCTTGGCCATACGCAGCAACTTCCACAGGAACGTACAACCCAGATCATTACCGGCGGAAGCATCACACAACGATGGCTTCCTGTTCAACGAGTAGGTCTATACGTACCAGGAGGCCTTGCGGTCTACCCATCATCAGTAGTAATGAATGCCGTCTGCGCGCAAGTAGCCGGAGTACCAAGCCTAGCCATCGCCTCACCCCCACAAAAAGAATACGAAGGCCTACCACACCCCACTATCCTTGCAGCTTGCGCCCTGCTGGGGATAAATGAAGTCTGGGCGATAGGAGGCGCACAAGCAATCGCTGCATTCGCCTACGGAATAACCGACGGTCATGACACGCTTGAGCCAGTTGACGTCGTCACAGGCCCAGGAAATATCTACGTCGCAGCAGCTAAACGCGCACTCCAAGGAACAATCGGTATCGACGCAGAAGCTGGAACTACCGAAATCGCTATTTTGGCAGATGACACCGCAGACCCACGTTATGTAGCCGCTGACCTTATCAGCCAAGCAGAACACGATCCAGCCGCTGCCTCCGTTCTCATCACCTCAAGTGCGAAGCTCGCTGAAAAAATCCAACACCTCGTCGTCGAATATGCCAAGGAAACACGGCATACAGAACGTATACTCACCGCACTAGCCGGCCCTCAATCAGGAATTATCATCGTCGATGACATAGAACAAGGACTACACGTAGTCGATGCATACGCCCCCGAACACTTAGAAATCCACACAGAACACGCGAATGAGGTTGCTTTACGTGTACACAATGCGGGGGCCATATTTGTTGGCTCCTACACTCCCGTACCGCTCGGAGACTACCTTGCAGGCTCCAACCACGTGCTCCCCACAGGAGGAACTGCACGATTTGCCTCCGGACTTAACGTCATGCAATACCTACGCAGCCAACAAGTTGTTGAATACACGCAAGAAGCTCTGAGCCAAGTAAGCGACCACTTAATCACCCTCGCTCACGCAGAAAACCTGCCCGCACACGGATTCGCCGCTGACATTCGTCGTCGAAACTTACCGTGAAGTGCGGCAAATGGCGAAACCCCTCGTTAATACGCAGAAAAACGTGAACTATCCACCAAGGGACACAGCATATGAACGACAAAAGATAGGCAAATAATATGAGCATAACCTTGCCGCTACGAGCAGACCTAGCAGGTCTTTCCCCATACGGCGCACCTCAACTTGATATTCCCGTATGCCTGAACGTGAACGAAAACCCTTACTCGCCTTCTGAACACATCATCGCGGATATCGCGCAGGCGCTCTCACAAACAGCAGCAGGGCTGAACCGTTACCCTGACCGTGACTTTTGGCCGCTTCGTGCCGCACTCGCAGACTACTTGAGGGCAGAATCGCATGTTCAAGTGAGTACAGAAAAAATATGGGCTGCAAATGGTTCCAATGAAATCATGCTGCACATCCTCCAAGCATTTGGTGGCCCCGACCGCTCGATCCTGTCATTCACGCCGACATATTCGATGTACCACGAATATGCGAGAGACACACATACTCGTTGGGTTAGCACTCCGCGTCGCTCAGATTTCACATTGGATATAGACGCAGCAATTCGCACGATGCGCCAGGAAAATCCAGCAGTCGTTATCATCGCAAGCCCAAATAATCCAACAGGAACGGCACTCCCACTGGCAGACATTGCTCAGCTACTTGAAGCGGCGCGTGATACAGGGCCACTGATCGAGGGAAAACGCAGTGCGACTCTAGTTGTTATTGATGAGGCATATGCGGAATTTCGTCGCGTAGGCATGCCCTCAGCACTTGAACTTCACGGCACACACCCGCACCTTATTGTCACGCGAACCATGTCAAAAGCCTTCGCAATGGCAGGTCTACGTTTAGGGTACATGGTTGCTCATCCTGAGGTCCTTGAACAGATTCTGCTGATCCGTTTGCCTTATCACCTGTCCGCAGTCACGCAGGCGGTAGCGCTGGTCGCAATAAAACACGCAGATGAACTTATGTCACAGGTTGCTGCAATACGGGCTGATCGTGATGCCATGGCGCAGTGGCTAGTTGAACAAGGCTGTAAAGTCGCTGAATCTGATGCAAACTTTGTGCTTTTTGGTCGATTTGACGACAGGGACGCTATTTTTCGCGCCTTAGTGGAACGAGGCGTGCTCATCCGTGCGGTTGGTCCTGAAGGATGGCTACGTGTCAGCGTGGGAACACCCGCAGAAAATACTCGCTTTCAGTCTGCTCTACTGGAGGTTTTGCCATGAATGGTTGTGTAACTCAAAATTCACCTGCAGGAGGAAAACCGTGGATATTCAAGAAATAACTCACCGAAGCGCCGTCATTGATCGCACCACCACAGAATCGTCCATTCACCTCGAAATTCACTTAGATGGAACAGGAAAGTCAGATATTTCAACGGGTGTGCCTTTCTACGACCATATGCTCACCGCTTTAGCGAAACACTCCCTGATTGATATGCATATCCGAGCAGAAGGGGACATAGACGTGGATGTGCACCACACGGTCGAAGACACCGCCATTTGTCTAGGAAGTGCATTGAAAAAAGCATTAGGAGACAAGCGCGGTATTCGTCGTTTCGCTGATGCAACTGTGCCTTTAGATGAGGCCCTTGCGCGGGCTGTCGTCGATGTGGCAGGGCGCGCCTATCTTGTTCATGAAGGTGAGCCAGCGGGACAGGAATACCATTTAATTGGCGGTCATTTCACAGGATCTTTGACAAGGCATTTCTTTGAGTCTTTCACTTATAACTCAGGGATTTGTTTGCATGTGAATGTACTGGCTGGGCGAGATCCACATCATATTGTGGAAGCGCAATTCAAAGCATTCGCCCGAGCCTTGCGAGTCGCTGTGGAAGAGGACCCGCGGGTGAGCGGTATTCCCTCTACTAAAGGAGCTTTGTAAGGATCCTCAAAGAATCTTCATTCCTGATCCTTCACAGATGGATACGCAGTGACCTGCTTACGCTCATCGTTTGTGACCTGTAGGGTAAGGGTGTTGCTACAAGTACACAGTGAAAGGCAACGCGCCTATGTCACAGCCTGTGAGAGAACATCGTAAAATACTGTGGTCGGTTTGTCTGGAATAATCCTGAGAGCATATAAGGAGGGCGCATGAGCTCTGAAGAAGATATTGATGCTCAATTTCGTGACCTCGTAGCGCATTTAGGGCAAGAGGATTTACTGGACACTCCAGTTGATGAAGGCTTACACCTTGACGGAGGCCGATTGTCAGTAGCACTGGTGCTTGCCCCGTTACCGTCCCCGCAGGCTCTGCACTCCTTATTGTCTTTTGCGGGCCTACGTGCCACAGTCGTCCGCTTAAAACCGTGGACTGCTGTGTGGCTGCCGGTTGAAACTCAACCAACAGATGAAGAAGAACTGGATGCGCTGCTGACAGATACTCGTGCTATGCCGCAAGAAGTTGATGAAACGGCGCGAGTTATTTCGCGTTTATCGAAATACGGCGCGGTTGCACTGATGTCGTGGCTGGTGGAAGGTGACGGTGTTGAGACGGGGGTTTCTGGGCGTATCAGCGCTCGCCGTTATGTGCAGGGTGCTCCTGAAGAAGAAATTCCTGCAGGCTTGTTATTAGGTTCTATGCCCCAAGCGGCCGAAGATTTACTGCTGGGGAGGACTAAGCCTTCAGATTATGATGACACTATTTCCAGTGACGGTTCGCATCGACGTCGTCCGGGACCTTTTGGATGGTTAAGGAAAAAATAATGTCACAGCGTCCCACGGTTGTTGTTTTGGATTATGGTTCCGGTAATGTGCGTTCCGCGTGCCGCGCTTTAAGCCGTGTGGGTGCTGAGGTTGAATTAACTGCCACGCCAGAAAAGGTACTGCAAGCTGACGGTATGCTTTTGCCAGGTGTGGGAGCTTTTGCAGCAGTGATGCAGCAATTACGGGCTGTAGATGCACCTCGTCTGATCGATATGCGTTTAGCTGGAGGCCGTCCTGTACTGGGGATCTGCGTGGGCGAGCAGGTGCTTTTTGAAGGATCTGCTGAAAAAGGTGATTGTGAAGGTTTAGGCCAGTGGCCGGGGCGAGTGTCGTTATTAAAGGCTCCAGTTGTTCCGCATATGGGGTGGACGCATGTGGAAGTTCCACAGGGATCGCACTTATTCGCAGGTGTGGAAGATCAGCGTTTTTATTTTGTGCATTCTTATGCGGCTATGTGCGATCCTGCTCAGTTGATGTCTAAGGGACCAACAGCTTTACCGCTGACCACATGGGCTGAGCATGGCTCTAGTCGTTTTGTCGCGGCAGTTGAAAACGGTCCATTGTGTGGTACGCAATTTCATCCGGAAAAATCTGGTGAGGCCGGTCTGACTTTGCTGGAAAACTGGGTAAAAATGCTGTAAAGCTGGAAGGGAAATACGCCTCTATTGCAGGGTGTGTAAAAAATATATACGCATATCTTTCTGCCGGTGTGCGTTGCAAAAGAAAGGAATGAATATGATTTCCGAATTAGTGCTATTGCCAGCGGTAGATGTAGTAAATGGTCAAGCAGTGCGTTTAAGGCAAGGCGAGGCTGGAACTGAAACGGCCTATGGTCATCCTCTGGAAGTTGCTGAATCTTTTGTTGCAGCGGGCGCGCAATGGCTGCATCTTGTTGATTTAGATGCTGCTTTTGGTCGGGGTTCTAACGCGAAACTTTTGCAAGAAATAACTGCTCGCTTACCTATCCGCGTGGAGTTGTCCGGTGGTATCCGTGATGACGCCTCATTGGAATCCGCTTTGGCTTCGGGTGCTCATCGAGTGAATTTAGGGACCGCTGCTTTAGAAAATCCTGAGTGGACTGAAAAAATTATTGAGCAATACGGTGATCGTGTTGCTGTGGGTTTGGATGTGCGTGGTGAAACCCTGTCAGCTCGCGGCTGGACAAAAGATGGCGGAAATTTGTGGGAGACGTTGGCTCGTTTAGATGAGGCAGGGTGCGCACGTTATGTGCTCACTGATGTGACTCGTGATGGGATGTTGAATGGGCCTAATGTGGCTTTACTTGAACGGGTGTGCGAGGTGACTTCTCGGCCAGTGGTGGCTTCAGGAGGGGTGTCTTCGCTTGCTGATATTGCTGCTTTGCGCGCGCTTGTGTCCTGTGGCGTTGAGGGAGCAATCATAGGTAAAGCCTTATATTCGGGTGCTTTTACTTTGGAGGAAGCTTATAAGGTTGCGCGTGGAGAGTGCGCGGAATGAGTGATAAAAGCCGCTCCTCTTTTACGCATGATGGGCAGGAAAATTCGGTTGCTTTAACTGAAGAACAGAGAAAGAAACTGCGTTCTCGCATACATATTCGTGGCGTGGATCGTTCTGATCGGGGGGATACTTTCCCTTTGACTGCGGCAGCCTTGAGTATTCCTACGGATAGTGATTGGGGTGCGCAGCGTTTAGAAGCACTTGTTGAGGCTCTGAGTCTTGAACGTGTAATTGTTCCTGTTCAGGTGGAAGTGTTGTCAGGAGAGAAAAAGTTACAGGAACTTGTGCGGGCTGACAGTGCTGATACGGATTGTGTGACAGAAGGGGAAAGCATTCATGAGCAGGCGATTTTCCCGTTGAAAAATGATGAGACGAGCTTTCAGGAAGAAAACTTCGATGGAATGCTGAAAGACTCTCATCCGGATGTCCATGCTGGTGAAGAAAATGAATATAAGCGAGTTGGGTGGGTGCGCCGTCAGACACCAGATGGACCAGCTTTGGCTGTATATACCAGTGTCGAGCAGTTATATGCGGATTGCCCGCAGGCTCGTCCTATGCCTTTGGCTGCCCGTAAAGTTGCTTTAACCGCTTTAGTGGAAACATCTGGTCGAATAATTATTGATCCTGTGGGTGCAGCGGTTGTGCTTCCGCGTCCTGCAACGGCTGCGCTTGCGCAGGGGGATCAGTGGCTGCCTGCCTGGAAAGATTCTGAACTGTTACGACAGCTACACGTACTTGCTGGTGTGGAAAAAGCGCATGTGACAGAAAAACTCCCTGAAAATTTACCTGAAGCTGAACCTTTTCCGTGTTCATGGTTGCAGCGTGTGCAGGTGGAATGTGGCCCGCAGGGCTGCGTGTATGTGCGTATTGTGTGTGACCAGCAGATTATGAATGATCCGCAGGGACGTGCCCGTGTGGGCCGTGTGATTGCGCGTTGTTCTCAAAGTCCTCGGCTTCGTGCGGCAAGTGATCGTGTTCAGTTTATTCCTGTATTTAGCTAGGTTGGCAGATAGGCTACTTTGTAGCGACCTGTGAGGTAGTCCACCGTAAAGGTGAGGAAAGCGATTCGATGAATAAGAGTGCGTAATGTTAGGATGTGAGTAAATAACCGGACGTATGTCTGGGGTGCAAGCGGAGGAAACTCCCACCTTGATACCCGTTAAGAATCCTATGAGGTTCTTAAATATCGGTTTAACCGAGTGAGGGGATCGGGTTCTGTACAGTCACCGTGGGTGAGCTATACGGGCCTTCGTGCGCACTGAGTGCTACGAGGGCCTTCTTTGTAGCACGGAACGGAACTGTGGAAGGAGCTCCTCATCAGCGAGCCTCGTATTAACGATCGGATTCGGGTACCTGAGGTACGCCTCGTAGGTCCCGGTGGAGAGCAAGTAGGCGTTGTCCGTGTAGAGAACGCTTTGCGTCTTGCTGAAGAAGCAGGGTTAGACCTTGTGGAAGTTGCTCCCGACGCGAAACCGCCGGTTGCTAAGCTTATGGATTACGGCAAATACAAGTACGAAGCGGCGCAAAAAGCCCGTGACGCACGTCGTAATCAAGCAAATACACAGTTGAAAGAAATCCGTTTCCGCTTAAAGATCGACGATCATGATTTTGGTGTGAAAAAGGGTCACGTTGAGCGTTTCTTGCAGCAAGGTGACAAAGTCAAAGTCATGATTATGTTCCGTGGCCGTGAACAGTCCCGTCCTGAAGCAGGTGTTCGCTTACTACAGCGTTTAGCTGAAGAAGTGGGTGAACTTGCGATAGTTGAGTCTATGCCTCGTCAGGATGGACGCAATATGACGATGGTGCTTGCTCCGACCAAACGTAAAGCTGACGCTATGAGTGAACAACGTAAGCGTCGTCAAGCTGAACGCGAAGAACGACGTACAAAGCGTACTGAACGTGCGGCCCGCGATCAGGCTCGTCAGGCCGCTTCTACGGAACAAGCCTGAAAGGGACTGGCCTCCCCGCTCCCTGTGGAACAGTAAGGAAAGAGACATGCCGAAGAATAAAACCCATTCCGGTGCTAAGAAGCGTTTGCGCGTCACCGGTTCAGGTAAGATCATGCGCGAACAAGCGGGTGCGCGTCACCTTCTTGAGCACAAGTCCAGCCGTAAGACCCGTCGTCTGGCAAAAGACCAAGTACTGGCAACTGCTGACGTGAAGAAAGCACGTTCGCTGCTGGGTATCTGAGGCGAAAAGGAGAGTTAAGAAATGGCACGTGTCAAGCGTTCCCTCAACGCCAAGAAGAAGCGTCGTACAGTCCTTGAACTCGCTTCAGGCTACCGTGGTCAGCGTTCACGTATGTACCGCAAGGCAAAAGAGCAGGTTACTCATTCATTTGTCTATTCATACCGTGACCGTAAAGCCCGTAAAGGTGACTTCCGTCGTCTGTGGATTCAGCGTATTAATGCTGCTTCTCGTGCACAGGGACTTACATACAACCGCTTCATCCAGGGCCTTGGTTTAGCAGGTGTCGAAGTTGACCGTCGTATGCTGGCAGAACTTGCCGTTAACGATATCAACGCTTTCAATGCCCTCGTTGAGGTTGCAAAGAAAGCTTTGCCTGCTGACGTCAACGCTCCTCGCGCCTGACATTTTCAGGAGGTAGTGCACCTCGTGCATGCTTATGCAGAACGCCCGCCACTCATGGCAAATCCTCACGCTGATCGCGTGAAAAAGATTGCTGGTTTGGTTGGGCGTTCTGCGCGTTCACGCGCTCAATTATTGCTCATTGAAGGTCCTCAAGCTGTACGTGAATTGGTAACATTTCGTCCCGCAACGGTGCGTGATATTTACATCACTGATGAAGTAGCTGAACGTGACCCTGAACTTTTTTCTCGCCTCTGTCAAGCCACCCGTTGGGTGCATCCTGTGACTCCTGAAGTTGCCCACACGATGAGCCGTGATGCACAAGGCATCCTAGCGACAGCGACTCCGGACTGTATCGAATCAGAATTACCTGACAATATAAGAATCGGTGGAACACTTGTCATCATCGCCCAAGGACGTGATCCGGGTAATGTTGGAACAATTATTCGTACATCCGATGCAATGGGTGCCCAAGCGGTTCTCACAGTGCGAGGAACGGTGGATATTGCTTCACCGAAAGTGATACGAGCAAGTGCCGGGTCGCTTTTCCATCTTCCTGTTGTTTCTTTCCCTTCTTTTCATGATGCTGTGATTACCGCAAAACAACGGGGCGCACGTATTTTGGGAACTTCAGGATCAGCTGTGGCGAGGGATCTGACAGATCTTATGTGTGAGGGTATTCGTGGAACTGGACTCCTTACTCACGCGCATGCATGGGTGATGGGTAATGAAGCACAAGGAATGTCATATGCGGAAATGGAAGCATGTGACGAATTGGTTCGTATCACGATGAGCGGGCACGCAGAATCAATGAATGTGGCTACTGCTGCCGCTATGTGCCTTTACGCTTCACAAACTGTTCGCATGAATCATATTTGAAGGACAACATCGTGTTACGTGTACGCGATATTGATGAGAATGAGCTTATTGCGCGTTTCCGCAAGGTACTTCCACCGGGAAAACGAACGGATATAGGTTCAGGTGATGATTGCGCTGTCATTGCTGCTCCTGAAAAACATTTTATTGTCACAACGGATGTTCTTGTAGAAGGCCGTCACTTTCGTACAGACTGGTCGCAGGCCCATGACATTGGTCGTCGCGCGGCTGCTCAAAATCTTGCTGACATTACAGCTATGGGAGGACAAGCAAGCGCCCTTGTTGTTTCTTTAGTTACCCCGCCGGATATATCAGTGGATTGGTTGGTTGATTTAGTTTCCGGCTTTGGTGAATGTACGGCTCGCGTGGGAGCTGAAGTTGTTGGTGGCGATTTATCGTCTGGTGACTCGCTCGTTATCGCTGTCACAGCTATGGGTTATTGTCCTCATGGGATTATTACCCGTTCAGGCGCTCAGGTAGGCGACATTGTGGCAGTTGCAGGAACACTGGGATATTCGGCTGCAGGGCTGGACTTGCTGAGCAAAGGCTATTGGGATCCTGCTGCACTGAGCAGAGCAGAAAGACTGGACACCAAATCGCAGGACGCTGAGGTAAATACAGCGACACAACAACAGCACATACGCGACAATACGGCAGTCAGTGCTGTAAGTGCTGAAGAAGCCGTATCAATCTACCGTGTTCCTAGGCCCCCTATGGAAAGCGGAATCGAAGCTGCTCACAAGGGCGCACATGCCATGATGGATATTTCTGATGGCCTTCTTATTGACGGACAACGTATGGCTCAAGCCAGCAATGTGCGTATAGATTTGTCATTCCATTTATTAGAGCCGTATATTTCAGCATTAAAAGATCTTGCAGCTGTATGCGGTACAGATCCAACGCGATGGGTACTGCAAGGCGGAGAAGATCATTCACTTCTGGTGATTTTTCCACCGAATGTGACGCTCCCTGCGGGAATGAAACCTGTTGGCATGGTTCGGGAAGTGAATGCAGATCAAGGGGCAGGGGTTTATATTGAGGGCGAAAAAGTAACAGGCATAGGCGGCTGGGATCATTTTGCACACAGCTGAAAGTACAGCTTTCAAAGATTTCCTATGGAACAGTGTGGTGCAATTTATTTTCACGTATGAAAAAGCTGGTGGCTCCTCCCGAGCCTAAGGAGGAGCCACCAGCCGGCGTTTGAGCCTATATGAACTTAACGGGAATTGAAGGGCAACACCTCAATTGACCGATAAGCGATTTTCAGATGAAGCGACGGCGAAGAACTAAAGCGCCCGCGCCAGCGGCAACGAGAGCAGCTGTTGAGCCGCCAACCAACAGAGCGGTTGTACCGGTCTTTGCCAGAGCCATGGAGGAATGGCCAGCCTTCGTTCCTTCAGCTTTTGTTTCGGCAGATGCAGGAGCGGCTGGAGCCTCAGCGTCGTTCATGGGAGTTTCCGTCATGGCAGCATCCGGTTGCCCTGCTTCGGCATCGGCAGGAGCAGGAATGGCAACGCCACCGGCAATGGTCGGAGCGATAACTTCAGGGTTGATTAAACGGCCGCCAGGAACTGGATCAGCAGGAGTAGGTGTGGAAGTGTGGGTTACTCCGCAGTCAGCAGTGGTGGCATCGTCACCACAGAAGGTGCCAGTATTTGGGCCAATGCCGGGAACTGGTGTGCCTTCGGGGGCAGCTTCGGGAGCGACAACAGCGTTGCCGGTCACAGGTGAATCGGCAACTAATTCATTTGAGTTGGGGGTGGTATTGTTATCGTCAACATCTGCAGCGAAGGCCGCAGGAATAGCGAAAGTTCCCATGAGGGCAACGGCCGCGGTGAGTGCGGCAACTCGGGTGCGAGCAGTCATTTGTATCTCCTGTGTTGTTTCATTTGGGTATTGCTGGCGGGATGCTCCCCAAACCAGATGTGTTTACCGTAGAACGTGCCCCCCCCCCTGCAACTTTTGTGATTTATTTCATGCTTAAATCTTTTGAGTGGGGAAGGAAGGAGAAGTGTGAAAATGCGATTTTTTCGCATTTTCACGTCAATAACTGAAGTGGTGAACGAGGTGCCACATAATGAAAAGCTCGTCGAAAAATTCGACGAGCTTTCCTCTGCTAGGCCAAAAACGCAGATCAGATGTTACGAGTCACCCGATCCGACTTGAGGCACTTGGTGCACACGTTCAGGCGCTTGGGAGTGCCTTCAACAATCGCGCGCACGCGCTGAATATTCGGGTTCCACCGGCGGTTCGTGCGCACGTGTGAGTGCGACACACTCTTGCCGAAGCCAGGTCCCTTACCGCACACGTCACAAACGGCAGCCACGATATCTCCTCGGTCTAAAATCCTATTCACTCACCTAGTGTGAGTCAGCCTGCTGCAACATACCTCGCTGAAACAAGCAACCACAAAAGAATAGCCGATAAACGCACATAGTCCAACTCACAGAGCCTTTTTTGCGTGTCAGGTGGCGCACATATGCTCTGCCGCAGAGAATAAATAAAAGAAAACTGTCACGTGAATTAAAGCATTCACATTCTGAAAGGGAACACGTGCCGCTCACCGCGCAGACATTTTGTCGTGCATTACATATTGCAGCAGAAGAAACCGGACGCCTCGCACGTTTCCTTGATGACCTTGATGGGTGGGGTCAGGGGGATTGTGACACAGGCACTAATGCCTCACGGACTTTCTATGCCATTACATGCGAACTTGAACGCGAGAACCCGCACACACTGCCTGAAGCACTGGAATTAGCTGTACACGCTGGAATACGGCACAGCGTTGGGCACATAGGAATCCTCATTACCTCAATTTTTTCCGCTTGGAACACGCAGATTAAAGAGAACGACCACAGCAGTGAACTCACACCATTAGAGACCCGACGTATGCTCTGTGCTTTTCCAGAGTCACCACACGTACATATCACTTTAATTCCAGCAGTCCAGCGAGTTCTCACAGAGGCACAGACAGAAATACAACAGCTCGGAAGTACACTTCCAGAAGTCAATGAACTTGTCAGCATTTTTGCAAGCCAAGCGCAATTTGGCCTTGTAGAAGCTGACACTGCCGTTGGCGGGCGAACAGACCCAGGTGCCGCAGTCATCACCACACTATACGCATGTCTTGATGCGGCCGTACGTGACGACACAGCACTCCTACACGACTTAACGCGTATGCTCGCTGACCTTGCAGCACAAGGAGAAAGCCCAACACCAACCGTCCCAATTCCAGAAGCAACCCGAGCATTTACAGTCGATGTCCTCCTTGAAGGAATGGAAGACGATGCCGCCGCGTTCACACGCACTTTGACAGCACTAGGAACCCACTACACGTCAATAGGGATAACAGACCTATTCGGAATAGGAATCTGGCGATTCCATATCGACACGTCAGCGCCCCTCGCTGTTCGACCGCGTCAAGGGACGATTGTGCGATTCCAAGTCATTGACTCACGCCCAGATGAGCTTATCGGCGAAGATACGCTTTCAGATGGAGTGACTCACAGAGGAATCCGACTACTTGAACGACGACCACGCAAACGTGTCGAAAGAGCCACAGTTCTCACATGCACACGCACCCCAGGACTAGTAGAAGACTTAGCGCGCAGCGGAGCTATCGTCTTGCTGTGCCCAGACGTGCGCGATAAAGATTCACTGGTGCATATAGGGTACGCAGCTTCCAACGGTGTGGCTGTCCTTGTGTCATGTGACCTCACTACCTTGCGATTTACCCAAGCTGTCGCCTCCGACCTTGAAAAAATGAAGATTCATACAATCCTGAGTCGTAGCACGGACGAACTCACAGCACTTGCGATAACACGTGCCTGCGCACCTGTTTTTGTTCCACAACCCGATGGGAAAGAAAATAATCCGCTATTCAAAACCATTTTGGTGGAAGCTATACATGCTGTAAGTCAACGACATGCTGTACTTCCTGTCCCAGATACGTCACCGGAACAGGCGCTACCTGATGTGCTTCGAGAAATATTCACACACGCCCCCACACATATTCGACTCCTCCTCGCTCAAGACGCTGACGCGGCCCTCGCACCTGCACTCAGACAACTACTTGAAGCCCACGTTAGTGACTGGTGGCCTGTGCCTTTGGAAATTATCGATGGCGCAGGACCTAGCCCGACCCTCATTCAAGGGATCCAATGACTTTCCTGCACACCCCCCTGAACCTGCGTCTACCTGCACGAACAGCAAAAAAATTCCATGACGCAGGAATTGAAACAATAGGGGATTTACTGTTTTACGCACCCCGACGCTATTACCACTGGGGACGATTAACACCTATGAGTGCTTTGCATGAAGGTGAAGACGTTACTTTGCTAGCTGAGGTGCTCTCGCAACGCCTGATCCCTCACCGCACACGTTCAGGTGTACGTTTAGAAGTCATACTCACCGATGGCGTACGTCAGATGAACGCGACTTTTTTTGCTGCGAACGAATATAAACTCATCCCACACCAAAAAATCCTTACCCCAGGTGGACAGTATCTTTTCGCTGGGAAAGTAGGCTCATATAAAGGCCAACTCCAACTCATCCACCCCGAATTTGAAGATATTGATACTCCAAAAAAACTCGTAGAAACGACAAATACACCTAGCGGATACCCTGATGAAAACAGTGCCCATCATGCTGAGAATATGGAGCAGATACGCCAACGTACACAGCGTCCTATCCCTATTTACGCAGCTAAACATGGCTTAACCTCATGGGTGATTCAACGAGCAATCGCCCTTATCAGCGAGGAAATCAACGACACGACTATTCCAGATATCATCCCAGAACACGTGCGAGAAAAATATGGTTTAGTTTCTCGCGCCACGGCAATACGTGATCTCCACCAACCCGCAAATGATGAAACAGTTAAACAGGCACGACACTCACTAGCTTGGATAGAAGCTTTCACCCTGCATATCGCCTTACTGAGTATGCGTGAAGCTACCCGCAATGCTTCGGCCCCGCAAAGCCCGAAAGAAAACAATGCCCTTGTGAACAAACTGTTAGATTGCCTGCCTTTCGCACTAACTGACGCTCAAAAAGAAGCTCTTAATACCCTCAGCTGTGAATTAGAAAGTAGCAAACCAAGCCAACGTTTACTCCAAGCCGATGTGGGAGCGGGTAAAACAGTGGTTGCCCTTGCTGCGCTGACGCAAGTCGTCGGGGCAGGACATCAAGGCGCTTTACTTGCTCCAACCGAAGTTTTAGCGCAGCAACACTATGCCTCACTCCAACGCTTGACTGAACCGATACAAGGCGCGCCAGAAACAGCTTTCCCCTTGTACTTGCTGACAGCGACAACACCACCGGCCCAGCGCCGTCACATTCTGACTGAAATAAATAATGGGCAGCCATGCATTGTTATAGGAACACATGCCTTACTCAATGAGGATGTGCAATTTGCTGACCTCGCCCTTGTTGTAATAGATGAACAACACCGTTTTGGGGTGAGCCAGCGCGACCGTTTACGTCAGGCCTCACGTAGCGGAATACCGCATCAAATTGTTATGACAGCCACTCCGATTCCTCGAACTATCGCAATGACTGTTTTTGCAGACCTTGAACAAACTCATATGAAAGGACTCCCAGCTGGTCGTCACCCTGTATCTACTTACCTTGTTGATGCAGAGAAAAAGCTGTGGTTTGAACGTATATGGCAGCGAGCGCGTGAAGAAATTACTTCAGGAGGCCGTGTGTACGTGGTGTGTCCTCGTATTGACTGCGAAGATACCGAGGAAGATCTAGAAAATAACACAACTGATCTTCGTGACGATTTGAATGAAAAACGCATAGTATCCCCTCAGGAACACGCAGGAAAAGGGGAAAGAACGCGCCAAGAGGTGGCGAGTGTTGAAGGCGTTTCTGCTTACTTAGGGAAAATACCTGCGCTACAAGGAATTGCTATCGCCACACTGACAGGACGCAACACTACTGAAGAAAAAACGCGTATCATGTCTGATTTTGCTTCAGGAAAAATGCCATTGCTGGTCGCAACAACAGTGATTGAAGTGGGAGTTGATGTCCCAGAAGCAACGATGATGGTCATTATGGACGCGCAGCAGTTTGGCCTGTCGCAATTACACCAGTTACGTGGCCGCGTGGGGCGCTCGTCGAAACCTTCAGTATGTATGGCTGTTCATCGTCATGGAATCGCAGACGTATCGTTGCGTCGCCTTGAAGCATTTGCTGCAACACAGGACGGTTTTCAATTGGCTGAGGCTGACCTTGCACTTCGTCGTGAAGGAGACGTGATCGGGGCTGAACAATCGGGGCGTTCGTCAGGGCTTCAATTCCTGTCTGTTATACGTGACGGAATAATTATCGAGAAAGCTCGTGAAGCTGCTCTTATCCTTATTGAGGATGATCCGGCTTTGCAAAAATACCCGCTTTTACGTCAAGAATTACGCGCTCGTGATAGTGAGGAAATCATGTGGATGGAGCGTAGCTAAACGTATAAGCAGCAAGGAATATGCGCAAGCACCTCAACAATATGTGCGCGTGCTGTGCAGAAACCATTTTTCGTATTCCTTTTGAGCCACTCATATGTAGGTGCGTAGGATACGCACATGAGTAGGATTGTGGCAGGTGTTGCGAAAGGTCGTTTGCTGTCGGTGCCAGCAAAGGGAACACGACCCACATCAGAACGTGTCCGAGAAGCATTATTTTCACGTCTTGAACATTGGGATGTGTTGGAAAATGCCTGCGTGCTCGACTTGTATGCGGGTAGTGGCGCACTTGGACTTGAAGCTCTTTCACGTGGTGCAAGCAGTGCAACTTTTGTTGACCAAGCACGAAGCGCTGTAGCCTCAATGAAAACGAATATTGCTGCCACTGCTTTGTACGGACGTATTGTGGCCAAAGATGTTGGCTTTTTCTTGCGTACACGCCAATCTATGCCGCTTTTGTCGGGAGAATACACCCTTGTCTTTGTTGATCCTCCTTACGATTTACCTGAGGGGGAGCTTGAAAAAGTACTCAATGATCTTGGACCGTGGATTATGCCAGATACATTGGTTGTCATTGAACGTTCGTTGCGTAGCCCAGAACCTGTGTGGCCAACTTTTTTGCAATGTGAGGACATATCCACTTGGGGGGAAACACGATGCTGGTTCGCGGGACCGCCTCTCCAAGAAATGAAACACGATGAGGATATTGATATGCGAGAGCACGTATGACTCGTCCATCGATTGCTGTTTTTCCAGGGAGCTTTGACCCTTTCACATGCGGTCATCTTGATTTAGTTCAACGTGCATCCCAATGTGTTGATGAACTCGTTATCGCGGTTGGAACTAATCGCGCGAAAACACACACCTACACTGCGTCTGAGCGTGTAGAAATGATTCGCTCAGTAATTGCCGGCATTGCGCATGTGCGTGTGAAAGAAATGCGAGGCACTGTGGTGGATTTTTGCCATGAGGTGGACGCGCGTTTCGTTATAAAGGGGATACGAGGAAACGATGACGTTAGCGCAGAAATGCCGCAGGCCGTGGTGAATCGTGAAATTGGAGGAGTAGAAACGTTGTGGATTCCAACGGCCCCAGAATATGCTCATGTGTCTTCATCGCTGGTGCGTGAACTTTTTGCATGGGGAATGGACATTTCTCGGTATGTTCCTCCTCAAATTTACTCTTTTATGAGGGACAATAGAGCAAATGTGTAGGAATGCCGTTCACTCGGCTTACAGCGACCTGGAGGACTGATGTCAGACACTGAAGTTCAGGAATGGGATGACCAAACTGTTTACGGACCTTCAACGGTGATTGCTGTACTTGACCGTATTGAAGATCTTATTGAGGATGCTCGCGTAGTTCCGCTTTCTGCTCTGGTTATGGTGAATAAAGCAGAAATCTTGGATCTTTTAGATCAGGCGCGTGAAGCATTACCTGAAGATCTGGTTGCTGCTGATGCTGTTGTTGCTGATGCTGATGCTGTTCTTGGTCGCGCTGATTCTGCTGCCGAAACTACGATTGCTGAAGCCAATGCGCGCGCTCAATCCACGTTGGAGGAAGCGCGTACTAAAGCTGAGCAACTGGTCAATGATGCTTCGGAACAATCGCATACTTTGCTGACGCATACCGAAGAGGAAGCGCATGATCTGCTTGATAAAGCTCATGAGGAAGCGCAGCGAATCCGCGAGGAAGCTCAAGCACAAGCAGAACGTATGATGAGTCAAGAAAATATTACTCAGATGGCTCATGATCGTGCGCATCAAATTGTTGCAGAGGCTCGTCGTACAGATGCGCAATTGCGTTCAGGTGCGGATGAGTATGCGGCGCAGTGTTTAACTGAATTGTCTGCCTTGCTTAAAGATCTCCAACGCCGTACAGACGCGGGTCGTCGAACGATTGCGGAGCGTACAGGTGTTGATCGTACAGATATTGATGTGAAACATGACTGAACAATCTCTTGAAATTTCTCTTGTTGATCTGCCTCGTCATATAGGAGCACGTAAAGAAACAATTCTTCAATGGAATGTTCCTGATGATTTGGGGACTCCTGTGATGAGTGTGCCCACGGGGACGGTGCTGACAATTGAAGCGGAAATTACTTCAGTAGATAATGGTGTGCTTCTTCGCGCATATACGGATGTGATATTGCATGGTGAATGTGTGCGATGTTTAGATCCTGTTGAGCGTGAGCATCGTGTGGAAATTGCGGAAATGTTTTTTGAACACCTTCCGCCAGATGCCAGTGATAAGGAAACAGACGAAAACTACGTGTACCTTATTGGCTCTCACGATACGCTTGGCATTGAGCCATTGTTACGGGATGCTATTGTGACTTTGGTGGAGGACCGACCTTTGTGTTCTCCTGATTGTTTAGGTTTATGTTCTGACTGCGGCGAAAAATGGGAGAATTTGCCGCCGGACCATGAACATGTTGTTATTGATTCACGTTTCGCTGCTTTAGCTGAACTTCTTCATGGTAATGAAAGTGCTGATGCATGAGCCGTAAGTCAAAACTACCTCAACCACCACAATCAGACCCGAAACTTCTTTTAGAAACCTGGGGTGTTTCGGTTGATACGGAACTGTTGGACCTTGCTTTGGTGCATCGCTCATGGGCAAATGAAGCCGGAGGCCTACCTAATAATGAGCGTTTAGAGTTCTTAGGTGATTCCGTTTTGTCGATTGTGACTGCTGAATACCTGTACACGAAACACCCTGACTTGCCAGAGTCTGATTTGTCCCGTATGCGTGCGGCAACAGTCGCGCAGGAGCCTTTAGCTTTAGCGGCACGTCGTATTCATTTGGGTGACTATATTCGTTTGGGTCGTGGTGAACATGCATATGGTGGGCGTGATAAGGATTCGATTTTGTCGGATACCTTTGAAGCATTGGTGGGGGCCACCTATCTGACGCATGGTTTTGCGGTGGCACGAATTGTGGTTTTGGAGCATCTGGGTTTCTTACTTGAGCGCGCGGCTCATAAAGGTGCAGCTCAGGATTGGAAGACAACATTTGTTGAATATGCGCTTGCGCATGATTTAGGGCAGGTGCGTTACGAAGTAGAAGGTCGTGGTCCTGACCATTGTCGTGAATTTACTGCTTATGCGTTTGTTGAGGCGTTGGATGAGGCTGTTGGTCAGGGGAGCGCGACCTCAAAGAAACATGCTGAGCATGCTGCGGCACGTGCAGCAGTTGAGTTTTTACGAAAAAATAAAGCAGAAAAGACAGCGTAACCGCTGGGGCCGTTAGGATGGAATACGTGAGCGAAACTGAAAAAATGCATGAGATTATTCGTGTAATGATCGTTGACGATCATGAGATTGTTCGTCGTGGAATTGCTGAGATTATTGATCGTGATGAGGCTTTAGAGGTTGTCGCTGAAGCTGGGACTGTTGCTGACGCAGTGCGTCGTGCTGAACTGGTTCGTCCGCATGTGATTCTTGTGGATCTGCAATTGCCGGATGGGACGGGCATAGATATCATGCAGGCTTTGCATGAGAAGGCTCCGGAAGTTTTACCGGTTGTGTTGACCAGTTTTGATGATGATAAAGCCCTTGCAGAATCATTGGGGGCTGGGGCGCGTGCTTATGTGTTGAAAACTGTGCGTGGCGCTGAAATTACTGATGTCATTAAAGCGGTTGCAGAGGGTCGTGTTCTTTTGGACGAACGTACATTAACACGCCGTCGTGCCGATCATGATGATCCGACGGCGGACCTTACTCCTTCAGAACGTAAGGTGTTAGACCTGATTGGTGATGGTTTATCTAACCGTGAAATCGGTGAAAAACTTGGTGTTGCTGAAAAAACTGTGAAGAATCATATTACGTCGCTTTTATCCAAAATGGGTTTGCAACGTCGTACGCAGGTGGCAGCATGGGTTGCTGGTCAGCGTGCTTCTGCTTGGCGAAATTAGGAATTTGACTGTGAAATGAGGTTCGACATGTATAGTGTCGGACCTCTTTCTTTTTCTTTTTGGAGTGTTTGCCTTTGGTGTGTTCCCTTTTGAGTAGTGGTTCCTGAAGTTCAGTTACGACACATTGTCAATAGACAGGTATTTTGAGCTTTGGTTCATAAATATGAGCATAAAAGACACGCTCGGTTTTGAGATGCTCTGTATGGGAAGCTGAATGAGAAGTTTGCTTGTCCAATTACGTGTTGATTTTCAATAAATAAAGCCTGGAAGATCAGCGATTTCTCGTTGATAGCCTAGGCTTTCTGGTGCCCCAAGTCGGGCTTGAACCGACGACCGACGGATTATGAGTCCGTTGCTCTGACCGACTGAGCTATTGGGGCGTGTACATTTTACAGCCTTGTGAGGGTTTTGTGTAAGTAATACAGAAAGTCCATATGTGGAATATGGATATCTGAGGAATTGAATAGGTGAATAACCTGCGTAAAATGGCGAAAAAAGACGAAAATTTAGGGGAGTGGTCGCATTTGGTGATCTGTTTCCCTTTTTTTGATTTGCGCGAAGGGGAGTTCAGTCGCTAAAGTTCTTACTTGCGTAAGCATTCCTGCGTAGCTCAATGGCAGAGCATCCGACTGTTAATCGGACGGTTGTTGGTTCGAGTCCAACCGCAGGAGCTTTTATTACCCTAATCCCTGTGATTAGGGTTTTTATATGAGTACTTCCTGAGTGTGGATATTATGAGTCTCTCCGCACCCTGTTAGTGAGAATGGGCACAAAGTGCTGTGTCTATTGAAGAAATAAGCGGAAAAGCCTAGCATGAGAGTTTGTGCCTTGCTATGTCCGAGGTGACCCGTATCTACCCGCCGTAACAGGCGCTTGGCGGATAAGAACGGAGTCAGGTAATGGTCCGCAAGTGCGCACGCGCATCGAAAACGCAGGGAAGGACCCCCGTGGCTGACAGTCACTCCGCTTCCGAAACTTCTCACCAGCTGAGGACTCGTATCTCGTTCGCGAAACTAAGCGAACCGCTCCAAGCCCCCAATCTTCTTGGCCTCCAGATCGAGAGCTTTGATTGGCTCCTCGGTAATGATGCTTGGAAAGCTCGTGTTGAAGCAGCACAAGCTGCCGGACGTAATGATGTCCCCGATGTTTCTGGTCTTGAAGAAATCTTCGAAGAAATTTCTCCTATTGAAGATCTTGGTGGAACTATGGCCCTGTCTTTCAGGGACCATCGCCTCGAACGACCTAAATACACGGTCGAAGAAGCAAAAACCAAAGACTATACCTACTCAGCACCCATGTACGTGACCGCTGAGTTCATGAACTACATGACCGGTGAAATCAAGTCACAGACCGTCTTTATGGGTGATTTCCCCTTAATGACGCCACGTGGCACATTCATCATTAATGGCACTGAACGCGTAGTTGTTTCCCAGTTGGTACGTTCCCCGGGTGTGTACTTTGAACGTACATCAGACCGTACTTCTGACAAAGATGTGTTCGGAGCCAAGATCATTCCATCACGCGGCGCATGGCTCGAATTTGAAATCGACAAACGTGACTCTGTAGGCGTACGTATTGATCGCAAACGTAAGCAGTCTGTGACTCATTTCCTTAAGGCTATCGGCATGACCGAAGGCGAAATCCGTGACGCATTCGCGGACTACCCTGTTTTGCTTGAAACCTTAGAAAAAGACACGGTCCACACTCAGGAAGAAGCTCTCACCGATATTTACCGCAAACTGCGTCCCGGGGAGCCTGCCAACGTGGATGCTGCTCAGACGCTTTTGAATAACTTCTACTTCGATGCTAAGCGTTACGACTTAGCTAAGGTAGGACGTTACAAGATTAACCGTAAACTTGCCCTCGATGCTTCTCCGAAGGAATCAACCCTCACACTTGAGGACATCGTAGCGACGGTGAAATACCTGCTTTCACTCCATCAAGGTGATAAGGCTTTCGCGGGTATTCGTAATGGGCAATCCGTTCAGGTACGTGTTGAAGCTGACGACATTGACCACTTTGGTAACCGTCGTATCCGCGCTGTTGGTGAATTGATTCAGGCGCAGGTGCGTGTGGGTCTTGCCCGTATGGAACGTACCGTACGTGAACGTATGACCACTCAGGAAGCGGATTCCATTACGCCGCAATCCCTGATTAATATTCGCCCGGTTGTGGCAGCTATTAAAGAGTTCTTCGGTACTTCACAGCTTTCACAGTTCATGGATCAAAATAATCCGCTGGCTGGTTTGACTCACAAGCGCCGCCTGTCAGCACTTGGTCCGGGTGGTTTGTCGCGTGACCGTGCAGGCATGGAAGTGCGTGACGTTCACCCCTCCCACTACGGTCGTATGTGTCCGATTGAAACCCCTGAAGGTCCAAACATTGGTCTGATTGGTTCACTTGCAACATTTGCTCGTATTAACCCCTTCGGTTTCATTGAAACCCCGTACCGTGTGGTGCGTGAGGGCCGAGTGACAAATGAAGTAGCTTATTTGACTGCTGATGACGAATTTGGTCACTTTATTGCTCAGGCATCATCTCGTCTGAATGATGATGGTTCCTTTGCTGAAGAATTTGTTCTGTGCCGTGTTGCCGGTGAAGATCCGACTCTGGTTGCACGCGACCGCATTGACTACATGGACGTTTCCGCACGTCAGATGGTGTCTGTTGCGACAGCTTTCATCCCCTTCCTTGAGCACGATGACGCAAACCGCGCATTGATGGGTGCGAACATGCAGCGTCAGGCTGTGCCTTTGCTGACAACTGAAGCTCCTCTTGTGGGAACCGGTATGGAACGTCGTGCGGCGCAAGACTCCGGTGAAATGGTCCTTGCCAGCCGCCCAGGTGTCGTTACTGAGGTAAGTGCCGACCTGATTGTTGTCGCAACTGATGACGGTGGACGTGACACGTACCGTTTGGAAAAGTTTGAGCGTTCTAACCCGGGTAACTGCACGAATCAACGTGTCATTGTTGATGAGGGTGACCGCGTGGAAGTTGGAACTGTCCTTGCTGACGGTCCTGCAACCGATCATGGCGAAGTTGCTTTAGGTAAGAACTTACTTGTGGCTTACATGTCCTGGGAAGGTTTGAACTACGAGGACGCGATTATTTTGTCGCGTCGTGTCGTGGAAGAAGACATCCTCACCTCGATTCATATTGAAGAATACGAAGTCGATGCTCGTGAAACGAAGCTCGGTGATGAGGAAATCACCCGCGATATTCCGAATGTGTCGGAAGAATCTTTGGCTGATTTGGATGAACGTGGCATCATTCGTATCGGTGCTGAAGTTACTGCTGGCGATATTCTTGTCGGTAAGGTGACACCGAAGGGTGAAACTGAACTTACCTCAGAAGAACGTTTGCTGCGTGCAATTTTCGGCGAAAAAGCCCGCGAGGTGCGTGACACCTCTTTGCGTGTTCCTCACGGTGAAGAAGGTATCGTCATTGGCGTCCGCGAATTCAATGAGGACGAAGACGAACTGAACCCCGGAGTACGTCAAACTGTACGCGTGTATGTGGCCCAGCGTCGTAAGATCACCATTGGTGACAAGATGGCCGGCCGCCACGGAAATAAGGGTGTGGTTTCAAAGATCCTGCCGGTTGAAGACATGCCGTTCCTTGAGGATGGTACACCGGTGGATATTATCTTGAACCCGCTTGGTGTTCCCGGTCGTATGAACGTGGGTCAGGTGCTTGAATATCACCTTGGTTGGCTTGCGCATCAAGGATGGGATGCTACTGAAGCTGTTGAAGCAGGGGAGGAGTGGACAACCCACCTACCTGCAGAAGCAGTGAAAGCTGCTCCGAATAGTTTGGTGGCAACCCCTGTCTTTGATGGTTTGGAAGCCGGGGAGCTTTCCGGTCTGCTTCGCTACGTGAACCCCAGCCGTGACGGCGGTAAACTCACGAATGAATACGGTAAGGCCCGACTCTTTGATGGGCGTTCGGGTGAACCTTTCCCGTATCCGATTGCTGTGGGTTATGCGTACATGCTGAAACTGCATCACCTGGTTGATGACAAGATTCACGCACGTTCCACAGGCCCATACTCAATGATTACGCAGCAGCCATTGGGCGGTAAGGCTCAATTCGGTGGTCAGCGTTTCGGTGAAATGGAAGTGTGGGCGCTGGAAGCATACGGTGCTGCCTATGCGCTGCAAGAATTACTAACTATCAAGTCCGATGACACAACCGGTCGTGTGAAAGTCTATGAAGCAATTGTGAAGGGCGAGGATATTCCTGAACCGGGTATCCCCGAATCTTTCCGCGTCCTTATTCAGGAAATGCGTTCCTTGTGCTTGAATGTCGAAGCTCTCGACGCTGCAGGTAACGTCATTGATCTGAAAGATGAGGACGAGAACTTCGATATGCGTGAAGACCTCGGCATCTCTCTTGAAGCCCGTCCGAATGCTGCTGCCACGATCGATGCGATCTGAGAACTGACGAGGAGAAAAGACGTTGTTGGACGCAAAGACTTTCGACAGCCTGAAAATCACCCTAGCAACCGCCGATAATATTGGTCCTGTGACCCAGGGCGGTTGGTCATGGGGTGAGGTGAAGAAACCTGAAACTATTAACTACCGTACCCTCAAGCCTGAGCGTGACGGCCTATTTGGTGAACAAATTTTCGGTCCGACACGCGACTGGGAATGTGCCTGCGGTAAGTACAAGCGCGTACGCTACAAGGGCATTATTTGTGAAAAGTGTGGTGTTGAGGTCACGCGCTCAAAGGTTCGTCGTGAACGCATGGGCCATATTGATCTTGCTGCACCTGTCACACACATTTGGTATTTCAAAGGCGTGCCTTCTCGTTTAGGCTACGTGCTGAATCTGGCACCAAAGGACTTGGAAAAGGTCATCTATTTCGCTGCCTACATGATTACTGAGGTGGATGAAAAGGGCCGTGACGAGGACCTTGCAGATCTGCGCGGTGAACTTGAAGTTGAAAAAGGCCATTTAGAATCTCAGCGTGATGCCGCTATCAATGAGTGCGCAGAACAGGCTGAGGCGGATCTGGCTGCCCTTGAAGCAGATGGTGCTTCAGCGGCTGAGCGTGAAAAGATCCGTAAGAATCTCGACAAAGAGATGGCACGTATTCGTCGTCGTTATGATGCTGATATTGAGGGTCTTGAGGCTGTGTGGGAACGCTTCAAAGATCTGAAAGTGGGCGATCTTGAAGGCGACGAGCGTCTGTACCGTGCGATGAAAACACGCTATGGCACTTACTTCAAGGGAGATATGGGGGCGTCTGCTATCCAAAAGCGCCTGCAGACCTTTGACCTTGAAGGTGAAGTAGCCGCATTACGCCAGATTATCCAGACAGAAACTGGTCCACGTAAAACCCGGGCGATTAAGCGTTTGAAAGTAATTAATGCTTTCATTGCGACGGGGAATGCTCCTGAGTCGATGGTGCTGACAAATATCCCTGTGATCCCGCCGGATTTACGTCCGATGGTTCAGCTTGATGGTGGCCGTTTTGCTACCTCAGACCTGAATGATTTGTACCGTCGTGTGATTAACCGTAATACTCGTCTGCGTCGTCTGCTTGAGTTGGGCGCACCTGAGATCATTGTGAACAACGAGAAGCGTATGCTCCAAGAGTCCGTGGATGCGTTGTTTGATAATGGTCGTCGTGGTCGTCCGGTTGCCGGCCCAGGTAACCGTCCGCTGAAGTCGATTTCTGACATGCTGAAAGGTAAGCAAGGGCGTTTCCGTCAGAACTTGCTGGGTAAGCGTGTGGATTATTCAGGCCGTAGCGTTATCGTTGTCGGTCCTCAGTTGCGACTGCATCAGTGTGGTTTGCCTAAGCAAATGGCTTTGGAACTTTTCAAGCCTTTCGTTATGAAACGTCTGGTGGAAAAGAATTTTGCGCAGAATGTGAAGGCAGCAAAGCGTAAGGTTGAGCGTCAGCGTCCGGAAGTGTGGGACGTGCTTGATGACGTGATTCGTGAGCATCCTGTATTGCTGAACCGTGCACCTACGCTGCACCGCCTCGGTATTCAGGCATTCGAACCTCAGCTCATCGAAGGTAAAGCAATTCAGCTGCATCCGCTGGCTTGTGAAGCTTTTAACGCTGACTTCGATGGCGACCAGATGGCTGTTCACTTGCCTTTAGGTGCGGAGGCTCAAGCTGAGGCTCGTATCCTTATGCTGTCAACGAATAACATTCTTAAGCCTTCTGATGGTCGTCCGGTGGCTATGCCTTCTCAGGATATGATTATTGGTTTGTTCCATTTGACATCAGAGCCTGATCCGGCTGTTGCGTTAGCTCGTGATGAGCAGGGCAATGAGGTTATTCCGTCCTTCTCCTCTGTTGGTGAAGCAATTATGGCTTTCGACAATGGTGATCTGGACTTGAATGCTCGTGCCCTGATTCGTTTTGATGACATTGTTCCTCCGGTGGATTGGCAGGCTCCTGAAGGCTGGTCTACAGGTGATGATGTCCTGCTGGAAACTTCATTGGGCCGCGCGATTTTCAATGAGCAACTGCCTGTGGACTTCCCGTATGTTAATGAGGTTGTTGGTAAGAAGCAGCTCGCAAATATCGTGAACTCTTTGACGGAACGCTATCCCAATGTTCTGGTAGCGGAAAGTCTTGATGCTCTTAAGAGTGCTGGCTTCCACTGGTCCACGTGGTCGGGTATTACGATTTCTTTCTCTGATATTCAGGCTTCTCCTCGTAAAGAGTCGATTTTGGCTCAGTATGAGGAACGAGCAGCTCAGATTCAAGATCAGTACGAAACCGGCTTCATTTCTGAGGACACTCGTTATGAGGAACTTGTGAAGTTGTGGTTGGAGTGTACGGAAAAGGTCGCTGACGATATGCGCGCGAACTTTGACGAACGCAACACCGTGTACCGTATGGTTTCCTCTGGTGCTCGTGGTAACTGGAGTCAGGTCCAGCAGCTTGCAGGTATGCGTGGTCTGGTGTCTGACCCGAAGCAGAAGCTTATTGAGCGTCCAATTAAGGCGAATTACCGTGAAGGTCTGACGGTTCTTGAATACTTCATTGCGACGCACGGTGCCCGTAAGGGTCTGGCTGATACGGCTTTGCGTACTGCTGAGTCAGGGTATTTGACTCGTCGTTTGGTTGACGTCTCGCAGGATGTGATTGTGCGTGAGGCTGACTGTGGTACGCGTGGTGGTATTCGTATTCCGATTGCTCAGCAGGACGAGTCCGGCCAGTGGGTTGCTCTTGAAACTGTGCAAACTACTGCTTACGCCCGTACTTTAGCGCGTGATGTTGTCGCTGAGGATGGCACTGTTTTGGCTTCTGCCGGTATGGATTTGGGTGACGATTTGTTGTCTGCCTTGATTCAGGCTGGTGTGGCTGAGGTTGTGTGTCGTTCGGTGCTGACCTGCGAATCTCAGGTGGGGACGTGTGCGACATGTTATGGTCGTTCACTTGCTACAGGTAAGCAGGTGGATATCGGTGAGGCTGTCGGTATTATTGCTGCTCAGTCGATTGGTGAGCCTGGTACTCAGCTGACGATGCGTACCTTCCACACGGGTGGTGCGGCTTCTGCAGCTGACATTACGCAGGGTCTGCCGCGTGTGCAGGAATTATTTGAGGCTCGTACACCGAAGGTTGAAGCTAAGCTGGTTGAGGCTGCTGGTCGTATTCATATTGATGATGAAGATCCGGCTGTGCGTCGCGTGGTTGTGACACGTGATGATGCGAAAGAAGATCTTGTTATCGAGTTGTCTCGTCGCCAGAAGCTTTTGGTGAGCGAAGGCCAGCATGTGGATGCGGGAACGCCGTTGACTGAAGGCCAGCTGGACCCGAAGGAAGTTCTGCGTATTATGGGTCGTAATGTGGCTCAGAAGCAGCTTGTTGATGAGGTTCAGAAGGTGTACCGCGATCAGGGTGTAGGTATTCACTCCAAGCATATTGAGGTGATTGTCCGCCAGATGCTGCGTAAGATCACGATTCTTGAGCCGGGCGATACGTCCTTTATGCCGGGTGAACTGGTTGATCGTATGCTCTATTTGGCTCAGAACCGTAAGGTTGCTGCTGAGGGTGGTCAGCCTGCATCAGGTCGTCAGATGCTTATGGGTATTACGAAGGCTTCGTTGGCAACGGATTCGTGGCTTTCTGCTGCGTCCTTCCAGGAAACCACGAAGGTTCTGACTGAGGCTGCCATGAATGGTAAGTCAGATTCTTTGGTGGGTCTGAAGGAGAATGTGATCCTCGGTAAGCTCATTCCTGCTGGTACAGGTTTGGCTCGTTACAACGATATTCGTGTGGAGCCAACACCGGAGGCTTTGGCAAATTCCAACTATTCTGAGTTGGATTTCCAAGATGGTGAGGTTTCAGAGGATTTCCTTGAAGCTCTGGGCAACATTGATTTTGGAATGTCTTTCCATGAGTGATTGAGCTGTCAAGGAGGATTCTTCTTGGTAGCAGGGGCCCTGGAACACTTAGGTGTTTCAGGGCCTTTCTCGTAGGTGGGTGTGGTACGTGGAGATTGTTATGTTTTCTAAGGTGTGTGGAATCACGTTATCTCGCCTTGACCTGTCTGGCCCTGGCAACTAATGTTACGTGAGGTAGCCCGCTATGTCGGGTTCCTTTTCCACGCTGTGCGTGGTGCCTTATGTATGTGAGGTATGCGGGTTCCGTTCCGTCGGAGCTCCGGGTGTCATTCTCTGATTACCTTCATGTGGGTTTTCATCATGGCATTCCGGCCCTGTGACGGATACGTGTGTCCGTTGAAAGGGGCAAGATAAGCGGCAGACTGACCTATAAGAGTTGAGCAGAATGCT
This sequence comes from Schaalia sp. lx-260, assembly GCF_021083645.1. Taxonomy (GTDB): domain Bacteria; phylum Actinomycetota; class Actinomycetes; order Actinomycetales; family Actinomycetaceae; genus Pauljensenia. The sequence continues at coordinate 323,141 of NZ_JAJNRQ010000003.1, read as the reverse complement.
TAGCTAAAGACGGAACAAGAACTGGAGTCCCAGTGCCAACTATTCAGCAGCTCGTCCGCAAGGGTCGCAGCTCGAAGCGCTCAAAGGTGAAGACCCCTGCGCTGAAGGGTTCACCCCAGCGTCGCGGCGTATGCACTCGTGTGTACACCACCACCCCAAAGAAGCCGAACTCGGCTTTGCGTAAGGTGGCTCGTGTACGTCTTTCCTCTGGTATTGAGGTTACGGCATATATTCCCGGTGAAGGCCACAATTTGCAGGAGCACTCGATTGTGCTCGTTCGTGGCGGTCGTGTAAAGGACCTTCCTGGTGTTCGTTACCGCATTGTTCGCGGTTCCTTGGATACTCAGGGTGTTCGTAATCGTAAGCAGGCTCGTTCCCGCTATGGCGCAAAGAAGGAGAAGAAGTAATGCCTCGTAAGGGCCCCGCTCCCAAGCGTCCTTTGGTTGATGATCCGGTTTACGGCTCAAAGATGGTGACCCAGCTGGTCAACCGTGTTCTTTTGGACGGTAAAAAGACTGTTGCTGAGCGTATTGTTTACGGCGCGTTAGAAACTGTTCGTGAACGTACAGAGCAAGATCCGGTTACCGTTCTCAAGCGCGCTATGGACAATATTCGTCCTGCTCTGGAAGTTCGTTCACGCCGTGTTGGTGGTGCGACTTACCAGGTTCCGGTTGAGGTTCGTCCTGCACGTGCAACCACGCTTGCTTTGCGTTGGTTGGTGGACTACTCACGTCAGCGTCGTGAAAAGACAATGACTGAGCGCCTCGCGAATGAAATTCTTGATGCCTCCAACGGCTTAGGTGCTGCTGTCAAGCGTCGTGAAGACATGCATAAGATGGCAGAGTCGAACCGCGCTTTCGCTCACTACCGCTGGTAATCGTCTGGATAAGTGGGCTTATATTCTGCTGTATGCGATTGTGGGCTTCACTTATCGTCAGAAAATTAACGAACGACAAACCAACTGAGTAATACGAACGAAGGATTGACTCCGTGGCACTTGAGGTGTTGACCGACCTGAAGAAGGTCCGCAACATCGGCATCATGGCTCACATTGATGCCGGTAAGACCACCGTGACGGAACGTATTTTGTTCTACACGGGTATTAACTACAAGATTGGTGAAACGCATGATGGTGCGTCCACCACTGACTGGATGGAACAGGAAAAAGAGCGTGGTATCACCATCACCTCGGCAGCTGTGACATCTTTCTGGAACGGCAACCAGATTAACGTGATTGACACCCCCGGACACGTGGACTTCACCGTTGAGGTGGAACGCTCCTTGCGTGTTCTCGATGGTGCTGTTGCTGTTTTTGACGGCAAGGAAGGTGTAGAACCTCAGTCTGAAACCGTGTGGCGTCAGGCTGATAAGTACGATGTTCCGCGTATCTGCTTCATCAACAAGATGGACAAGATGGGCGCGGATTTCTACTTCTCGGTTCAGACCATTAAAGACCGTCTGAATGCTACTCCGATCGTGATGCACCTTCCTATTGGTGCAGAAAACGAATTCGAGGGTACCGTTGACTTGATTACCATGGAATCGGTTCGCTATCCGGCGAAAGATGAAAATGGTCAGCCAACAATGGGTGCCCTCGTTGTGCGTGGCGAAATTCCTGCTGAGCTGCAAGAAAAAGCTGAGGAATACCGCGAAGCGTTGATGGAAGCAGCAGCTGACGCAAATGATGAACTCACCGAAGCCTACTTGGAAAATGGTGAGCTCACATCTGAGCAGATCAAAGCCGGTATCCGTGAATTGACGATCGCTGGTCGTGCTTTCCCCGTGTACTGTGGAACTGCTTTGCGTAACATGGGTGTTCAGCCTGTTCTGGACGCTGTGATCGACTTCTTGCCTTCACCTTTGGATATTCCTCCGGTGAAAGGCTTTAAGCCAGGTGCTGAGGATGAGGAGCCGACTGAAACACGTCTGCCTTCTGATTCTGAGCCTTTTGCTGCTTTGGCATTCAAGATTGCTGCTCACCCCTTCTACGGCAAACTTACCTTCATCCGCGTGTACGCAGGTAAAGTGGAGCAGGGTGCTCAGGTATCGAATTCCACGAAGGGCAAGAAGGAACGTATCGGCAAGATCTTCCAGATGCACTCCAATAAGGAAAACCCTGTCGATGTGGCACATGCTGGTCACATTTACGCGGTTATTGGTCTGAAAGACACCACTACTGGTGATACTTTGAGTGCCCTTGATAAGCAAGTAATTCTGGAATCCATGACATTCCCGAAGCCGGTTATTCACGTGGCTGTAGAGCCAAAGTCGAAGGCTGACCAGGAAAAAATGGGTATTGCTATCCAGAAGCTTGCTGAAGAAGACCCAACATTCACTGTTGAGTTGGATCCAGAAACCGGTCAGACAATTATCGGCGGTATGGGTGAGCTTCACCTTGACATCATCGTTGACCGTATGCGTCGCGAATTCAAGGTTGAGGCGAATGTTGGTAAGCCGATGGTTGCTTACCGTGAAACCATTCGTAAGGCTGTGGAGAAGCACGAGTACACGCATAAGAAGCAGACCGGTGGTTCTGGTCAGTTCGCGCGTGTCATTATTGCTCTTGAGCCTATCGAAGCTGATTCAGAGAAGGATTACGAGTTCGTGGATAAGGTCACTGGTGGCCGTGTTCCACGCGAGTACATTCCATCTGTTGATGCTGGTATCCAAGATGCTATGCAGACTGGTGTTTTGGCTGGTTACCCGATGGTGGGTGTCCGCGCGACACTGCTTGATGGTGCTTACCATGACGTTGACTCGTCTGAAATGGCATTCAAGATTGCTGGTACTATGGCAATGAAGGAGGCTGCAAAGAAAGCCTCTGCTGTACTGCTAGAACCAATTATGGACGTCGAGGTGCGTACACCTGAGGAATACATGGGTGACGTGATCGGCGACCTGAATTCTCGTCGTGGTGCCATTCAGTCAATGGATGAGCAGCACGGTGTGCGTGTTGTACGCGCACATGTTCCGCTGTCAGAAATGTTCGGTTATGTCGGTGATCTGCGTTCAAAGACGCAAGGTCGCGCGGTGTATTCGATGCAGTTCGATAGCTACGCCGAGGTCCCGCGTAATGTCGCGGACGAGATCATCGGAAAGTCTCGGGGCGAATGAGTCCCACAGGTGGAATCGCCATGAGGACAACAGAATTTACATGTTGTAATTATGGCGGTTCGCCTCACACAATGATAACCCTGTAGGTCTCATGCCCTGATGGGTGTTAAAGTGACACCTAGCCATAGGCTGAGAAAAATCTACCCGAGTCCAGGAGGACACAAGTGGCGAAGGCCAAGTTCGAGCGCACCAAGCCGCACGTTAACATCGGTACCATTGGTCACGTTGACCACGGCAAGACCACACTGACCGCGGCGATTACCAAGGTCCTGCATGACAAGTACCCAGACCTGAACGAGTTCACCCCGTTCGACCAGGTCGACAACGCTCCCGAAGAACGCGATCGTGGTATCACGATCAACGTTTCTCACGTGGAGTACCAGACCGAGGCGCGTCACTATGCACACGTTGACGCTCCCGGCCACGCTGACTACGTTAAGAACATGATTACCGGTGCCGCTCAGATGGACGGCGCAATCCTCGTGGTTGCTGCTACTGACGGCCCAATGGCTCAGACCCGTGAGCACGTGCTGCTCGCCAAGCAGGTCGGCGTTCCGACAATCTTGATCGCCTTGAACAAGGCTGACATGGTTGACGACGAAGAAATGCTTGAGCTGGTTGAGGAAGAATGCCGCGACCTGCTTGAATCACAGGGCTTTGATCGTGAAGCTCCGATCGTTCAGGTTTCAGCTCTCAAGGCTCTTGAAGGCGATGCCCAGTGGGTTGGCAAGGTTGAAGAACTCATGAACGCTGTGGACACCTTCGTGCCCACCCCTGAGCGTGATATGGACAAGCCATTCCTTATGCCAATCGAAGACGTGTTCACCATTACTGGTCGTGGCACCGTCGTGACCGGTCGTGTGGAGCGCGGTACTCTGCCGATCAACTCTGAAGTTGAAATTCTCGGTATCCGTGATCCGCAAAAGACCACCGTTACCGGTATTGAAATGTTCCACAAGTCCATGGATGAGGCATGGGCTGGCGAGAACTGTGGTCTGTTGCTCCGTGGCACCAAGCGTGATGAAGTTGAGCGTGGTCAGGTTGTGGCCAAGCCTGGCACCATCACCCCGCACACCGAGTTCACCGGCCAGGTTTACATCCTCAAGAAGGAAGAAGGCGGCCGTCACAACCCGTTCTTCACCAACTACCGTCCGCAGTTCTACTTCCGTACCACTGACGTGACTGGCGTTATCACCCTTCCTGAAGGCACCGAAATGGTTATGCCTGGCGACGACACCGAGATCACTGTTCAGCTGATCCAGCCGATCGCTATGGAACCGGGCCTCGGTTTCGCTATCCGTGAGGGTGGCCGTACCGTTGGTTCAGGTCGTGTGACCGCTATCTTGAAGTGAGTAACCTGAATACTTACTGGAGCTAGTGCACCGGTAAGTATGGTGTGATACTTTCTTTCGCAAGTGAGGGTCGTTACCGTAAGGTAGCGGCCTTCACTTGTTTTGCTATAAGGGAAGTTTTCTTTTATACGCAAGTTTGTGCGAAAAAGAATGGCACCGACTAATAGAACGAAAAGATAACGAATACGTATAAATATGGTGTCTATGAACTAAATCTCGCTTTGTTTTCTTTTCAAAGGAAACGAAACAATGTACCTTAATAAAGGAATTTTTTTTTGGGGGGGGGGGCTACCCTTCTAAACTTTATCTATAGAGAGGTTTCCTCATATGCGAAATCTTCGTCAGGCTGTTGCTGCGGGCACTGCAGCACTTATGGCGTGTAGCGGTCTGCTACTTTTTAGTGTTGCTGCAAATGCTGATGACAATAATGTGATTGCTCCGACGAATGCGGAACCTATTAACCCTGCCGGACGTAATGACATTAAAGACCATAAAGGTATTCTTGCAGGGGATCCTGAAGACAAACTTTTCCCCTCATTGGTCTGCGTGCCAGCTAAAGATACGTATGCGATTGACTATCGTGGCACATTGGATATGAAGTCAGTTATCGACGCATGGAACTCCAAAAAAGAAAAAGGACGTCAAGCTTTTGTTACGCAAATTAGCGGAAGCGGGATTGGAGCTTATCTTCCACGGGTTTTTGGTACTTCAGATGTGAACCAGTCTTACAACAAAATTTTCTCTGATCTTCTGGTTCGCGGGGAATTTCATATTTCAATGAAGATTGATCCAGCGGTTGTCTCTGTAAACCAGACTGTTCTGGTGGATACGGCTGCATGGGATGCTGCTTACCGTGCAGCTAATACGGACACGCAATATCCAAATCATATGGTGATTGATACAGCAAAACCACCAACCTATGCTGAGGATGGCACGCTGACAATTCACTTCAAACTGGCAGACGGGCTTCACGCTGAAGATTTAGATAATGACTACAAGACTTTGAAGACACTCGCCATTGATACGCCGGCGAATCTTTTCACTGTTTCGAAAGAAAACTTCCGAAACCTTGAAGCTGCTGCGCGTAGCTTTGATCTGACTGTTCCACTGGTTCAGGGCACCTTTGAGAAGCCTACGCTAGATACGACACGTAATGCTTACTATGCAGTGGCACAGCCTTTTGCCGATGCTGTTATGGCCCCTGAATTCCCTGTGAAGTTCAAACAGGAAAAGTACAACGCTGCGACTATCCGTAGCATCAGCAAGGTACAAGCAATTCACCATTTTGAATCCGATGTCCCAGGTCAAGCTCTGCCGGCTGAAGTGACAGCTTTGCTTCCTGCTCCCTCCGAAGCGCTCTTTTCTATGGCAGCTATGATGCCCTCCGCTGATAATGCGACGACTCCTTACAAACCTGCTGACCCTGCACAAACACGTGTAGAAACAGCTGATGGAGTCTGGAATTTTGCTTCTTGGGGCAAGCTTTCTGAATGGAATTGGAATGACGATACCGCAGTTTCACCTGAGTGTCGTGTAGCGAATGTGACTGGCTATTGGCACTTCAGCGAAAAGCCAAAGTCTGAGGTTCTTGATTTTGAACTGATGTGTCCTGCTGGTGATGAGCTTCCTGCTGATACTGACAAGGTTTCGTATAAGTGGGATGGTGAAGGCAAGGATCGTAAGCTTGTTGCGACAGCTAAGGCTGGTTTTGTTTTCGCTGGTGGTAAGACTGAAATGTCAATGTCTTGCCCCATGCCTGAGAAGGAAATGAAGGAGCCTAAGCCTGAAAAGGACATGAAGGAACCTACGCCTGAAAAGGACATGAAGAAACCAGAACCTACCAAGGGTAAGGGTGGCAAGCAACTAGCAACGACCGGTACAACCGCTCTGTTGCTTGGTGGTTCAGCAGCTACTCTCATTACTGCTGGCGCAGGTGTTTTGATTCTTCGCCGTCGTCAAGCCTGATCTCACTCTCATTCTCTCTCGTTGAGAATTTGAGCATCACTGCTCCCCGTTGATATGAACGGGGAGCAGTTTTTATGCCTTACACATCCATGATCCCTCTCCTGCGATAAGCGTTTAAGTATTACAAGGGGAGAAGGCTACTGCTGGAATGCGTGCTGCCTGTTCTCTAAAAAGTTTCCCACCCACGCGGAGAGGTCACTAGTCAGCACACTAGGTGCTGCGTTATAAGTTCCCAAAGCGGCATGGGAAATATCTTTCAAATAGATACAAAACAAGATTTAATGAAAGTCACATAAAAATACTTTTCGCTGGAAAACTAGGGATTTTAAGCGCTTTTTCTATAAAAGCGAGCGAAAGTCTCACGAAGCGAGTGGACGACACGCCCGAGTGCGGGTACCGTAGGTGAGTGTTATAAGACGTGCGTCATGCACAATGCAAAAAGTGCTGTGCATGATGGAATGTTCTTGTCGTTGGATTCACATTCACGAAAGTCTTTTTGACTTGATCTCAGTGGGTGTTATCTGGCAGACTTGAACGGTTGCCCCGCAGCAGCGGGGCTGTCCCATGTCAATACGTGGGGCAGGGCATAATGCCCGTGATCTTTGGACAAGACAACGGTCCACCTCCCACCTGGGAGAACCGTGCGCTAGGACAGTGTCGCTCAGATAGCGACACACCCGAGTGCGGGGACCGGTGACGAATCTGTACGAGAAGAGGTAGGACGGCATGGCGGGACAGAAGATCCGCATCCGGCTGAAGTCGTATGACCATGAGGTTATCGACAGTTCCGCGCGCAAGATCGTGGACACCGTGCAGCGAGCAGGAGCCACCGTTGTAGGCCCAGTACCGCTGCCGACCGAAAAGAACGTGTTTGTCGTCATTCGGTCACCCCACAAGTACAAGGACAGCCGCGAACACTTTGAGATGCGCACACACAAGCGGCTCATTGACATCATCGACCCGACTCCGAAGGCTGTTGACTCGCTTATGCGACTCGACCTGCCCGCGGACGTCAACATTGAGATCAAGCTCTGAGGACATCTGCAATGACAATCAACAAGAAGCAGCACGCTGGCAGGCCAATTACGGCACTGCTAGGCCGTAAGCTCGGCATGACCCAAGTTTGGGATGCCAACGGCCATCTCGTGCCCCTGACTGTCGTGCAGGTCGGCACCAATGTCGTCACTCAGCTTCGCACCGAAGAAACTGACGGCTACACCGCTATTCAGCTTGGCTTTGAAGACATCGACGCGCGCAAAGTAACCAAGCCTTTGGCCGGACACTTTGCCAAAGCAGGCGTTGCTCCTAAGCGTCATCTTGTCGAGGTACGTACCTCTGAAGCTGATTCCTATGAACTCGGCCAAGAACTGAATGCTGACGTTTTTACCCCCGGTACCGCTGTGGACGTTTCCGGTAACACCAAAGGCAAAGGCTTTGCAGGTGTCATGAAGCGCCACGGCTTCGCAGGTGTTTCCGCTTCTCACGGTTCACACCGCAACCACCGTAAGCCCGGCTCCATTGGCGCATGTGCAACACCTGGTCGTATTTTCAAGGGACAGCGCATGGCCGGCCGCATGGGTGGCGTTCGTCGTACCGTCCAGAACCTGAAGATCCAAGCCGTTGACACGGAAAAAGGCTTGCTGCTCATCAGCGGCGCTATTCCTGGCCCTAAGAACGGCGTGGTCCTGGTTCGCTCCTCTGTGAAGGGCGCGTGATTATGTCTGACATCCGTACCATTGATGTTCTTGATGCCAAAGGAAAAAAGACCACAACAGTTGAACTTCCTGCAGAAGTTTTCGACGTGGATACCAACATTCCTTTGATGCACCAAGTAGTCGTCGCACAGCTTGCCGCTGCACGTCAGGGCACCCACGCGACAAAGACACGCGGACAAGTTTCTGGCGGTGGCAAGAAACCATTCCGTCAGAAAGGAACCGGTAACGCGCGTCAAGGCTCTATCCGTGCTCCTCATTTCACCGGTGGTGGTGTTGTCCACGGTCCACAGCCTCGTGACTACTCACAGCGCACACCTAAGAAAATGAAGGTGGGCGCTCTGCGTTCAGCATTGTCTGATCGTGCACGTGCTGGCCGCATCCACGTGGTGACCGCTCTGGTTGAACTTGAAAAGCCCTCAACCAAAGCAGCAAAAGCCGCCTTGCAAAACATCGTTGAGGATCGTCAAGCTCTTGTGGTCCTCGAACGACACGAAGAAATGACAGCACTGTCCCTTCGTAACCTACCCGAGGTTCATGTCCTATGGGCAGACCAGTTGAACACATACGATGTCCTCGACTCAGATGACATTGTGTTCACAGTCGGCGCTCTGCAGACCTTCCTCGGTACCAAGGAGGAAGCCAAGTGAGCACGATTGAGGCGGGAAAGAACCCCCGCGACATCATCCTCAAACCCGTTGTGACTGAAAAAGCACTGATCCTCGTTGATCAGGGTAAGTACACATTCGAGGTTGACCCCCGCGCTAACAAGACCGAAATTAAGATCGCTATTGAGCAGATCTTCGGTGTCAAAATTGGCGCTATTGCTACCCAGAACCGCAAGGGTAAGGTGTACCGCACCCGCACAGGGACCGGACGCCGTAAGGACGTGAAGCGTGCCATCGTCACCCTGCGTGAAGGCACTATCGACATCTTCGGCGAGCAGGCCTGAGGCGTCAGAGGTAGAGGAACATCATGGGAATCCGTAAATACAAGCCCACGACTCCAGGTCGCCGTGGCGCGAGCGTTTCCGACTTTGTCGAAATCACTCGTTCCACCCCTGAGAAGTCGTTGGTACGCCCCTTGCACAAGACCGGTGGTCGTAACAACAACGGTCGCGTTACTTCTCGTCACCGTGGTGGCGGGCATAAGCGTGCTTACCGTCTGATTGACTTCCGTCGTCACGACAAAGATGGCGTACCCGCCAAGGTCGCTCACATTGAGTACGACCCGAACCGTACTGCTCGCATTGCTCTGCTGCACTATGCAGATGGCGACAAGCGTTATATCTTGTGCCCTGCAAAGCTGAACCAAGGCGATATCGTCGAAGCAGGACCGGCCGCTGACATCAAGCCCGGCAATAACTTGCCACTGCGTAACATCCCACTGGGTACCGTTATTCACGCTGTTGAACTGCAACCAGGTGGCGGCGCAAAGATTGCCCGCTCCGCAGGTTCATCAGTGCAGCTTGTTGCTAAAGAAGGTCGCTTCGCTCAACTGCGTATGCCCTCTGGCGAAATTCGCAACGTCGAAATCACCTGCCGCGCAACGGTTGGCGAAGTCGGCAACGCTGAGCAATCCAACATTAACTGGGGCAAAGCTGGACGTATGCGCTGGAAGGGCAAGCGTCCTCATGTCCGCGGTGTTGTGATGAACCCGGTCGATCACCCGCATGGTGGTGGTGAAGGTCGTACTTCAGGTGGTCGTCACCCAGTATCACCATGGGGTAAGCCTGAAGGCCGTACTCGTCGCCCGAATAAAGCGAGCGATCGTCTGATTGTACGTCGTCGTAAGACCGGTAAGAAGCGCTGATAGGGAGCTGGAAACATGCCACGTAGTCTGAAGAAAGGTCCCTTCGTTGACGACCATCTGATGAAGAAGGTTGACGCAGCGATCGAGACTGGTTCAAAGAATGTCATTAAGACGTGGTCACGTCGTTCGGTCATCACCCCAGATTTCTTGGGACTGACCTTTGCCGTCCATGACGGACGCAAACACGTGCCCGTTTTCGTTACCGAGTCGATGGTGGGCCACAAGCTCGGTGAGTTCGCTCCTACGCGTACTTTCCGTAGCCACGACAAGGATGATCGTAAGGGACGTCGGCGCTGAGCCGGCCCGCAGATAAGAAGAGGCAGGAAGCTATGGAAGCCAAGGCGCAGGCGCGTTACGTTCGCGTCACGCCCCAGAAAGCACGCCGCGTCGTGAACGAGGTTCGTGGCAAGCGCGCACTGGAGGCCGCCGACATCCTGCGGTTCGCTCCGCAGGCCGTCGCCACCGATGTTCGCAAGGTACTGCTCTCAGCAGTTGCCAACTCGAAGGTTAAGGCCGAACTGGCCGGTGAAACCTTCAACGAAGCCGATCTATTGGTTCTTGAAGCGTATGTTGATGAAGGTCCGACCATGAAGCGGTTCCGTCCGCGCGCACAGGGTCGAGCAGGCCGCATCCTCAAGCGTTCGAGCCACATCACAATCGTGGTCGGCACGAAAGAAGATAAGCAGAAGGGAGACCAGTAATGGGACAGAAGGTTAACCCCACCGGGTTCCGTCTTGGCATTACTACAGATCACCGGTCCCGCTGGTTCTCTGATTCCTCAGCCAAGGGTCAGCGCTACGCCGACTACGTGGCCGAGGACGTTGCAATCCGCAAGACCTTGTCTGAAACCCTTGAACGGGCTGGTATTGCGAAGGTTGACATTGAACGTACACGTGATCGTGTCCGTGTTGATCTGCACACAGCTCGTCCGGGTATCGTCATTGGTCGCCGTGGAACTGAAGCCGATCGTTTGCGTCAGTCTTTAGAAAAGCTCACAGGCAAGCAAGTTCAGCTCAACATCCTTGAGGTAAAGAACCCTGATTTGGATGCTCAGCTTGTCGCTCAAGGCATTGCTGAACAGCTGACCGCTCGTGTGTCTTTCCGCCGCGCAATGCGTAAAGGTATCCAGTCTGCGCAGCGTGCAGGCGCTAAAGGAATCCGTGTTCAGGTTTCAGGTCGTTTAGGCGGCGCTGAAATGAGCCGTTCAGAGTTCTACCGTGAAGGCCGCGTACCTTTGCACACTCTGCGCGCAAATATTGACTACGGCTTCTACGAAGCTCGCACCACTTTTGGTCGCATCGGCGTAAAAGTGTGGATCTACAAGGGTGACATCACCGAACGCGAATTTGCTCGCCAACAGGCTGAGCAATCCAACCGCGGTGGCCGTCGTAGCGACCGTCGTAACTCGCGTCGCGGTGGACGTTCCCAGCAGGACAATAGCCAAGCACAAGCAGCCCCCGCTGCTACAGCTGCTGGCTCCGAGACCGGAACGGAGGCCTGAGCCAACATGCTCATTCCCCGCCGTACTAAGTGGCGCCGTCAGCACCGTCCGCATCGCACGGGCAACGCGACAGGCGGTACCGAACTGGCATTCGGCCAGTACGGGATCCAGGCGCTTGAAGGTGCATATGTCACCAACCGACAGATTGAAGCCGCTCGTATTGCCATGACACGTCACATCAAGCGTGGTGGCAAGGTGTGGATCAATATTTTCCCTGACCGCCCCTTGACCAAGAAACCTGCTGAAACTCGTATGGGTTCCGGTAAGGGTTCGGTTGAATGGTGGATTGCGCCTGTTAAACCAGGACGTATCATGTTCGAGTTGGGTGGTGTCTCAGAGAGCCTTGCTCGTGAGGCTATGCGACGTGCCCAGCACAAGCTTCCGATGAAGACCCGTTTCGTGGTCCGAGAGGGTGGTGATTTCTGATGGCCGATAAGGGTCTGACCACCGCCGACCTCGATGCCATGGACGATGCCCAGTTATCCAAAGAGCTCGAAAAAGCTAAAGCAGAACTGTTCAACTTACGTTTTGCTCAAGCAGTAGGTTCATTGGAAGACCACGGTCGTATGCGTACCGTGCGCCGTGACATCGCCCGCATCTACACGATCGCGCGTGAGCGGGAGCTCGGCTACCGCACCGCCCCTAGCACTCAGGAGTGAGTAGGATGTCCGAGTCCGCACCTCGTAATCAGCGCAAAGTTCGTCGCGGCTACGTGACCTCAGACAAGATGGATAAAACCGTCGTTGTCGAGATCGAAGACCGCGTCAAGCATGCTCTTTATGGCAAGGTCATGCGCAAGAGCAAGAAGGTCAAGGTTCATGATGAGCATAACGAATGCCAGATTGGGGATCTTGTCCTGATTATGGAGACCCGCCCGTTGTCAGCAACCAAACGCTGGCGCGTTGTGGAAATCCTCGAAAAGGCGAAGTGACATTCGCCCTTTTAGACCGAAATCCGTTCGGCAAGGCTCGGCGGCGAGGGTAACCTCGCCGCAGAGAACCGGCTCGACGACAGGAGTCACAGAAAATGATTCAGCAGGAGTCGCGACTGAAAGTCGCTGATAACACAGGGGCCAAGGAGATCCTGACCATCCGTGTTCTCGGTGGCTCGGGTCGGCGTTACGCGGGTATCGGCGACGTCATCGTCGCTACCGTGAAAGACGCAATCCCTGGCGGCAACGTCAAGAAGGGAGACGTCGTTAAGGCGGTTGTTGTGCGCACGCGCAAAGAAACTCGCCGTCCCGACGGTTCCTACATTCGTTTCGACGAAAATGCGGCAGTCATCCTTAAAAACGATGGCGAACCCCGCGGCACACGTATCTTCGGTCCAGTTGGACGTGAACTACGTGACAAGAAATTCATGAAGATCGTGTCACTCGCACCGGAGGTGATCTGATGGCAGCGAAAATCCGCAAGGGAGACCTCGTAGAGGTTGTACGCGGCCGCACCTCGGATGAGGCAAAGCTCGCTGAGCGCAATGCACGTCGTGAGGCAGAAGGCCTTGAACCACTCAAACCAGGCGATAAAGGTCGTCAGGGTCGAGTAATCAAGGTGTTCCCACGCGAAGAAAAAGTGCTTGTCGAAGGCATTAACCTCAAGACACGCCACGTACGTCAAGGCGCTCAAGGACAAGCTGGCGGCATCGAAACTATCGAAGCCCCCATTTCGCTGTCCAAAATTGCGCTTGTTGACCCAGACACCAAGAAGCGTGTGCGTGTAGGTTTCCGCGAGGACACCATTGAACGCGATGGCCGTGTTCGTACCGTCCGAGTTCGTGTAACTCGTGGTGGTGCTAAGCGTGGCATCGAACAGGGCAAGGAGATCTGAGATGGCACCTCGTCTGAAGGAAAAGTACAACTCGGAAATCCGCGAGGCTTTACGTTCTGAGTTCGGCCATGCAAACGTCATGGAAGTCGGCGGTCTGGTAAAGATCGTCGTCAACATGGGCGTTGGTGAGGCAGCTCGTGATTCAAAAGCTCTTGAGGGAGCCATTCGTGACCTGACCGCGATTACAGGCCAAAAGCCAGTTGTCACCAAGGCGCGTAAGTCAATTGCTCAGTTCAAGCTCCGCGAAGGCCAAGCTATTGGTGCACACGTCACCATGCGTGGCGATCGTATGTGGGAATTCTTGGACCGTCTCCTTTCCACAGCTCTGCCACGTATCCGCGACTTCCGCGGCCTGTCGGCAAAGCAATTCGATGGGAATGGCAATTACACCTTCGGTCTGACCGAACAGTCAATGTTCCATGAGATCGATCAGGATTCCATTGACCGAGTTCGTGGCATGGACATCACCGTTGTCACCTCGGCCAAGACCGATGATGAGGGACGTTCGCTTCTTCGTCACCTCGGCTTCCCTTTCAAGGAGAACTGACCTATGGCTAAGACCTCTCTCAAAGTCAAAGCCGCTCGCACCCCGAAATTCGCGGTGCGCGGCTACACACGGTGCAATCGTTGCGGTCGTCCCCGCTCCGTGTACCGTAAGTTCGGACTGTGCCGCGTGTGCTTGCGTGAACTCGCCCTTCGTGGTGAGCTCCCTGGCGTCACCAAGAGCAGCTGGTAACACTGACGTCGTAGGTCTCTGCTTGAAGTGGAGAAACCGCGACGAGGAAGGGGAATACCCCCATGACAATGACTGATCCAATCGCAGATATGCTGACGCGCCTGCGTAACGCGAATCGGGCTCATCATGATTCCGTTTCAATGCCTTACTCAAAACTGAAGGCAGCTATTGCGAACATCCTCGTGGATGAAGGCTACATTGCCTCCATCGAGGTTGAGGATGCTCGTGTTGGTCAGACCCTGACTCTGAACCTCAAATACAGCTCACGCCGTGAAGCTGCTATTAAAGGTTTACAGCGTGTGTCTAAGCCAGGTTTGCGCGTGTACGTTAAGTCCACCAACCTGCCGAAGGTCCGCGGCGGCCTTGGCGTGGCAATCCTGTCCACGTCATCTGGTCTGCTCACTGACCGTCAAGCAGCTGACAAAGGCGTGGGCGGCGAAGTCCTCGCTTACGTATGGTGATAGGGGAGGCTGAACAATGTCACGTATCGGTAAAAACCCTATCGTCATTCCCGCTGGTGTTGACGTTACTATTAACGGACAGACCGTAACGGTGAAAGGTCCTAAAGGGGAATTGACTCATGTAGTCGCTCACCCCATCACTGTCGTGATGGAAGACGGACACATCCTTGTCACCCGTCCTAACGATGAGCGCCTCTCACGTTCTCTGCACGGCCTGAGCCGCACACTCATTAACAATATGGTCATTGGCGTGACTGAGGGCTACGCAAAGCAGCTCGAAATCACGGGTACCGGTTACCGTGTCGTCGCCAAAGGAAAAGATCTTGAATTTTCCTTGGGTTTCTCACACACTGTCCCGGTCGTGGCCCCCGAAGGTATCGAGTTTATTGTTGACTCTGCCACCAAATTCACGGTGAAAGGCATCGACAAGCAACTCGTTGGTGAAACTGCAGCCCGTATTCGTAAGTTGAAGAAGCCTGAACCCTACAAGGGTAAGGGTATCCACTACGTGGGTGAAGTTATTCGTCGCAAGGTCGGAAAGGCAGGTAAGTAATGTCCTACTCTGTCAAGGGCAAGGGCAAATTTGTTGCCCGCAAGCGCCGCCACCTGCGCCTACGCAAGAAGATCACTGGCACTGCCGAGCGTCCCCGTTTGGTAGTGACTCGTTCCAACCGTCACATGGTGGCTCAAGTTGTCGACGACACCGTCGGACATACTTTAGTTTCCGCTTCGACGATGGAAGCCGACCTCCAAGGTACCGAAGGTACCAAGAAGGACAAGGCCGCCAAGGTTGGCGCACTGATTGCAGAGCGCGCCAAGGCTGCCGGCATTTCCGCTGTCATTTTTGACCGCGGTGGTAATAAGTATCATGGCCGTGTGGCCGCCGTAGCCGAAGCCGCCCGTGAGGGCGGACTCGTGCTGTGACCGAACTCGGAGAAAGAGAGATCATCTGATGGCTGCACAGCAGCGAAGCAGGAACGGTCAGGAAGGCTCTGAACGTTCGGGCGACGGCGAGCGTCGCGAGCGTCGTAACGGCCGCGGTGAAAACCGCGAAGGCCGTCGCGGCGAAAACAAAGACCAGTACATTGAACGCGTTGTCACCATTAACCGAGTCTCCAAAGTTGTGAAGGGCGGTCGTCGCTTCTCATTCACAGCTCTGGTCGTCGTTGGTGATGGTGAAGGAACCGTCGGCGTGGGTTACGGAAAAGCCAAGGAAGTTCCTCAGGCTATTTCCAAAGGCGTTGAGGAAGCAAAGAAGAATTTCTTCCGAGTTCCTATGATTCGCCGTACCATTACCCACCTGGTACAAGGCCGCGATGCGGCCGGTGAAGTTCTCCTGCGCCCAGCAGCTCCCGGTACAGGCGTTATCGCCGGTGGTCCGGTGCGCGCAGTCCTTGAGGCTGCAGGTGTGCATGACGTACTTACCAAGTCACTGGGTTCTGACAATGCAATCAACATTGTTCACGCAACAGTTGCGGCACTCAAGCAGCTTGAACAGCCTGAGGCTGTAGCAGCGCGTCGTGGCTTACCGCTGGAACGTATCGCACCAGAGTCAATGCTCCGTGCGCGCGCTGAAGGCGAAGCCGAAAAACGCGCTCAAGCTGAAAAAGCCGAAGCTGATAAAGCGGCTGCAGGGGTGAGTGAGTGATGGCAAACCTGAAAATTACGCAGGTCAAGTCCACGATCGGCACGAAGCAGAACATGAAAGACACATTGCGTACCCTCGGGCTGCGCAAGATAGGCCAATCGGTCGTACGTGAAGACACAAACGCTGTGCGTGGTGCTGTCCGTACCGTACGCCACTTGGTAACCGTCGAGGAGGTCGACTGACAATGGCTGACTCCACAAAGAAAACCGCGGAAGAAACAGTGAGCATCGTTAAGCTGCATCACTTGCGTCCTGCCCCCGGTGCGAAAACTGCAAAGACCCGTGTCGGTCGCGGTGAAGGCTCCAAGGGTAAAACCGCTGGACGCGGCACAAAGGGTACAAAGGCTCGTTACCAAGTATCAGCCGCATTTGAAGGTGGTCAAACACCTATGCATATGCGTCTGCCGAAGTTACGTGGCTTTAAGAACCCATTCCGTGTGGAATACCAGGTCGTCAACGTTGCTCGTCTGCAGGAATTGTTCCCTGAAGGCGGAACAGTGACTGTTGAAGATCTTGTTGCAAAGCGCGCGGTTCGTGACGGATTACCTGTCAAGGTTCTTGGCACAGGTGAAATCTCCGTGAAACTCGACGTGATCGTGGACTCATGGTCCGCATCCGCCGAAACGAAGATTACAGCTGCCGGTGGTACCTTACAGGCCCGCTGACATGTGTTAGGGGGGTGCTCCGACAAATAGGTCGGATCACCCCTCTAATTTCTTTTCCACTTACCTAAAAACATATATTTTGCCTATTACGTGTGGGAACAGTATCAATATTGGCTATCAGATTCCATAACTGTTTCTTATCCGGTAATCTGGCTGAGTTGTTTACATAATCCGTAAGGATCCCCAAACCATCAGGAGGAAGCTGTGCTTGGAGCTTTTGCGCAGGCGTTCCGTACTCCCGACCTACGTCGGAAGCTGCTTTTTACCATTTTCATCATGGCAGCTTTTCGTATGGGTTCGTTCATCCCTGCGCCTGGCGTAGACTCAGTTGCTGTTCAAAAATGTTTGGCAGCACAAACAGAGGCATCACTTCTTGACCTGGTGAATCTCTTTTCAGGTGGAGCCCTTCTGCAATTGTCAATCTTTGCTTTGGGTATCATGCCCTACATCACAGCATCGATTATCATTCAATTGCTGCGTGTCGTCGTCCCGCGCTTTGATGACCTCCACAAAGAAGGTCAGACAGGACAAGCGACACTCACTCAGTACACCCGTTACCTGACAATTGGTTTGGGCCTTATCCAATCAGCAACCACGATTTCACTGGCCCGTTCAGGACGCTTATTTTCCACATGTAGTGAAAGCGTGATCGGCGATAACACAGTATGGGGCTTCCTTGTCATGCTGATTACGATGACTGCTGGAACAGGTGTCATCATGTGGTTGGGTGAACTTATCACAGAACGCGGCATCGGCAACGGTATGTCACTGCTGATCTTCACCTCAATCTCAGCTTCCATGCCCTCTCAACTCCTTGCCATCGGGCAAGCAGGCAAATGGGGAGCAGTTGGCGTTATCGTCCTTTTGATCCTATTGGTGACAATCGTTGTCGTGTACTTAGAGCAGGCTCAACGTCGTATTCCTGTTCAATACGCGAAACGCATGATCGGTCGCCGCCAATACGGTGGTACCACGACCTACATTCCTTTGAAAATCAACATGTCCGGTGTTATTCCGGTAATTTTCGCTACCTCAATCCTGGCCTTGCCACCCATGTTTGCTCAGTTCGGCGATCAGACAGCTAAATGGGTTCAATGGATTGGAGCAAACTTCACCAGTGGCGCATGGCCCTATTTAACTGCGTATGCTGTGCTGGTTGTTTTCTTTACTTTCTTCTACACGGCGATTACTTTCAACCCTGAAGAAGTTGCCGATAACATGAAACGCTACGGAGGCTTTGTGCCGGGCTATCGTGCAGGCCGTCCTACCGCTGAATTCTTGCGCTACGTTGTTAACCGTTTAACAACTGCCGGCGCTTTATACCTGGTAGTTATCGCACTGCTACCCGCCTTGTTGATTATTCCGCTGAAACTAAGCCAAGGACAAATGCCTTTCGGTGGAACGACGCTCCTTATTGTTGTGGGTGTCGGTTTGCAAACAGTGAAAGAAATCAACACTCAGCTTCAACAGCATCACTATGAAGGTTTCTTACGATGACAGCGATTATTCTCTTAGGTCCTCCTGGAGCAGGTAAAGGAACTCAAGCTCAACGTATTGCTGAAAAACTCGGTATCCCAGCGATCTCAACCGGGGAAATTTTCCGTGCAAATATGGCGAGTGGAACAGAGCTAGGCAAACGCGCTCAAGAGTTCATGGATCGCGGGGAATTTGTACCAGACAGCGTCACCAACCCAATGGTTAAAGCTCGTCTGGCTGCGCCTGACACAGAAAAAGGTTTCCTACTGGACGGATACCCTCGCACAGTGGCTCAAGCCCATGTTTTACGTGACGTGTTAGCAGATCTTGGGCGGAGCCTTGACCTTGTCCTCGCCATTGAAGTTGATGAAGACGAAGTCGTAGCACGTATGCTCAAACGCGCAGAAGAACAACATCGTTCAGACGACACTGAACCAGTGATGCGTCATCGTCTTGAGGTCTACCGCGAGCAAACAGAACCGATTGCCACATACTATGCTGACCAAGATCTGTTAGAAACGATTGACGGATCCGGTTCAATAGATGAAGTATGGGAACGCATCCTTACTGTGCTAGAGGCTGTGGATACTTCCAATCGATAAACGGCCGAGTCAGCACAGGGAGCGTACGTGTCGAAAATTGAAATAAAAACGCGTGAGCAGATTCTCCACATGCGCCGCGCCGGATTAGTAGTAGCTGATATTCACCGTGCCCTACGTGAAGCGACGCGTGAAGGTGTTCGTGCGCGTGAACTCGATGCCGTATGCGCTGATGTAATCGCGCGTGCTGGAGCACACTCGAACTTCCTCAACTATTACGGATATCCAGCAACAGTATGCATTTCAATTAACGATGTGGTTGTTCACGGTATTCCAGGTAACCAAATACTCCATGACGGCGACATCGTGACATTTGACTGCGGCGCATGGATAAGCGCACAAGGCAAACAATGGCATGGTGATGCTGCTTTCAGCATGATAGTAGGGGACCCATGGGTGAGCGACGAAGAATTTGCTGCAAACCGTGGTGCAGGTGCCCTAGGTCCGATCGTCACTGCCAGTACGCATGAAGGAAACACGCTTCTTCAACGTCGCCGGCAACTTGATGCTCTTACACGAGAATCCCTGTGGGCGGCACTTGCCTCGCTTGCAACCTCACGACGCTTATCCTGCGTAGGAACAGCTGTAGAAAACGTTGTTGCTGACCGCGCAGAAGAATTCGGATGGGAAGCTGGCATTATTGAAGAATTTACCGGCCACGGCATCGGGACTGCAATGCATCAAGCACCTGAAGTCCTGAATTATCGTGCCCGAGGGATCTCACCAAAACTGCAACCAGGTATGGTGCTTGCCGTTGAACCCATGCTCACAACAGGTTCCATCGACACAATTACAGAATCTGATGAATGGACAGTGCGCAGCATTGATGGTTCTGATGCCGCCCAATGGGAGCACACTGTAGCAATTCTTGATGATGGAATTTCAATACTTACTGCCACAGATTCAGGCGTTGCAGGTCTAGCACCCTACGGTATTGAACCTGTGATACTTGACGCCTGATAGCGTAAATACTGAAAATAACAGCAGAAGGTGAGCGACCTGACAGTGTTGTTAGTGGCGTAAACCCAAAGAAATCGCGTAGTATGGCACATTGGGTGTGTCGCATGTGTACGTCCGTACCCTGCGTACGCCTACTGAGTCGCTCATGCGGCTGAGTACTCCTAGAAGCGTAGAGGTGAATCCGAGTCATATGGCAAATAATGACGGCGTGATTGAGGTTGAAGGCACAGTTGTCGAAGCTCTGCCTAACGCGATGTTTCGCGTCGAACTCACAAATGGTCATATTGTTCTCAGCCACATTTCTGGCAAGATGCGGAAAAACTACATCCGCATTCTCCCTGAGGACCGGGTTGTTGTTCAGTTGAGCCCGTACGACCTTACGCGAGGTCGTATCACCTACCGCTACAAGTAATAACACCGACACTAACCGTCTTTTGACGGTGGAGGTACACACCATGAAGGTCAAGCCGAGTGTCAAGAAGATCTGTGACAAATGCAAGGTGATTCGTCGCCACGGCAACGTCATGGTCATCTGTGACAATCCTCGACACAAGCAGCGTCAAGGCTGAATCTTTGACTGCTTGAACAACTGGGCGACATGCCCGACAGCGTTCCTCTGTACGCTCAAGAGCGACCCTCGGTTCGGAGGCTGAGGCCGGACACTGCATCCGGAAAGGGGAACGACGACCTCCGAAGAACAACTGGAGCAAAAGATGGCACGTATTGCCGGCGTAGACCTGCCCCGTGAAAAGCGGATGGAGATTGCGCTTACGTACATTTATGGCGTTGGACGTACCCGCGCCAAGGAAACCCTTGAAGCAACCGGCGTGAGCCCTGATCTGCGCGTGAAAGACGCCTCAGAGGACGAGCTGGTTAAACTTCGTGAATACATTGAGAACAATTTCAAGGTTGAAGGTGACCTGCGTCGTGAGGTTCAGGCCGATATTCGCCGTAAGATTGAAATTGGCTCTTATCAGGGCCTTCGTCACCGTCGTGGCCTGCCGGTCCACGGTCAGCGTACCAAGACCAATGCTCGTACCCGTAAGGGTCCGAAGCGCACCGTTGCAGGTAAGAAGAAAGCCAAGTAATAGGCACTGCTCATCCCTCATCTAGGAATGAGATGAGCGCTAGAGACACGACTTCGAAGGAAATCACAGATGGCTGGAAAGACCACCCGTACAGGTGCAGGCCGTAAGCCTCGCCGTAAACTCTCCAAGAACGTGACACATGGACACGCGTACATCAAGTCCACGTTCAACAACACAATCGTTTCGATCACCGACCCTACAGGCGCCGTTATTTCTTGGGCCTCCTCAGGTCAAGTGGGTTTCAAAGGCTCACGTAAGTCCACTCCATTCGCTGCTCAGCTCGCTGCTGAAGCCGCTGCGCGTCGTGCTCAAGAACACGGCATGAAGAAAGTGGATGTATTCGTTAAAGGCCCCGGCTCTGGCCGTGAAACCGCGATACGTTCGCTTCAAGCAGCAGGCCTAGAAGTTGGTTCTATTCAGGACGTGACACCTCAGGCTCATAACGGCGCTCGTCCTCCCAAGCGCCGCCGCGTGTGATACTCAGAGGGACTTTCAGCAAATCAGTTGTCACCGACAATTGAGGAGATGAATGCCCCCACGTCTGGATTCTTCCGCGAAAGAAAATCCATACTCCCTTGACCGCAATTGCGGACCCCAATCTGATGTCATATGGCGGGCATCGGTTAGAAAGGACAAGACGTGCTCATTGCAGAGCGACCCATCCTCACAGAGGAAAAGGTCAGCGATTTCCGCTCACGCTTCACTTTGGAACCCCTTGAACCGGGTTTCGGCTACACACTGGGTAATTCCCTGCGTCGCACACTTTTATCATCCATCCCCGGCGCTGCTGTGACCTCCATCCGTATCGATGGTGTGCCACACGAATTTCGCACCGTTGAAGGCGTAAAAGAAGACGTTGCTGAAATTATCCTGAACATCAAGCAGATCGTTCTGTCATCAGAAAACGACGAACCTGTTGTGATGTATCTACGCAAAGCAGGGCCAGGCGAGGTCGTAGCTGGAGATATTACTCCGCCCGCTGGCGTGGAGATTCATAATCCTGAGCTGCACTTAGCAACCCTCAACGATAAAGGTAAGCTGGAAATTGAACTGACAGTGGAACGTGGCCGCGGCTATGTTTCTGCTGCTCAGAACAAAGACCCGCAGGCCGAGATTTCGCGTATTCCGATTGATTCAATCTACTCACCGGTTGTGAAAGTAACCTACAAGGTTGAAGCAACTCGTGTGGAACAGCGTACCGACTTTGATCGCCTCATCATTGATGTTGAAACAAAGCCGGCTATTGCCCCTCGCGATGCACTTGCCTCTGCCGGTAAAACATTGGTTGAGCTTTTCGGCCTCATGCGCGA
Organism: Schaalia sp. lx-260; assembly: GCF_021083645.1. Lineage (GTDB taxonomy): Bacteria > Actinomycetota > Actinomycetes > Actinomycetales > Actinomycetaceae > Pauljensenia. The sequence goes on along the minus strand of NZ_JAJNRQ010000003.1, from coordinate 300,917 downwards.
ACTGAACGAAGAAGCAGAAGGCATTGAAGTCGGTCCTTCGATGACAGACACGACACTTGCTGCTGATCTCGCATTACCTATCGAAAACCTCAACTTGCAGTCACGCTCGTACAACGCTTTACGTCGTCGTGGAATCCTCACCGTCGGTGAATTGGTTGCGCACTCTGAGGCCGACCTCCTCGACATTCGTAACTTCGGTACGAAATCTATTGAAGAAATCAAGGAAGCCCTCGCCACCTTGGGCATGACCTTGAAAGATTCGATCATGCCGCAAATTGGCGACGTGGAATCGGGTTCAATCTTCAGTGACGACCAGTCCATCTGACAAATGTGCGTCCGATGGGCGCCTGAAACCGTAGGAGATACCTATGCCTACCCCTAAAAAGGGTGCGCGTCTGGGCGGCAGCCCAGCGCATCAAAAGCTCATTCTGTCTAACCTAGCGATTCAGCTCATCGAGCACCGTCAGCTAGTGACGACAGAGGCAAAAGCCAAGCTACTGCGTCCGTACGTGGAAAAGCTCGTGACAAAGGCAAAGCGTGGCGATATGCATGCTCGCCGTACAGTTGCCAGCAAAATCCCAAATAAGGATGCTGTGTACACCTTATTTGACGTGATTGTTCCAGCAATTGATGCAGAACGTACAGGTGGTTACACTCGCTTAACACGCGTGGGCAACCGCAAGGGCGACAACGCTCCCATGATGCAGATTGCTTTCGTCATGGAACGACTCGAAAAGAAGGCTGTTGTATCCAGCGCTGAAAAGACTGCTGCAGCCGCCGCAAAGGAAACTCCCGCCGAAGTAACCGAGGTGGAAGAAACCGAAGCAACCGAGGCGACTGAAACTGTCGAAACAGTGGAAGAAAAAGACGCTGAGTGAAATCACATGTGGTGAGCATATGAGCTGACCACCGTGAACCTGGATCCCCGAAGCCACTGGGCTTCGGGGACTTCCTTTTCCCACATGCGAGAATACAGGCCAAGGTACAGCAATACCGTATTTCAATGAGACAATCGTGTAAAAGCGGGAAAGACGTAGGCTTAACCCATGACAGCAAACGAAAGCATCACATTAGCGATTGATTGTGGCGGCGGTGGAATCAAAGCATCAGTTGTTAACGAACGCGGAACCATGCTGGCCGCTCCTCGACGAACTCCGACACCGTACCCTTTACCTCCAGAATTACTGGTAGATATCGTTGTCGAGCACGCGCAGAACCTACCAGCAGCAACCCGAATCACCATGGGGATGCCGGGAATGATTCGACATGGCGTTGTTGTCGCAACCCCTCATTACATTACAAAAGACGGGCCGCGCTCACGTGTCATACCAGAACTCGTTACGCGCTGGAAACATTTCGATATGCGCCACGCAATCACACAAGCTACACACCTGCCAACCCGAGTCCTCAATGACGCAGAAGTCGCTGGAGCAGGTGTTATTACAGGCACGGGCCTAGAAATGATTCTGACCTTAGGCACAGGACTTGGAAACGCAGTTTTTGACAGCGGTTCTTTAGCGCCGCACGTGGAAATCTCTCAAGGCTTTGTGCGTTGGGGCCTGACATATGATGATTATGTCGGTGAACATGAGCGTTTACGTTTAGGGGATGCGCACTGGTCACGCAGAATCCGCCGCATAGTCGATGGATTACGAGCCATGTATATGTGGGATCGTTTATATATCGGCGGCGGTAACTCGAAACGCATAAGCTCAGCTCAACTGAGCCGCATGGGAAATGACATCATTATCGTCCCCAACGATGCCGGAATTATCGGCGGAGTACGCGCATGGGATTTATGAATTTCTGTAAGACAATGGTAGGTACAAAAAGTATGTACGCCAAGGAAATCCCTCAGATAAGAATGATGCGACGAAGAAAAGCTGATGACGCGACTGCGCCTCAATAATCACCGACACGCTGAGCATACAGGGGAGAAACAATGAACAGCATGATGGCGCAGGGCAACGCTGAGCCGCACTCTGCAACCCAGACCCTCAGAATACGTATGGATTTATCCTATGACGGTACCTACTTTCATGGTTGGGCAGCCCAACCAGAATTACGCACCGTTCAAGGTGAAATTGAAAAAGCGCTGTCAACTATTGTGAGAGCCGTTGTGAATGTGACTGTTGCCGGTCGTACGGATGCCGGAGTTCACGCCGCACACCAAGTCATACATGCAGATATTCCCTACCAAGCATGGGAAAAGCTAAGCCGAAAGAAAAAAATACGTGGGGAAAACGAATCTGATACGGAAAATAGGTGCCACTCATTCAAACGACGGATGAATGCGTTACTTGCTCAGGCCTATAGTGAGTGGGCGCGCCAACACGGACTGGTCGTACCAAAAAATCTGTCAGATGTGGTGATCTTTGCTGTTGCTGCTGTTCATGAGGACTTTGATGCGCGATTTGCAGCATCAGGTCGCGTATATGCGTATCGTGTGGCACCCGGCAGTGAAAAGAATCCTTTGAAACGATGGAATGTTTTATGGCACTCGGAAGAACTTGACGTGACTGCCATGCATCAGGCAGCCCAGCAACTACTGGGCGAGCACGATTTCCTGTCATATTGTCGGCCACGTGAAGGAGCCACAACAATTCGTACACTGCGTCGTTTAGACGTGGAACAGTCACCGGATCGCAGCGTGATTTTCCATGTCGAAGCTGATGCTTTTTGCCATTCAATGGTGCGCTCCTTAGTGGGGGTGCTATTGGAAGTAGGTGCAGGTCGGCGCTCGCCGACGTGGCCTCGTGAATTATTGGATGCACGTTCACGTCAGAAGGCAGCCCCGATTGCACCGGCCCACGGTCTGACATTGGAACGTGTCGACTATCCGCCTCAGGAAAAATGGGCAGCTCGTGTCTACGCTGCTCGTCATAGGCGTGATGGATTATCAGCAGGGGAATGTGGATGTCTGTGATCCCGACAGTATGTAAAAACAAAAGCAATGACAGGATGAATACGTGCTCGCATGTGCGAAAGCGATAAAGTTACGCGACAGAAAATGAGGAAAATAACTTATTCGGCATGAGCTTTCCCCTTCTTTTCCTTTTGAAAGCGCAGATATTTTGCCTGTGATGAAAGCGTAAAAGAACTGAGGAATTCAACACAATAGACATATTGCTTTGACCCTGAAGGGTAAAAGCGAATAGGATGGATGGCGCTGTGCGTTAGATACATTCGGGTGTATTCCCACTCGCTTGAATGTGAAGAACTAACGCCTCGCGCGAATCGTTTCGTGAGGGAAACTTTTACAGACACGTGAAAGTGAACCTCCATCGAGTAAAGAATTGAAGGTTAACGCCCGTGCGCACCTATTCACCCAAGCCGGGAGACGCAGATAAGAAGTGGTACGTCATTGACGCCACTGATGTCGTCCTCGGTCGTCTGGCGGCTCAAGTTGCCGCGATTCTTCGTGGGAAGCATAAGCCGACGTTCGCCCCTCATATGGATATGGGCGATTACGTCATCATCATTAATGCGGACAAGGTTGCCCTTACCGGCAAGAAACTTGAACAGAAGATGGCCTACCATCATTCGGGTCGTCCCGGTGGCTTACGCGCCACCCCATACCGTGAACTCATGGCAGAACGTCCTGAGCGCGCGGTAGAAAAAGCTGTTCGCGGTATGCTTCCCCACACCAGCCTCGGTCGTGAGCAGTTCAAGAAACTGCACGTGTATGCCGGAGCTGAGCATCCCCATGCCGGTCAAATGCCGGTTTCCTACGAGATCACCCAGGTCGCCCAGTGAGCGCATTGCGCAACTGAGCACACCGAACTTCACTGAGGAGAACCGTGGCAGAGACCACCGAGATTGTCGAGCTCGATGAGGAAACAGTTCCTAGCTCGTACACAACAGAAACTGAAACTGCTCCTGCGGGTGCAGGTCAATCCATCACCGCTCCCGGTGCTGGCCTTGGCCGTCGTAAAGAGGCCGTTGCTCGCGTTCGCTTGGTGCCCGGCACCGGCGAATGGAAGATTAACGGTCGCACTCTTGAGGACTACTTCCCAAACAAGCTACATCAGCAGCTTGTGAAGTCACCTTTTGTCCTGCTGGACATTGATGGCCGTTTCGATGTCATTGCACGTATCAACGGCGGTGGCATTTCCGGCCAGGCAGGTGCTTTGCGTCTAGGCATTTCTCGCGCATTGAACGAGATTGACCGTGAAGCAAATCGTCCTGCTCTTAAGAAGGCTGGCTTCCTGACACGCGATGCCCGCGCTATCGAGCGTAAGAAGGCAGGCCTCAAGAAGGCACGCAAGGCACCGCAGTACTCCAAGCGCTGATCTGCGTTACTTCACGTTTTTGCTTTCGCAAAGACACACATATTCAGGTTCGTTCTCGCAGCAGAGAGCGAACCTGAATATTTTTATCTGAGGCAACACAACTGACACACGAACTGGCTTATGCGCTCGTTCTGCGACAACAGGTTTATGTCATGCAACTGTTACGCGCGCCATTTTCATGCGCAAAACAAACGACACAAGCATGAGTTCCCCTCAGGAATCCACGAAACCGCCTAGGCTAAATCTGTACATAAAAAATAATCAAGGAGAACTCGTGTCGCGTATTTTCGGAACTGACGGTGTACGTGGTTTAGCTAACGTAGATATTACTGCTTCATTAGCACTGGAACTTGGTGAAGCTGCTGCCCGCCTCATCGGAACCGGAACACGTCCGGATGGAACTAAACCACGCGCAGTTATCGGCCGCGATACCCGCATATCGGGAGAGTTTTTAGATCACGCCCTAGCAGCGGGGCTTGCCAGCGCAGGAATGGATGTTGTACGTGTAGGTGTCGTATCAACCCCGACAGTCGCTCACTTAACTGCAAGTCATGACGACGTTGATCTGGGCGTTATGATTTCGGCATCTCATAACCCCATGCCAGATAACGGTATTAAATTCTTTGCCCACGGAGGCTACAAACTCGCTGACTCAGTTGAAGACCGCGTGCAAGAGCTCCTCGGAACTCAATGGGAACGACCAACCGGTGATGGTGTAGGCGAAGTCGAATATGAGGATGATTGGGCGGTTGATTCCTACATTGACCACCTTGTTGCGGCTGTTGGCACAAACCTACGTGGCCTGCGCATTGCGGTTGATTGCGCAAACGGTGGTGCCTCAGAGCTAGGCCCACGTGCTTTACGTGAAGCAGGAGCAGACGTTGTTGTACTCAACGCCTCTCCGGATGGTCGCAACATTAACCACAAATCAGGATCAACGCATCCCGAACAACTCCAAGCAGTCACCGTAGCCTCAGAAGCCGACTTTGGTGTTGCCTACGATGGGGACGCGGATCGTTGTCTGGCCGTTGACCGCCACGGAAACCTCATTGATGGTGACAAAATTATGGGCGCTTTGGCCCTGAATCTACGAGACAACGGGAAACTTGCTCAGGACACGCTTGTTGTCACAGTGATGTCAAATCTTGGTTTGATCCTTGCAATGCGTGAAGCAGGAATCCATACACTTCAGACATCTGTGGGAGATCGCTACGTGTTAGAAGCCATGCTCGCAGGTGGATATAACTTAGGTGGCGAACAATCAGGGCACATTATTGCCTCAGACCATGCGACAACAGGTGATGGCATTTTGTCGTCATTACTGCTGGCACGTATGGTGAAAGAAAATGATGGTGACCTTGCTCAACTCACTTCTTTCATTCAACGTTTACCGCAGACCCTGATTAACGTTGCAGGTGTTGACCGTTCACGAGCAACAACCGATCCGGCTGTGCAACAAGCTGTTATGGAAGCAGAAAAACTGCTGGGTGACACAGGGCGCGTACTTTTACGCCCCTCAGGAACAGAACCGCTGGTACGTGTCATGGTGGAAGCTCATACTCAAGAACAAGCAGATCGTGTAGCGGTTTCTTTAGCAGATGTTGTCAAAGAAAATCTTGCTTTATCGTGAAACTGATGCTCAGCTATCCCGTGCCTACTTTTGAGCTGGTAGCACGGGAAGCGGTGAGCTTCATGCTTTATTCTTTGCGTAGTCGTAAGTTTTCTACGCGATGATCGGCTCCTTTAGTGAAGATCATGGTGGCTCGTTCGCGTGTAGGTAAAATATTTTCCTGCAAATTTGGCAGGTTAATCGTACGCCAGATCATTTGAGCGGTTGTGCGAGATTCTTCGTCGGATAGATGAGCGTAGTTACGGAAAAAAGAATCTTCCTGCATGAAAGCAGTTTTCCTTAGTGCCAAGAAACGATCAATATACCAGTGCTCGATATGCGTTTCGTCTGCATCAACGTAAATGGAAAAATCAAAGTAGTCAGAAACTGCGACACTCTGCCTGCCTGTATGTATGCGCGGCGGTTGTAAAACATTTACTCCTTCAACAATGAGGATATCCGGTTGGTCAATAACAGCATATTGACCGGGGAGAACGTCATAGACAATGTGGGAATACATGGGGGCATGTACGCGAGGAACTCCCGCCTTAACTGCTGACAGGAAATCAATGAGGGCCACCCGATCATAGGATTCAGGGAATCCCTTACGGGTGAGAATACCCCGTGCTTCCAGTTCTTTATTTGGCAGTAAAAAGCCATCAGTGGTGACTAAATCAACGCGCGGCGTATGTGGCCAGCGTTGAAGCAGTAACTGCAAAAGTCGTGCAACTGTTGATTTTCCTACGGCAACTGAGCCAGCAACTCCGATGACAAATGGGGTAGGGCGTGAATGTTTTTCTCCCAGAAAACGGTGGCGTTCTTTGGCGATGCGACGACGGCCATCAACATATAACTGAAGAAGGGCAGATAAAGGCCGGTAGATTTCATCTATTTCGCGCATGTCGATGGGGTCACCAAGTGAGGCAATGCGGTTGACATCTGCTTCAGTGAGGGGTAACGGAGTGCGAGCTGCTAAACGATCCCAGTCTTGTCTGGAAAAAAACGTGTACGGTGAGTTCTGATCCTCTGATACATCGCTCATAAAAGTTATCCTTATGAAGAAAACAGGCAGAAAAGCCACACACGCACATGATAGCGCGAAGAAAACATCCTACTGTGATTTTTTCTGTTTGCTGTGCGTGTAGGAGTGGTTTTATTCGGGTATACCGAAAAATAAATATGTGAATTTTTGAATAAAATATCACCTACATGTGTGCAAAGACAAGCGAAAATGGCAAAGTAATTCGCATTGGAAAAAGTGAGCAAGGGGAGTCGAGGTGGTGCGTATCACCACCTTCATGATCGTGCTCTATGATCCAATGGACATATGTGTGGAATTGTTGGATATATTGCCCGCCAGTATTCGCAGCGCCCTCGTGAGGTCGTCATATCAGGACTTGAACGCTTAGAATATCGCGGATACGACTCCGCAGGAATAGCCCTGGCACACCCAAAGAAAATTGATGTCGTTAAAACTTTAGGCAAATTAGTTCACCTGAATGAGGCTCTTGAAGCAGCACAGCCTGAACCCTCCTGCGCAGCTATCGGCCATACACGATGGGCCACACACGGCCGCCCCACAGTAGTCAATGCTCACCCACACCTTTCCTTTGACGGGCGTTTTGCGCTCGTTCATAATGGCATAATCGAAAACGCTGAGCACCTGCGTGCAGGACTTCGTGAACACGGTATCGAATGTCAATCCGATACGGACACTGAAGTTGTCGTCCACATGCTCCAACAGGCATATGAAGATCCACAACTTCCAACATCGGTCGCAGAAAACCTTGATACCTCAGGTAACAACACCGAGGCGATTTCACGTCTGGTGAATGCTATGCATCATGTGACAGCTCAACTCGAAGGCACATTCACTTTACTTCTGCTCAGCGAATACGCCCCTGATGTCATCGTGGCCGCCCGCCGATCCTCACCTTTGGTTATCGGATTAGGCGAAAACGAAAACTTTCTTGGCTCTGACCCACTTGCATTTGTGGAATATACCTCACGTGTCCTTGACGTCGGACAAGACCATATCGCTGTTGTCAGCGCAGAAAAAGTCACAGTCATTGACCCTGCTGGCACAATCGTTACCACCCCTAAAATATATGAAGCTAACTTCGCAGCTGATCGCGCCTCAAAAGACGGCTGGCCCACATTCATGGAAAAAGAAATCCATGAACAGCCCCGCGGTGTGGCAGACACACTAGCTGACCGTTTCGACACGCACGGGCACTTAACACTTGACGAAATACGCATCCCCGAATACGTACTCCGCGGAATCGACAAAATGATTATTGTCGGATGTGGGACTGCCTCCTATGCTGGACAGGTCGCGCGTTACGCCATTGAACACTGGTGCCGTATCCCTGTGGAAGTTGAACTCGCTCACGAATTTCGATACCGCGATCCCGTTGTCACGGAAAAAACCCTAGTTGTCGCCATTTCACAATCAGGTGAAACGATGGACACAATTATGGCGGTGCGTCACGCACGTGAACAAGGCGCCCGTGTAGTATCCATTATCAACACGTCAGGATCAACGATTTCACGTGAATCAGATGCTGTCCTACTGACCCATGCTGGTCCTGAAATCGCGGTCGCCTCAACAAAAGCATTTACAGCGCAAGTAGCAGCCTGCTTACTTTTTGGCTTGTACCTTTCACAGGTGCGTGGCAATAAGTACGTCGATGAAATTCATGATTACATGGACAAACTTGCCCTCGTGCCACAGCAGATCCAATGGGTACTTGACCATGCGGAAACAGTACGTCAAACTGCTCGCACCATGAAAGACGTATCATCGGTCATTTACCTTGGCCGTCACGTGGGTTTCCCAGTAGCCCTTGAAGGTGCGCTGAAACTCAAAGAAATCTGCTACATGCATGCTGAAGGATTCGCGGCAGGAGAACTTAAACATGGTCCGATCGCCCTGATCGATGAGGGGCAACTGGTCATTATTATTGTGCCAACTCCTCGTCGACCTCAGCTACACAACAAAGTCGTCTCAAATATTCAAGAGGTCCGGGCACGCGGGGCGCGTACCATCGTCATTGCGGAAGAAGGTGACACATCGGTCGATGCTTTCGCAGATGTTGTATTCCACGTCCCGCAGACACCTACTCTGTATGCGCCGCTTCTGACTGTGATTCCACTGCAAATTTTCGCATGTGAACTGGCAGCAGTAAAAGGACGTGATGTTGATAAGCCACGTAACCTCGCGAAGTCTGTCACCGTTGAATAACAAGCCCTGCGAGTAGTCTCAAAAGACTTATAAGGATTTATGAGGCCAAGGCTGCCTGCATGCGCGGAAGAATTCCCTGTCATGAGAGGCAGTCTACGCCTAGATTTCACCTGCGTTTTGACATGTTATTCCAAGGTGAATTAGTCAACACCTGCGTGTAATAGCCGACATACGCTGTTCAATAGGAATCCATGCCAAGTATTCTGTGTCGGTGCTCGACATTCTTTTCGCACTCATCCCCAGCGTGATTTTCGGCAGCATGAGTTTGCTGCTCATGCTTTTTGGCGGTACAGACCGCCAAAAAATTACCGGCCTATACACCGGTGGTTTCCTTACCGCTGCAACGGTCACTCCATTCTTAGAAGTGCACTGGGACGTGAAAACATGGGTGGTTTCTTTTATTTCCGGTGCACTACTCGGATGGGGTTTATACGACCAGACAGTATGTTTGCGAGTCATTGGCGTGTCACGTACCATGCCGATTTCCACGGGACTTCAACTCGCTTTTATGTCCTTAGGTGGTGTCCTCCTTTTTGGCGAACTACAAGCACCGGGGGCTTTACCTGTGGGAATACTTGCAATCGTTTTGCTGATCGCCGGAGTATGGCTTACTTCGTTACATGAAAAAACCTCTGCGCAGTCCTCTCCAGAGCAAAATATTGATTGGCCCCGAGGAATACGCCTACTAACAACCTCAACGATCGGCTTAGTTGCTTTTCTTCTGCTCGCCCAATGGTTCGGCATTGACGGGCAAAGCATTATGCTTCCACAATCGTTCGGGTGCTTGGTGACGGGATACCTTTTATCCTCACCCATGCGAGAACGGCTGCACGGGCGGCCTCGTAAAAATGAGAATTCACGTTGGGCCCCAGCTACTTTCCGTCAAATGCTGACAGGAATCTTATGGGCTTCGGCTGTCCTCATACAGCAAATATCCACAGCTCGTAATGGTGTAGCAGTTGGTTTTACTCTTTCTCAATTAGGCGTCATTATTTCAACCCTCGGCGGTATCGTCCTGCTCGGAGAACATCGCACTCGCCGTGAAGCTATCTGGACAGGTGCCGGTGTCATACTTGTTGTCCTCGGCGCTGTATGCGCAGGACTTGCTCAAGCAATGGACACCTAGGTGATGCGCCCTCTCGCACGTGAAACAGGCCTTTAATCCGTGGCGCGCACAAAACGTCAGGCGATGAATAATAGGTGTATGACACGTGCTTACTATTACACCGCTGCTCAAATAGCTAAAACTGAAGCTATCGTTTGCGACCAAGCACGTGCCCTCAACGATCCTGACCGCTATATGCGACGTGCTGCTCGCGCAGTTGCCTCAGCAGTTCATCGTTATCATGAAGCCCATCCTGATCGGAATACGACGAAAGAAACAGGCCGCCCAACATCCACTGCGAACACTGATGAAGAACTAGGCGCCGACACGCAGGTGGATATATGCGCGCTTATCGGAGGCGGTAATAACGGGGGAGACGCCCTATACGCATGTGCATATCTTGCTGAGCAAGGCTATCGAGTGACAGCAATTGAATTTACGGGGCACTCGCATCAGCGGGCACGAAAACACGCAGAATCTGTGGGAGTTACACTTATTCCGGCAAATATGAATGAATGGCAGTTTCCTCAAAAAGAAATATCTGATAATACAACAAAAGAAACAGATGATTTTCGTAAGGAACACACGCATATAAGCCACTGCACGGTCCGCAAGGTATTTCCCGATCATATTCAGGTGGCTTTACGTGCAAGCATATGGATTGATGGAATCCTTGGAGCAGGCCTAAGAGGACCTATCCGCAAACCGTTAGCCTACGCAATATCTGCTATGCGAATATATGCCACGCAGCATCGGCCACATATAGTAGCTGTGGATACACCCTCAGGACTTTATAGCGGATACCAAATAGAGCATGATCCTATCCTGCCAGCCAATCACACGATCGCAATGATTGGTGCTCGCCAAGAAATTATCGAACCCCCAACATGCTACTATGCGGGAAGTCTTGAAATTGCTAATCTTGGTATAAAAGAACCCGAAGAAAAATGCGGAGAAATTATCGGTCCCTTCCACGCATACCACGCACTGCGTATCCCCAGATATGACGACCATAAATACACGCGCGGAGTCGTTTCACTGATCGCCGGTTCAAACTCCTACCCAGGTGCAGGAATCCTTGCGGTCAGCGGGGCCATCGCAATGGGCGCGGGTATGGTACGACTTGATTCAACAGAACGAGTACAAAACCTGACGCTTCAACGCTTCCCAGGAATTGTTGTGACACCGGGGAAAACGCACGCACTCGTTGTAGGCCCGGGGATAGAGGACCTGAAAGCTGAAACAGCGGAAAAAATACCTCAAGCCACCCTAAACGGTATCAGTATCGTCATAGACGCAGGCGCTTTAGACTATGTGCCAACCCTCAATGAACATGTGCAAAAGAAAACGCAGGAAAAACTGTGGGTGCTGACACCACACGCAGGAGAAGCAGCACGACTGCTACGTGCCTACGGGTATCAATGGACCAGTACCGATGTCACACATTCACCCGTTAAAGCAGCACAATATTTATCTGAATGTACGCAAGCAGCTGTCGTAATGAAAGGGGCCGCCACCGTTATTGTTATCCCCGGTAACAGGCCCGCAATTGTTCCTCAAGGAACAGGATGGATGGCATGTGCGGGCAGCGGTGATGTACTGGCTGGAATGATTGGCGCTGCTCTTGCCGCTGCATCAAGCCATCAGGATATGCCGCACTCTTTGCCTGTGCCGTTGCAGCATACGCCTGCTGTGCCAGGAAAAAACAGATGGACACAGGAACACGCACATGCCGTATATGGTGCAGTGTGGCTACATATGCAATCTGGCCGACGCATATCTGAAAGGCTAGGTAAATACGGTGGCCCAATACGTCCAGAACAGATTGCTGAATACGTCCCTGAACTGCTGGGAGAAATACTCGGCATGACAATTCCTTAAAAAGAAACGTCACGACTTTTCATAATAACGTGCTTCCTGTTTGCAGCTACTTCACCCATAAAGGAAAGGAAAACACGGCGGCATTTTTTGAAAAAGGCGCGAAATAGTGGCAAAACACGAGCATATACGCAGAAAGTGGAATACTAGAACAGTGATTTCCTCATTCTTTGAGCAGCAAGAATCTGACCAGCAAGAAACTGGAAGTACTCGCACAGAATTACACCCAGCCAGCGTCAGTGTCGACCTTGCAGCTATTCGTCACAATGTGCGCGCGCTACAACGCCTAGCCCCGCAGTCACAATTCATGGCTATCGTGAAAGGTAATGCCTACGGTCATGGCCTTATTCCGGTGGCCGTGGCCGCTTTAGAAGCTGGAGCGTCATGGTTTGGAGTGGCTCAAGTAAGTGAAGCACTGGAATTACGACGCGGATTGGATGAACTGGGGATTTCACGCGACAAAGCTCGGATTTTGACATGGATTGCCCCACCTGCAACAGATTGGGTACCGCTCATTACATCCGATATTGACCTCGCAGTATCGTGGACATGGGTTTTAGAAGAAATTGTTGAAGCAGCAATACGATGCGCGACTCCTGCTCGTATTCACGTCAAGATTGACACAGGAATGTCACGTGCAGGCTCCACAATTGAAGATCTTCTCCTGCTGGCTCAATCTGTACATGAATCTCTCCACAAAGGTCACGTGGAACTCATCGGAGCATGGACTCACCTTTCACGTGCAGATGATATGAGTGAGGCAGGTCGTGCCTCCACAGCGGAACATATGAAAATTTTTGCTGAAGGCCTGAGCATCCTCGAAAAAGAAGGACTCCACCCACAGATACGTCATGCAGCAGCTACTGCTGGTATTTTGTGGCATCCCGAGACTCACCTCGACATGGTACGTGCAGGAATAGGCATATACGGTTTAAGTCCTGACCCTGATGTTGCCTCCTCACACGAACTTGGTTTACACCCGGCAATGCGTATCAGCGCTCCGCTTACCTCGGTTAAAAAAGTGGCATACGACCGCCCTATTTCTTACGGTGGTACTGCGCGCACCCAAACGGATCGATGGCTCGGTTTAGTGCCGATAGGATACGCAGATGGGGTGCTTCGAGCCTCATCCCCAGGGGCTTACGTGATTGTGCGCACGGACCGCGGCCCCGTGCGAGCACCTGTCGTGGGACGTATTTGCATGGACCAGTTCATTATTGATCTTGGGCCGGTTACTGCTGATACCTTACCGCCTGCTCAGGTAGGGAATACGGCAATTGTGATTGGTGATGCAACCCGTGGAGAACCAAGCGCTGATGAATGGGCGCAGGCAGCTTCCACCATCAATTATGAGGTGGTTACTCGTGTTGGTGAACGACTGCGACGGCATTGGACCGATAGTGAACAAACCTGCGAGAACGCCCAATACGATCTTGTGTGAGAAGGAAAAATAATGGAGAAATTCGTTTGTCATACGCAGAATGCCGACATGACACGCGCATTAGGCCAAGCGCTCGGTGAGTGTGTACGTGCAGGTGATTTGATTATGCTGCGAGGTGGCCTAGGCGCAGGTAAAACCACATTCACTCAAGGAATCGGCCACGGTATGAATATACGTGGACAGGTTGCTTCTCCCACTTTCATTGTTGCCCGACTGCACCCTCCTTTAGGGGAAGGGCCTGCTTTGATTCACGCAGACGCGTACCGTATTCGTGATCTTGACGATCTTGAAACTTTAGATCTTGATTCCACACTTGATGAATCTGTCACTGTTGTGGAATGGGGTGAAGGGAAAACTGAAGCTTTATCCTCTGAACGTTTAGAAATAGATGTTGAACGCGCAACAGGTGGATATGTGCAATGTGATGACCACAATGTGATTGATTTAGAAACGATGGATGATGGGCAGCGTCGCATTGTTTTTACCGCTCATGGGACTCGTTGGGATGGTATTTTTGAGGCTCTACGTGCCCGAGCAGATTTTCTTTACCAACAAGGAATGTCAGGATCCGCGAGTTAAGAACTTGTGATCTGTCATTGCCTTTACTTTCGTGCATAGTGCCGCGCTATGGTTTTTCGTTTTGAGCCTTGACGGTAGCGACACTGCCTGCACAGTGTATATTTCACTCAGACTTTGACTATTTAAGAGGAATCAATCGTGTTATATCTGTGCCTTGACACTTCTTCTGTGACATCAGTAGCTGTTGTTCGTGATGGTCAGACTGTTGCTCGTGCGCGTTCGCAGTCGGCACGTCATCACGTGGAAACAATTATCCCGATGATTCATTCTGTTGTGGAAGAAGCTGGTATTCCTTCCCTTCATGCGGGGACAGGGGACTGCGGTATTGAGGCTGTGCTTGTAGGTACAGGGCCAGCGCCTTTTACTGGTTTACGTGCCGGTTTGGTCAGTGCGCGTGTTTTAGCTTACTCACTGAAAGTGCCGGTGTACGGTGTCCCTTCGCTTGATGTGATGGCCCGTGCCGCTTTGGATCTTTTACCTCAGAACGAAACAGTGGTGGCTATTTCTGATGCTCGTCGTCGTGAATTGTACTGGGGTATGTATCGAGCTGATGGGCCAGATGACGTGTTCTGTGAAGGCAATATAGAGGTGGGATCAGCTCAGATGCTTGTATCTCAACTTCATGAACCTTCTGCTCTACTGGTATGTGAAGGGGAAGTTCCCGCTCACTCGGCAGATGCGCTCCTCGGGATTGCGCGGGGTCCTCTTGCTCCGATTGATCCGGCGGTTATGGTCCGTATTGTGCGTTCTCGTTTGGCTCAAGGTGATATGGAACGTGTGGGGACTGAGCCATTGTATTTACGTCGTCCAGATATTCATGGGCAGGCAGCTGAGCGCATGTAGATACGTGCGCAGGTACTGCAATTGCTCGGAATAAAGGAAAAATAATGCCGATAAATGGCGATCATGCGCGGCTAAATCAAATGGTAACTCCATCCTATGAGTATCACAGGTTAGGGGTAGCTGATTGTGAAACTGTTTATGCCTGTGAATGTGAGGTTTTTGCTGAGGATCCATGGACTTACTCAATGATTGAGCAGGAGTTATCTTCACCGCACCGCTATTATGTTGGGGCTTTTTTAGGGAGCGTATTAGCAGGTTGGGCGGGGATATCCATTGGTATTGATGCGGATGTGATGACGATTGGTGTGCGAGAACAATTTCGAGGGACTGGTGTGGGTCACGCCTTAATGTCTGATGTACTTGCTGTTGCACTGGATGAAGGAGCACAGCGAATCTTTTTGGAAGTACGTGAATCTAATGTGGGCGCTATCCACATGTATGAGCGTCATGGATTTTTCCCTATAGGACGTGTGAAAAATTATTTTCGTTATCCTCGGGAGGACGCCCTCACTATGCGTAAAGATGCGCTGTCGGGGAGTAAACCTGCCTCAAACGTGTGAATACTGCGCGTATGGTAGGGGAAAAGCAACATTTTTTATATGCGAGGAAAATGCGACGAAACGTGGAAAACGTGACTAAGACAAGGAAAACTTTTGTTAGGTAAAGTTGCTTGCGAAGTCTTCAGGCTAGATAAGCAAAAACAATGTTAGTTAATACCTTTCGTTAATGATGACGAAATTGAAAATGCGAAGAAAAACACTAGAAAAAGTCGTGTTACGAAAATGGCGGAATAAAGCCGAAAAAATACTATTTTTTTGACACCGTGTGCGAAACAGGTCCCGAGTCCCAGCAGGGATGAGTACGGAGCCTTTAGGGTGGATACATGGCCACACAAACTGTCGCAACGAAGAAACGTCGCGCATGGACAACCACGGTGTTTGTTAAGCAACTCATGGCTGTCTCAGGACTTGTCTTCGTCTTTTTCTTGCTTTTCCACTCGTATGGAAACCTTAAGATGTTCCTCGGTCAAGAGGCATACGATCATTATGCTGAATGGCTGAAGCACGACGCGCTGTACCCAATCTTCCCGCACGGAGGTTTTATTTGGGTATTCCGCGCAGCAATGATGCTGATGCTCGTTATTCACGTCGCTGCTGCTGCGATTACATGGAAACGTTCACGTCGAGCTCGTCGTACTCCGTACCGCGTAAAGAAAAATGCCGCTGATGCCTATGCAGCACGTACGATGCGTGTCACAGCAGTTTTGCTGCTAGGGCTCATCATTTTCCATATTCTTCACTTCACCACAGGGACAATTCGCACGGGATTCACCGCCGATTCCACACCGTATGAGCGTATGGTTGCGGCATTCCAGAATCCTTTCATGGTGATCGTGTACCTCGTTTTTGTGGCAGCGGCATGTCTGCACGTCGCTCACGGTTTCTGGTCGGCATTCCAATCCCTTGGATGGGTTCGTTCAGGAACACGTAAATTTATGGTCGTTGTCTCTGGCCTCATCGGTGTTCTCATCTTCGCGATGTTTGCTTTACCGCCGTTAGCCATCGCCGTCGGCTTCATACGCTGAGAAAGGGTGATCGTATATGACTGACACCTTAATCAAGGGCTTCTACCGTGAAGGCGAGCCCGCCGTCGATCATAAAGCGCCGCTGGATGTTCCATTGTCACAGTGCTGGGAACAACGTAAATTCTCTGCGGCCCTCGTTAATCCCGCTAACCGCCGTAAGCTGCGTGTCATCATTGTTGGCTCAGGCTTAGCTGGAGGCGCTGCTGCGGCCTCCTTAGGTGAAATGGGATACAACGTTGACGTATTCTTCTATCAGGATTCTGCTCGCCGCGCACACTCAATTGCTGCGCAGGGCGGTATCAATGCAGCCAAGAATTACCGCAACGACAACGACTCCGTGTACCGCCTGTTCTACGACACCGTAAAGGGCGGTGACTACCGTGCACGTGAAACAAATGTGTACCGTTTAGCTGAAGTAAGTGCGAACATCATTGACCAATGTGTTGCTCAAGGTGTTCCATTTGCCCGTGAATACGGTGGCTTATTAGATAACCGTTCATTTGGTGGCGTTCAGGTTTCACGTACTTTTTACGCGCGCGGCCAGACAGGGCAACAACTCCTCATCGGTGCTTATCAAGCACTTGAACGTCAAGTTGCCGCTGGAACAGTGACAGAACATTCCCGTCACGAAATGGTTGAACTCATTGTTTCTGATGGGCGCGCCCGAGGAATCGTTGCTCGCAACATGACCACAGGCGAACTGGAAACCTATGTGGCTGACGCGGTTGTGCTGGCCTCAGGCGGTTACGGCAACGTGTTCTTCCTGTCCACCAACGCAATGGGATGTAACGCGACAGCAATTTGGCGTGCACACCGTAAGGGCGCATGGTTCGGTAACCCCTGCTTCACGCAGATTCACCCGACCTGTATTCCACAGCACGGCGATCAGCAGTCAAAGCTCACTTTGATGTCGGAATCCCTGCGTAACGACGGTCGTATTTGGGTGCCCAAGAAGGCTGAGGATTGCGAAAAAGATCCACGTGATATTCCAGAAGAAGATCGCGATTACTACCTTGAGCGCATCTATCCGGCTTTCGGTAACCTCGTTCCTCGTGATATCGCTTCACGTCAAGCAAAGAATATGTGCGACGAAGGCCGAGGCGTTGGTCCGAAGATTGACGGCGTTGCTCGCGGCGTGTACCTCGACTTTGCTGAAGCAATTGGTCGTATGGGACGTGACGCTGTTTCTGCGAAGTACGGCAACCTCTTTGACATGTATGAACGCATTACAGGTGATAACCCGTATGAGACGCCTATGCGTATCTACCCTGCGGTTCACTACACAATGGGTGGCTTGTGGGTTGACTACGATCTTGAATCTAACCTACCTGGCCTGTATGTGACAGGTGAAGCAAACTTCTCAGATCACGGTGCCAACCGTTTAGGTGCTTCTGCGCTGATGCAAGGTCTGTCAGATGGCTACTTCGTTTTGCCTAACACCATCAATGACTATCTGGCTCACGCATTTTCTTTGCCTCGTTTGGATAACAATTCGGAAGATGTCCTCGCAGCAAAAGCTGAGGCTCAGGCCCGTATTGACCGTTTGATGGCTGTTGATGGTAACCGTTCAGTGGACTCATTCCACAAGGAACTGGGAAACATCATGTGGGAATACTGCGGTATGGAACGTACCGAAGAAGGCCTGAAGAAAGCCATTGGCCTGATTCGTCAGCTCCGTGAAGAATTCTGGGTAAATGTTCGCGTACCGGGTAAATCGGTCGGTGAACTCAACCAATCCCTAGAAAAAGCAGGCCGTGTTGCTGACTTCATGGAATTAGGCGAATTAATGTGTATTGATGCCTTGCACCGTGAAGAATCCTGCGGTGGGCACTTCCGCGCCGAGTCGCAAACTCCTGAAGGGGAGGCCCTGCGTCACGACGACAAGTTCCTGTACGTCGCAGCATGGGAGTGGACTGGTGAAAGCCAACCTCCTGTTTTGCACAAGGAAGACCTGGTTTACAACAACATCGAGCTGAAGCAGCGGAGTTACAAGTGAACTTGACACTGAAGATTTGGCGTCAGAGCGGTCCAGAAGATCCCGGCGCTATGCACGAATATCAGATCCGCGGGATTTCTGAGGAATCATCGTTCCTTGAAATGCTTGACGTATTAAACGAAGAGCTTTTCGCTCGCGGCGAAGAACCAATCGCCTTTGATTCAGACTGCCGTGAAGGTATCTGTGGTCAATGTGGTCTGGTCATTGACGGTATCGCTCACGGTCCTGAGGTGACAACAACCTGTCAGCTACACATGCGTACATTCAACGATGGAGATGTCATCACCATCGAACCATGGCGAGCTGAAGGTTTCCCAATCATTAAGGACCTTGTGGTAAACCGCAGCGCCCTGGATCGCATCATTCAGGCTGGCGGCTACATTTCCGTCAACACAGGTGCAGCTCCAGATGCCCATGCCACACCTGTTCCAAAACAGGACGCAGACCGTGCATTCGAGGCCGCAGCGTGTATTGGCTGTGGCGCATGTGTTGCTGCATGTCCGAATGCTTCCGCCATGCTGTTCACTTCGGCAAAAGTCACACACCTGCAGCTCTTGCCGCAAGGCAAGCCAGAAAACCTCAAGCGCGTGGTTGCTATGCTGAACCAGCACGATGAGGAAGGTTTCGGTTCCTGCACGAATATTGGTGAGTGCGCGGCCGTATGTCCTAAGCAAATCCCATTGGATGTGATTGCGACATTGAACCGCCAGCTCGGTAAGGCAACATTCGCAGGCATGTGATCTGCTGATGGCAGGTGCCATACACCATTTTCATATAGTGCCCGTCCTTGTACATAGGGGCGGGCACTATGCTGTACATGCCCTGATGAATCTTTCTCTTGAGTATTATTCACAACTTTTCTGTGTGGAACTGCTGGCCCACTTCCATAGGGGTTAAAATTTCCCCTGTGAGTTCAGAGAAAGAAAAAGCACAGCCACTGGTTCTTGGAATTGAATCGACATGCGATGAAACAGGAGTGGCTCTGGTGCGGGGATGTGAACTACTGGCTGACCGCACAGCAACATCAATGGATGAATATGCACGTTATGGCGGTATCATCCCTGAAATTGCTTCACGTGCGCACTTGGAATCAATCCTGCCGACCTTAGAATCAGCATTGAAGGAATCCGAGGTATCACTGGCCGATGTGGATGCTATTGCTGTGGCAGCAGGACCAGGTTTAGTGGGCTCCTTAACAGTAGGTATTTGTGCTGCTAAAAGTCTGGCTTTTGCTCTGAATAAACCCATTTACGGTGTGAACCATGTTCTTGGGCACCTTGCTGTTGACAAATTAGTTGATGGGCCTTTACCTGAAAAATTTATTGGTCTGGTAGTTTCTGGTGGGCACTCGAATCTTCTGCTTGTTCGTGATATTGCCACTGATGTGCAAGAACTCGGCGGCACTTTAGATGATGCTGCTGGTGAAGCATTCGATAAAGTAGGGCGTTTGTTGGGCTTACCGTATCCAGGAGGTCCGCATGTGGATCGCCTTTCACGCGAAGGCAATGTTTCTGCACTACGTTTTCCACGTGGTTTAGCTGCAGGAAAAGATAAAGAACGCCATAAATATGATTTCAGTTTTTCTGGCTTAAAAACTGCTGTCGCTCGTTATGTTGAGGGTGCGACAGCGGCAGGAGAACACGTAAATACGGCTGATGTATGCGCCGCGTTTTCTGAAGCAGTAAATGATTCATTAACAGCAAAAGCTGTGCGTGCAGCTATTGACCATGAATGCTCCACAATTGTCGTGGGCGGTGGTTTTAGTGCAAATTCGCGTTTACGTGAACTTCTTTTGGAACGTGCTCAGGCCGCAGGAATTGAAGTACGTATGCCTCCGTTACGTTTTTGTACAGATAACGGCGCACAGATTGCTGCTATGGGATCGGAACTACTGCGGGCAGGAGTACGTCCTTCACCTGCTGATTTTTCACCAGATTCAGCAATGGTCCTCACACAGGCATCACAGTAAAAACCAGTGCTGTCACTGGGGGAATATTTTCAGCAAACGCGGCGACCAATGATTGCGCGATGTTGTCCTTGGATGCGCGTGGCAATGACAACAGCGGGCGTACTTCCAGTGAGTTTGAGCTGTCGACGTAAGACCTCAGGTGAAATATCGGCTCCGCGTTTCTTGATTTCAACGTAGCCAGCATCTAAATGACGCAGTGCTGCAGAAATCTGTTTAGGGCGGAGCGCGGTGACGTCGTGTACCTCGAAAGCTGAATAAAACGGGCTGGGTGTATATGTATCGCCTGTAAGGTAAGCGATACGTGAATCAATGAGGTGCAGGTTGTATTGATCTGCGATAGCGGAAATAGTGCCGCTGCGGATTATCGCATCATCGGGTTCCATGATGAACCGGCTAAGCGGTCCAACAGGTGCAGGAGTGATCGGATCGCATGGGGTATGAGCATGAGGATCTGTGACAATGTGTATGGTCTGCTCTCGGATAATTTGCGCACTGCGACCAGGGCCTTCTATTGCAAGAGGAGGTGACCATAGAGCTGCCTCAACAAGCTGACCGTCTACGCTTGTCCACTGGACATGAAAATCTGCGGGAAGTACCTCATATGCGATTCCGGGGGCTACTTTGACACCAAGAGCCGGAATGTACTGAGTCCACGAGAGCACCGTAGATAAAGGAGGGGCCCAGTGTTCAGGATCCTGAATACGAGTATTGCCTTTGTGTAGGCCGCTTCGACGTGCAGGATCAGCAAAGATAGCGTTTACGCCACGAGCGATAAGATCACTCATCTCCAGTTGTAAAACATCGCCACATAGCACTTCAGACTCAGGGAAATCTCGTAGATTTGCTGCTGCGGCTGCCGCTGAGTCCTCATCAATATCAAGGCTGAATGTGCGGATTCCAAGGCCGGCTGCCGTTAAAGATTCAGTGCCGATACCGCAGCCTAAATCGGCAAGATAAGTGACTCCGGCACGGTGAAAACGTTGCGCGTGAGTTGTAGCAACAGATAAACGTGAGGCTTGTTCGAGTCCTTCGCGGGTGAAAACCATATGACGAGCTAAAGAACCAAATTTTCTTTCTGCCGCTTCGCGTAGGTCAAGTTGCTGGAGGATAGCGGAAGCGACGTGAGGTGTTACACCTTGGGAACGTAAAGCGGTGCTTAAAGAAAGTGAGTCAAGGGTGCGTCGTTCGGGGCGTTTTTCCCATGCTTGCAGTATTTCCCAGGCAGGGGAGTCCAAGATGAGGCGAAGCGACGTATCCATGCTGTTATTGTCCCATGATCCTTTGGAAGGCGGATACTGGGAGAAATGAGGCAATTGAGTGCAAATACACCCAAATTACAGTGTTTCTGGTAAATATTGATGAAATAGCCTTGACAGGTGGGGAAAAGAAATACAAGGCGATATGAGTGAATCGGCGTATGAAGAATGTGGGCAGCATACTTTACGTAAAAAATCATCTGGAAACATGAAATGTTGATATAGACGATATATTTACCACTGAAATTGGCACTCGGCTTGCTTGAGTGCCAATGCGGTTCTAAGCTGGGACCTGAACGCGACATGATCGCGGAAGGCTCTGGGTCTGACCCCCGCGACGGCAGACAGAGAGCAGTAATGTCTTTCCGTTGTAAGAAGGAGTGACGACAATGTCGATCACCATTAAGCCCCTTGAAGACCGTATTGTTATTCGTCAGCTTGAAGCTGAACGCACCACCGCTTCAGGTTTAGTTTTGCCTGACACAGCCAAGGAAAAGCCGCAGGAAGGTGAAGTTATCGCTGTTGGTCCCGGCCGCGTTGACGATAACGGAAACCGTGTTCCTGTAGATGTCAAGATTGGTGACACTGTTATTTATAGCCGTTACGGTGGCACAGAAGTCAAGTACGAAGGGGAGGAATACCAGATCCTTTCCGCTCGTGACGTACTCGCAATCGTCGAGCGCTGAGCTTATCCATCACGGTGTACTCATACGTACACCGAAAGGACCCAGAAGGCCTACCTGTTTATTTGACAGGTGGGCCTCCTATTTTCCTACTCGCAGATAACGCCGTAACGCATATATGCCCACTGCTAAGATGGCGACAATACCAACAGGAAGCCACCAGGGAATGAGGGAGAAAACCTCGATCGTACGGCTTTCAAGATCTGCGAGAGCAGAAGAACTAAAGAAATGTTGAAAAGGAAGCCATAAACCGCCCCAGATCAACGATACGCCTAAAAACAAGAAAAATAGGCCGGAGATAATATGCGTCCATGTTGTCCAACGTCCCAAAAGTTTTACAGGACGAGGACGCAGCAAAGGGCGCATCCACTTTTCACACGAGCGCCACACGATCGCAAGAAGCAGCAGCGGAAGGCACATGCCGCTCCCGTAAAGAAACATGAGCCACAGTGCTGATAGGAGCGAGCCTCCTAAGCCTGCGCCCAAAAGAACAGCTCCAAGAATAGGGCCAGCGCAGCCTACACCTGCTACACCGTAAGTAATACCCAGCAAGTACACTGCCAGAGGGTTTGCTGAATCATCTGTGGAACGGAGCCTATGGCTTCTAGAAGTAAAAACGGCAGAAGTCGGCGTAAAAAGTTTGCCTGTTCTGGCTGAAATAGACCCTTCGTCCAGTTGGACTGAAGCAGGTGAGGCCGACGATGAATGAGCACCAGATGTAGAAAAGCGAGGTAAACCTCGACGGTATTTCATCCAAAGTGAGCGAAAAAACCTGACAGGTGAATGAAATTCAACAGAGAAAATCTGCAAAAAAGCAAGGACGATAATGAGCCCAGCAGCTGCAACCACAATTTGATGACTGTGAGCGTGAAATGCTGAGCCAACGGAACCAGAAAGAACAGCTAAAGGCAACAAAGCAGTTAAAAGACCCGCCCAGAAAATAGCGGTACGAAGCAGCAGGGTAGTACGAGAAGTAAAAGCGTAAGCAAAAAACGCAGGAAGGACCATCACAGAGCAGGGTGCGAAAAGTGTGAGGATTCCTCCGCAAAAAGCCGCCCATGCGGGAAGTGTCATCATAACGAGAGCATTCTTAACGAGCAGCTTGCTTCGCGTACTCAGTGATCGTATTCCGAATGTAGGCTATATCGCGGTAGCCGCTGATAACAGAGTCACCAATGAAAGCGAAAGGTGTTCCTTTCACGCCGATTGAGTACGCGTGTTCACGGCTTTTTTGCACTGCCTGCACAGTAGCTTGACTGGTCATTTCAGCTGTGAATGCTTCAATATCAGGAACCCCTGCTGCGCGAGCAAAGTCGATGAGTTTACTTTCAGTATATTCAGGGTGCTCAGATGGTCCTGCAGCCGCATAAACAGCGTCATGGAATTCCCAGAAACGACCTTGTGAAGCTGCGGCGCGACCAGCCTGTGCTGCAAGAGGTGAGGTTTGTGTGACCTGCGCCAGATCACGCCATTCGACACGAAGTGTTCCATTGTCGATAAGGTCATTGAGCTGAGGCTGTATTTCTTTAGCAAAAAGCGTGCAATAGGGGCAGCCGAAATCCGAATATAAGACAAGGACAACGGGAGCATCAACAGAGCCTTTAGCCTGACCGTCTGTGGGATCACGGTGAGGTTCTGCTCGGATAATTGCCAGAGCTTCAGAATCGGTATGTGCGGGTGCGACTTCCTCATGTGATGTCTGCGCTTGTGTTTGCGTGGACTGAGGTTTTTGCGCAGTGGAGGAGCCCGCTTCACTTTGCGTCATTTCGACGGCAGATTGTGGCGGCTGGGCTAGCGAGCGGTCACGAACCAATATTACCGTTACCACGATTAAAAGAGTGGCAACAATGAGCAAAAGCAAAGCCATGATAAGGACAAGTGGGTTACGCTCAGAACGAGGTGAGGCAGTGGAAACTGTAGGGGAGTTGGGAAGTGTCATAACCTTGCTTTCGTAATGAGAAAAAGAAAATCTTCACCTATATATCAAAAAATAGTATGAAAATAGAGGGCCGACATCTTTTGTATGAAAGTATCTGTAGATATAGGGGATATCCCTCATTGATGCCTTAATCCCTATGATGAGTGCCCAAGGATAATAAAAGCGTCGTCACTGCTGTGACGACGCAATTAGTGGACGGTTTTTAGGAGGCGCGACGTCGAGCAGTGCCTCGAACAGCTTCTCGACGTTCTTCTTCGGTCATGCCACCCCAAATGCCATAAGGCTCTTGTGCTGCAAGGGCATATTGGCGGCATTGTTCAAGAACAGGGCATGTGGCGCATATGGCCTTCGCTGCTTCAGCACGACGGCGGCGAGTGGAGCCTCGTTCGCCTTCAGGATGGAAAAACATTTCCGTATCTAGGTCGCGGCAGGCCCCTTGGTACTGCCACTCCCAAACCTCCATCATAGGGCCGGGTAGTCGCGAGACATCAGTCATGGGTCCTCATTTCCTACAAGTGAACAATTGATGATGAAGAATGTTCCTTCATCTTGCTATCCACCATTCTACGTAACTGTGCATATGTTGTTCAAGACCGTGTCATAAATTCTCCTGAAACTCTCAGGAAAAGAGAGAAAGCTGAGAAAACACTGAAAGAAAATATCTATGAAAGTTACAGTTCAATAAAGAAAAAGACTCCACAAAGCACTGAAACTGGGCGAAAAGAAGAAAAACACATCTTCCGGTGGCGCAAAAAGGCTGAGGGTACGACAATCGAAGAAAAGCAATGCACAAGTAATGCGCGCACGAAGAACAGAAAGTGCGTCATTTTTGCGCATATCAGCACGCAGTGAAAAGGAGCAAATATGCCTAAGGCACAGCTCGTGGCCGCAGAATTACCACAAGCGCCACTTACTGTAGCCGCTGTGTCGGTACGCCTAGGAATATCTCCCTCCACATTACGCACATGGGAACGCAGATATGGGATTGGAAACGAAGAACGCCAATCCGGAACTCGACGACGCTACCTTCCAGATGATTTTGCGCGCCTTGCTCACATGGTTGAATTAATTCACGCAGGAGTTCCTACAGCTGAAGCCGCAGCTATTGTGCGAGGCGAAACCCCCGTGAAAACACGTGAAAACACGCGTGAACTTCCCGTGCCATCACATTGCGACGACATACTTGCCGCTGCACAAGGAGGTCGCGCAGAAACCCTTATACGCCTACTAGAAAATGCGATAGCAACCCACGGCCTCGTCTACACATGGACACATTTACTTGAACCGGCACTTGAATCCATCAGAGCCTCCACCGAAGGCGAAAAACCAGGATACGCACCCTCGGCCCTCTTGACACTTGCAGTTCTCCAAGTCCTCACCGAAATATCAGACCAACGCCCCACCACCTCAACAGACCAAGAAAAAACAGTAGGAATCCTTATCCTCACAGATGAAGAACATTCCTTGGCAGCTCATGTCATGGGAGTAGCTTTACAATGGCGAGAACACCCCACGGCAATTATGTCCACAGGAAATCACGGTGGGACAGAAGTATGCGACCGAATAGCAACATACATACAAAACCATGATGTGCGTATCGCTGTCGTCACAGGACGCGGGACAGCATGTGAAAAACTTGTCACAACCCTCATACATGACCACAGCACCGACGTCATCCTCGTAGGAGCGGATACACCACCAATTCTGAATCCGAAAGTCCTACGTGTACGCACTATCGCTGCAGCCGTTGAAGAAACTCTTGCACGTATCTAAAACAGGCCACGGTCATCACTTTTCCGGATACCACATCCACTGTCCGATAATCGGTCACGAAAGCACAGGAACGCACATCCTATGGTCGAAAGCCCCCATTTCCCTTTGCTTTCAATGGTAACGTGGCACCTATAATCTTGCGTCCCCGCAAAGGAACATATACCCACACATCAACATAATGGAGGAATCATGGAAAGCCCGTGGGAAGAACCAATCCTACAATCCAGCTTCACCAAAGAATTCCTTGTTCTTACACGTTTTGCCTGCGCCTCCCTGCGTCCCAGCGGATTTGGATACTTAATGGGGGACGGCACAGTGAACAAAAAACGTCCCGTTGAACTGTGGATTACAGCCCGTATGACCCATGTATTTGCCCTCGCATCCCTATGCGGTATCGCGGGTATGTCAGAATTTGCTGAACACGGGATCCGTTCCTTAACCACTGCTTTTCGCGATCATGAAAACGGTGGCTGGTTCAGCGCAGTAGAACACGGTATCGACGAAAACGGTCACGGACACTACGTTGGAGACGGTCGTAAAGAAGCCTATGCTCACGCATTCGTTATCCTCGCAGCTTCAAGTGCCCTCACAGCAGGTATAGAGGGCGCACGCCAACTCCTTGAGGACGCGCTCGCCGATCAAGATACCCACTGGTGGGAACCAGAACACGGGCGTGTATGCGAATCATGGGATAAGGAATATACGCAGAAAGAAGCCTACCGTGGCCTCAACTCCAACATGCACACGGTGGAAGCATATCTGGCGGCTTATCATGCGACAGGGGAACGCTTGTGGCTAGACCGTGCGCGCGCAATCACCCGCTGGGCCGCTGATCTATGTGCGCAGTGGGGCGCCCGTTTACCTGAACACTTTGATAGTAAATGGGCAGTGCAGACAGATTTCAATAAAGAAAATCCTCATGATCCTTTCCGCCCCTACGGTGTTACACCGGGACACGCATGTGAATGGGCTCGCCTGATGCTGCATGTGCGTGGTGCTTTGAGGGAAAATGGTGACGAAATTCCAGACTGGACACTAGAAGCTCCTCATGCACTTTTTAGTCGTGCTGCTGAGGAAGGATGGGATAGCAAGCATGGTGGCTTTGTGTATACCACCGACTTTGACGGTCAGCCAGTTGTCACAGAACGTATGCACTGGGTTTTATGTGAAGCATTAAGTGCAGCAATGGTATTGGGACGCGAACTTCACGTCGTGGGGCGAACACAAGACGCTGAGGAAGTATCTGACTTTTTTGCTTCATGGCTTGCATGGGCCGATCAGTACCTACGTGAAGACATTGGCAGATGGGTACATGAAGTGAATGAAAACGGTGACGTGTCAACGACAACGTGGGACGGTAAACCTGACGTATATCATGTAGCGCAGATGCTTCTTTTACCGCTGTTACCGCCAGCAGCTAGTTTCGCAGAATCAGCGCGACGGGCACGTGAGAGCCACTCGTTTCTATAAGGAAAACTTTTTCGAGGATCCTCACCTACAGGATTGACCTGAGTGATACGGCCAACACAGGTGCCGTCTTTTATTTGTTTGATGAAAGCCCATTATTTCACCTGTGGGGCATAGGCCTGATATGAAGACTCATATATACAATACAGAGGTCCTACGTCATATTTTTCACAGGGTTCAACGATAAAATGTGTAGGCTTGGCCTCTACACTTGTTCTATGGGTGGACTTACGACACATGCACAGGATCCTTTTGCTTTAACAGGCCTGACTTACGACGACGTTCTTTTGCTACCGGAATTAACGGATGTTGTTCCCTCAACTGTGGATACAACCTCATATCTCACAAAAAATATTCAACTACGTATTCCGTTGCTGTCAGCGGCAATGGATACGGTCACCGAAGCGCGTATGGCAATTGCTATGGCACGTCAAGGTGGCATTGGAATTTTGCACCGAAATCTTTCCATCGATGAGCAAGCACAGCAGGTGCGCCAAGTGAAACGCTCAGAATCAGGCATGGTGGAAGATCCTGTGACCGTCAGGCCCGATGCCACAATCGAGGAACTTGATCGTTTATGTGGACAGTACAGGGTTTCTGGTCTGCCGGTTGTTGGTGAAAATGGTGAGCTCTTAGGTATCATCACCAATCGTGATCTGCGTTTTGTCCCCCCACAGGATTGGTCGCATTTACATGTATCTGATTGCATGACACCGCGTGAACGTCTAGTGACAGGACATGTAGGTATTTCACGCGAGGACGCGAAAGCTCTTTTGGCACAGCACCGAGTTGAAAAACTACCGATCATTGATGACAACGGTTGTTTAACGGGCCTGATTACAGTCAAAGACTTCGTAAAGACAGAGCAGTATCCCAATGCCACCAAAGATGCTCGCGGTCGTTTAGTTGTTGGCGCCGCAGTGGGCTACTGGGGAGACACATGGGAACGCGCCAGCGCACTTGCTGAGGCAGGTGTTGACGTCCTTGTGGTTGATACTGCAAACGGTGGCGCTGCTTTGGCTCTTGACATGATTCGCCGCATTAAAGCAGATTCTGCTTTTGAAGGGGTGCAAATCATTGGTGGAAATGTGGCAACTACCGAGGGTGCTCAAGCTCTGATTGATGCCGGTGTGGATGCTGTGAAAGTGGGGGTTGGCCCTGGATCTATTTGCACGACTCGTGTTGTTGCAGGTGTGGGTGTTCCTCAAATCACTGCTATTCATTTAGCTGCGAAGGCTTGCGGGCCAGCGGGCGTGCCATTAATTGCTGATGGCGGACTGCAATATTCAGGCGATATTGGTAAGGCATTGGTTGCTGGTGCGGATACAGTGATGCTGGGTTCCTTGCTTGCTGGTTGTGAGGAATCACCTGGTGAACTGGTATTTACCAATGGTAAGCAATTTAAGCGTTACCGTGGAATGGGTTCGCTGGGGGCAATGAGTTCACGTGGACGTAAATCGTATTCAAAGGACCGTTATTTCCAAGCAGATGTATCAAGTGATGACAAAATCATCCCTGAAGGCATTGAAGGACAGGTTCCTTATACAGGTGCTTTAGCTTCAGTGGTTTACCAACTGGTAGGCGGTTTGCATCAGACAATGTTTTATTTGGGCGCTTCAACTATTGCCGACCTGAAAAAGAATGGTCGTTTTGTCAGGATCACATCAGCAGGTCTGCGTGAATCACACCCGCATGATGTACAAATGACAACGGAAGCCCCAAATTATCACAGCCTGAAGTGACAGTGCTTGACGTGGCAATTCTGTAAGCGGCGGAGGGAAAATACTATTCCCTTCGCCGCTTGATATTTGCTACCTGTTTTGAAACAGGGGAGGGGATTTGTCGTGACACCTGTGGAACTCATACAGTAGGAGAAAGCCAGAGACTGAAATGGAGGCTCCTGATGTTGATTTTGATTGACGACGCTGACCCAAAGGCTATTGAAGATACATTGTCATTTTTACCAGTTGACGGTGTGACAACAAATCCAGCGATTTTGGCACGTTATGGGGCGGATCCTCTGGCCACATTGAAACGGATTAAGGAAATCTTGCCTTTTGGCTCACAAATGCATGCGCAATTAGTATCGACAACAACTGAGGGCATGTTGGCTGAAGCAGCCGCTTTACGTGAAACTTTAGGTGAACATATTTTCGTGAAAGTGCCTGTGACACGCGAAGGCTATGCAGCAATGCCCTTATTGAAGCAGCGAGGTTTTTACATTACTGCGACAGGTATTCACTCAGCTATGCAAGGTTTCATGGCAGCAAAAGCAGGATGCCGTTATATCGCCCCTTACGTGAACCGTATGGATAACTATGGTATTTCAGGTGTCCGTGTAGCAGCTGATATGCATAGGATGCTTCGTGCTCAGGGGATTCAATCAGATGTGCTTGCCGCGTCTTTCAAGAACTCAGAGCAAGTCCTTGAACTTGTCCGTGACGGCATTGGGGCAATCACAGCCGCCCCTGATGTGCTTGCACATCTTGTCAGTAATCCGGCAACCGATATGGCAATTCATGAGCAAAATGCTGATTTTGCTGGACTTGTCGGTGGGCCGATGACTTGGGCTGACCTGGTTGCTGCCACAGGTGAAAAGTAGAATTTCACCTCACGAATTTCACCTGAGCTACCAGCAGGCATGATGTGTGCTGGTACCTGATCGCAGAGCGCGCACGACTATGCTTATGAGCATGAGGACTACTCAAGAGGCCATGCGCGAGAGATAACAACCTCCTTACCTACACTGCGTCGCATATATTCCTCACGGTCAGCTGCCCATTGTGCATGTTCACGTTTTTGCCATTCGTGAAGCTCCATACACGTCATAGCCCCAAAGGTGTCGGAGTGCTTTCGCGCAATCCCCCCAAGGACATCAAGAGTCATTTGCACATCCACTTCCGCAGTATGAGCATTTTCTTCAGCAACCACACCATATACAGGTGCCATCAGCACCAGTGTTTTCTTTCCTTTGCGATATTTACCAACAACACGGTCAATAACAAGCGGATCAATAACCGGTGAAGGTAAACGACCAAGACGTTCTTCTAAAGTAGGTAAACCATGGCGACGAAGCTCAGCTTCCATCAGAGAAATATCGTAGGGAGCATTGAAAACAACCACAGGAAAACCTCGTTTCCAATGGTCAGTTAAAGTCGAAGCCACATCATCAAGTACCTGAGTAATCGGCTTCCCATTTTCACGCGCATATTCTGTGGTGATCCCATGAACAGCACTCGCTTTTTCAGGTATTTCCACACCAGGATCAGCCAGCCATGTGCGCATCAGATCAGCTTCACGAGGGTGAGCGCCTGCACGTCTCAAAACAAGGGCAGCAGTAACTAAACGATCTTCGTGAACATGCACCCCCGTTGTTTCCGTGTCAAAACCTAACCACGGAACATCTGTCCATATCATCTCTTTTTCACTCATACTTCCAGTGTCCC
The DNA here is from genome assembly GCF_021083645.1 of Schaalia sp. lx-260. Classification (GTDB taxonomy): domain Bacteria; phylum Actinomycetota; class Actinomycetes; order Actinomycetales; family Actinomycetaceae; genus Pauljensenia. The sequence continues at coordinate 269,812 of NZ_JAJNRQ010000003.1, read as the reverse complement.
CTATAACTCCCACATCTGCGTACACTTCAACACCAAAAGTGCGACGCAGCGCTCAATACATGCTGTCTTTGTGCTGAGAAATCCCGTGCGCATACACCCGTATAGAAATATGAGACAAGTAATTTCTATGAGGTGGAAATACACATAAGCATATTGACTGAAAGAAAAAGACTGTTCCCGATAGTATGAGTACGTGAGTCATGAAATTGAAATTGGTCGAGGCAAACGTGGACGACGCGCCTACACGCTAGACGACATCGCTTTAGTACCTGCACGACGTACCCGCGATCCAGAAGACGTCAACGTGGGCTGGCAAATTGATGCCTACCATGTTGATATTCCAATTATGGCTGCCCCCATGGACTCAGTGATGAGCCCTCAGACAGCTATCGAATGTGGACGCTTAGGCGGTATCGGCGTTCTGGATTTGGATGGTCTATGGACCCGTTATGAGGATCCAGAACCACTACTTGAAGAAGTTTCGCATCTTGACGGGGAAGAATCCATTCCTTTTTTACAGAAAGCCTACTCTGAGCCAATTCAACCTGAACTCATTACAGCTCGACTCCAACAGATTCGTGAGGCTGGTGTTGTCGTCGCGGGCCGCCTATCACCACAAAGAACACAAAAATACTGGCGATATGTTGTCGATGCGGGTGTGGATTTATTCGTTATTCGTGGCACCACTGTATCGGCTGAACACGTATCTTCACGCGCAGAACCACTCAACCTCAAACGTTTTATCTACGAACTTGATGTGCCTGTGATTGTGGGAGGCGTATCAACCACAACTGCAGCTTTACATCTGATGCGGACAGGAGCAGCAGGAATCCTCGTCGGTTTCGGAGGTGGCGCAGCCCATTCAACTCGGCAGTCTTTGGGCGTACATGCGCCAATGGCGACGGCACTGGCTGATGTTGCTGCTGCCCGTCGAGATTACATGGATGAATCTGGGGGACGTTATGTGCATGTCATTGCGGATGGAGGTATTGGACGTTCAGGTGACCTGTCACGTGCCATTGCCTGTGGTGCTGATGCCGTTATGCTAGGTGCAGCACTTGCGCGTGCTGAGGAAGCTCCCGGTCGTGGATGGCATTGGGGAAGCGAAGCAACGCACCCTGAAATGCCACGAGGACAGCGCGTACATGTGGGAACAAGCGGAACAATGAAACAGATCCTTTACGGCCCCTCAACACGGGCAGATGGCTCATTAAACTTTGTTGGCGCATTGAAACGAACAATGGCTTCAACAGGTTACAGCGAAGTGAAAGACCTGCAGCGTGTTGAAGTGGTTGTCAGCCCTTACCGCCCGCTATGAACTCTACTGATACTCGTGCGTCGCTTTTTACGCTAGATGAGGTGCAGACACGCTTATATGCGATACGCCTATAAGCGTCAATTGGGTGTAAAAAGTGCTGCTTTCCCACGGATAAAACATGAGAAAGCAGCACCTGTACGTTTTAGTTGAGGCCCAACTTAAAGAGGAAAGTGCTCACATGGTCCTTTCATGCATCAGAAAAGCCTCACATCCTTATTCATTTGTTGAACTGGGAAGGCCAATAATGTCAGTGAACTACCGTGAAGCAGAACAACATGAGGGCCACCAGAATCTATAAACCAGGACGTTTACCAATGGTCAGAGTAACTTCCTGAGTACCAGCAAAGAAATCATTCCCCTTATCATCAACAACAATGAAAGCAGGGAAATCTTCTACCTCAATCTTCCACACAGCTTCCATGCCAAGCTCAGGATACTCAAGTAATTCGACTTTCTTGATGCAATGCGCAGCTAATTCTGCTGCGGGACCACCGATAGAGCCCAGATAGAAACCCCCGTGCTTGTGACAGGCCTGAGTTACCTGATCGGAACGGTTTCCTTTAGCTACCATAATCATTGAGCCACCCAGAGACTGAAAACGATCCACATAAGAATCCATACGTCCCGCAGTCGTTGGGCCGAAAGAACCTGAAGGCATACCTTCCGGTGTTTTCGCAGGTCCGGCATAGTACACAGGATGATCTAGCATGTACTGCGGCATAGGCTCGCCATTATCCAGACGCTCACGAATTTTCGCATGGGCAATATCACGAGCAACAATCATCGTGCCTGACAAAGCCAAACGAGTCTTAACGGGATACTGAGAAAGCTGAGCTAGGACTTCAGCCATTGGACGGTTCAAATCAACGTGAATAGCGCCCTCACCATCAGAACCAAGTTCTTCATCAGTTGTCGCAGGTAAGAAACGTCCCGGATTAAAATCAAGCTGCTCCAAAAACACACCTTCTGGGGTGATTTTTGCTTTCGCTTGACGGTCAGCGGAACAGGACACAGCAATGGCAACAGGTAGAGAAGCCCCGTGGCGTGGAAGCCGAATGACACGCACATCATGGCAGAAGTATTTACCGCCAAACTGCGCTCCAATTCCCATCTGCTGAGTCAGCTCAAAAACAGCTTTTTCCATTTCAACATCACGGAAGCCATTACCGCACTCAGACCCGTGGGTGGGTAAAGAATCTAAATAGTGCGCAGAAGCATACTTTGCTGTTTTGAGGCAGTATTCAGCGCTCGTACCACCAATAACGATAGCAAGGTGATAGGGCGGGCATGCTGCTGTTCCTAATGAACGTATTTTTTCTTCGAGGAACTGCATCATGTGCTCGGGATCCAAAATGGCTTTCGTCATTTGGTAAAGGTAGGACTTATTTGCAGAGCCTCCGCCTTTAGCCATGAAAAGGAAATGGTAATCACATTCATGCCCCCGGTGGGTGTCAGCGTAGAGTTCGACTTGTGCGGGCAGGTTGCAGCCGGTGTTCTTTTCGTCGTACATGGTTAAAGGCGCATTTTGTGAATAGCGCAGATTAAGCTCGGTGTAAGCGTCATATACGCCACGCGAAAGGGCGCGTTCGTCGTTTCCTTCTGTGATGATTCGTTGGCCGCGCTCGCCTTTGATGATGGCTGTGCCGGTGTCTTGACACATGGGGAGTACACCCGCCGAAGCAACATTCGCATTTTTTAAGAGATCGAGTGCGACGAAGCGGTCATTTGCTGAAGCCTCGGGATCTTCCAAAATTTTTGCTAGCTGTTCGAGGTGTTCTGTTCGCAGGAAATAAGAAATGTCATGGTAGGCCTCGCGAGCTAGTGTTTGGAGGGCTTCGGGGGCGATTTTCAGGTAAGGGACACCGTCTGGTCCTTCTACGGTTTGTACGCCCTCAGTGGTAATGAGGCGGTATGTGGTGGTGTCTTCTCCGAGGGGAAGTAAGTCTTCGTAGAAGAACTCAGTCATGGTAACTCCTTGTTGCTGGTGATACATGGGTTGTACACACCGTATGACGTAACTGGGGTAGGAGTGGGGACCCCTGTCCTCATTTGATACTTCCGCAGGAAAAAGGAAGCGAGGTGGGAGTGTTTTTCTTTGAGAATACTGGGATTTTCACGTGTGATGATAGGGAGAAAGTTGGGAGGATATGAGGAAATACAAGTGTGTCATCGCGTGATATGTGACCCTCAGGCTCCGAATTAGTGATGAGGTGATTTTGCGTATATTCCGTAATTACATTCCACAGTTCTTTCTTATTTCGGTGACAATAGAGGGGACAAAGCTAGAACCCAATGATGTGGAGGACTTATGAGTGAATACCGTATCGAACATGACACTATGGGTGAAGTACGTGTCCCTATAGAAGCTCTCTACCGCGCTCAAACACAGCGGGCCGTGGAAAACTTCCCCATTTCTGGTCAGCAATTAGCGCCACACCACATTGCCGCACTTGGACAAATTAAACGTGCGGCTGCCTTGGCTAATGCTGAACTTGGTGTTATCAGTCAAGATATCTGCGATGCCATTGTTTCTGCTGCTGAAAAAGTAATCGCCGGTGAAGTCAATGACCATTTCCCGATTGATATTTTCCAAACAGGTTCAGGTACCTCATCAAATATGAACACAAATGAGGTTATTGCCACCATAGCAACACGTGAATCAGGGCACGAAATACATCCGAATGACCACGTGAATGCCTCACAATCATCCAATGACGTATTCCCTAGCTCTATTCACATAGCTGCATACCAAGCCACCCTGGAAGTGCTTATTCCTGGGTTACGGACTCTGCATGATTCGTTGGAACAAAAAGCCACAGAATTTGCTGATGTCGTTAAATCTGGTCGTACACACTTAATGGATGCAACGCCGATCACCCTCGGTCAAGAATTTTCTGGCTATGCGACACAGATTTCTAAAGGGATTGGTCGTATCGAGGCTGCCCTACCCAATCTTGCTGAATTGCCTTTGGGTGGAACTGCTGTAGGAACCGGAATCAATACGCCGGCAGGGTTTTCTGCCCGAGTCATTGAGCTGATCGCTGAAAATACAGGTTTGCCTTTACGTGAAGCTGAAAATCACTTTGAAGCACAAGCTGCTCAGGATTCTCTGGTGGAATTGTCAGGTGCCATGCGTACAGTGGCTGTTTCCTTGGTGAAAATTGCTAATGACCTGCGTTGGATGGGTTCTGGCCCGCGTACAGGTATTGGTGAAATTTTCTTGCCAGATTTGCAGCCGGGCTCATCAATCATGCCGGGTAAGGTGAATCCTGTTTTGCCAGAAGCAACTGTGCAAGTATGCGCACAAGTGATCGGTAATGATGCGGCTGTGGCCTTTGCTGGAGCGCAAGGCAACTTTGATTTGCTGGTGATGCTGCCGGTGATGGCTTCCAATATTTTAGAATCAGCCTCAATTTTAGGGAATGTGTCGCAGGTTCTCGCGGCGCGTTGCATTGATGGTATTCAGGCAAATGAAGAACGATGCTTGCGTTTAGCGCAGTCTTCACCTTCTATTGTGACGCCTCTGAACCGTTTGATCGGTTATGAATCAGCTGCAAAGATCGCAAAACATTCAGTGAAACATGATTTAACTGTGCGTGAGGCGGCTATTGATTTGGGATTTGTTGAACGAGGTGAAATAACAGAAGAACAGCTTGATGCTGCTCTTGATGTGCGTACAATGACCGGTCAGTGACACTACGGATGATACGCATAAAGCCTTGATGCTACATAATTTGTTGAGTGTCTTTATCGTATTTGACGAGGTGAAATAACTCTACGGGTCTTGGTGGCATATTGCTATCAAGGCCCGTATTGTATTTTGCCTCCTCTGATTATTTTCATTACGGCACGTACCTGTCAGAGATTTTTGGTATTGCTTTATACAAGCCAAGAGCAACTTGAGAGTCACGCAATGAAAGAAAAGAATAAAATACCGTGTAAATTTTACCTAGCGCACAGGTGAAGTCAGGAGCATGTATATATGGAATTCTTCGGCATTTCAGGAACAGAAGCTCTTGTGATTGCATGTGTCGGATTAATTATCCTAGGGCCAAAAACAATGGTGAATGTTGCTCGTACCCTGCTCAAAGCTCGCTCTCGCCTTCAAGAATTTCAACAGGCGGCTCATGAACAAATGCAGACAGTGATTGAAGAAACGGAGCTACCGGATATTAGTGTTCCCCAAATTGACGTAATTTCTTTGTCAGAGCAGAAAAAAGAACCCGACCACGCTGAGCCCACCACATTCGCGTAGCGCATATGCCAACAGCGCAGTAATACAGTCCAAGTAAAGCGAGTGATTGCACGATCATTGACCAGATATCTGGAAGCGGATTCGTAATAGCGGCAAAAGTGAAAGCTCCCATTACTGCCCATCGCCAGCCGCGAATGTATCCGCGAACAGAGACTATGTGTAGCGCATGTAAACCAATGATGACGAGAGGAAAGAGCGCACTGATTCCCATGACAACAGTCAATGTGATGACGAAAGTGATGTAAGAATCAATATCGAGTAGGGAACCGGCTCGTTCAGGTATTTCTGATAAAAGAATCCCAAGTAAACGGGGAAAGAAAAACCAGCCCAGCATTGCTCCGCCGGAAAATAAAATGACGCTTGCGCATGTTAAAGCGATGATGAGGCGACGGTGGTGGCGTTCCAAAGCGGGGGCGATAAAAAACCATACCTGTGCAAGCCACCAAGGGCTTGCACCTATGAGTCCAATCCAGGCAGAAACCGATAAGCGGAGAGTGAGCGGGGAAAGAACTGTCCGAAAATTTACTCCGTCATGATGCATGGGCTGGGTCTGGGCGGCAAAAATCTCATCGAGGGGCTTTACGAGCATCTCAAGCAAAAGGGGATATATGCACCAGCCAGCGATTGCTATAAGAGCAATGCCCATTAAAGAGAGCAGGATACGTTTGCGAAGCTCAAGTAAATGCTCCGTCAGGGGCATGAGACCTGTGGGGTTAGCAGAAATTAGTGTGTGCTTTCTGAAGGGGAAGGGTTTGTCTCTGTAGGTGGGACGGAAGGCGCAGCTTCAGATGTGATTTTTTCTACTTGAGGAGCATCTGAGGACGGCTCATCATCTTGAAGTTCTTTTTTCAGAATTTTTACTGATTGTCCTAGTGATTTCGCTAAATCAGGGAGTTTTTGTGCGCCAAAAATAATGAGGGCAACAAGTAGAAGGATAAAAAAATGTATGGGTCGCATATAAGTACTTCCTTATGAGGGAGGTTGAAACCTTAAAGCAATAAGGTTAGTCTAATCCACACTTTACAAAAAAGGATCATTACGTAAATATCTTTCTCTCGTTCTAGGAGGGTGAGCTGTGTTCCTAGCCAACTTTCTGATTGCCTTACGTGAAGGTGTTGAGGCATCTCTCATCGTCGGCATCATTTTGGCTTACCTAGCCAAAGTTGGACGTAAAGACCTGTTCCCACAGGTTGCTTTAGGCACCATCATTGCTGTCCTCGTTCCCTTGTCTTTAGGTGCCTATATGACCTGGGGACCTTATACCCTGAGCTTCGCTGCCCAAGAAATCATCGGCGGAGGACTTTCCTTAGTCGCCGTGGCAATGGTCACGTGGATGATTTTATGGATGAGTAAAAACTCGCACGCACTCACAGAAAAACTCCGAAGCGACACCAATGCGGCTCTTAAAACAGGGTCCACATGGGGCATCGTGTGGATTGCCGTTGTCGCCGTTGGACGCGAAGGAATCGAAACAGCCCTATTTGTCTGGGCCACAGTGAAATCTTCTGCAACAAACTCGGTCATTGACCCAACCTTGGGTGTACTCACCGGTCTTATCGTTGCAGTACTTATCGGTTGGGCAGTCTATACAGGTGCTGCTCGTATTAACCTCTCTCTTTTCTTTAATATCACAGGATTATTGTTAATCTTCGTGGCAGCCGGAGTCATGTCATACGGCATCGGTGACTTCCAAGAAGCCAATGTTCTGCCCGGCTGGGGAGTACCGATCTACGACTTCACGTACCTCGTTGACGGTTCCCTTGCCTCATGGCTGAACACATCAGCATGGTGGTGGGTCCTCCTTGAAGCCATGTTTAACCTCAATGCTGCCCCCACGCATCTTCAATTCTTCGCATGGCTTATCTACATCGTCAGTGTTTTACCCATTTTCCTCGTGCGTTCACGAATATGTTCACCTGCAGATCGTCCGTCTGCGGTGGCTCACAGCCACGTGGAAACAGCGTAAACACCACTACATCCCAAGAAAAATCTCACAAAGGAGAAACATGAAAATTTCACGTGTGAGCATTGCCGCTTCTACGGCAGGTGTTCTTGCTTTCACCCTCGCCGGTTGCGTGGCAAATAACCCTAGCGCAAATAATCAATCAGAAAAAGCAAATCCTTCCGCTTTGAGCGTAGCCATCAGCGATGACACATGTGTTGTGTCTGCAGCAACCGCCCCTTCAGGTGTCACCACATTCACCTTGACGAACAACGGCACAGTACGCAACGAATTTGAAATCCTCGCTGATGACAAACTCCGTATCGTCGGTGAACGTGAAAACCTTGGCCCCGGCACAACCGTCGAATACACTATCGCATTAGAACCTGGTACCTACTACACCGCATGTAAGAAGAATATGGTGGGTGCCCTCGTAGGAACCGCACAATTCACAGTCACTGACTCGGGCACAAAAGCTGAAGTCAGCGCTGATGAGCAAAGCATGATTGATTCAGCTGTCACAAACTACACCGCTTACATCCGTGACCAAGCAGGACAACTCTTAGCTGAAACACAAAAATTCGCTGAAATCTACATCTCCGGTGCCACAGAAGCAGCAAAAGCAGCATATGCACCAACCCGCATGTACTACGAACGTATCGAACCGACCGCCGAAGCATTCGGTGACATCGACCCAGCCCTCGACCTACGCGAAGCTGACTTCCAAGAAGGCGAATCCGGTATGGACGAATGGACCGGCTGGCACCTCATCGAGAAAGACTTGTGGCGTCCCGAAGGCTATGAAGGCCTGAGCGAGGAACAACGCAAAGACACTGCCGGTAAACTCGTTGAAAATACTCAGCATCTGTACGATCTGGTCTATTCGGCAGAATTCTCTGTTTCACTTGACGACATCTCCAATGGTGCAATTGCGCTACTCGAAGAAGTAGCCACCAGCAAGATCACCGGTGAAGAAGAAGCCTTCTCACACACCGACCTATGGGACTTTGTCGCTAACGTTGAAGGTGCAAAAGTTGCCTACGGAAACGTTGAAACCCTAGCAAAGCAAAAGGATCCTGAACTGGCCAAGCGTATCCACGAAGCCTTTGAAGGAATGCAAGCTGAACTTGGTAAATACGTTGAAGGCGACGGATACGCCTCCTACGACACTGTTGATGATGCTGGTCGTAAAGCATTATCAGACAAGGTGAATGCTCTGCGTCTGCCTCTAGCTCAGCTGACGGCGGCGATCATCAAGTGAAAGAGCATCAGAATGCTTCACAGGGCACCCCGCGGGATCAAGAAAATCCTGCGGGGTTTCCCCCTGCTACAGGAAAAACAGAAGCCTCACACGAAACCGCTGAAAAACCTCATGGCTTATCGCGGCGACAATTCCTTGGTTTAGCTGGACTTGGGGCATTAACCTTTGGTTTAGGAGGGGCATCAGGATTTGCTCTTGGACGGCAAGCAGGCGACAACATTGCCAGTGACGTGCTGCAGACCTCCTATCCTTTCCGAGGTAAACATCAGCAAGGGATTTTGACCCCAGCGCAGCAGCAAATGCATACAGCTGCTTTTGACCTGACCACAGATAGCCGTGATACCCTCATTGAACTGCTACGTGACTGGACTTTAGCGGCAGAACGTATGACTCAAGGTGAACCGGTAGCAAATCACGCCACAAATCTTGAAGCTGCTCCACGTGACACGGGAGAAACCATTGGTGCAGGCCCTGCTGCTTTGACTATCAGTTTTGGAGTAGGACGTTCACTGTTCCTCACCGATGAAGGCGTTGATCGTTTCGGCTTAGCTGGCAAGCTTCCGCAAGTCCTCGAACAAGGAATTCCTCGCATGGCAGCTGAGAAACTGGATCCTCAGCGAGGTGGAGGTGACCTGATTATTCAAGCCTGCTCAGAAGACCCGATGGTGAACCTCCATGCCCTGCATAACCTCACGCGCATTGCTTTTGGACGCGCAACAATGCGGTGGACACAGTTGGGATATGGGCGTACTTCCTCGACTTCTTCCACGCAAAGAACACCGCGTAACCTCTTTGGTTTCAAAGATGGAACATCAAATATTAAAGCTGAAGATTCTCCTGGAGAACTGAATACTCATTTGTGGATTCAGCCTGAAGACGACCAAGGATCATGGGCAGCAGGGGGCACGTACATGTGTACCCGCAAAATCAAAATGATGATGGAAGTCTGGGATGAACTCAGTCTTGGTGAGCAGCAACGCATTGTCGGCCGAGACAAATTCCACGGGGCACCACTGTCTGGTGGGGAAGAATTCAGCGCCCCGGATTTTTCAGCTCAAGCAAATGGCAAACCTGTCATTGATCCCACTTCACATGTGGCATTGATGCACCCAACTAATAATTCAGGTAAACGAATGTTACGTCGCGGGTATAACTACCTTGAAGGCGTTGATTACCTTGGACGTTTGGAAGCTGGCTTGTTCTTCATTGCTTTTGTGCGTGATCCTGCAGTGAATTTCATACCTGTTTTGTCGCGTATGTCTGATGATTTACTGACAGAATACTTGCAACATATTGCGTCGGGTATGTATCTGATACTGCCTGGTGTAGGTGAAGGTGATACTTACGTAGGAGAAACACTCTTGGCGTAATAGACCCTTTTTGTAAGCAATTAATCACGTGTTGTGCTGTGCGTTGAAAAACGCAGGTACAGCACGTGATGTTTTATAAGTTGAAGGATAAGTGCGCCCTGATGAGGAAAGCCCAGCCTGAGGAAAGCAGAGACTGAAGAAAGCAGGGAGTGAAGAAAGCGCTGACGAAATAAAATATGGCTTCAGCGTAAGCGCCGTGACTTATGACTTATCAACGCGCATTACACATGATTGGATGTCCACACCGCGACTTTATCAGCTAAAACCCACAGGACGCTCGCGACAAGTATGCCATTGAAAGGCAGGAAAACAGTCAAAGGATGAGCGGGCGCACACCATGCGAAAGCAGCGCACGCAACAGCGTGTATTCCCGTGAAAAAAGCATTAGCGCATAACAGCGGGCATGCAGCTCGATGACCGGCCTGCCAGATCTGCTCAGAGCTGCGCAACGCGCGACTCGGTAAAGCTAAACGCGAAGCAAAAGGCAAAGTTCCACGAAAAATATGGAAAATAATGTAGGCCAAAGCTCCGGTACACAGCAGGAAAAGTACGCTTCCCGCATAAGCGAAGAACAGAGTGAGTGACACGACAATGCCTTTCTATACGTCACAAATTTTACCGAGAAAATTTGCGAGAGTGCTCAGGTTTTAGCCTGCCATACTGCATATGGAGAGCTTTCCCCGGTGATCTGTCAGATTTGTGAGATTAATTTTCGATAAGGCCCGCCACAGCAGCATCCAGTTCAGCAACCCAATCCGCTCCCGATACATCTGAGGGCATACGCCAATCACCGCGAGGCGAAAGGGACCCGCCTGCCACAACCTTTGGCCCATTGGGCAGGGCACTCCGTTTGAATTGCTGACTAAAATAACGACTCAAGAACAAACGCTCCCAGCGCACAATAGTTGACAAATCGTAGGCAACTTTCTCTGAAGACGGGAAAGTAGCCGGCCAATTTCCTCGTGATATATCTGACCATGCATGATGAGCTAAAAAGGCAATCTTTGAAGGCCGTGCGCCTCGCCGTAAAATGTAAAAAAGGGTGAAATCCTGCAGATTGTACGGGCCAATTCGCTCTTGTGTTGATTGCATATGCCCATCTGAGGTCGCCGGAATAAGTTCCGGTGAAATCTCTTGATCCACAATTGACAAAAGAGCACGATTGACGCGCGCATCAAATTGATTGGATGAGGCCGCCCAACGAATAAGATGTTGGATCAAAGTTTTCGGAACCCCTGCATTTACCCCGTAATGACTCATATGGTCACCGACCCCATAGGTACACCATCCTAAGGCGAGTTCAGATAAGTCACCTGTGCCAAGGACAATACCGCCATGGTGATTAGCTAAGCGAAATAAATAGTCAGTGCGCAGGCCAGCTTGAACATTTTCAAATGTCACATCATAAAGGTCGGTGCCGTGAGCATAGGGATGTTTCATATCAGCTAGCATTTGACGGGCAGCGGGACGAATGTCGATCTCCTCAAAAGAAACCCCAAGGGAACGACCAAGTTCCCAGGCTTTCGCGAGGGTTTCAGGACTGGTTGCAAAGCCAGGCATGGTGTAGGCCAAAATATCGGTCCGAGGCCGTTTGAGCTGGTCCATCGCATGTGCTGCAACAATGAGGGCATGGGTTGAATCAAGCCCGCCCGATACGCCGATCACGAGCTTTGGTTGTCCTATTGCACGCAGACGCTGCGCGAGGGCAGTTACTTGAATGTTGTAGGCCTCATAGCAATCATGGTCGAGTCGCTGTGGGTCATTAGGTACAAATGGGAAACGATCAACAACACGTTCAAAACCAATATCCTCACGTGGAGGAGTAAGTGACACCTGCACGCGGGCCGGGGAAAAATCTGTAGGCGTATGCCCGTTTACGGCAAGAAAATCAGCATTATCTTGGAAAGTACCTTGACGACTACGTTCTGTGCGGAGGCGGTCCAGATCAATGTCAGCAGTGATAATATGCGTGTCCTGTATGAAACGTGGTCCCTGCGCTAAAAGATCTCCGGCCTCATAAATTGCCGTGTGACCATCCCACGTGAGATCCGTTGAGGACTCACCTAAGCCAGCTGCGGCATATATATAGGCAGCGTTGAGTCGGGCTGAGGCACTTCGTGTGTACAGATCACGGTCATCGGCTCTGCCTACTGTTGTGGGGGAAGCAGAAAGATTTGCTAAGACAGTTGCCCCATGTAGTGCTGCTATAGAAGCAGGGGAGACGGGAACCCACATATCTTCACAAATCTCAACTCCGAGTGTGAATCCAGGTATATCGGTTGCCTCAATAAGTGTGGGGCCAAAAGGAACAAAGAGACGATCAGATTCAGCGAGATTGTCAGCATCTGACAGGTCGCATGCCCAAGGTGTGATATCAATGTGTCGAGGTGTGTGAGGTCCTAGAGTAGCGAAATACCGTTTTTCGTAGAATTCACGATAGTTCGGTAAGTGTGTTTTCGGAATGACTGCGAGGACACGGCCACGATGGAAAATAACAGCACAGTTGTAAATTCGGTGAAAGTGCCGCAGTGGTGCGCCAACGACAAGTAGGGGAGCCATATCAGTGGTTGCTTGACGGAGTGTTTGCAGGGCTTTTTCCACATTGTCAAGGAGCACATCTTGTAAGAAAAGGTCGTCGAGCGAATATCCACTGACGGATAATTCAGGGAATACGGCTACACTCACACCATGTTCGTGACATTGTCTGGCAGCGCTTATGATTTCTTCAACATTCTTGTGTGGGCAAGCAGGATGCACAGGGAATGAGATTGCGGCGACACGAGCAAAACCTTGGTCGTAGATGTTGAAAAAATTCATGGTGACTCCTGTTGCGAGTGTGCGCTGATCTTCAGGTGGAAGTGTACGTGCATATGTGAGTGTCTTCTAGTGAAAGATTCACAGATGAGTAGGGCTGTCCTTCCAGCGTGATAGGTCCGTGTCGGTATCGGTAAAACACGAAATTGAGAAAGAATATGGGGTCTGACCCTGAAAGCCAGACCCCATAAGGTGTGAGAAATACCCTTGAATATATGAGGGTCAGACTAGGCTGAGTGCCTGCTGCGCAATCGCATATTCCTCATTTGTTGGGACAACCATGACACGCACAGAAGATTCCGGTGTGGAAATAGTGACGGCTGTATCGTGGCGGGCATTATTTGCTGCCTCATCAAGGAAAACACCAAAAGGTGCGAGGCGTTCAATAATTTCAGTGCGTAAATTGGTGTCGTTTTCTCCGATTCCTGCGGTGAATGTGAGGACATCAAGGCCACCAAGTTCAGCGGTATAGGAACCAATGTATTTCACGATACGGGTGATATACACATCTAATGCCACGCGTGCGCGGCGACGTGTTTGTTCATCGTCGCTGGTAGTCATGGCGCGGACAGCACGCATATCATTTTCGCCGGTTAAGCCTTTCAAACCGGATTTCTTGTTGAAAAGCGTATCGAGTTCTTCTGCTGACCAGCCGGTTTGACGTTGCAAATGGAAAACAACAGCAGGGTCAATATCACCGGTACGGGTACCCATAACTAGGCCTTCTAATGGTGTCAGACCCATAGATGTGTCGATAGCGTGCCCATTTTTGATTGCTGACACAGAAGCGCCATTGCCGAGGTGAAGGACAATCTGACGTAAATCATCGCGTTCAAGTAGGTGTGACACGCTCTGAGAAACGTACTGATGGCTGGTGCCATGAGCTCCATAACGGCGAATAGAGTATTTTTCCGCTACATCACGGTCAAGGGCGTAAGTCGCAGTTTCTTCGGGGAGACTCTGGAAGAAAGCTGTGTCAAAAACAGCGACATGAGGAACATCTGGCATGAGGTCGCGTGCCACATCAATGCCTTTAAGGTGCGCAGGATTATGCAGGGGAGCAAGCGCGCATAGGTCGTGAATGAGGGTGCGCACATCGTCAGTAATTAAAGTGGGTCCATCAAAGTAACGGCCACCTTGTACAACGCGGTGTCCAACTGCGACGATATGTGCTTCGGATAAACGTGGGCCGACCTCGTCAAAAAGACGAAGAACTTCGCGCATCCCTACTTCGTGGTCTGCGATAGGGGCATTCACTTCAGTGGTATTGCTATCGTATTTGTGGACGATATGGCCTTCTGATTCGCCAATACGCTCAACGAGGCCTTTTGCATATGCTTGGCCAGTTTGTGGATCAACAAGTTGGTACTTAATGGAGGACGAACCTGAGTTTATGACTAGGACAGTTTGTTTCACGATAAATGGGCCTTTCCATAAATGAAAATGAGATGAGTGTGAGGCTGGATTATGTACAACTGATAAAAGCTATACGTGCCGCGCTGACATATTATGAGGCGTTGCTTGAGTTTTGCGCTTGGACAGCTGTCAAAGCAACAGTATTCACAATATCTTCCACAAGGGCGCCGCGTGACAAGTCATTCACTGGTTTATTTAATCCTTGCAAGATTGGGCCAACAGCAACTGCGCCAGATGAACGTTGAACAGCTTTGTACCCAATATTTCCTGCGTTAAGAGAGGGGAATACGAATACGGTAGCGTGGCCTGCAACTGTGGAATGCGGCAGTTTTGTGGCAGCCACGGCTTCATCAACAGATGCGTCGAATTGGATAGGGCCTTCGATTGCGAGTTCGGGGGCCTTTTCTTGAGCAATGCGGGTTGCTTCAGCAACAGCTTCCACATCTACGCCAGAACCGGAGGTTCCTGTGGAATAGGACAGCATTGCAACTTTTGGTTCGATACCGAATTGGCGAGCTGTATATGCAGAGGAAATTGCGATATCTGCAAGTTGTTCAGGCGTGGGGTTGGGATTTACTGCGCAGTCACCGAAAGCCCACACGCGATCAGCCATGAGCATGAGGAAAATTGAGGAGACAATTGATACACCCGGTGCTGTCTTGATAATTTGGAATGAAGGAACAATGGTGTGAGCAGTCGTATGGGCTGCACCTGAAACCATGCCATCGGCATCTCCCATATGTACCATCATCGTGCCAAAGTAGGATACGTCACGTACCTTCTCGCGAGCCTGCTCAATGGTAATGCCTTTCTTTTGACGCAGACGCGCAAATTCAGCGGCATACTTTTCGTGAAGCACAGGATCGTCCACAGCGACAACGCTAGCCGCAGAAACATCAACACCGAGCTGTTCACTGCGCTGACGGATAGCTACTTCGTCGCCAACAAGGATGATGTCAGCGATGCCGCGTTGAAGTACTTCTGCTGCTGCTTTGAGGACACGATCATCTTCTGGTTCGGGTAGGACAATGCGTTTACGGTCTGAACGAGCACGATCAACAAGATTTGCTTGGAAGGTCAGTGGTGTAACTGCTGATGGAGGGGTGAGGCCTGTCAAAGTAGCTCGTGACTCATCGGTGAGCGGCAGAGAGAGTATGTGTACATCGTCCACTGAAACTGCTTGAGCCATTGCTGCAGGTAAGAGGACGGCGCTGAGTTGCGCATGATGTTTTTGTGCGCGCATACGTGCTGTGCGAATTTCTGCGGCAACAAGGTCGGCAGAATACCCTTCGGTGTCTAAAGCCAAGATGACATGTGCCTGTGTTGCTGCAGCTAAATTAAGATTCCAGTCGAATGTGTCAAAGAGGTGTAGTGCAACGTCGGCTACACCCTCGATAAGTACATATTCACTGTCGCATGCGCGTACAGCTTCTACGGCGAGGGGAAGTGCGCGTTCAGGCGAAGCGGCTGCACTGGTAAGGTCTGTGCCTGCAAAGGCGCTCATGCGGCTGAGCGGCGCTGCAGCAGAGAGGCATTGAGCGAGGTCGTCGGCGGCTCGGGTGGTGTGTATACCTTCCGGGGCGATAACGAGGAAACGGGAAATCACGGATGCTCCTTCGTATACGTGCGACATATGTGTGCAACGGTGGTGGCCGGAATTGGTCACTTCCTTAATGGTATCTGTGCTTGTGGCCCACACGTGCAGAAAATAGTGTGAAGCACGGCTCGTCCATGCTAGGGTCCGAAAGGTGAATGAGCAAAAAAGATCGCGTTTTTCTGCTTATGCCGCTTGGCTTGAGCGTGCTACTCGCATAGTGACTGTTCTGTGGTTATGTGTCTTTCTTGTTCTCATTGTGACGAATCATCCTCATCGCGCGGTTTTATCATTGGCGGGTTTTTCATTGTTTTGTGCCTGTGTGCGCGCTATTTTTCCCGGTAGGCCATGGTTTGCTTCGCGGGGGCGTTTTTTTGATTGTGTGTTGTGGATTCTTGTAGCTGTGGCGTGTTGGTGGTTTGCGCCGTGGACTGCCACCGTTGGGGTGGGATAGTCACGTATGAAAGGGGTTTTTCTAGCTTTTTGTTTGTAAATTGCCCAATAAGGCATACATAGGCCTGACATATATCTTGATATCGAGTAATCTGGGGATTGAGATTGTCAATCGTGACATATTTTATAAAGGAGCGCTCATGTCAAAGATCAAAGTTGCAGGGCCAGTCGTTGAACTCGATGGCGATGAAATGACTCGAATTATGTGGCAATTTATTAAAGAACGCTTGATCTACCCCTACCTTGATATTGACCTTCGCTACTATGATCTGTCAGTACAAAACAGGGACGCCACCGACGACCAAGTGACAATCGACTCCGCATACGCCATTAAAGAACACGGCGTAGGTGTCAAATGCGCAACCATTACTCCTGATGAAGCGCGTGTAGAAGAATTCGGCTTGAAAAAAATGTGGAAAAGCCCTAACGGAACTATCCGCAATATCCTTGGCGGCGTTATTTTCCGTGAACCAATCATCATCTCTAACATTCCACGCCTTGTCCCGCACTGGACAAAACCCATCGTCATTGGACGTCACGCCTTTGGCGACCAATACAAAGCAACAGATCTGACCCTTCCCGGAGCCGGCACATTGACCCTGACCTTCACACCTGAGGACGGTTCAGAACCCATAGAACACGAAATTATCCGCGTCCCCAAAGACGGCGGTGTAGTGATGGGAATGTACAACTTCAACGAATCCATCGCTGATTTTGCGCGCGCCTCTTTTGCCTACGGATTACAACGAGGCTATCCGGTGTATCTCTCAACAAAAAACACGATCCTTAAAGCCTATGATGGAGCTTTTAAGGATACTTTTGCCCGTGTATTTGAAGAAGAATACAAAGAACAATTCGATGCCGCAGGACTTACATACGAGCATCGACTTATTGACGACATGGTGGCATGTAGTTTACGGTGGCCCGGCGGTTACGTGTGGGCCTGTAAGAACTACGACGGCGACGTTCAATCCGACACGGTAGCACAAGGCTTTGGGTCCCTCGGATTAATGACATCAGTGCTGATGAGCCCTGACGGTCGTACGATGGAAGCCGAAGCCGCACATGGCACTGTTACCCGACACTATCGTCGTCATCAAAAAGGCGAACCCACCTCTACCAATCCGATTGCATCAATTTTTGCATGGACTCGCGCACTGGAACACCGAGGAAAACTTGACGGAACACCTGAAGTCATCGGTTTTGCGCAAGCAATGGAAAAAGTAATCATTCGTACTGTAGAAAAAGGGCAGATGACGAAAGACCTCGCACGCCTCATCAGCGCAGAATCTCCCTGGCTGACAACCGAAGAATTCCTCCACGTCCTCGATGAAAATATGCAGGAATACAGCAAGAAACACTGAAAGAAACAAAGGGGCGGTCATATCCATAAAGGAATGGCCGTCCCTTTACCTATAGGCCTACCTATACATGTGCTTCACAACTCATCAAGAACGGTAAAGGGTAAGCAGGGCCAATCTGCTACCCCAGAAAGTCCATATGCTGATACGTTCTCCGGTAAAACTTCATCAAAAGGCAGTCTTTAAGCGACCCTTCCTCTACAACACAAGGAAAATAGGTATGCGTAAGTTTATGGAAAAGAGTGGCATCCTCGTATGGGTGCTTGTCGCAATTGTTCTGGCTCTTGTCCTTGGCTCACTCCGCATTGGCGATCAGCACATCATTCCTGAAACACTCGGTCGTTTCTTCTCGACATTCTCTGCGATTTTCAGTCAATTCCTTGGCTTCTCAATTCCGCTCATCATCATTGGGCTTGTTACCCCAGCTATCGCAGATCTTGGTAAAGGCGCAGGTAAATGGCTAGGCATTACAGCGGCAATCGCCTACGGATCCACCCTATTTGCAGGATTTCTTACCTACCTTGCGTGTGCAACCATATTCCCACACGTCCTTGGATCTTCACTTGCTGACGCGAAAGAACCAGGTAGTGCTCTCGCATCGTACTTTGTTGTCCAGATGCCGCCAGTCATGGATGTTATGACAGCGTTACTCCTATCATTCATCATCGGCATCGGTCTTTCATTCGTTCCCAGAGGCGTCCTACGCAAAGGAGTGATCGAATTACGAGCCATCATCACGCGCCTCATTGAAAAAGTAATTGTCCCCCTGTTGCCATTGCATATTTTCGGCATCTTCTTAAACTTCACCTACACAGGTGAAGCATGGGGCATTATGCGCAACATGCTCAGCGTGGTTGTCATCGTTCTTATTCTTGAACTCGTCATCCTTTTGACGCAGTACTTTGTTGCCGGAGCCATCGCACGGAAGAATCCTTTCACATCACTGCTTACTATGCTCCCGGCATACTTCACCGCTTTGGGAACATCATCATCTGCAGCAACAATTCCAGTAACACTGCGCCAAGCACGTAAATTAGGTGTCTCACAGCCAGTAGCATCCTTCACGATCCCTCTGTGCGCCACCATTCACCTGGCCGGATCCACCTCAAAGATTTTTGCTTTCGCTTTCGCAATTGTCTACACCCACGGAATGACAATCACAGCAGCTCAATGGGTAGGTTTTGTTTTCATGCTCGGCATTACGATGGTTGCCGCCCCCGGCGTGCCTGGCGGAGCAATCATGGCCTCCACAGGCTTGCTTGCCTCAATGCTAGGCTTCGATGAATCCGCTGTTGCATTGATGATTGCTACCTACATTGCCCTCGACTCTTTCGGTACGGCAACCAATGTCACAGGTGATGCTGCGATTTCACTGGTTGTTGACAAGCTCGCCGGAGGACACCTTGGCAGCGAAGCCGACCCAGAAAATGCGCGTGAACTTGCATTTGATGGAATGGCTTACCTGGATAAAGTGTCAGTAGAAGGAGTCGTCACCCCAGAAGAACGTGCCCAAAGCGCGCTCACCTCTCAGGTATAAACCCCTGAATTCTTGAAAAGAATTGGCTCGCTGACTGCGTGAAATCCTGCAGTATTCTTGAAAAGAATTGGCTCGCTGACTGCGTGAAATCCTGCAGTCAGCGAGCCATATTTATAGAGTAATCTGTATAACTGTCTGCTATTTACTTTCACGCAAGGAGAACATGTGAAAAAGTCACATATGCTGTTCTCACACATGCGTGCACGTACTATCGCAGACTTCCTTACCCTATCCAGACCAGATGTATGGAACGGAAAAACTTATGGAACACACTACTGATTGCGACGAACAGCAAGGTATGACACCTCGCATAGGTGTCCTTACCTCAGGCGGTGACGCTCAAGGAATGAATGCTGCGGTACGTGCCGTTGTGCGAACCGCACTTGCCCGAGGCGTTCAACCGTACGCGATCCTTGAAGGATGGTCAGGTGCTGTCAACGGTGGTGACTCCATTAAACGCATGGGATGGTCAGATGCCTCAGGGATTCTCTCCCAAGGGGGGACTGTTATCGGAACAGCGCGTTGCCCAGAATTTCGTGAATACTGGGGCCGCCACGCTGCGGCTTTGCACCTGTTAGAACACGGGATTGATCGCCTAGTTGTCATCGGAGGGGATGGTTCCCTTTCAGGCACCAACGAATTCCGTGAAGAATGGTCACAGCATGTGAGTGAACTCGTTGAGGAAGGACACATCAGTCAAGAGATCGCAGATGCGCACCCTATTTTGCATGTCGTTGGACTTGTCGGTTCTATCGACAACGACATGGTGGGTACCGATATGACGATCGGCGCAGATACCGCATTACATCGAATTCTTGATGCCATTGACCAGATTTCCTCTACCGCGGCTTCGCATCAGCGCACATTTATTGTTGAGGTGATGGGACGACACTGCGGTTACCTACCTTTGATGGCAGCTGTCGCTGGCGGGGCTGACTATGTTTTTACTCCTGAAAATCCAGCAGGACCCGGCTGGGAAGACGACATGGCAACCAAACTACGTTTAGGACGCGAAGCAGGTCGTCGTGAATCTATTGTTCTGGTTGCAGAAGGTGCCACAGACCGTGAAGGAAATGCTCTGACAACGGCCCATATTGCGCACGCATTAAAAGAACGAACAGGCGAAGACGCGCGTATCACGATTTTGGGGCACGTACAGCGCGGCGGCTCACCTTCAGCATATGACCGTTGGATGTCAACCTTGCTGGGGTATGCAGCGGTCCAAGAAATCTTAGATAACGACACGCATACACAGGCACGTATTCTAGGGGTGCGACGCAACCGAATTACCCGTCTACCCCTGATGAAAGCAGTAACCGATACGCGCGGAGTGAAAGATTTAGTTGCTGCAGGAGATTTCTCAGGCGCTCAAGCTGCCCGTGGATCTTCTTTCAAAACAATGGTGCGAATTAACGAAATTCTTTCTTCACCTCCGCAACTCATATCCCCACCTCAGGATCATCCTCGTCGAATTGCAATCCTGCACGCTGGCGGTCTAGCCCCAGGGATGAATACGGCCGCCCGTGTTGCGGTTCGTCTGGGTATTGCGCGCGGATGGACCATGCTTGGCGTTGAAGGTTCTTGGGCTGGTTTAGCTGATGGCCAAGTGCGTGAATTGTCATGGGGAGATGTTGAAGGCTGGGCTTTCCAAGGAGGCGCAGAACTGGGCACTCGCCGTCCCGTGCCCTCAGTAGAACAGTTCTATGCACTTGGACGGGCAATTGAAAAACATGAAATTGATGCGCTCATGGTGATCGGCGGGCTCAACGCCTACCTTGCTGTCCATGCGATGAACGCAGAAAGAGATCGTTACCCTGCTTTTTGTTTACCAATCGTTTTGATACCGGCAACGATAGACAATAACTTGCCCGGGTCAGAACTGTCGATTGGCGCCGACACCGCACTCAATAATGCTATATGGGCACTGGACCGTATTAAAGAATCGGCTGCCGCTTCTAAACGCTGTTTCGTTGCTCGACTGATGGGACGGCGCTGCGGCTACCTTACACTGATGTCTGGTATCGCCACGGGAGCTGAATACGCTTACCTTAATGAACAGCCCGTGGCATTGGCAGATATTGATAAAGACGCACGTAAACTTCGTGAATCTTTCCAAGAAGGACGGCGTCTTTTCTTAGTTGTAGTCAATGAAGCCAATGATCCGCACTATGATTCAGAATTCTTGGCAACTGCTTTTGAAGCCGAAGGTCAAGGCATCTACGATGTGCGTCATGCGGCACTAGGACATTTACAACAAGGCGGAGCGCCCAGCGCTTTTGACCGCCTACTTGCCACACGCCTTGTTGATTGCGGCATAGAGGAAATAGCTGACCAGATAGCTTCGGGTCGCGCGCGTCACGTGTATGTCGGGCAAGTAGAAGGCGGTATGGATGTGCGACCGGTAGAACGCATGTCTGATGACCTCGATATGAAGAATCGTCGTCCTGTTACTCAATGGTGGGCGGAATTACGACCTGTTTTAACAACCGTATCCTTTAAAGATCCTGATGTGAATGTGCAACCAGTGACAATTGTGGATGCAGCTGATTTAGCCCACTAACACGAGCAGGACACATGCGAATCATGTGGACCTGATTTACCGACCACGTAATCGAAAACCATAGAAGAAAAAGGAAAACTATGAGTGACCTCGTTCCACTTGACCCCACAATGACATCTGCGTGGGAAAACCTCGATAAAGCAGCCGATACATTTGAACCGGATTTGCGTGCGTGGTTTGCTGCTGAACCTGACCGTGCGCAGCAGTGGACCCGTACAGCTGGTGATCTGGTCGTTGATCTGTCAAAGAACCTCATTACTCATGAAATCATGACAGAACTACTGGCATTAGCTGAACAAACGAAGGTGTACGAATTACGTGATGCCATGTACTCCGGTGTTCACATTAACACCACGGAAGATCGTGCAGTCTTACATACGGCTTTACGCCGCCCAGCGAATGACACATTAGAAGTGGACGGACAGAATGCTATTGCAGATGTCCACGATGTTTTAGAGCGCGTGCACGATTTTGCCGAACGAGTACGTTCAGGGCAATGGACAGGTATCACAGGCAAGCCTGTGCGTACCGTAGTAAATGTGGGGATCGGCGGATCTGATCTTGGGCCAGTTATGGCATATGAGGCATTGAAACCATACGTTCGTGAAGGTTTGGAATGTCGTTTCATATCGAATATTGATCCAACTGATGCTGGTGAAGTAACAAAAGACCTTGACCCTGAAACCACTCTGGTTATCGTGGCCTCAAAGACTTTCACCACTTTGGAAACTATTACGAATGCGCGTGTAGTGCGCGAGTGGTTCCTTAACGCACTGCGTGAACGTAACATTATTGCCACAGGTGATACGCCCGCAGAAAAAGAAGCAATTTCACGTCATTTCGTTGCCGTATCAACAGCTTTAGATAAGGTCGCTGAATTTGGTATTGACCCGAAGAATGCTTTTGGATTCTGGAATTGGGTAGGCGGCCGCTATTCAGTTGATTCTGCTGTTGGCACCTCACTGGCTATCGCTATTGGCCCGCAGGCTTTTGCGGAGTTCTTACGCGGTTTCCATGTAATGGACTGTCATTTTGCTCAGGCGGAGCCAGAACATAATGTCCCGTTGCTCATGGGCTTATTGAATGTGTGGTACTCCAATTTCCTTGGAGCAGATACCCACGCTGTTTTGCCATATTCGCAGTATCTGCATCGTTTCCCCGCATATTTGCAGCAGCTCACCATGGAATCAAATGGGAAATCTGTGCGCCGCGACGGTGCTCCTGTGACTTACGATACCGGTGAGATTTTCTGGGGTGAACCGGGAACAAATGGTCAACATGCGTTCTATCAGCTTATCCATCAGGGCTCACGTATGGTCCCAGCAGATTTCATTGCTTTTGCACGCCCAACATGGCCTTTGCGTGACGGTGAAGCGGATATGCATGAGCTTTTCCTGTCGAATTTCTTGGCGCAAACAAAGGCTCTGGCTTTTGGTAAGACCAGTGAAGAAGTGCGAGCTGAAGGCACTGCGGAACACATCGTGTCGGCACGTGTTTTTACAGGTAACCGTCCAACGACCTCCATTATGGCTGCTGAATTGAATCCGTCAGTTCTGGGTCAGCTCATTGCTTTATATGAGCACATCACATTTGTGCAGGGAGCAGTGTGGGGCTTGGATAGCTTTGACCAGTGGGGTGTGGAACTTGGGAAAGTACTTGCAAAGCAAATCATGCCAGCAATTGCTGGGGATGAAGCTGCGTTAGCTGCTCAGGATTCGTCTACCCGCGCGCTGATTGAGTTTTACCGGGCGCATCGTTCCTAAGTGATAGTTCTCAGCGTTTATACCATCGCTGAGAACAAGGGTGTATCCCATGAGGTTACGCGATGCTACAGAGAGCGAGTACTCTGTGGATCGTTGAACCTCATGGGATTTTCCTATGTAGTGCAGGAGCAATGAAAGTAGTATCCCTTGAGTGCAGGGCTTGTGTGAAAAGAATCCTCTGTAGCTCATGCAGATACATGCACAACATGTATGAGGCGTGTGCCACACGCTTTCTTTTGGTGAAAATATGAGCAACGGCATAAAAATATGGATTTGGGACTGCAGGCATAGGAAAAAATCTGCAGAAACGCCTACGCTTAACATTGTCAGCTTGAATTCACCTGAGGGAACATTACAGCCGCAATATGCGTGCCGCTTGTTCCCCAATTAAGGAGCAAATAGATATGTCACAACCTCGTATTGTCACCGTAACTGGTGCTGCTGGCAATATTGGCTATGCACTGCTTTTCCGCATCGCTTCTGGAGCGGTTTTTGGTCCGGATGTTCCAGTGAAACTGAATCTGCTGGAAATTCCTCAGGGTGCAAAAGCTGCTGAAGGTACCGCAATGGAACTGGATGACTGCGCATTCCCATTGCTCGCAGGCGTAGACATTTACACAGATGCTCATGCAGCATTTGAAGGAACAAATGCCGCATTCCTTGTGGGTGCTATGCCCCGTCGTCAAGGCATGGAACGCGCAGATCTTCTGGAAGCAAACGCCGGTATTTTCGGCCCACAAGGAGCCGCTATTAACGCTGGTGCTGCTGACGACGTGCGTGTTTTGGTTGTCGGCAACCCTGCAAATACAAATGCGACTATTGCTGCGAATGCTGCTCCAGATGTCCCCGCTTCGCGTTTCACTGCGATGATGCGTCTGGATCATAACCGCGCGATTTCTCAGCTTGCTCGCAAAACAGGTGCTCCTGTTGCTGATATTAAGAACCTCGTGGTGTGGGGTAACCACTCTGCCGATCAGTACCCTGACGTGTCATGGGCAACTGTTGGTGGCACAGCCGCATCAGAATTGGTGGATGAAGCATGGCTGTCTGAAGAATTCCGTCCGGTTGTCGCTAAGCGTGGCGCTGCAATTATTGAGGCGCGCGGCGCTTCTTCAGCTGCTTCAGCAGCGGGCGCAGCAATTGACCACATGCATGACTGGGTGCTAGGCACACCTGAAGGCGAATGGACCACATCAGCAGTGATGATGGATGGCAGCCACTATGGTGTGCCGGCTGGTCTGTGCTTCGGTATGCCAGTGACCTCTAACGGTGGCGAATGGCAGATCGTTGAGGGCCTGGAAATTTCTGAGGCTTCACGCGCAGGCATTGACCACAATATTGCTGCTCTGCAGGAAGAATACGACGCTGTGAAGGCTTTGGGTTTCATTAAGTAACGTTTTCGTCGCTGCATACTTTCGGTGGGCCATACGATGCTGTACGCATCGTATGGCCCACCGCACTATGTCTAGCTTCATTTATGCGCACAGACTATGCATGCAGAGGTTTTTCATGCTCAGCATGTGTGAGGCCTTCAATTTGGATAGTAGAATGCGTGATCGTCAGTGGGAAATGACTGAAAGTACACTCTTGCAAAGTATGGAGGATAGTGTCACGCTCAGCGGCACTGAGTTTTTCATCAACACTGACATGAGCGGTCAAAGCTACGATTCCTGTCGCAATCACTGACACATGCATGTCATGGATAGCTTGTACTCCCTCAATTGAAAGAAAATGCTGACGTAGTTCACCCAGATTTAATTCTTGCGGCGTGTGCTCCAATAAAATGGTGACGCAGCGACGCAAGAGCGATAAGGCGCGAGGACCCATTAAAGCTGCAATAACGAGGGAAGCTACAGCATCAGCTGCCCACCATCCCACATAAATGCTCAAAACAGCGGCCACAATAACAGCGAAAGACCCGAGGGTGTCATTGAGGACTTCAAGGAAAGCGCCCCTCATATTGAGTGAATCATGTCGGCCCCCTGTTAAAATAGTCAATGCAATAATATTCGCTATCAGACCAGTAATGCCAAGGACTGACATTACAAGGCCATTAACGGGCGTGGGGGATAGTAAACGCGGAATCGCTTCCCACGCAACACCTACACAAACAGCGAAAAGCATACCCGCTTGCAGTGCCGTCGCAAGGATTTCAGATCGTGCCCACCCCCATGTGTGACGGTCTGAACGAGGTTTTTGAGCTAAAAAAGTTGCGATAAGAGCAATAAGGAGCCCTGAGGAATCCACAGCCATATGCGCGGCATCTGCTGCTAAAGATAAAGAACCTGACAGGGATGAGGCAATGATCTCAGCCAGGAAAACACTTAAAGTGATACCGAGGGCAAGGCTGAGACGAACTGTGGAGGACACGCCCTGCACATGATTGTGTTCATGGTTATGTGAATGCTGGTGAGCGTGGGCTGATGCGTGTGGGCGCGGAGAAGAAGTCGTGCGCTGATGGAGTTCTCGACGTGAAGGAAATAAGGGAGCGTGTGTATGCGTTGCGTCTGTGGAAGGAATACAGGGGTTCTGAGGGTGCGTTAAATCCTGTGGCAGGTTTTCAGAATCTGTAGAAGCCATTCCTTAAACATACCCGTGAGGGGTATTGAAATCAATGCTGGAATCCCCAGCTCAAAATACCTGCCCAGCAATGATGCTCATGTTTATGGGCCTGTATGACGTGAAAGTAGTGGAAGCGTTACCCTAATGTGCATGACTGACACAACTTCGCAGCGTATTAAACTGGTTGTCACTCTTTCGTGCCCTGACCAGCCAGGTATTGTCCATGCAGTGACAGGTGTGATGACCGGGAATGGATGCAATATTATCCAGTCCCAGCAATTTGGTGACCCTGATTCAGGCCTGTTTTTTATGCGCGTGGAGGTTGATTCCCCTGTCGGTCGTGAACCTGTGGAAACTGGACTGACTGAAGTAGCAGAGCGTTTTGGCGCCCAGTGGAATGTAGATGAACTGGGACGCCCTTTACGTACGGTCATTATGGTGTCGCGTGAGGGACATTGCCTGCAAGATTTACTGTACCGTCAACGCACTCAAGGGCTACCGATTGATGTAGTGGCAGTTGTGGGTAATCACCCGGATTTAGCGCCTGTCGCTCAATTTTACGGGATTCCTTTCCTTCTGGTCCCCGTCACGCCGGAAAGCAAAGCGCAAGCTGAACAACGACTCCTTGACCTTGTTGATGCTGAAAAGGTTGAGCTTGTTGTTTTGGCGCGATATATGCAGATTATTTCCGAACGCGTATGCGAAGTAATGGCAGGCCGGATCATTAATATTCATCATTCTTTCCTGCCAAGTTTCAAAGGTGCTCGGCCATATGCGCAGGCTCATGATCGCGGTGTGAAACTGATTGGTGCAACCGCTCATTACGTAACGCCGGATCTTGACGAAGGGCCAATCATTGAACAGGATGTGACCCGAGTATCTCACGCTGATTCTACCTACGACATGGTGGCTTTAGGGCAGGACGTGGAACGTCGTGTACTGGCTCAAGCTGTGCGTTGGCATAGTGAACACCGCGTGCTGCTGGATGGGTCGCGTACGGTAGTTTTTTCACGCTAACTCGACAATTCATTCGCCTTTCGCAAGCAGGTCAAGTCACATATTGTGCGCTTATATGCGCGTAGCCCACTCCGTTTCATTTGCTTTCGGAGGGCCATTGTTCCCTGTGTGAATGTGGTGGATTTCCTGCTAGGAGTGTCCGGATTTTCTGGAGAGAAACCACATGGTAATGCTATCTGCGCTAAGCTGAACAAGTCGTGACTGGCGCACAGGTGGGGGACCACCGGGGAGCGATTATGGAGGTCGTGGCCGCCCGCCTGGGCCTGACTCCGTGGTAGTAAGTACATGTACTACCGCTAGTGAAAGACAGCACTGACAACGCATAGGAGATCACATGGATCGTCTGAACGACCTTACTTTGGCTGAACTTGACCCCGAAATTCGTGCGGTCCTGGACCAGGAACTTCAACGGCAACGCTCGACATTAGAAATGATTGCCTCAGAAAACTTTGTTCCACGCGCTGTTTTAGAAGCGCAAGGCTCAGTCCTCACCAATAAATATGCGGAAGGCTACCCAGGTCGTCGTTACTATGGCGGATGTGAATTTGTTGACGTAGCAGAAAATCTCGCAATCGAACGAGCAAAACAAGTCTTTGGTGCAGATTACGTGAATGTGCAGCCTCATGCGGGTGCTCAAGCAAATGCTGCTGCTCTGATGGCAATGGCAAATGTTGGCGATACAATCCTTGGTTTGTCTTTAGCTCACGGCGGTCATTTGACGCACGGGATGAGAATTAATTTCTCAGGGAAAAACTACAATGCGCTTGCCTATGAAGTTGACCGTGAAACCATGCGTATTGAACCTGAAGCAGTACGTGAAGTAGCTGTACGTGAACGCCCGCGAGTCATTATTGCTGGATGGTCTGCGTATCCTCGTCATTTAGATTTCCAAGCATTCCGTGATATTGCTGATGAGGTAGGGGCTGCTTTATGGGTGGATATGGCTCATTTTGCTGGTCTTGTTGCTGCAGGTTTGCATCCAAATCCGGTGCCTTTTGCAGATATCACCACGACAACTGTTCATAAGACACTGGCTGGTCCACGTTCAGGTATGATCCTTTCCTCACGCGGGGAACAATGGGGCAAGAAACTAAATTCCGCCGTATTCCCAGGCCAGCAAGGCGGTCCATTAATGCATGCGATTGCAGCGAAAGCTATCGCAATGAAGATCGCTCAGACCGAAGAATTCCGTGATCGTCAGCGTCGTACTTTGGAAGGTGCGCAGATCATCGCGCAGCGTCTGAATGAACCGGATGCTCAAGCGGCGGGGATACGCCTTGTAACCGGTGGTACAGACGTGCACTTGGTTTTGGTGGATCTTGTTCGCTCTCAGTTGGACGGGAAAGCAGCAGAGGACCTCTTACATGCGGTTGGTATCACAGTGAATCGTAATGCGGTTCCTTTCGATCCTCGTCCTGCGATGACCACATCTGGTTTGCGTATTGGTACTCCCGCATTGGCGACTCGCGGATTTGATGCGCAAGACTTCGCAGAGGTTGCTGACATCATTGCGACTGCGCTGGTACAAGGGGCATCAGGGGTATCTGTCGATGTTGATGCTTTGCGTGCACGTGTGGGGCGTTTGACTGATAAACACCCCTTGTATGCGGGTCTTAATCAATGAGGGCGCCTTGGGTAGGTCCAGCACGTCTCCTTGACGGAGTAAAGGTGGCCTCAGCAATAAAAAATGAGCTTAGTCAGCGCGTAGGCCTCCTGCATGAACGCGGTGTTGCTCCTGGTCTTGGCACTATTTTGGTAGGTGAAGATCCAGGTTCGGTTGCATATGTTGCGGGGAAACATCGTGACTGTTCTGAAGTGGGTATTGAATCAATACGCGTGGATTTACCAGCCGATGCATCGCAAGGTGATATTGAGGCGGCAATAGATCAATTGAATGAGGATCCCTCATGCACGGGATACATTGTTCAATTACCTTTGCCTAGGGGTATTGATACGAATGCTGTGCTGGAACGTATTGATCCAGCAAAGGACGCGGATGGCTTACATCCGATGAATCTTGGCCGTTTGGTGCTGCGCGCAAATGAACCGATTGATTCTCCGTTGCCCTGTACTCCACGTGCTGTCATTGAGTTGATGGAACGCCACGGGATTACTTTGGACGGTAAAAATGTCTGTGTCATTGGGCGTGGCGTGACGGTGGGGCGTTCTATTGGCCTGCTGCTGACACGTCGCGCAGTGAATGCGACGGTGACGTTGTGCCATACGGGGACACGTGATCTTGCGGGCCATGTGCGTCAGGCGGATGTGGTTGTTGCTGCTGCGGGTTTTGCAGGACTGGTTAAACCGGATATGGTGAAACCGGGTGCGGTAGTTTTAGATGTCGGCGTTTCACGCGTGTATGACGAGGCCACAGGGAAATCGCGTTTGCATGGTGATGTTGCTGATGGGGTAGATGAAGTTGCTTCGTGGCTTTCACCAAATCCTGGTGGAGTGGGACCGATGACTCGTGCGCTTTTGCTGATGAACGTGGTTGAAGCTGCTGAACGTCAGGTAGCAATGCGCTGAGCGTATCTGTTTTCTTTGGGGGCATGGTGTAGATTGCACTGTGCCCCCAAAATATGTGCAGATTGCACTTATGATGTACTGAATGACAGCTGGTATAGCATGCGTATGCCCTTTGCTGGCTGAGAAAATATAGGACAGAGCGACTACGTTGTTGTATGGACCATTTGGTCAAGTAGTATGCGCTTTTACTACAATGGTATTGATATTTATTTGACACTGAAGTTTGAGAGATTTTATGCGACGCGTAGTGGTTGTGCTGTTTTCTGTCCTGTGCCTGTGTATGTCGGGCCTACTTGCACCAGCCTATGCGGCCAGTGGATTGGATCAGACACAGGTGGCTGAGGTGATTGCCAATGTGCGTTCAACTTTGAGCGCCTTAACCTATGATTCGCCTCAAGTGGCAGGAAAAATCGCGCCCTCACGATTCTCGTATGCCGATGTGACACATAAGCGCATTGCGATTGCTAAAGCAACTGGCCGTAACTTTGTGGAGGTCACAGAGGATGAGGCAAAGCAGGAACTTCATAAGGAATACGTGGCGGGTTCTGGATATGCCCAAGCGTTTGCTGATGTGCAAGCAAACCTTGAGACGTATCTTGCCCAGGTGATTTCCTCGGACTCGCAAAATAGTGGGCGTGACGCTGACTACTACACCAGAACAATTCAGGCTAAACCTGCTGAATTGTTGCTTGGCTTAGCATATGAGCAGCGCCTGTATGACTTTGATTATGGGCAGGTAAATTTTGCTCAGGGCCTACGCACTTCAGGTTCATTTGGTAAAGCCTTCAATCCCCTTGATGTTGCCATCGCTTTAGGGTCGCAAACCGGCGATCAATATGCGATGCCTAAGAATATTGACACATTTACCCGCATACTTGCTGGCACAGTGAGTAATGAGCGAACACTTGACGGTTTCATTAAGAGCGTTGTTCCTGCTGACCAGGTTGATGACTGGTATGCGGGTCAGCTCACTGCGCATGGAAATACTGTCGCAGAAAATGCAAGCCCCAGTATTGCTGATGGTATCTATCGCTTGTATTCAAAAATGGTGTCGTCACGAAAACTCCTGTCTTATTTTTTGCCGCTGGTCACGCGAACCAATAGTGACATGTACGTGCTCTCGAATGTGTCCTCGGTGAGTTGGGGTATGCGTGAAGGGTATGTTGCGGATAAGACCAATACCTCCGATATGGCAACATTCAAAGAACGTGTTGCCCAGCGCGGTCAAGACCAAGCTGCCTATATTGATTTTTGGGCGCGTATGGTGCCTGAATTTGCAGGAAATTTGAAAACTGACCGTATCGTCACGGAAGGTTACTTTGTGGCTGGCCGTGGGAGTGGTGAAGCCGCATGGTCACCCCAAGGGGGAGCAAACGCGGCTGAAGCGGTCAAGGCTTTCTTTGGTCCAATGAAGCTGTGGTCAGCTCATAAGCATGTTGGTGCTGAAGCATCAGGTAATGACATTACGTTCTGGACAGCACGACTTTTGAATGATACTGGCAGCTCAGCCTACAGTCACGAGCTGACTCATCAGCTTGCACAAAACCCTCCTCATGCGTATCTCAAAGGCAATAGGCACCGTTCAGGTACATCAACAGAGCTGTTACCACGTGGCTTGTATGAAACTTTGGAAAATAACGACCCGATCTATCAGTTGAACCAGATCATGAACTGGCCGGCCAGTGGATATGCAAATTCAACGGTCACCTCATTTACTGATGAGAGTTCCGTGAAAAACTACATGAAGAACCTACTGGATGTGACCAACACTCTTGACCTGATCGAAGCTCAAGAAATACTTGCGCGTGATGCAGTAACGAAACAGAAATGGTTCAACATTGTTACTCTCACCCCAAGTAACAGACCCTATACGGGCAAGTATGATGAAAATTTCACAGTTTCACGTGAGGAAGATGCCGCGAACTGGACATCTATTAATGACCTCGTTGATGCGAATGCTGTTGTTTCTCGTTATGAAGCTGTCGGTTTAAGGCATGTAGGCACGGTTCCCTATAACAGCTATCCGACGGTCCCGTTATTCAGCCCACTCTTTGGTGCGCCTCAATCACCTGAAGGCGCGACGGGTGATGTCCATATACGACGTATCGCTTGGGAACTCCTTGGTGAGTACGGGTTTAGCAATGGTTGGGTTCCTTACCTGTCTGACCAATACAAACCAGCAGGTACACCAGAAGGTGCTCTCTTTGCTGATAGTGAAGTGCTCAAGAAAATCAGTCCCTACAGCTCAGATGCTGAATTCCGTAAAGCAATGTTTGCTCAGCGTGAAGCTAAGCTCGATCAGCTTTCACCAGTGAAGATCACCTACGGTGGACAGACCATCACGATTGAAAATGCAGCCAAGCTACGCGAGTTGATGAAAACGGCTGTGGATCAAGACCTTGCAAACACTCGCACAGGTGTACGTGCAAAGGACACTTATGTTGAACAGTTGAAGTCTGCTATCTACCTCGCGTATAAGGCGCAAACGAACGAGTTCACAACCTCGATCTACAGTGCGCCGACCACATATCACGTGACCTATCGTTTCGATGGTGATGTGCCGCAGGATGTGACTGTGCCCGTTGTAACGCAAGAGTACAGGAACGGAGATACTGTACAAGCTGCGCTTGTGACCTCAACCAGTCCTGAACACAATGGTGTGGATGGTACATGGGCTTTTAATGGATGGAAACTAGCCGGTAGCGATGATATTGTCACGCAAGCATCGGTGACAGATCACGATATTGAGTTTGTAGGATCGTGGACATTCACACCTCATACCTACACTGTCACCTACCGGATTGATGGTGATACGCAGCCGGAAAATTCCCCCGCTGTGCCCGTTGATAACAACACGTACACCACAGGAGAAAACGTCACCGTTAATCCGGCTCTCGCAACGAGTGCCACAATGAACAATGGTGTACCTGGCACGTGGACTTTCAATGGATGGATGTATAACGGAACTATCGTTGAACAGCTAAAAGTCAATAAAGCGAATGTGGAACTTGTGGGTATGTGGGTATTCACGCCCGCACATCAGCACACGGTCACGTTTGTTTACAAGGCTGCTGATACTTCTCCGGCTTTACCTGCTGAATTGAAAGCTCCTGAAGCGGCCTCTGGCTATGAAGGTCACAGTGTGACGATGCCTGACCAGCCTCAAGACTATAAGGACACTCAGGCTGATGGCACGTGGCATTTTGTTGGGTGGAACCCCACTATTCGCACTTTTGGCAGTGAAGATGTGACTGTGACGGGTACGTGGACTTTTGCGAGCAATCAGCATACTGCGACTTTCGCTTACCAGTCGGGGACGCAGGGTAAGGATCTTCCTGCTTCACTTGTTGCGCCTGCGTCTGTGACTGGTGTGAAGGGTGATGTGGTGAGTGCGCCTGTTCCTGTGCCAAATACTGTGGCTGAGGGTGATGGTGTGTGGTCTTTCACTGGGTGGGATCACGATTCCCAGACTTTCGCTGACGGGGACCTGACATTCACGGGCACGTGGACGTATGCGGAAAACCAGCACACTGCGACCTTCACTTACCAGTCAGGAACACAGGGTAGGGATCTTCCTGCGTTTTTGGTTCATCCACAAAATCAAACTGGTGCTCAAGGAACCGTGGTGAACGCCCCGGCCCCTGAACACTCCACTGTGGCTGATGCTGATAATGACGGTGTGTGGTCTTTTACCGGGTGGGATCATGATTCCCAGACTTTCGGGGTCGGGGATCTGGCGTTTGTTGGCACGTGGACTTTTGTGAGCAATCAGCACACTGCTACTTTCACGTACCGTAGTGGTACGCAGGGTAAAGATCTTCCTGCTTCGCTTACCGCTCCTGCGCCTGTGACAGGCGAGAAGGGCGATGTGGTGAATGCGCCGATGCCTGAGCAGGATAAGGTTGCTGAGGATGATGGTGTGTGGACCTTTGCTGGGTGGGATCACGATTCTCAGACTTTCGCTGACGAGGACCTAGCGTTTGTTGGCACGTGGACGTATTTGTTGAATGCTCACCTTGCTACCTTCACCTACCGTAGTGGTACTGAAGGCAGGGAGCTTCCTGCTTCTTTGGTCATACAGCATAATCAGAGTGGTTCTCAAGGCACCGTGGTGAACGCCCCAGCCCCTGAACACTCCACTGTGGCTGATGCTGATAATGACGGCGTGTGGACTTTTGCTGGGTGGGATCACGATTCCCAGACTATTGATACTGAGGATGTGGCGTTTGTTGGTACGTGGACTTTCGCGAGTAATCAGCATGCCGCGACCTTCACCTACCGTAGTGCTACTGCGGGGATGGATTTGCCTGCTTCACTTGCTGCGCCTGCGCCTGTGAGTGGTGTGAAGGGCGATCAGGTGACTGCTCCTGCTCCTGCTGAGGCCGTGGTTGCTGTGGCTGACGGCACATGGTCTTTCCAGGGTTGGGATGAGAATGCTCGCACTATTGGGGTTGAGGATGTGGCTTTTGTTGGCACGTGGGTTTTCACTGCGAAACCAACCCCAACCCCAGCTCCGCAACCTCAACCGCAGCCGCAACCACAGCCGCAGCCGCAGCCTCAGCCGGGTGATATGCCACAGTCCGGCGATATGCCACAGTCTGGTGATGCGCCTGAGTCTGGTGATATGCCACAGTCTGGTGATGTGCCTGAGTCGGGTGACTCTCCGCAGTCGGGTGGCGCGTCTGAGCTGGTGGGTGTTGCTCCGGTTGCTCCTTTTGCGTCGGATCCTTCTTCGTGTGTGGTTGCGCCTTTTGTGACGATTCCGTTGACTGAGGGTGTTGTGTACAGGATGGATGGTCGTGTGGTTGATGCGGGTGAGCATGCGTATGAGTATGGTTCTACTGTTGTTGTGACTGCGCAGCCGTTGCCTGGGTTTGTGTTTGTTGAGGGTGCTCGTACGCGTTGGTCGTGGAGTGCTCCTGCGCGCGATCAGCTTGGTTGTGAGGTGGTTGATGATGCTGGGGCTGAAAGTGGCGCCTTAGACCAGTCGGGTTCGGGTGGCTTGTCTGATGAGGTGACTGTTGTTCCTGTGCGTCCTGTTTCTCGTCATTTAGCGAATACGGGTACGGGTGTGCTGGTTTTGTTGGTGCTGGTGGGTGCTTTGGCTGGTTGTGGCGCTGTGGCGCGTGGTGTGGAGCGTCGTGCCAGGGGCTAGTGCCTGAGTACTCTCAGCAAAAGAAATCGCGTTGAGCGTGCGTGTCCTTCTTGCTTGTTTAAGGTGAGAAGGACACGCTTTTTATCAAGAAAACCAGCAACAAACACACTTGTGAAAAGTACGCCGCCCGCCCTCAAGCGCAGCGTGCGCGTTAGTGTTTCCACAACAAACAAAAACAAAAACCCGAAGCATCCACATCGTTGTGAGTACTGCGGGCCTCCTTTTCGCAGGATTCCTTCATCCTACTCTGTGTAAAATCTCATCAAAATACTTTTGGTGGATCGTTATATTTTCGTAACTCCATATTTTGAAAATTAAGGCATCGTATTTTTTATCTAAAAATTTACGTATAGCCACAATATGTCAATATCGGATGCATAGGTTTTGAGCGCTAAAGGAAAGTCATAAAAATATACATACTTTAACCGTGAAGTTTTTTTGAGATAACCCGGCATGCAATAGCAGAAAACAGTGACCATATCGTATGAATCGGATTAGCTCCTGTCATGCCTGCCGCATACTTCATAGACAAGCCAATCCTCATAGAACACTCACACTACTGTGAACACCGTGGGCATGAAATGTTTTGAACGGGCACAATAGTCATGCTCATTGAAGGGGGATAAGTGAAACGTTCACAAGATTCAGGGACCATGCGGATAACCACGGTTAACCTCAACGGTATTCGCGCCGCCATGAAACGCGACATGAAACAGTGGCTCGAATATGAAGAACCTGCGCTCCTCCTCCTACAAGAAGTCCGCGCTGACCCTCAGATAGTCACAGATCTTTTAGGGGACCAGTGGCGCACTATCGTTGTGCCGTGCCGTATTAAAGGTCGAGCAGGTGTCGCCATAGCGGTACACCGTGATCGTGCTGATCTGCTGCACTGCGAAAACATAAACGGTACTGACCCAATGGACCCGCGTACTTACCTATACGAGGATGAGAACGACGTGGATTCAGGACGCTGGGTTGAAGCGCATATTGAAACGCCAGCAGGGAGCACCCTCAAAGTTGTTTCAGCCTACTTTCATTCGGGTGAAAAAGACACACCTAAGCAAGAAGCAAAAATGGCGCATATGCCTCGTATTAGTACACGAATGAGTGAACTGCTCACCCAAGAATCTCATGCACTTGTGGCAGGTGACTTCAATATTGTGCGCTCACGTGCAGATATCAAAAACTGGACACCAAATCACAATAAGAGCGCAGGTGTTCTGGATGAAGAAATTGCCTTCCTAGAACAATGGGTACACGAAGGCTGGCATGACATGATG
Organism: Schaalia sp. lx-260; assembly: GCF_021083645.1. GTDB lineage: Bacteria > Actinomycetota > Actinomycetes > Actinomycetales > Actinomycetaceae > Pauljensenia. The sequence goes on along the minus strand of NZ_JAJNRQ010000003.1, from coordinate 233,628 downwards.
CGTGACTTAGCGGGTGACGTACAAGGTCCTTATACATGGTGGTCATGGCGAGGAAAAGCGTTCGATAATGATTCTGGATGGCGTATTGATTACCAGTATGTGACTCCTCAGTTAGCTGAGTGTGCGCGTTCTTTCTTTATAGGTCGCGCGCAGAGCTACGATCAGCGTTTCTCGGACCATGCGCCTTTAAGTATTGATTACGCGCTCTGAGGCGGGTAACCCTGTGCCGCGCTCAATTTAAAAAGCCTGTGTGGACTAAACTTTAGTTCGACGTTTACTCATAGGCATGTGGGCTTTATTCGTGGCCAGCAACCGTGTGCTTGCGCGTATCCGCACACTTTTCCCCTTACACCTGTGCTGTCCCTGTATTTTGGGGTGAGAGATTTTCTTATCGTGACCTGCCGCGACATGCTGCGATGAGGGGCTCTTTGCATGCCTTGAGCGCAAAAACAGTACCTGAGAGGCGCTTGCTGTAATGTTTCAGATTACATAACAGATTCTAAATCGAATAAAGCTAAAGAAGAATATGTTCCACTTGCATCCACACGATCAAGTCTGAATCCTGGGACCAACCAAGAGGCGTGAATGGACTGTCCATACTCGAAAGCACGAGTAAGAGCGTCCTCGTTAACGCCCTGCGCAAGTGTCGCGTGAGGATGATAAGGGAAACGTAACTGATGATCTAAAGGCCCTGAGCGTATATCCTCTGCCAGCATCGCACATTCAGAAGCGCCTTCTGCGACATGCGCGAAAACCACAGGGGATTCCGGCTGGAACGATCCAGCTCCTTGAAGGGTTAAACGAAAAGGACGGTGCTTTTGCGCCACAGAACGTAAATGCCGAATCACTTCTTCACGCTCGTCAGATGAGATAGCCAAGGGAGGCATGAGTGTAATATGCGCAGGTACTGAAGCACCGAGTTTATCGCCAAAACTCAGGCGCGCTTGTGTCAATTCACTTACCCAAGGCTCAGGGATTGCGATGACGACTCCGAGCCATTCTTCGCCGGGAGACAAAGGCTGCAAGAACATGAAAAAACCTGAAATTGACGACAAAAACATGTCAACATGTCACGGATGTTTACATCATCGCGTTTCAAGCTGACACGCTATCGTAAACTCTGAAGGACTTGGAATCCAACCTGGAGGTTGTTAACGTTGATGGTGCGGTTAGTGATATGCGCACCAGAAGGGGCAATGGTGACCTATCATCTCGACCTTTATCCACTTCGTAAAAGAAAGACGCGCTCATGATAACCGTAGATGTGGTACCTACCATCGGATGCGCCTCAATGCTTCCTACAGCAGCGTTGATGCTGATTGAGTAGGAGGGGCATGTTCCGCGGTACTGAAACTTCTTGCGTGTATATGCGTAAATTCAGGTGCGCGTGGGCTGGCGTGGATACGTGTGAAAGAAAGAATAAGTGAAGGTAAAAGACATGCTCAGCGACAAAATAATTACATGGAATGAAGCTGTTGATCCCCGTGCAGGTATTGAAAATGCGCGGACGCTTTTCGTTGAAACTTTCGGCACAGAACCGACAGGCGTATGGTCAGCTCCGGGACGAGTCAACATCATCGGTGAACACGTGGACTATAACGGAGGCCCATGCCTGCCAATAGCGCTTCCGCATCGTGCCTATATTGCTGTATCCATGCGAAATGATCGTCGGATACGTTTAGTATCCCCTCAGACACGAGAACAGATTGATGAACTTGATCTTGACCAGATTGGCCCACGTGGAAGCGAATATGAAGTAACGACGTGGGCAGCGTATCTTGCGGGAGTGGCTTGGGCTTTTGAACGCGCAGGTTATGGGCCACTGCAAGGTTTTGATGCTGCTTTATGGTCATGTGTGCCACGGGGCGGAGGCCTCTCATCATCGGCAGCTTTGGAGTGCGCTATGGCTGTTGCCCTTGATGATTTAGGTGATTTTGGCATTGCTGGGACGGTGCAGGCTCCCCATGATGAAGGGCGGAAAATCCTTGTCGATTTGTGTCGGCGTGCTGAAAATGAAATCGCCGGTGCGAATACAGGGGGATTAGATCAGACGGCTTCTTTGCGTTGTCGCGCTGGGCATGCGCTTGCATTGGATTGTCGAGATATGTCGGTTGCACATATTCCTTTTGACCTTGCCAGTGAGGATCTTGCCTTACTGGTTATTGACACGCGGGCAGCACATTCTTTGGCTGACGGCCAATACGGTCAACGTCGTGCAGATAGTGAAGAAGCTGCGCGTATCCTCGGGGTGAATCTGCTTGTTGAAGCTGAGGATGTGGAAGCTGCCACGCACGTGTTATCTGAGGTAGGTGCTGATTCCCAGCGTTTGGTGCAGCGCACGCGGCACGTGATTTCTGAAATTGCGCGGACACGGGCTTTCGTTGATGTGCTCACGCAAGGGCCTCTTGAAGGGGAACGTTTGTATGTTGCTGGAGCTTTAATGAATGATTCTCATGATTCTTTACGTGATGACTATGATGTTTCGTGTGAGGAATTAGATGTCGCTGTAGCTGCTGCCCGCGCAGCGGGAGCTTACGGTGCTCGTATGACTGGGGGAGGCTTCGGCGGTTCAGCTATTGCTTTAGTTCGCCTCAATGAGGCTGAGAAAGTTGCACGAACGGTCGTTCGTGCCTACGCAGATCGTGGATGGGAAAGCCCTCATTTTCTGACAGCAATCGCTGGCGCTCCTGCAGGGAGGGATATCTGAGGCTGTGAAACAGCGAACCTCTTTGTTGTTCACAGAGCCTATGCCACTCAGATAATGAGAGAATCATGGACATGAATTCCTCTGCTCCTTGGCTCATCGTGGGACTGGGAAACCCCGGTGCCCAGTATGCTGATACGCGACATAATGTCGGTCATATGACCGTGCAGCTCCTTGCAGAACGGGCAGGAAATACTATGACCTCCCATCGTGCAAGTAGTACACATACCGCTGATATACGTCTAGGAACACTACCCGGAGGAATCCCCGGCCCACGTGTCACACTCGCCATAAGCGATAGCTACATGAATACCAGTGGCGGCCCAATTTCACGCCTGATGAAGTACCTGAATATAGGGCCAGAACAGCTCCTCGTCATACACGATGACTTGGATTTACCTGCGCACGAGTTACGCCTGAAAAAAGGCGGCGGCGAAGGCGGACATAATGGCCTCAAATCGCTGACCCAGCACCTAGGAACACGTGACTACTTTCGTTTACGCATTGGTATAGGACGGCCCCCAGGTCGTCAAGATCCTGCCGCGTATGTCCTTGCTCGGCTGAATGTGCGTGATCGTGCAGAAATGAATGTCACGATTGAACAAGCCGCAGATGTGGTGCAAGACATGGTGCTGCATGGTTTTGTTGAAACACAACAAAAATTGCATACAGCTCGTTCTTAATATCGTTCTTAATAGTGTTATTCCTAAGTGAACCCGTAGTGAAAGACGTTACGTGAAATTCGCTGGACTTTCCTCCCTGCTAATCCAAGACCCGGCATATGCGCAGGCATGTGAATCAATAGGCCGTGGACTCAGCGGCACACTTGTTATACCTGTAGGCGCACGCCCGGCCTTGATTGCGGAAATCGCGCGCAATCTGGCAGATCATCACAATGCTCATGCGCACAAAGCGCCACTCGTGGTCGTGACAGCCACAGGACGTGAAGCACAATCGCTGGTGCAGGCTCTGCAACAATGGGTTCCCGCACATGATGTTGCTCTTTTCCCAGCATGGGAAACTCTGCCTCATGAAAGACTATCCCCACAGGCCGATACGATCGCTCAACGTGTTGCTGTTTTACGCCGCCTGAAACATCCGATGCACAACAATCCGAATGCGCGTCCTGTCCGTATTCTGGTGTGCCCAGTACGTGCTTTTGTGCAACCTGTGATCGGTGGTTTAGGTGACGATGAACCCGTGTACGTGCGCGTCGGTGACCGTGTTGATATGACTGACCTTGTTGCCCGCTTGACTCACCTGGGATACCAAAGTGTTGATATGGTCGAAAAACGCGGCCACTTCAGCGTGCGCGGTGGAATTATTGATGTTTTTGTTGCACATGAAAAACATCCTTTCCGCATCGAATTATGGGGAGACGAGGTAGAAGATATTCGTATCTTCTCTGTTTCAGATCAACGAACCATTGAACAAGCTACACATGGGATGTGGGCAACTGCTTGTCAAGAAGTTCTACTGACACCGCAGGTGCGTGAGCGTGCCCGTCAAGCTGCACAGCACTATAGTGGGGCTGCGGAACTCCTTGAATTAGCTGCTGAAGGTATTCATGCCCCCGGTATTGAATCACTGGCCCCCCTCATTGTTCCCCACATGGAACGCCTCTTAGATTCCATTCCAGAAGCTTCCCCAATCCTCGTATGTGATCCTGAACGTGTACGTTCGCGTGCCCACGATCTCGTGGCAACAACGGAAGAATTTTTAACAGCCGCATGGTCCGCAGCGGCCGGAGGTGGCACCATCCCTCTGGAAGCCGATCATGCCTCATTTATTGATTATGAGGAACTACGAGGCAAGGCTGGCCGCATATGGTGGGACCTGACATCCTTACCGCCCGCAGAATTACTTGAATCACTTCCCGTATCACCTGCCACCACAGGGGACATAGATGATAGCCCTTCATATACGGGTGATACTCAAGCGATTATTGCTTCCCCGACCATCATGGCTGTTGGTATGCGTGAAGCGCATGCTTATCGTGGTGACATTGAAAAAGCAACGAGTGACCTTACAGATTTAGCTCGCCAATCATGGCGAATCGTTCTTGCCTCGGATGCGCCCGGTTCAGCACAGCGCATGACACATGTTTTGAACAGTGCTGGTCTAGCTGCGCGACTGGTTGAAGAACTGTCAGTGTCAGAGATGATCCCAGCGACTGTGCATGTCATTGCAGCACCGATGGGGAAAGGATTCGTTGCGCCTGACCTGAAATTTGTTCTCCTGACTGAACCTGATCTGACTGGCAGGCAGGGGGCGACAACGAAAGATATGCGACGTATGCCTTCACGTCGCAAAAAAGGTGTGGATCCGCTGACCTTAAAAGCGGGGGATTTAATTGTTCATGAACATCATGGAATTGGACGATTTATTGAACTGGTTGCACGAACTGTTGGTCGTGGTGATAGTGCGGTAACTCGTGATTATCTGGTCATCGAATACGCTCCGTCGAAACGTGGACAACCAGGTGATCGTTTATTTATGCCAACAGATTCCCTCGACCAAATTTCAAAGTACACGGGGTCTGATACGCCATCATTGACCAAAATGGGTGGTGCTGAGTGGGCGAAAACAAAAGCTCGTGCCCGCAAAGCAGTCAATGAGGTCGCTAAAGAACTGATTCGCCTGTACGCGGCGCGTCAGGCTACGCGTGGATATGCGTTTTCGCCGGATACGCCGTGGCAACGTGAATTAGAAGATGCTTTCCCGTATGTGGAAACGCCGGATCAGCTTGTCACAATTGATGAAGTAAAAGCCGATATGGAAAAACCTATCCCAATGGATCGCCTGCTCACAGGTGATGTGGGTTACGGTAAAACAGAGGTCGCGGTTCGTGCAGCTTTTAAGGCCGTGCAAGACGGCAAACAGGTGGCAATTTTGGTGCCAACGACCTTGCTTGTCCAACAGCATGTGGAAACTTTCCAGGAACGTTATGCGGGTTTCCCTGTGACGGTGGCGGCATTGTCACGTTTTTCTACGCCTCAAGAAACTGAACGCGTCCGTCAGGGCTTAGCTTCAGGTGGGGTGGATGTGGTGATTGGAACCCATGCGCTGCTCACAGGAACGGTGGCTTTCAAAGATTTAGGTCTGGTGGTGATTGATGAGGAACAGCGTTTCGGTGTGGAACATAAAGAAACGTTGAAAGCCTTGCGTACAGATGTGGACGTGTTATCGATGTCTGCTACCCCTATTCCGCGCACATTAGAGATGGCTGTGTCGGGTATTCGTGAGATGTCGATTTTGCAAACGCCTCCTGAGGAACGTCAACCGGTTCTTACTTTCGTTGGGCCGCATACAGATGCTCAGGTTATTGCAGCTATTCGACGGGAATTACTGCGTGATGGGCAAGTGTTTTATGTGCATAATCGGGTGGATTCAATTAATTCGGTTGCGGATCATATTTCGCAGTTGCTTCCAGAAGCTCGTGTGCGTGTGGCGCATGGTAAGTTAACGGAGCATCAGTTAGAAGAAGTGATTATTGACTTTTGGAATCATGATTTCGATGTGCTTGTATGTACGACAATTGTGGAAACAGGTCTTGATATTTCTAATGCGAATACGCTGATTGTGGATCGTGCCGATATTTTTGGCCTCTCACAGCTTCATCAGTTACGAGGCCGTGTCGGGCGTGGGCGTGAACGCGCCTATGCGTATTTTTTCTATCCGCAAGATCGGACGCTTACTGAAACTGCGCATGAACGTTTGTCCACTATTGCTGCTCATAGTGAATTGGGTTCAGGTTTAGCGGTTGCGCAAAAGGATCTTGAGATTCGAGGTGCCGGTAATCTTTTAGGTGGCGCACAGTCGGGGCATATTGAGGGTGTAGGTTTTGACTTGTATGTGCGGATGGTTGCCGATGCTGTAGCTGCTTATAAAGGTGAGAAAACTGAGAATATGACGGATGTGCGTCTGGATGTGCCGGTGGACGCGCATATACCTGACAGTTATATTCGGGGTGAGCGTTTGCGTCTTGAAATGTATGGTCGTATCGCTTCAACGAAGACGCCTCAGGAAGAATCTGATGTGCGTGTGGAACTTGAGGACCGTTATGGTCCTGTTCCGCGTGAAGTGAATTTATTATTTGCTGTGGCGCGTTTGCGTGAGGTTATTCGTGCTGCTGGACTTGAAGAAGTGATGCTTCAAGGAAAGTATGTGCGTTTTTCTCCGGTTCACTTGGCTGATTCGCAGGTGATACGTCTTAAACGTTTGCATCCGGGGGCTGTTATTAAAACAGCGGTCAGGCAGGTACTTATTCCAGCGCCGATGACTTCGCGGATAGGTGGAGTACCTTTAACCGACGAACCTTTGTTAGAGTGGATACGGGATGTGGTAACGAAGATCCTTGTTCCGTTCTCTGCATGATTTAGAATGAGTGAGGAATCGGCCGGTTGCGTGCTGGCAGTGTGCCGTAAAGCTGGAGGAACAGTAATGAAATTAGTGGCGTGGAAAAAAGCGTGTGTGGTTGCGGGTCTTGCTGTCGCCGCTGTGGGGATGAGTGCCTGTTCAGCGCAGCCTGGTGTGGCTGTATCTGTAGGTGATGTGGTGTACACGCAGGCGCAGGTTGAAGAAGGTGTACGTCAGTATGCTGAAATGATGGGTAAGCGTCCTCAGGCTGATCGTTTGGTTCAAGCATTGCCGGCGTGGGCAGTAGGTATTGCTCTTGGTCAAAGCCAAGGTGTTGCTTTAGATGATACGCAGGTGCGTGAGCAGCTGGGTGTGCTGAAAGAATCGAATAATATTCAGGCGATTCCGGAAAATCCAGGAAAAGTTGTGTCGGATTTGGTGCGTTACTCATATGTGCAGCAACAACTGGCAGCCGTTTCACAAGATTCACAGAAGGCCGCTCAGTTGTTGGATACTTTCAAGGATCTTCAAGCTCATATGCCGGTGAGTGTGAATCCGCGTTATGGGTCAGTGGATATGCAAACGGGTAATCCGATTAAACCATTATTTGGTGATGTGGTGGCCGCTGATTCTTTGGGTGCGACTGCTATGCAGCAAGGCCAGTAAAGACTGAGAATCAAGGGGGAGTATGCGGGAGTATGCTCCCCTTTTTCATGTGATTTACCTCATGGCTATTATGTAGTGCTGTACATGAAAATGGGGACTAATGTCATCTTCTCTTTCATTTGGTGAGGGTGGATAAGGCTGGTCAGTATAGGGGAAATGAAATTCCAGGATGACCTCAGGCCCGCCACGTACTAACGTTATCTTTGACCGCAGTCACGCAGTTGATCGATTGGAGAATAACGTGGCAATGATTGAAGGCATTGGAGCACGCGAGATTTTGGATTCGCGCGGTAACCCGACCGTTGAGGTTGAGGTCCTGCTTGAGGACGGAACCCATGAGCGTGCGGCTGTTCCTTCAGGTGCTTCTACAGGCGCGTTTGAAGCTGTAGAGCGTCGTGACGGCGATAAGGGCCGCTACTTGGGTAAGGGCGTTCAGGATGCTGTTGAAGCTGTGAGTGAAGTGATTGCCCCTGAACTTATTGGTGAAGATGCCGCCGATCAGCGCCTCATTGACCAAGTGATGATTGACTTGGATGGTACTGACAACAAAGGCAAACTGGGTGCGAACGCAATTTTGGGCGTCTCCTTGGCTGTTGCTAAGGCTGCTGCAACTTCTGCAGGTCTGGAACTGTACCAGTACCTTGGTGGCCCTAACGCCCATGTCCTTCCGGTTCCGATGATGAATATTCTTAATGGTGGTTCACATGCTGACACCAACGTGGATATTCAGGAATTCATGATTGCTCCTTTGGGTGCAGATACATTCCGTGATGCCTTGCGTTGGGGTGCAGAGGTTTACCACACGTTGAAGGCTGTTATTAAAGAACGTGGCCTGTCCACAGGTTTGGGTGACGAAGGTGGTTTCGCACCGAATCTGTCGTCGAATGCTGCTGCTTTGGACTTGATTGTTGAAGCTATTGAAAAGGCTGGATTACGTCCTGGTGATGATGTGGCTTTGGCTCTGGATGTGGCTTCTACCGAGTTCTTCAAGGATGGTAAGTACCAGTTCGAAGGTGAAGCACGCCCGACCGAATACATGGTGGATTACTACGAGAAGCTCATTACCGATTACCCACTGGTTTCCATTGAAGATCCATTGTCTGAAGATGAATGGGATGCATGGACAGCTCTGACCACTCAGATTGGTAGCCGCGTCCAGTTGGTTGGTGACGATTTGTTCGTTACGAACCCTGCTCGTTTGCGCAAGGGTATTGATTTGGGTGCTGCTAATGCGCTGCTGGTGAAGGTAAACCAGATTGGTTCTTTGACAGAGACTTTGGACGCTGTAGAAGAAGCTCACCGTAATGGTTATCGTTCAATGACTTCTCACCGTTCCGGTGAAACTGAAGACACAACGATTGCTGATTTGGCTGTGGCAACTAACTCCGGTCAGATCAAGACGGGTGCTCCGGCACGTTCAGAGCGTGTGGCAAAGTACAATCAGTTGCTTCGTATTGAAGAACAGCTGGGTGAAGCCGCTGTGTATGCTGGTCGTTCCGCATTCCCACGTTTTGGTCGCTGAAAACTGTAGGTGATGCTACCTAGTTCAGGTGTATCGTCACCGTAAGGCGTAGTGATTATTCAGGGTGAGGTGCTTATGCGCCTCACCCTGAATGTGTTTTTGTGAAAAGTAGTGACTATTTAGGTTGTTTCGCGGATATGCAGGTGTGTTGGCAGTAGCACGCTGCGTGGAGCGTGACCGTTGAGCATATCTTGTGTCAATGCGAATGCGTGCGCGCCTTGTTCGTGCATGGGTTGAGCGATGGTACTGAGCTGTGGTGAATCGTCACTAGCTGTGGGGTGGTCGTCGTAGCCGATAATTTTTACGTCAGTGGGTACGGTTAGGCCATGCGCAGTGAGGACGGAAAGGGCTCCTCGGGCAATGCGATCTGAGGCAGCAAGGACGCTGTCAAAAGGAATTCCTGAGGCCAAAATGTCACGCATGGCTTGTGCTCCATTTTCTGGTGACCATCCGCCCCAGCGTATGCGTGAGTTATCTAGGTGAGGGAATATTTGTCGGTACCCTTGGAGTCGTTCTTGTGCGGCGGGTTGTTTGGGTGCGCCTAATAAAGCCACAGGATTGCGGGAACCGCGTGAGGCAAGATGAGTGGCTGCTTGGGCGGCTCCTCGCCTGTCGTCAGAATAGACGAATGAGAATCGGTGGCTCCAGTGGGGAATATGGTCTTGTCCACATAAGACAACGGGGATGGTGTGTGTGAGTAGGGGAGTGAGGAATTCTTGATCGGCCCAAGGGGAAAGGTGAATGACTGCGTCTACTGCTTGATTTGTTATGAGACGTAAGGCTTTGCGCTGCTCAGCGGGGGTTGCTGTGGGGAGGAGGATGGGCATGTAGGGGGTTGCAGCCATTGCGTCGGTAATTCCGCGGAGTATAAGCGCGAATGTGGGGTCGGCAAAGAAGGTGTCGAGTGGCTCTGATATGACGATGGCGATGGATTCTGATTTGCCTGTGGCAAGTGAGCGGGCGCGAATGGAGGCTGTGTAGTTGAGGGTGTCGATAGCGTCTTGTACTGCTTTTTTTGTGCTGCTGGATACTGGATATGTTCCTGAGAGTACGCGGGAGACTGTTGCTTTTGATACTCCTGCGCTTCGTGCAACGTCATCAATGGTGGGGCGTTTATGGGGTGTGTGAGGCATATGTGTAGGGGTCTTTGGGTGGGGGAGTAATTCGTATCCCATTGAGTATGCCATATTTTTTATAGTGTGAGTTGTTTCATAATAAAGAAATTTTTTTCACTGTAGTATGTGATATACGATATAGAAACCGGTTTCTATGCGTCGAAGAGGACACAATATGTTGACGTATCCATGGGAAAACCCCAACAACTTGGCTGCAGGGCGATTACCTGCCCATGCCTATTTCTTGCCCTACCGCACACGAACCCAAGCACTACGCGCATGCGCCACTGCCTCACTTATCCCCACACGTGAAGGGGCCAGCGACTACCTTTCCTTAAACGGTCCGTGGTATTTCGCCCTCTATGACAATCCACAGCGTATCCCTGCGGACTTCCCACACATTCTGCAAGAAAACTACGACATCGTCACCGTGCCTCATATGTGGCAAATGGATGGATACGGAAAACTCCAATACACAGACGAAGGCTATCCATTCCCAATAGACCCACCGCATGTTCCATCACAAAATCCCACAGGCGCATACCAACGCGTATTCACCCTCGACCAAATAGATCCCACACGACGCTACATTCTGCGTTTCGATGGAGTGGAATCATACTTCCAAGTAACCCTCAACGGGACAAACATTGGCTTTTCAAAAGGCTCACGTCTAAGCGCAGAATTCGACATCACAGACAGCCTGACCCCTGGTGAAAACCTTGTGACGGTTATGGTATGCCAATACAGCGACGGTACATATATTGAAGACCAAGATATGTGGTGGGCTGCCGGAATATTTCGTGAAGTCTGGATACTCAGCAGGCCCTCTATTTACCTCCACGACTTTTACCTAACGACTGCGATGTGCGAAAAAGCGGCTCAACTCAACCTTGAAGCCACATTGAACAGTGCTGGGACGGATATGCTCCTCGAATGGGAAATCCACGAAAAACACACATCACATGTCATCGCCTCAGGTACTCACAAATTTGATGCCACAGGACACCTCAACCTGACACACACCATCGACACAGTACAGTGGTGGAACCCTGAAAAACCCATACTCTACACCCTCATAATGACTGTGCGCCACGCAACGGATAACAGTTTGAGCGAAGTAATTCCCTATCATTTTGGTTTCCGTGACATCAGCATAAAAGACGGGAAACTCCTACTCAACGGTCAATACTTTGTTATGCACGGCGTGAACCGTCACGACCATCACCCTGATCGTTTACGTGCAGTCACAATGGAAGACGTCGCACAAGACCTACATATGATGAAAGCGCACCACATCAACGCCGTGCGAACATCGCACTATCCGAACGACCCCCGCTTTTATCAGATGTGCGACGAACTAGGACTTATCGTCCTCGCTGAAACAGATCTTGAAAGTCATGGCTTTGCCACCGTCGGTGACATATCGCGGCTAAGCAATGATCCCACATGGGAAAAAGCCTACGTAGACCGGATTGAACGTCATGTTCTTGCCCAACGTAACCACCCCTCCATTGTGATGTGGTCACTAGGAAATGAATCAGGATACGGATGCAATATTCGTGCAATGGCAGCCCGCTGTCGAGAACTTGATCCAAAACGCCCAATCCACTACGAAGAAGACAGGCACGCAGAAGTAACAGATGTCATCTCCACAATGTACTCACGGGTATCGCAGATGTACGACTTTGCGCAAAACCCTCACCCTAAACCACGAATCCTCTGCGAATACGCACATGCAATGGGCAACGGTCCCGGAGGCCTGAGCGAATACCAAGAAATAATCGACACATACGACCACATACAAGGCCACTTCGTATGGGAGTGGATTGACCACGGCATACGAATAACAGATGGCGACGGAATAGAAAGCTACAAATACGGTGGCGACTTTGGTGACAAGCCCAATAACGGAAACTTTTGTATTGACGGCCTAGTATTTCCCTGGCGTGAACCAAGCCCCGGCCTCACAGAATACGCTGCCGTTATCGCGCCCATACGTTTGACGTACACAGGAACCCAGCTTCACGTACGCACCCGCCGCTATTTCACGCCACTGGAACACGTCACATTAACGATGACTGTGTATTACGACGCCCAGCCGGTACAGACATGCACAACGACATGCCCTCCTCTATATCCACGAGAAACAACAACACTTGAACTGACAGATTTCTTCGATGAAAAAGTCGTGAACGGCCAAGCGGACACCCTCAAAAATAACAGAAGTACCCCGCGCGAAATCTATATCACTATACGCGCCTTCCAAGGAACAGATGAGGAAACTCAGAGCGCACCAGTGACACTGGGACAAACCCAAATCATGATACGTGAACGCGCTTGGGAGGACGGACATAAGCGAGTAGGCGAAAATGCAATCCACACTCACGAAGAAAAACACGTATCCCTTGCATGCCAACAGACAGATGAAGAACACAGCGTGAGTGTGCAAACATCACGTGGCCGCTGCACATTTGACCGTATCACCGGTCGCCTTTTGAAATGGTGCTACAACGGGTACGACATACTGACCCATTCGCCACATCTGACCTTTTGGCACGCCTGCATCGACAATCACGCCCAAGAAAACGCAGAACTGTGGGCACCACGCTACTTACACCTATGTCAAGAAGCAACACGCTCTGTGCAATGGGAACAGCACGAGGACTACGTGCAAATGACTGTACACACCACTATCGCTCCACCCGCACACGAATACGGAATGAGGTGCATCTACACCTGGTACATACACGACAACGGCACTATTGACCTCCACGTGAGCGGCCAACCATACGGACCTTTCGCGGACGTGATTCCTCGTGTAGGAATACGCATGGGTGTTTCTCGCGACATGTGTTACGTGAACTACTACGGGCGTGGTCCTGAAGAAAACTACCCGGATTCATGCCAAGCACAATTGCTCGGACGCTACAGCACTCATATCGCACATATGGTCACCCCTTATGTGGTTCCGCAGGACATGGGAAATCGAAGCGAAATTCGAGACTTTACGTTGAGTAACGCTCAAGGACACAGCCTGCACATTGAGGCAGTCGATTGCCCCGTGAATATTCGAGCATTGCCTTACACAGATGAAGTATTAGAACAAGCACAACACAGCGATGAATTATCCGAAGCAGATCACATTGAAATGAATATTGACTGGAAACTCCTAGGACTCGGATCAAATTCATGGGGTTCTGAAGTATTAGAAAAATATCGCGTGAGATGGGAACCCTTCTCACATTGGATCCGTTTCTCCGTTACTCAACAGGGGGAAAAATGAAAGTCTTTTCATCACTCCCAAGCGCTATGGATGTGCTCGCCGGCCACAAAAAATGGGATCGCACTTTTGAAGCTATACGCATATGCACACAGCTACCTGCAGGCCCAACATATTCGGTTGGTGACTCACTGACATGGCGCATTGTGAAACAAGAGGACAGCGACAAACATTTTGTCGCGCGACGCAGATACCAGCGTGTGCTCTATTGCCTCAGCGGGCAAGTGGAATACGACATATGCGCGCAATGGGAAAGCACACAACCCTACAGTGATTTAAGTGATACCCACACAGTCGTAGGGGAGTACTCCACACATACTTTGCCCCCCGGAAACCTGCTCATTGTTGATATCACAGAAGGGACGCGAATACGAATAGGGCCGGACGGTTGCGCACTTTTACTCCATGTCACAGTGGAAGGACATTCTTTTCACAACAAGTAGGTGTCTGCCTCTTATAACACCTGCATCTACCGATCATCAGATCACGGTCACATAACATGTACTCATTGATAAAGGAAAACATATGACTTCATCAGCTCGTGCCAGAGTCGGCACATATGCGCTTCTCACCATGACGGTGGCTGCTGTTTTTAATTTCCGCAACGTGATTAATAATTCAGTGTCCATTGGTTTAGCCTCAGCTCCTGCTTTCTTATGTGCCACATTGCTGTATTTCTTGCCCTACACGCTCATTGTGGCCGAGCTGGTCGCATTGAATAAAAACTCCGAATCCGGTGACTACCAGTGGGTAAAAACATCACTGGGAGGCCGTTGGGCATTTCTTGGAGCATTCTCCTACTGGTTCGTTAATCTTTTCTACTTTGCTTCTTTACTGCCCATTGTTTTGGTGTATGCCTCATACGCCTTCTGGGGTGAAGAAAAAGTACTTTCGCAAACGGCAATCACTGTTATTTCAATTGCGATTTTTGCTCTAGCAACATGGGTGTCCACCAAAGGTGCCTCATGGATTGGCTCAGTGACAAATGTGGGAGCCACACTCATGATGGCAATGTCTTTAGCATTCGTTATTCTCACACTTAGCGCACTGATGGGCGGTCTTGAACCAGCTACTCCCATCACTTTAGAAGCAATGAGCCCCGATACTACATCTTTCGCTACAATGTGGGCCTTTTTAGGTACATTAGCGTGGATCATTCAAGGAGTCGGCGGAGCAGAATCTGTGGGAGTCTACATCAACGACTTACGAGGTGGCGTGCGCACTTTCATTCGGACAATCATCACCGCCGGTTTGCTCATCGGCTTACTGTACGCAGTAGCCTCACTGTTAATGACAGTTTTTGTCCCTGCCGGTGAATTGTCCTATTCATCAGGTATTTTTCAAACAATGGGAGCTTTAGGCTCGTATTTTGGTTTGAGCACTGCACTGGTGAATCGGATTGTTGGTTTCGTTATGCTTGCAGCCACCCTTGGCTCTTTACTGATGTGGACAGCAACACCGGTGAAAATCTTTTTCTCTGAAATTCCAAAAGGAATCTTTGGTTCACGCTTGGTTGAACTCAATGACAAAGGTATTCCGTGGCGCGCCGCATGGGTGCAATTCGCTATCGTGGTACCAATTTTGATTATTCCGGCTTTAGGTTCAGATTCTATTAACGGCCTACTGGAAATCGTTATTAATATGACCGCAGCAACAGCTCTTATTCCACCACTCTTTATTTACCTTGCTTACTTCTTCTTCCGCAAAAACTATGACGCTATTCCGCGTAAATTCCGCGTTGGATCGCGTACTTTCGGCATGTCAATGGCAGGATTCATGATGGTGGTTTTCAGCTTTGTATTTATCACCGGAACACTGCCTTTTGGTCAAGAAGTATGGCTCACGCTTGTGTATAACATCGGTGGCGTTGTGGTCTTTATTGGTGGAGCCTATGTGATATACGCACGCTATATCCGTAAATTACGGCTCACAGACCCTGAAGCAGCTCAACGTGAACTCACGCCTACAGCCGTGTATATGACACCTGCGGATACTCAGTGAAAAAACAGCAGCTAATACACTCAGATCGAAAAGCTCACACAGGTCTGAATACCATTGGCTGAAATAGAAAAACATGCGGGTGGTTTCCTTATCTGTAAGGGAATCACCCGCATGTCGCATATGAGTGCTTTTCCCTTTCATCCGTTGAAGTAATGAGCAAAGGAAAAAGGGTGAGCCGCTACTGTCAGTTCGTTGTGGAATCGTCCTCATCGTCATGATCTGACATACTCGGTCCCTCATTGCGCATTGAAGCATCGGGATCGGTATTAGCATCAGGCATTAAACCTTCTGCCCAACCCATAGTTCCATCTAAAAGCGCAGCCAAAGCATCATCAATATCCGCATCTTGTTCTTGCGCTGCTTGCCTCATCACCAGGAAAGCAGAAGGAGAATCTAAATCTTCTGACGTAGGAATCATATGAGGATGCGACCATAGGGCGTCTCGTCCCTGCCGTCCCTGCTCTGCCTCCACTAAGCAGAAAATCTCAGCAGCACCTCGCGCGCGACGTGGCCGCATATGCAAGCCGATAAGGGAACCTAAAATTTCTTCCGCTGGCGCTCCTGAGGCTCGACGGCGACGCATCATTTCACGAAGATTATCGGCATGAGGCAGGTAAGGCATAGCTGCCTGAGTGGTCACGACTTCGACCCATCCCTCAACTAAAGCCAGAAGGGTTTCTAAACGAGTCAGTGCTTCACGTTGCTTAGGTGAAGGTTCAGCAGAAAAAATAATATTCCCATTCAGGGCTTCTTCTAATGAGTCAGGATCGGAAGGATCCACCTGTGAAGCTGCTAAAGAGATAGCATCCATATCGATAGCAATATGCGTAGAATACTTTTCCACTGCGCGAATAAGGTCCCCAGCCAACCACGGTACAGCAGCAAATAAACGCTGATGAGCACACTCACGTAAAGCAATATATTGCTGAACTTCCTCAAAAGGAATATCTAAACCATCAGCAAATGCTTCAATGTTATGCACGATGACGGCAGCAGAACCCGCGCCAGCCAAAGGCAAACCAACATCTGTTGAACCAAAAGACTCTTGCGCTAATGCGGATAAAGCCTGACCAACCTGAGAAGCAAACATGAGGGAAGCTAGCTGAGGCATCATCTGTTGCGTATGTCCAAAGAGCGCGCGAGCCTGCTCAGGAAGATGCTCTATAGCCTCATCATTGTCGCCGAATTGAGTGCGGATAGCCTCAGATAATGAGCGAGTCACATTTTGTGCTACAGGTTCACATACGCGTTTCCACACGTCAACAGTATTATCAACCCACTGTGTACGTGACCATACGTGACGGCTGACCTGTCCAGGCATAAAATCAGTAACCGCGTCCAACCATAAGTCGGCAACAGTTAGTGCTTGGCGAGCTCTTTGGGCTTGAGCTGCCGAAGGTAGTGGATCACCGGCAGTGTAGGCTTGCTGACGCGCCAAATCAGTGGCAACTTTCCAATTGACAGGCTCAGTAGAAGTTGACATGAGGTACTGGAACTGGCCGATAGCTGCTTCCATATGCGCCGGAGACGGAAAATGCTGAGCAAAATCCTGAGGATTAATCCCTGAGGCTCGTAAAGCCCGAGCAGCTTCATCTGCGGCTTCATCCCCAAGAAGCTGACGCAAGAACTGTGCGAAGGAAGAATTATCAGCGTCAAAATCATCGTATGACAAAGGATCAGTGTGATCGTCATTCATAAAAAAGACATTAGCCTGAACACAGATAACAAGCGCGTTGAAAATATGGGAATTTCCTGTGAGTGTCCTCGCTGTTCGCTGAAATATCATGCGTGAACAGGTGCGCCTGCACTCTAGGAGTCACAATAGAGGCGTGCCTGAAGAAAAGAAAAAAACAGAAGCTGAATACGCAACCCACGCTGTGCAGCATAACGCTCCGGGGCTGCTGCTTCGTCTGAGGCAAAGCCTTCACACGTCAGTAAAAGAAATACGTTTACGCGTATGGCTTACTTTCGCGCTGGTAAGCGGTTTAAGTATTGCTGCAGTGGCAATACCGCTTCCGTATGTCATTACAAGTCCAGGCCCTACAGTTGATGTAGTAGGTATGTGGTCAGGTAAACCGGTCATCGACATCACAGGTACGCACTCCGACACTCATCAGCCTCTTACCTTAGATGCCCCTCATACAGCAGAACAAGCAACAGGGGAGCTTCGTCTGGTAACAGTGTCAGAAATGGGAGGGCCGGGTTATTCGGTCAATGCGCTCACGCTCCTAGTGAAATGGTTGGAAGGGGGAAATACTATCCAACGCTACAGTGACGTGTATGGTCCGCAGGTCACACATGAACAGATCGAACAATTCGGTAAAGCACAGATGAAAAGCGCCCAATCCACCTCATCAGTGGCAGCATTAGAAGAACTCGGCTGGAGTGTGCCAGCGACAGTGACCGTAGAAGGAACTGTCGAAGGAAGCGGAGCACAGGAAGTCCTCCATGAAAAGGATATTCTTCGGACAATAATTACTCCCGATGGCGTGCGCCATGAAGTAAATTCTGCTTCTGTTCCTTTCCGCCTGATGCGTCATGTTCCTGCTGGTTCACTTGTGACACTTGAAGTGGAACGAGGCGGTGTACTAACCAGCGTGGAAGTACAGACAACAGCTTCTGAAGGAATTGACGAAGGCGAAGGATCAAAAATTGGTGTGTATTTATCAGCAGATGTGATGATGCCTGTTGACATTCACATTGACTTGGAAAATATTACGGGTCCCTCTGCTGGAATGATGTTTGCTCTGGGAATTATTGATCGCATGACTCCCGGTGACATCACGGGTGGACAAAAAATTGCAGGAACAGGAACAGTGAGTTACGACGGGCAGATAGGTCCGATCGGTGGAATACAACAAAAAATGAGGGGAGCTGTACGTGATGGTGCCATGTGGTTCCTTGCTCCGCAGATGAACTGCTCAGAAGTCATCGGTCACATACCTGAAGGATTACATGTATTTTCAGTGTCAACACTTAGTGAAGCAAAAGCTGCTGTTGAAGCAATAGCTTCAGGGCGCACACAGCAATTACCTACCTGTCAGGCTCCCTAAAGGCAATAGAGGACAGGCTGTGTCCCTCAGTTTTGCTTTGCATGAAGGAAATTGTGTATTCAGACTTATTCCTGCGGAGCAAAAGAAGCCAGTAAAGCCTCTGTCAAGCTGGGAGCTAAAGCCGATCCTTGCCCTACCTTATCGTCACTGTCATGTGAGCGACTACGAACCGCTGACCAAGATTGGCCAGTACGTAAAACTCCAGCAACCAAACGCACATCTGTACGTGCAGGATGATTCTGGATAAATTGGAGGGCGAGTTCAGGATCCATCGGAGCTTCTTCTTCTACTTGAGGAGGAACAACAACACGTTCCACACTGACTGCGGCCCCTGCAACTTCCTCAGGCCAAGCCAAATGACCAAGAATATCTTCTAAATCATTTTCATAAAGGTCGTCTTGAATGATGGCGCTCAAATGCTCCGCGCTTCCATCCCACCCGTGTTTTAGTTGCTTTTTCACATCCACAGGCAGGTCACTGCGTTCAAGTAAATCCTGTGTTGGAACCAGCGCATACAGTGAAGGTGCATGATCCCATCCAGCACGTGCAGCAGTTTTTTCAATGTCAACGACGACATTCGCTAAAGCAATCTGTTGGCGTGTAGGCATAAACTCAGTGGAAGTCATAGGAATATTTTCGCATTTTATGTGCTCAAGATCAGCAAAGACCAAGTTTTGGTGAAGGATCGCATGAGGCATTTCAACGCTCATCCACTTACAAGCGGTAGCTTTCCTCATTGAGCATTAGGATGGAAATAAGTAAAAGAAAAAATACGAGAGGACTGCTCAGTGAGCTTCTTCCCCATGTCATCTGATAACTCCCAACCCAAAATGCCACGCGCATTCTCACTCCCTTCTAAAGGAATGAAACCAGGCATTGTTGTCGTCCTCGTTTTGGCGCTGCTTGGTCTATTTGTTTATGCTGCCGCCTCTTTTTGGACAGAGATCTTGTGGTATCAGCAAATGGAATCTACACGAATCCTACTGACACGTTGGATCGCTATTGCTGCCCTATTCCTTATCGGTTTCCTGGTAACCACTCTTGGAACACGATGGGTTTTCGCATGGTCATGGGCGCGACGTGAAGCTGCTACGAGAGGGCAAATATCTGCAAATTTACGAGGATACCGTGAAGCTCTTGAGCCTGTTCGTGGCTTAGTTTTCTGGGGCGTGTCCTTGTTCCTTGGTGTAACTACAGGTTTACGTGTAGCTACAGAATGGCAGACCATTCTGACATTTATTCACCGCACACCTTTCGGTACAGCTGACCCCGAATTCGGTTTAGATATTTCTTTCTTTGTTTTTGTTCTCCCGATGTTGCAGCTGGCGGTGGAGCTTCTTTTACGGATAAGCGTCACTATGCTAATTGCTGCATTAGTTGTTAGCTACCTTTACGGCACTATTCGCTTATTCCCACGTCCCCATGCTTCGCGTCCTGCGCGTTTGCTGAGCGGCATCTTGGCAGCAGTCGTTTCTTTATGTTTTGCTGCCTCCCACTGGTTGAGCCGCTATTCCATCATGTTTGCGCGCGGTGAAAAATGGGATGGCGCGATGTACACGAATATTCACGCCACCTTGCCTACACACACGATTCTGTCAGTGATTTTCGTACTCGTGGCGCTCCTTTTTGTTGTCGCGGCTTTCCGTGGGACTTGGCGTTTACCTGCTGCTGGCGTGGTCGTTACAATTGTGTCCTCTCTGGTATTAGGAATGGTATATCCCAGCCTTGTCCAGCAGTTCCGAGTTGTACCGAATGAACGTCAACTGGAATCCGAATACATTCAACGCAATATTGATGCAACTTTGCAGGCCTACGGCCTCGATAATGTTGAATACCAGACCTATGACGCAAAAACAACGGTGGAATCCGGTCAATTACGTGCAGATACAGAAACAACCTCACAAATTCGTTTACTTGATCCCCTTGTCATTGGTAAGGCCGTGCAGCAACTTCAACAGTCACGTCCGTACTACGGTTTTGGTAATGGTTTCAATGTGGATCGTTACACTGTTAACGGTGAAAAACGTGACACTGTGATTTCGATGCGTGAACTCAATCTTGCAGGCCTATCAGAAGAACAACGTACATGGGCGAATCTGCATACCGTGTACACCCACGGTTTTGGGGTGGTTGCTGCTTACGGTAATACGGTGACAGCCGGTGGTTTGCCCTCTTACTGGGAGCAGTCAATTCCTTCGGTCGGAGAAATGGGTGAATATGAACCTCGCGTGTATTTCTCACCCTCGACGACGACATACTCTATTGTCGGGGCACCGCAGGGAGCGCCTAACCAAGAACTTGATTATCCGGACGATAATGCGCCCGGCGGCCAAGTTTCGACAACTTTCCAAGGAAATGGTGGTCCTTCGCTCGGTAATGTCTGGAATAAATTACTGTATTCCATTAAATTCCGTTCAACCGATATTTTCTTCTCCTCACAAACAAATGAGGCATCACAAATTCTGTACGACCGTGACCCAATGCTTCGTGTCGCTAAAGTTGCTCCGTACCTCACATTAGAACAAGGCGCGTACCCCGCGGTTGTTGATATGGATGATGATTCTTCGACACCAAAGAGGCTGGTATGGGTTGTTGATGCCTACACCACAACAGATAACTACCCTTACGCTCAGCATCGAGCTTTAGATCAAGCAACAATTGATTCCCGTTCCACGGAAGCGGGACAGTACATTCAAGAAAATACCGTCAATTACATGCGTAACTCGGTGAAAGCAATTGTTGATGCCTATGACGGATCAGTTCGCCTGTACCAGTGGGATAAAGAAGATCCTGTTTTGCGCACGTGGATGAATGTGTATCCTGACACGGTTCAGCCTTTGGAGAGTATTTCTGCAGATCTTATGAGCCATCTGCGTTACCCGCAGGACCTTTTCAAAGTGCAGCGGGAACTTCTCACAAGCTATCACGTCACCAGCGGGTCAGATTTTTACACAGGTGGTGACCGTTGGCGTTTAGCGCAAGAAACTTCTACGGCAGCAGCGTCACATACGCCGGCAGCATCATCTGATACTTCTGCTTCGGGAACAAGCCAGGTAAATACTGCTGTGCAGCCTCCCTACTATTTGACGATGCAAATGCCGGGACAACCCACGGCTGAATTTTCGTTGACATCAGTTTTTGTTCCCGGCGGTGAATCGCGTCGTGAAGCTATGGCGGGCTTTATTGCTGTGGATTCTGAAACAGGAAAGCAAGCAGGAAAGATTCGTGAGGGCTATGGGAAAATCCGTTTGATTGCTTTACCCGCGTCAACAACGGTTCCTGGCCCAGGACAGATTCAAAATGCGTACGATACGAATAACGCAATCGCGTCGCAGCTCAATATTTTGAACCTGTCTGATTCCACGGTGATACGCGGTAACTTGCTGACACTTCCGGTCGGGGGTGGCTTGTTGTACGTGCAGCCTGTGTACATTCAAGGTTCAGGTAATGCACAGTACCCAATTTTACGTTTCGTGCTCACTGCTTTTGGCGATCAAGTTGGTTTTGCGCCCACGCTTCAAGAATCGTTAGATCAGACTTTTGGGGGAGACTCCGCAGCTGAAACAGCTGATGCGCAATCAAATCAGCAGGATATGTCACATCACAGTACTGATACAGTATCTGGCAGCGCTCAGGAACGCTTACATCAAGCAATCGTTGATGCTTCTGCTGCGATGAAAGCCGCAGAAGAAGCGCGTGTATCAGGCGATTGGGCTGCCTATGGTGCTGCACAAAAGAAACTGGATGAAGCGATTGCACGTGCCTTGTCTGTGCAGCAAGAACTCGGTTTTGATGTGACCTCATCAGCTCATGAAGCTGGCCAGTCATCGGATACGCAACACATGTCTGACCTTGCCCAATCAGCGGCTTCAGGAGCCACTCAGTCTGGCTCTTAAGAAAAACAATGCGTGGATGCGTCCTACCTATGATGCTGTGCAGCGGCAGGGTACATGCGTATCCAGTTGTGTTGAAGCATTGAAAGCATGAATACAGATGATCGGGGAGTAGCTGAAGCTGCTCCCCGATCATTCATACACCTATTTGCCGTGCCTGAAGTATTACTCTTGTGGCCGGTAAGCACCTTTTTAAGTGATGATGAAACTTATTCGTTTTCTTCACCGCGCAGGCGTGGAGTAGAAACCTTTTCAGGATGGACCCCTACTTTATCTGAATAAAAGGTGCGGATAACATCCATGTCTTTACGCATATCGCCACTTAAATGAATGGAATGTGTCCAGCCGAATGTGCGAGTTGTCCGGTCAATGAAGCCAAGCTGTACAGGGAGGTTTGCGCCGCGGGCTATGCGATAAAAACCTGACTTCCAGTACGGACGCGGTGAGCGTGTTCCTTTAGGGGTGAGGACAATTGTGAAAGTTTCCCCGCGATTAGCTGCTTCACGAGCTGCATGTGTAATGGTCTCAACCAGTCCGGTGGAGCGAGTACGATCAATACCGATACCACCAATTTTTTTAACAAATGAGCCAAATAACGGAACTTTTACCACAGAATCTTTCACAAAGAAACAAAAAGGCCGGTCAATGCTCCAAAAAGCTACTGCCATGAAAATAGCGTCCCAGTTAGACGTGTGAGGAGCGCCAATAACCATTGCTTGTTCAGGCAGTGGTTCGTGTACGAAAGTCCATGAAGAAAAACGCATATACGTGCGCGCGATTGCTTTCCTGAGGCGCATATGAGTGCCTTTCGCAAATGGTTGAGGATACGTGTATTCGGGATGTTGTCTTTTGAGAGGATGCATAGGTGGCGGTGAAGCACCGGCAGCAAATCTCAAACTTTACGACATACAGCCTAGATGTCACAGGCAGCGTGTCCAAGTTCGCAAGGATGAAGATAGGCCAAAGGTGAGGAAACAGATAGGCTGGATGTCAGTGGATCGCGCTCATGTCTGAAAGTGTTTCGGGTAGGAACGTGACTGTGTACGAGCGAAAATATGATTCGCGCGGCCTTAGAAGGCCTCATCCAAGGAGGAAACTTATGCCCCAGCGCTCAGATTTGCGCAATGTTGCTATTGTCGCCCATGTCGATCATGGGAAAACGACTTTAGTAGATGCGATGTTGTGGCAATCAGGCGCTTTCAATGAGCGTGACACTGTTGAAAAAACCGGCGAACGTGTAATGGATTCGGGTGATCTTGAACGCGAAAAAGGTATTACGATCCTCGCGAAAAACACGGCTGTTCATTATCGTGGTCCGGCTGCTCATGAAATCGGGGCTGTAGATGGTGTCATCATCAATGTAATTGACACGCCTGGACACGCTGATTTTGGTGGCGAAGTTGAGCGTGGCCTTTCGATGGTCGATGGTGTGGTTTTGCTGGTTGACGCTTCAGAAGGCCCTTTGCCGCAAACACGTTTTGTTTTGCGTAAAGCCCTCCACGCGCAGCTTCCTGTCATTGTTGTGGTCAATAAAGTTGATCGCCCTGATTCACGTATCGAAGAAGTTGTCTCTGAGACAACAGATTTGCTTTTGTCCTTGGCTGAGGACCTGATGAATGAGGGCATAGAAGCAGATGTCGATGCTTTGCTTGATGTCCCGGTTGTGTACGCCTCAGCAAAAGCAGGTGTGTCCTCGTTGACAAATCCAGGTGACGGTCAGTTACCTACTGAGGATTTAGAACCGTTGTTCCGCACGATTTTAACTCGTATTCCAGGGCCAACGTATGAGGATGACATGCCTTTACAAGCGCATGTGACTAACTTGGATGCTTCTCCTTTCTTGGGGCGTTTGGCTTTGCTTCGCGTTCATAATGGAACTTTGCGTAAAGGCGCGACAGTAGGTTTGGCTCGACATGATGGTTCAGTAAAAACTGTGCGTATTACTGAGCTGTTAATGACAGAGGGTTTGCAACGCTATTCGGCTGAATCAGCTGCTCCGGGTGATATTGTCGCGGTTGCAGGTATTGATGACATCACTATTGGTGAATCTTTAGTCGATATGGATGATCCTCGTCCTTTGCCATTAATTACGGTGGATGATCCTGCGATTTCTATGACTATTGGGATTAATACGTCTCCGATGGCTGGTCGTGTCAAAGGAGCGAAAGTAACGGCTCGTCAGGTAAAAGACCGTTTAGATCGTGAGCTAGTTGGCAATGTGTCCTTACGTGTTTTACCAACAGAACGTCCAGATGCGTGGGAGGTTCAAGGTCGTGGTGAACTTGCTTTAGCTATTTTGGTTGAACAGATGCGTCGTGAGGGTTTTGAGCTCACTGTTGGTAAACCTCAGGTTGTTACTAAAGAAATTGATGGTGTGACGCAAGAACCAATGGAGCGAATGACCATTGATATTCCTGAGGAATATATGGGTGCGGTGACGCAGCTCATGGCTCAACGTAAAGGCCGTATGGAAACAATGGCAAATCATGGGTCCGGTTGGATGCGTATGGAGTTCTTAGTTCCGGCACGTGGCCTCATTGGTTTCCGTACACGTTTCTTAACAGAGACACGTGGTACAGGTATTGCTTCGTCGATTGCTGAAGGTTACGCTCCGTGGCAAGGCCCAATTGAGCAGCGTCTGACAGGTTCTTTAGTTGCTGATCGTGCAGGTCAAGCAACCCCTTATGCAATGATTAACTTGCAAGAACGCGGTACTTTTATTATTGAAGCAGGTTCAGAAGTGTATGAGGGGCAAGTTGTCGGCGAAAATTCTCGCGCAGAGGATATGGATGTCAATATTACTCGTGAGAAAAAGCAAACAAATACCCGCTCAGCTACAGCAGATGTCTATGAAGGATTGACTCCTTCGCGCCGTTTAACTTTGGAAGAATCATTGGAACATGCAGCAAATGATGAGTGTGTGGAAGTGACTCCTGAAGCGGTTCGTATCCGTAAAGTAGTTTTGGATAGTCAAGAGCGTTTCAAAATTGCTGCACGAGAACGTCGTGCTCAGCGGTGATCTTCGTTGCGATGATTATGTGATGCCTGTGCTGTGAAAGTGTCTGTGGAATATGTTTGCCTTATTTCTTCACGTGTCATCATGGTGGGGATTTGAGGCGGTGGGGGTACAGTTTTTCCCGTGACCATAGTGGAAGCTTCGACGCGAACCAATCCTCGCTTTGTGTAGATAATCACATGATCTGGTGCTGTTTCGCGGAGTTCTCCCAGCGCATCATGAAGTCCATCAGCCAAACGGTAGCGGACAACAACACGTGTCCCAGGCTTCCATTGCATCCACGGTAACGATGGAATGGGCATGGACTCGGCATTACGTGACATGTGGGAGATAATAGTCGTAATACCTGTGAGAAGGAGGAGTCCATGACGTATGTCATCGCCCAGCCTTGTGTTGACGTGAAAGACCGGGCATGTGTAGATGAGTGTCCGGTGGACTGTATTTATGAGGGTGCGCGTACTTTGTACATTCATCCTGAAGAATGCGTAGACTGTGGGGCATGTGAGCCTGTGTGCCCGACAGAAGCAATTTTCTATGAGGATGACCTCCCTGAAGAATGGTCAGATTACTATCGGGCAAATGTTGATTTCTTTAAGGATTTAGGTTCGCCTGGCGGTGCTCAGCGTGCTGGTGTGCAAGATTTTGATGATGAGATGATTGCGGCTTTACCTCCGCAGAACCAGGATTAAAAATCGCATCTTGCGCTGTAATGTGCTGCGAGTGACTTGAGAGAGATGGTTCAAGTGAGTGTGCCTCGCCCGTTGAATTTACCTGATTTTCCATGGGATTCTTTGCGCCCCTATCGCAAGAAAGCTGCTGAGCATCCTGACGGAGTATGTGACTTGTCGGTGGGGACGCCTGTGGATGAAACGCCGCTGTGTGTGCGTGAGGCTTTAGCGCAGGCTTCCCAAGCGCCTGGTTATCCGACGGTTATTGGTACTGATGAGGTACGCGAGGCAATTCTGCGCTGGTGCCGCCGCCGCTCCATGATTGATGTGGGGCATACGGGTGTGATTCCTACGATTGGTTCTAAAGAAGCGGTTGCGTGGCTTCCTTTTATTTTGGGTGTGCGTCCAGGGGATGTCGTTTTGGTTCCAGAATGTGCGTACCCTACCTATGATGTGGGGGCGCGTTTAGCGGGTGCGGTTGCGATTCCTGTAGATCCGTACGCTATAGATACCTGGCCTGATGCTCAGCTCGTATGGTTGAATTCACCTGGGAATCCCGATGGGCATGTTTTATCTGTGCAACAGTTGCGTGCGGTACGTGAATGGGCTGCCCGTCGTGGAGCGATTGTTATTTCTGATGAGTGTTATGCCTCTTTACCCTGGGAAGAACCTTATGCTTCACAAGGGGTTCCCTCTCTTTTAGATGAGCGTGTATGCGAGGGGGACCCGACGGGTCTGTTGGTTGTGTATTCACTGTCAAAACAGTCGAATCTTGCAGGTTACCGCGCTGGTCTGTTGGTGGGAGATCCGGCTTTGGTTTCTCTGGTCGTTCAGTTGCGTAAACATTCAGGAATGATGGTGCCAACTCCTGTACAACATGCGATGGCCGTTGCTTTAGATGATGTGCAACATGTGGATGAGCAGCGTGAACGTTATCGTGTGCGCCGTGAGTGTTTGTTAGCGGCTTTGCAGGGAACAGATTTGGTGTGTGATCCGCTTTCGGTTGCGGGCTTGTATTTGTGGGTGCGTCAAGCACAGCAAGGTGAGGATGCTGCGACTGTTTTTTCCCGAGGCGGAGGTGATTCGTGGGCTTTGGTGGATCGTTTTGCTCGTGCGGGGATTGTGGTTGCTCCGGGTGATTTTTATGGTGAGGCGGCCCGTGGTGCGGTGCGTGTGGCTTTGACGGCTAGTGATGATCGTATTCGCGCGGCGGCTTTGCGTATTTCGGCTATGACACGGTAAAACAGTAAAAGGAGTAAGGGTTAAAAGTAAAACTCCTGCAATATAGAGCAAGAAGTAGTAAAGTTTAGGACTAGGGTCCCATTTTGAATGAGATGCCAAGGTCGAGACAACAAAGACGATGCTCGTCGCGCCGACAGGAGGATACGATGTCCCAAGAAAATACACCACACCACGATGAAGGTGACCTAGATTCAAATCTGCGCACACACGTTCCCGCATACCTGACCATCGGTGAAAATAGTCTGGAATTACCACGCCAACAAGCCACGGCAGGTACAGATGGTATTCGTATTGGTCGTCTCATGTCAGATGCCAATGTGGTCACACTGGACACAGGTTTTACAAATACGGCCTCATGCCAATCAGCTATTACGTATATCGACGGGGAAGCTGGTATCTTGCGATACCGCGGTTATCCCATTGAACAACTTGCGAAACATTCATCATTCCTTGAAGTTGCCTACCTGCTGATTCACGGAGATTTACCGGATGCTTCTACTTTGGAAGCATTCATTCGTCGCGTCCAAAGACACAGGCTTCTACATGAAGATTTCAAAGCCTTCTTTACAGCTTTCCCGCATAAAGGTCATCCGATGGCAATTTTGCAGGCAGGTATTGCTGGCTTGGCAACATACTACGAGGACACCTTGAACCCGCGTGATGAAAAACAACTGCAAGATGCTCTTGTTTTATTGATCGCAAAAGTGCCGACAATGATTTCGTATATTGCAAAACGGGCCGCCGGATTACCGCTACTATACCCCGATGCACAACGCAGCTATATTGAAGATTTCATTCGTCTTACTTTCGGCATGCCCTTCCAAGCCTACGATATCGACCCTGCTTTAGTACGTGCGCTCGATATGCTCCTTATCCTGCATGCCGATCATGAACAAAACTGCTCAACCTCGACAGTCCGACTTGTGGGTTCCTCCCAAGCGAACCTGTATGCCTCGGTTGCTGCTGGTGTAGGTGCGCTCGCCGGACCGCTCCACGGTGGGGCAAATGAAGCTGTGTTACGCATGCTCCACAGTATTCGCGATACGGGAGAAAGCGTACGCACATTTGTTGAACGAGTGAAAAATAAAGATGAACATGTGCGTCTCATGGGCTTTGGGCACCGCGTGTACAAAAACTACGACCCACGTGCTGCCTTAGTGAAAGAAACAGCTCATGATGTCCTTTCGCGTCTAGGTAAGCGTGATGAACTTTTAGATATCGCAATGGAACTTGAAGACATCGCCCTCAGCGATGACTACTTCAAGGAACGTAAACTGTATCCGAATGTTGATTTCTATACGGGTCTTATTTACTCAGCAATGGGTTTCCCCACCAAGATGTTCACACCGCTTTTTGCTTTAGGGCGTTTACCGGGCTGGATTGCGCAATACGTTGAAATGACACGTGACCCAGAAAATAAGATTGGTCGTCCGCGACAGGTATATGTAGGCGAAACCTATCGTGACTACATACCTTTACGTCAGCGTTCGTCGCGTCGAGTGCTCTGAGTCGGAAAAGCGAGCGGGGGCTGCTGGAAAATATTCCAGCAGCCCCCGATGACTTATTCATATCGTATGAGAGAGGAATAAGTCAGTTTGTCGAATGCAACTCATCATTCAAAACGATGCCATGACCACCACGCGCCAGAGCCTCGACGCGACCAGAGAGTGAATTACGGCGGAACAAAACATTGGAAGCGCCAGCTAATTCACGCGCCGACACGGTGCGTGGCTCAGCGAAAAGACCATGCGCATTAGGGATAACTCCACCTGAAGGCATAAGAGTGACTTTTGTTCCTGCCGTCAAATATAGGCCAGCTTCAACAACACAATCATCCCCTAGTGGAATACCTAGACCAGAATTTGCTCCCAAAAGGCAACGCTTACCTAAACGCACCCGTTCTTTACCTCCACCGGATAACGTGCCCATTGTGGATGCCCCGCCACCAACATCAGATCCATCATCAATGACAACGCCTTGTGAAATACGGCCTTCCACCATGGAACGTCCAAGAGTTCCTGCATTGAAATTGACGAATCCTGCGTGCATCACTGTTGTGCCTTCGGCTAAATGTGCGCCTAAACGGACTTTAGCTCCATCGGCAATACGTACACCGGAAGGAAGGACATAGTTGACCATTGGTGGGAATTTATCCACACCCATGACGGTGACAGGGTGACCTAAATGTGCGCGCAGACGTAAACGTGTTTCTTCGAAATCTTCTACTGGGCAGGGGCCAACAGAAGTCCAGACAACGTTGGGTAGGCGTGAAAAAATGCCATCAAGATTAATTGTGTTGGGTTGAACAAGCCGATGGGACAGCAAATGTAGTCGCAGGTAAGCATCTGCGGTGGATTGGGGTTGATCTTCTAAATCAGTGCTGCACACAACTACCGTGGTACGCACACGTCGAGCATCATCTGTTTTTTGCAGTGTGCTGAGCGTGTCAAGAAGCTGTGCGTCCCCATTTTCTGGACGTTCACCAAGGTGCGGGTCAGGAAACCAGACATCTAAAGTACATCCACTGAGTGTGACTGTTGCCAGGCCAATACCCCATGCTTTCGTTGTATCCATCCCCTCACTTTATGAGAGAGGCTCAGGATAGGCCTGTTTATTCCATACCGTGGCCATCTTTCGTGTACGCGCAAGAGCAAAGAGGGGTGGACTCTGCATGTGGAGGTATTGAGCAGGCCGCCTTTCGAACAGAATATCGTGGAGATATGCCATTGCCTATTGGCGACGGTGATCCCACAAATCGGGCCAGAAAACACCGAGTTCGTTGGCAAGAGAACGCAGCAGAGGTAAAGAAATGCCAACGACGCTGTGATGGTCACCTTCCACGCCTGTGATGAAAGGCCCTCCAAGTCCATCGATTGTGAAAGAACCGGCAACATGTAATGGTTCGCCTGAATCAACATAGGCGTCGATCTCTGCATCACTTATATCGCCAAAATGAACCAAGGTGGAAGCACTTGCGGTCTTATAACCGATGAGGTCACGGTGACCATTCGTTCGAGTTTCGCTAAGTAATGCTAGGTGATGTCCGGTCCACAGTGTGGCTTGCGTGCGGCGCATATGACGGATACGTTCCCGAGCAATATCGGGGGCATGTGGCTTACCTGCCATTTTCCCATCTATTTCAAGCATGGAGTCGCAGCCAACAACCAGTAATTTCTCATGTGCAGGTATATCGTTCAGATCCTCTGGATTTTCTGGCGCATGATCTGTTTGTGGGTGGCAGAGTATAGAAACAACCGCCATGCATTTTTCTTGTGCGAGTATGCTTACTTCATCTGCTGGGGTCGTGTTCCCGCCGCTAAAAGCCCGACCGCCTGGAAGCTGGCGAAGAACAGCATCTTCGTCGATGTCAGATATTCGGACAATGGGAGTAATACCTGCATGTATCAAAGTGCTACGACGTGCAGGTGAGCGTGAGGCAAGTACAAGGCGCATAGAAGTATTGTCTCTGATTATGTAAAAAAGTGTGATGAGGTGGCATGAAATATGACGAACTGGATCACCAAGATGATAATATGCGTGAGTTGCATTACACTGGAGAGTGATAGCTGACACACTTTGGAGGTGTGGGTACCTGTGAACACCCAACGGTGTGACCATTTTAGAGAACTTTTGCCCTCTGGCACTGCTGTGTATGAAAAACAGCGTGAGGACATGAGTTCTTTCGTTGCACCCGCTGAAAGTGCGCACGCGACTGCTGTCTCTGCCCCAGTGCCTATGGATACATCAGCCTCTGAAACCCTCCAGACCCATATGAAATCCTCCTATCTGCATGATGTGGAAGTGCCCGAAAATACTCACAATAAAAACTGTGAGCAGGAGTCACTGACTTCAGAAATATCTCAATGGTTGCGTGGCGGTACACCGGTATATAGTGCCCAAGATCTAGCGTCATGTACGGGTAGTAGCATCGAAGCTGTATGTGATTATTGGGCGCATATGGGTTTTCCTGTGCGTGATGAATGTGCGGTTGCTTTTACTCAGCGAGATTTAACGGTCTACGCATTGTGGGCTGATCTTTTGCAATCAGGTGCTATTGATAGGTCAACAAGCAGGTCGCTTCTGCGTGCAAATGCGCATCTTGCCGATCGATTAGGCCTATGGCAAGTGGAAGCCTTGGTTGATGATGTTGTGCGACGGATGAGTGTGAATGATACGCAGGCACGTGAAGTTGTTTTGCGAACAATGCAGGAAAAAGTCGCCGTCTTTGAAAAAATGTTTACGCACTCGTGGCAACGGCAATTAGAGGCACTACTTACTCGTACTGAAAAAGAAATATCCAAGCGTAGCGGTGATGATATGCGCGCCCGATTCCCGCTGAATCGTTCTTTAGGTTTTGTTGATATGGTCTCCTACACTTCCTCGTCAACGATTTTAGGTGGAGCGCTTGTTGATCTCATTGGACATTTTGAGGACGCATGTCGAACGGCTGTAACTGAGGCCGGCGGTAGGGTTGTCAAAATGATTGGTGATGCTGTTTTATACATCGCTGATGATTTACCTACGGGTCTGAAAGTGGCAATGGATCTGGTTGAACGTTTGAGTGCAGATGATGAGATTTTGCCTGTGCGTGCCTCTTTTGTTCGAGGCGATGTCTTTTCGCGTTCAGGTGATGTTTTTGGGCCAACGGTGAATTTGGCATCACGTTTAGTGGATATCGCGCCCGTGGGAAAAATTTTGACCGACCCGACAACTGCCGCGGCAATTGCTGCAGGGCAAGGTGGGGATGGGTACCACTTGGAAGAATTTCCCAGCGCTCAATTGCGAGGCTTTGGAACGATCGCGCCCTATGTGGTTTCTGAACATCGGACACAATGATCTGAATTTTTATGGCATTTTCCCTCTGTTTCACAATTTTACTATGTGAGCAAAAGGGAGTGAAAAGGTCAAAAAATATGAAAGTTTTATCAGGTAATAGTATAGGATAGCTACGTGACTATAGTGCTTCTTGTTGAGGATGATCCAGCAATCGCCGAACCACTTGCTCGTGCGCTCGGACGAGAAGGTTACGACGTGCGTGCGCATGGCACGGGTCGAGGTGCCCTAAATGAAGTTGACGGTGCTGATCTTGTAGTTCTTGACCTAGGCCTGCCTGATATGGACGGTCTTGAAGTTGCGCGTGAGATCCGTGCGGCCGGTCGGGC
Source organism: Schaalia sp. lx-260 (assembly GCF_021083645.1). GTDB lineage: Bacteria > Actinomycetota > Actinomycetes > Actinomycetales > Actinomycetaceae > Pauljensenia. The sequence goes on along the minus strand of NZ_JAJNRQ010000003.1, from coordinate 200,947 downwards.
AACTCCTATTCTTATTTTGACAGCCCGAACAGATGAAGTTGATATGGTTGTTGGCCTTGATGCGGGTGCAGATGACTATGTGACTAAACCATTTAGGCTTGCTGAATTGTTGGCACGTGTACGTGCTTTACTGCGTCGCACAGTGGGTGAGACACCAGAAACGGACCTATGCGCGCAAGACGTGCGGGTAGATGTCCATGCTCATCGAGCTTTTATAGCCGATCAGGAACTTCAACTCACCGCTAAAGAATTTGATTTACTTCGTGTCCTTGTCCGTGAAGCCGGCAACGTTGTTGAACGCGATATTTTGATGCGCGAAGTCTGGGGTTCTGATCCAGCAGGCTCAACCAAGACTCTTGATATGCACGTGTCATGGTTACGACGCAAACTCGGTGACGATGCTGCTGATCCTCGCTACATTGCCACTGTACGAGGAATGGGTTTCCGTTTCGAGAAAGCCAGTCGATAACATACTTTTAATGCGTAAGCTCGGCTCAAAAGCCGAGCTTTCGTGTATTACCGGTACCCGCATAGCTATAGTGTGGCGCACCCCAGCAGGAGGAAAGAATGCGCAAAAGAACCGTTCGTATGATTCTGACGGCCGTCACAGTAGTAGCACTACTTTTAGGGATTCCCGGCGCTTTCGCGGCCTCTGTTTTTCAATGGCATTCTGAACAACGCGCATTGGATACGCGGGTCACCTCACTGGTGCGTGCGCTGGAACGTCGTATCCAACTGGGACACGAGATCACCGAAACAACAATTGAAGCGTGGACACTTCCCTCAAAGGAAGATCCGATGAGTGCGTGGACCCGTGTGGTCCTACCCAAAGGGCAAGTAATTACAGCAGGCACGCCGCACACAGGACTACGACTAACCTCCTCCACAGTATCTTCCACTCATATTCGTGTGCGTATGGATGTATCAGCCTATCCTGCGATTGAAAAAATTTTTTATGTGTGCCTGCTTTTCTTGGGCGGAGTAGTTTTTTCCCTCATCGTCGGCTGGATTATGGCTAATCGTTTCTCACGTAAGCTCTCTGCCCCTCTCATTTACCTATCCGCCCAAGCTGAGCAAATTGGGTCAGGGCATGTGCGGGCACGAGTCAAACCCTCTGGCATAGAAGAAATTGACCTCGTCCAAGAAGAACTCGTTCGTACCGGTGAACGTATGGCAGGACGTCTGGCTGCTGAACGACAATTTGCCGCCGATGCCTCACATCAGTTGCGTACTCCATTGACAGCTTTATCGATGCGCCTAGAAGAAATCGAACTGATTACTACGCAGGATGAAGTACGTGAAGAAGTACATTCATGCCTTGAACAAGTTGAACGTCTCACAGGTGTTCTCACGGATTTACTTGACGCAAATGCCCGCGGAGGAGGTCGTACAGAGGCTATTCATATCCTCGAAGTATTTAATACGCAGCGCGAAGAATGGGAAAACACATTTGAAAATGCTGGTCGCTCCCTCGTATTTACTGATGAGGCTGAATGTCCTCTTTTGGCAGATAACGCCAAACTTGGTCAAGTGCTTGCTACCCTCATTGAAAACTCGTTGAACTACGGTGAGGGGATAACTCGCGTTATTGCTCGACGTTCCTCAAATAAGCGTGGTGTGGTTATTGATGTATCCGATGAGGGACAAGGAATTGATCCTGATTTTTCTGCGGAAATCTTTGAATATGGAATATCTGGACACGGTTCAACAGGAATTGGTTTAGCACTGGCGAAAGACCTCACAAATGCTATGGGAGGGCGTTTAGAACTCGCTCAGGCTCAGCCACCGATTTTCCGTCTTTCACTTGCCGCAGTTCCGGCCTCGCTTGATCCTAACCGTGTGATGCCAGTGGGTCCTCTTGTTTCTATGGGGCGACGGTCACGACGATTCTAAAAAGAGCATTTTCACTGTGCGCTCAGTGACACCTGCAAAAGCCTACAGACTCAATGATTATGCTCATGAGCCACTGGCTTATCTGTGTCTCACAATGAGCTTTACTTACCGTTACATGACAAGCGCGATAAAGTGGGAGAGTGGATCAACATCTTTGCACACGTCCTGTCCTCGCTGTTATTGGTGGAGGCCAGCTTGCCCGCATGATGCAAGAAAGCGCTATAGCGCTAGGAATAGACTTGCGTCCCCTTGTGGAAAGTCCCGATGGATCCACTGGGCAAGTGGTTGTTGACGCGCCCGTGGGTAGTCCAACACAGATACGTGATGTAGAGGCACTCATTTACGGCGCTGACGCTTTAACATTTGAACACGAACATATTGGACAAGATATCCTCACTGATCTTCCAGAGGGCCTGCCAATCCATCCCAGTGCCTCGGCGCTCCTTTATGCGCAAGACAAAATCGCCATGAGGAAAAAACTCACACAGCTGGGAATCCCATGCCCCCGCTGGGCTGAAATCACCACGGCTGACGAACTGGAATCTTTCGCGCAAAAAGTAGGCTGGCCCCTGATCGTCAAAACACCGACAGGTGGCTATGACGGTCACGGTGTGCGCCTCATAAAGGCAACCCATGACATTGATGACTGGTTAGCGCGCGGGAAACCGCTCCTTGCAGAAGAAAAAGTTCCTTTTATCGCTGAAGCTGCGGCTCTTTTGGCACGTAGGCCCTCAGGAGAAATACGTTCATGGCCTCTGGCCACCACTGAACAAGCGCACGGGGTGTGCTCAATTGTGACTGCTCCTGCACAGGGACTTTCTGCTGATCTCATGGAAACTGGCATAAAAATTGGACGCACAATCGCTGAGGCGCTTGACGTGACCGGAGTACTTGCAGTGGAACTTTTCGTTGTTTCCACAGATAAAGGTATGAAATTGCTGGTAAATGAATTAGCGATGCGCCCGCATAATTCAGGGCACTGGACCATTGATGGCTCTGTGACCAGCCAATTTGAACAACACATTCGCGCAGTTTTAGACCTTCCACTTGGTAGCACAGATATGCTTCGACCTGACTGCGTGACGGTGATGGCGAATCTTCTGGGATCAGAGCTACCTGAGCCTGCGCGCGCACTGCCGGAAGCTTTAGCGGTGGACCCTGCTGTGCGTGTTCATCTCTATGGGAAAGAAGTGCGACCGGGCCGTAAACTTGGTCACGTAAATGTGGTGGATAAAGACCCTGCCCGCGCACGTGACCTCGCTATACGCGCGGTTGAAGCTTTAGCTGGTCATAGTGACAAAGCTGCAAACAGCGGCACCGAGAAAGACTGAGATTATTCCAGCGTGGCATGAAGAAGAATCTATCGGTGCGAACGAAAAGGAAAAAAATGAATTTACCTGAGGATCTTTTGCTCAAAGCAACAGGGGCACAACCTGTCGTTGGAGTTGTGATGGGGTCAGATTCGGATTGGTCAGTGATGAGTGCTGCGGTGGAGGCGCTCGCAGAATTCGACATCGCATGTGAAGTAGGTGTGCTCTCTGCGCACCGTATGCCAGAGGATATGGTGGCGTATGGGCGTATGGCTGCAGAACGTGGGTTACGTGTCATCATTGCTGGCGCAGGGGGAGCAGCTCATTTACCGGGGATGCTTGCTGCTTTAACGGAGCTACCGGTTATTGGTGTTCCTGTTCCTTTATCTCATGTCGATGGAATGGATTCCCTTCTGTCAATTGTGCAAATGCCTGCGGGCGTACCGGTTGCTACGGTGTCGATTGCTGGTGCGCGTAATGCTGGGCTACTTGCAGCACGAATCCTAGGTGCCGGTCAGGACGAAAATGCAGCTTTCTTGCGTGAAAGAATGCGTTCTTTCCAAAGAGAATTACGTGCTGTTGCTGTAGCAAAAGGTGAAGCGCTTACATACCGAGTGAATGAGGATAGGTCCACCTGCTCATGAGTGTGGTACCGACATAAAAAGTATGTATATATCATGTGAATGTGTCGTACGCGCTCAGGTTGAACGAATGAAAATTATTGTGTTATAGAAATATGATTCAGTGTGTCTATCTGCAAAGAGTGGGATAGGGCGCTAGGCTGGAAATATGAGTATTCTTGTTACTGGCGGCGCGGGTTATATCGGTGCGCATGTGGTAAGGCTGCTTGAGCAGTCTGGTGAAAAAGTTGTCGTTGTTGATAACTTATCAACGGGACGCGTAGAGCGCATAGGTGGAGCAAAACTGATAACCGTTGATATTGCTACGGATAAAGCGCGGACACTGCTGGCAAATCTGATGGTTGATGAGGATGTTTCCGCTGTTATCCATTTTGCAGCGCGTAAACAAGTGGGTGAGTCAGTAGAACGACCAGCTTGGTACTATCAGCAAAATATCGGTGGCCTCGCAAATATCCTCATGGCTATGGGAGAAACCGGTGTTGACCGAATGATTTTCTCATCCTCTGCCGCCGTGTATGGGATGCCACCCGTTGAAGTTGTTAGTGAGGATGAGCAATGCCACCCCATTAATCCATACGGGGAAACAAAACTTATCGGTGAGTGGATGATGGCTGACTGTGAACGTGCATGGGGGCTGAACTGGATAGGTTTACGCTACTTTAATGTTGCCGGAACAGGATGGGTTGACCTTGAAGATCCAGCAATTTTGAACTTAGTTCCTATGGTTCTTGACCGATTAGCTAAAAATGAGCCACCGAAAATCTTCGGCACAGACTATCCCACACCAGATGGGACCTGTATCCGTGACTACATCCACGTCCTTGATTTGGCTCATGCTCATATTGCTGCTCTGCGGGCGCTCGAATCAGGAAAACCAGGACACCGCACCTACAATGTGGGCACAGGGGAGGGGACCTCTGTACGAGAAATTATTGAGGGAATACGACGGATTTCCGGATGGGAATTTCCTGTAGATGAATTGCCTCGCCGCGCAGGTGATCCACCGAAGCTCATCGGTAACGCTGAAAATATTTCTCACGATCTTGGATGGAAAGCTCAGCAGAGCGTGGAGGACATCCTCATATCTGCATGGGAAGCATGGCAGCAAGGACCTAGGCGTATTACTGTTCCTACGGAATAATCCATTACCTACACGTAAAGAAATCCTCTGTGTCACTGATGCGGAGGATTTCTTTGTATGCCGGTACTATCCCGAATAATCTGAGTAAAGAACGGAATCAATACGACAGAACAGATCATCAAATCAGAATTTTTGAATGAAGTCTTCTGCGGTCAAAGTTCCAGTACGCATTGCAGAAAAAAAGCGCGGTGCGGTTGTATCCACAAGGAGCACAGAAGAACCTGCAGCGGTTTGTTCATTGAGAGAAGCAATAGGTGGTGCGCCGACGAGCTGATCTTTTTGAGCTTTCTTGAAAGCAAGTAATAAGCGCGCCACATCAAGAACAGAAGCATTTTTATCCACAGTGATAGCGCTTGAACCTGCCCGTTCAAGTGACAGGGTGCGCCCAGGATGAACAAGAGTCGAAGGTGAAAGGGCAGTAGCTACGGTTTGTGAAATAACTTGTCGTTGCCGTTGAGTACGACCAATATCGCCCAGAGGATCGGCGTAACGCATCCGTGAGAAAGCAAGTGCCGTGGTTCCATCAGATACATGACAGCCAGCAGTCCAATTCAGTTGAGAGTACTCATCTGACACGTCCATATCCATGCATAATTCAATGCCGCCGAGTGAATCAACGATGTGCGCTACGCCGCCCATTCCGATTTCCACATAATGGTCAACGGTGAGTGTGGTGAGTTTTTCAACGGTTTGCACTAAAAGTTCAGGGCCGCCGTATGAATAAGCGGCATTAATTTTTGACCAACCGTACTCAGGTATTTCCACGTAGGTGTCGCGTGGAATAGAAACCATTGACGTTTGCCCGTTAGGAGCTTGGTGAATCAGAACAATTGAATCTGAGCGTTGCCCTTCGGCTCCGTCGCTGACAGCGCCATCAGCACGCGAATCTGAACCAGCAAGTAACCATGTAGTACCCGGAGTATCAGGGGCGGCAGAAAGCGCAGAAACTCGTTCTAAATGAGCGTTTGCATCCCATATGAGAAAAGCAGGCCATCCTACGAAAATAAGTATCGCCGTGACTAAAACACCTACTAAAAAGCCAGGCCAGCGACGACGTTTACGTCCCGGTGAACGTGCAGGGACCGTAGAGGGTGAAACTCTATTTGTTGGTGTAAAACCTGAAAAACGCGGGGAGGAAGCCGGGGCTGAACGTGCAGGATGAGGGTGAGGGGAAGTAAGTGGAGTGCGCCGCGCAGGTTGAAAAGATGGCGGCATAGTGGCTTGAACGCGATGCGGTACTTCTTGACCAGGTAGGGGAGTAGAACGAGAACCTGAAGATTCACAATGATCAGAAGTGGGAGTACCTGTGTCCTGATGACGAATTGAACGACGCTCGGGTACAGCACGACGATCGACACGTGGACTAAAAGATGGAGGGAGAGTCTGGTGATCTGATAGCTCAGAATTGATGGGAGAATCAGACTCTTTGAGCGAATGTGGAATAGAAGGTGAAAAATCTTCCTCTTTTTGCTGTTCCAGGGAGGGGTTGCGTGGGCGCTGTCGTTTACGTGAAGGATCTGGTGAAAAAGAAGGAGGCTGAGTGGTCATATTAGTTCTGGGGAGGGCAAGAATCGGCTACCTGAGTTTCTGCGGCAGGCGCAGTGGCTGGGGCATTTTCAGAGGGGGTGGGAGTACTTTCTGAAACGGAAGATGATGGTGCTGCTGAATCTGGTGCGGTATTTTCTGTTGCCTGAGTAGGGGCAGTGACTATGGTTTCTTCACCTGAAATATCACGGTAAAGCGTGCCGATGGGGAAAGCAGAATCAGATTTCAAGGCTTCCCATACGGGACGAGCACGCGGGAGATCTTCTATAACGCGATTGAGGTCCCAAGGCGCAGGAGCATTCGGCATAGTGATGAATTGAAGACCGCTGCGCTCTAAAGAGGTCAGGGAAAGCATGAGTCCTGCTGCAGTGTTGATGTCGGCTAAATTCTGGGAAACTTTCAGAGCAGAAACTGTGGCTTTTAAGAAAGTGAGTAAAGAGGGTAAATCTGTCAGATAATTCTTAGACTTCAATGTTTTGAACATAGCGCCAACTAATTGATGCTGGCGGCCAATTCGTGAAAGATCTGAACCATCACCAAGATTGTATCGAGCGCGGGCATAAGCTAACGCCTGAGTAGAATCAATATTGTGGCATCCGGCGGATAAACTTAAACCGGATAAAGCATCGTAGACTTCTTCTTCAAGGTTAAGCCACACGCCACCTAAAGCATCGACCATTGATTTGAAGCCAGAAAAATTCACGACAACGAAAGCATCAATTGTTAGACCAGTTAATTGTTCAACGGTGGCTTTCGTGCAGGCAACACCGCCTGCGAGGTCATCTGTGACCGCTCCTGTTGTAAAAGCGGAGTTAAACATGCCGTCATAGGGCCGTGTTTGTGAGCCATCGGAACGCGTACAACTGGGGATTGCTGTAATAAGATCGCGAGGAATTGAGACAACTTGGATACGTGATCGGTCAGCGGATAGGTGAACAACCATTGTCGTATCAGATTGAATGGTGGAAAGTTCCTCAGAACTCCCATAGGCACGTGGATCTTCACCGTAACGTGAATCAACGCCAGAAACCAAGATATTGACTGCCTGACCTGTAAAAGGATCTCCTGGAGGTTCTTCCTCAGGTTCACTTTGAGGCATGACATTCTCAAAGGCAGAAATATCTAGGGCACTGTCGGATACTTGTCGCGCCAAGTCAAGGTAGATCCCTAAAACAGTTGTGCTGACAAGCAGAACAATACTCAAAAGAGCAGCGCACATCGTTTTCCATACCCCGAAACGGTAAGGATAAGTTGCAGCATGAGCAGCAGGGACAGTATCCGAATGTTGTGTATGAGATGTCATCGTCACGAGTCTAAAGGGTTGAAAGAAAATATGGGATTTGACTGTGGAACATGTTGCAATTGTGTTGAATTCTACTGTGTGCCACCAGGGGAGTCAGAGGAAAAGCCAGATGCCTCAGTAGAGGATGGGACAACAGGTGGGGTTTGTGCGTTCTGGAGGGCAACTGCGCGTGCCAGTTGAGTGAGTTTATGTTCGGTTTGAACAGAGCGACGGTACGAGGTCATCATCTGCGCGAAGAAAGCAATAGTAAGGAAATAAACCAAAAGGTTGATGCCGCGTTCAACACCGATCAAAGTGGCGAATTGGTTTAAGAAATGTGGAAAAAGAACAGCAAAAACAGCCAAAACAATAATAAATAACGTGCCAAGTCTGCGCAGAGCTTGATGTTGCGCTGTTTTTACAGGTTTGAGCATGAAAAAAATAAGGATCAATAAAGCTAAGACGAGGATAGCTTTAATTAACCAGTAGCTTGGCATAATTACCCCAGAATCAGGTCGACGAGAATATTGACAGAGTTAAGTAAAGACTGGCCTTTCGCACGTGAATAATCTGTGTAATCAATATGCACAGGCATTTCAGCCCACGGCAGACGTGTACGCGCAAGTTCATTCACGATTTCGCTGGCGTGTGCCATGCGACTTTGACGTAGGTGAATACGTTTGACAGCATCCATACGCAGTAGACGTAAACCATTATGCGCATCAGTGAGGTGCAGGCCTGTTTGCCAGCGCGTGACCATGGCAGCCGTTTTAAGAACGAGGCGTTTCAAAGGGCTGATATCCACTTGCCCTTCAAGAAAACGTGAACCGTAAATAATCGCAAGATCATCTGCTAGAGCGCGTTCGCGCATAGCAACAGCATCCGAAACACGATGCTGCCCATCCGCATCAAAAGTAACGGCATAACGGGCATCAGTGTATTTCGTGAGGTAATCGAAACCTGTTTGTAAGGCTGCCCCTTGGCCAAGATTAATCGGATGCGTGATGACTGTGGCACCGGCATTCAAAGCAGCTTGACCTGACTTATCTGTGGAACCATCATCAATGCACACAATATGTTCAAATGTGGGCAGAGCAGCGCGTATCACATCGCCGATTACTTGTTCTTCGTTATACAACGGGATAACGAGCCATGTGTCATGAATAGGCTTCATGAAACCAGTATTTCACACTGTTCTATGTGTGGTTGTTATTTATGCGCATATGTGTGATGTCTGTGTATTTCCTTGCCTAATGGGGAATGGCATTCCACATGAAACACATAGGTAGGCTGCCTCCTCTGAAAGCCCTATGTAGCGTAGTATCGCTGTAGTACTTCTTATCCTTGTAAGGCACTCATAGTCCTGAATAGTCCTGAATGACGAAAGAGATCCGCATGAGCGAACTATCCTCACGTAAAGAACTTGGAATTGAAGAAACACCGATTCCCGGATTTTTACGCATTGATTTAACAGTGCATGGTGATAATCGTGGATGGTTCAAAGAAAACTGGCAGCGAGAAAAAATGGTGGACCTAGGCTTGCCAGACTTTCATCCCGTGCAGAATAACATCTCTTTCAATGATGAAATTGGTGTGACACGAGGAATCCATGCTGAGCCGTGGGATAAATTCGTTTCTGTTGCCACAGGCAAAGTTTTCGGCGCATGGGTGGATCTGCGTGAAGGCCCCAGTTTTGGAACGGTTTATACAACAATTATTGATCCGTCTGTTGCGGTTTTTGTTCCTCGGGGAGTAGGAAATGCCTATCAGACCTTGGAACCTCACACGGCCTACACGTACCTTGTAAACGATCACTGGTCACCGCAGGCTCAGTACACGTATGTTCATTTAGGTGATCGCACTGCAAATATTGCATGGCCAATTCCATTGGAACACGCGATTATCTCTGACAAAGATCATGCTCATCCTGCTCTTGAAACAGTCATACCTTTTCCTGCGCAGAGGAATAGGCGACAGCGAGTACTCGTCACCGGTGCAAATGGGCAACTGGGACGAGCGATGATGCAGCGTTTAACGGATGCGGGATATCAGGCTCACGGTGTGGATTTACCAGATTTTGATATATCTGATGAACAGGCCCTTGCGAACGTGAACTGGTCCGAGTATGACATTGTGGTTAATGCAGCGGCTTGGACACAGGTGGATGCTGCTGAAACTGATGAAGGACGGCCCTTGGCTTGGCGTGCGAATGCGACAGGTCCTGCCCTTTTATCACGTGTCGCAGCTCGTCATGATCTGCTCCTTGTTCACGTGTCCAGTGAATATGTTTTTGACGGGAAACACAGTATCCATACAGAAGATGAGCCCCCAAGCCCCTTGGGAGTGTACGGACAATCAAAAGCTGGCGGAGACGCGGCAGTATGCGCTGCTCCACGCCACTACCTTGTAAGAACCAGTTGGGTTGTTGGCGAGGGAAAGAACTTTGTGCGAACAATGATGAGCCTTGCTGAAAGGGGAGTAAAGCCCGCTGTGGTCAACGATCAGGTAGGCCGTCTTACTTTTACGTCAGAACTTGCTGAAGGGATTATCCACCTGATCTCTCAGCGCCCTGAATACGGGACATATAACCTGTCATGTGAAGGGGAAGTCACCTCATGGTTTGATATTGCTCAGCGTGTCTTTGAGCTATGTGGAAAAGACCCGCAATCAGTGACACCTGTATCTACCGAGGAGTATTTCCACGGAAAAGAAGGCATTGCCCCGCGCCCATTACATTCGTTACTTGATTTAACGAAAATCAAAAAGGTAGGTTTCACGCCGCGTCCTGCACACGAATGTTTGGATGAATACGTGAAAGTAGCTTTGAATCAATAAAAGGCAGATTCGCTGCTTGTGCTACAGGGTAGGTTTTTGCTGCTCAGGATTTCCTCTGTTATGCATATGTGAGTACACAAGGTGAATATAACATCAGGAAAGTGCAGGAAAGCCTCAAAAATCCTGGGTTATTGCCCGGAATCCTGAATAAATAACGTGTACATAAAGACCTGCGTTCACTAAAAATAAACAGGGAATATGCGTTAGACTCCCAAGGATTGGAAATGCTACCATCTGCTGACGAGAATCCGGATGTGCGTGTTTTATCGGTGAAAAACACGATATTGAGGTTACAAGTGAGGGTGTGACATGAATAAGCGAGATGCCATTCGTTTCGGTACGGTTGTTTCCTCACGCGATAACAACCTTGATCTTATTCGCTTTGTCAGTGCAATCGCAGTGATTTGGTCGCATTCATTTTCTTTAACTCAAGGGCCTCACAGTTTAGGGGCTTTTTTGGATCAGTGGACTGACCAGCGCCTGAGCTTTGGTGGTATGGCAGTTGCTGTATTTTTTCTTTACGGTGGCATCCTCATTGCGAAAAGCTGTGAAAGCCATCCAGATACACGTAAATTTTTTATTGCTCGCTGTCAAAGAATTTTCCCACAACTCATATTTATTGTCCTTTTCTCAACATTCGTGTGGGGTGGGGTATTGACAACTCTGTCAATAACAGACTATCTAACGAATGGTGAAACCTACCGGTATTTACTCAACGCCATTCTTATTCCTGTTCATACTTTGCCGGGTGTTTTTACATTTAATCCTTATCCTGAAGTAGTCAACGGCTCTTTGTGGACACTACCGGTTGAATTTGCTGCATATATTCTGTGTTACCTTATTTTTCGATTAACGGCTTTTCGGAAGAAATCCTATATATGGACCATTATCGTCGTAATCGCTTGCGCAGTTGTCTATTTTGCTTTCTTTCATCTGTATATGCTGAGCGTGGTACGCGCCGTTCTTGAGTTTTATATTGGTGTGTGTTTATGGGTGTGGCGTGACAAAATTATTTTGCGTCCCTCATGGGGTATTTTGTCGATATTCGCAACGATCGTTTTATGCTACTTCGGTTGGGATATCGCTGCGATGCTCGTGACTTTCCCTTACGCATGTCTGTGGTTAGGGTGGGGGACACGACGTAAGTTTTCTCATTTTGCCAAATACGGGGAATTTTCTTACGGCATTTACTTGTGGGCTTTCCCCTTACAGCAGACACTCGTATTCTTATGGCCAACACCTATGCATTGGGCAGTAAATGCCTCACTTATATCCCTTATTGCAATATGCGGGGGTATCTTCAACTATCACGTCATTGATAAACCTGTGATGAATATGGTGCGTCGCCGCCGAAAAATTACTGCCAGCACCAGTCACATGTGATGCGTAGGCACGCGAGTATCAAAAATGCTCACAATGAGGACTTAGATGTGACTGAAGCTGCGCACTCCCTTACACATTATGAGTTTTTACTGTCTGAAGTGAGGAAATCAGGTAAATCTGAACTATCGTTCTCATACCAGGCGAGTAGGTCATCAATATATGTTGCCGCGTAGGAATAGTAGGTCAGAAGCCACTCGCCGACATCATCTCCTTCGGCTTCTTTTGCTAGTGCCCACACATACCAACACCAGCCGGCAAAAACAACGTATGCCCAGAAATGACGCATTTCTTCGTGTGTAGGTATGCGGTCAAAGTAATACCGTAAAGCTTGTTGTGCCTTGTCGGGGCACAATCGTGTACACACAACTAGTGTCCCAAAATCACTGGCCACATCAGACATGCCAGCATATTCCCAGTCAATTAAATGAATGGTGTTATCTGTTTCAATGAGGAAATTTGGTGGATAAAAATCGTTATGGCATGGCACGTGAGGGAAATCATCATTATCGGCTTGAGTTTTAAGGCGGAGGATTTTTTCACGTAGTTCAGCGTATTCTGGTAAATCAATGGGACCATGCTGTTCTAGTACGCGCTCGTAAGAAAAGCTTTCAGAAATAAAATCGAATGAACGAGAAAGCGTTTTACCGCTGTTATGTAGGGTGCGGGCCATACGCATTGCTTGAGCTAGTTCTTCAGGATTTTCTGGGTCAAGATTGCGCGTATGTGGAATATAACGTGAAATTTTCCAACCAGAATCTGGATCTCCTGAAATAAAAGTTGAATCTAACCCTAAATCAGCGGCAAGATGCATAGCCTCAAATTCTGCTTGTCGATCAACAAGTTTGCTGGTTCCTGTTCCTGGATGGCGGTACACGTATTCTTTACCATCGAGGGAAAAATGGCAGGAAAGATTTGTAACCCCTTGTTTCAGTGGGAAAATATCGTGGATATCATTGATAGGGCAATGAAGGACAGAAGAAATATTATGGAAAACCTCAGAGTCAATATTTTCCATAAATAACGGATCAAAATTGCGTAATTCATCAACAGAATCAAATTCATTAATCATTCCTGCGGGATAGCGACGTATCACCATGTGCAAATCTTTAATGTGGTCAAGATAAATGGATTCCCACAGTTGTGGCACGGTACGCGGTAAGTCATAGACCTTATCGAGGATACGACAGAATGTGCGTGAGAATTCGCGGTCGAAATACACATGTCCGAGCATTGTCCATGAATCGTGACCACCGATAGTTGCTCCGGTGATTCTGTCGCCAGGGCCTGTCGTTATACACCATTCTTGTGTGGGGCCCTCAATGTATTGAGCTGAATAATAGGCTTGGTAGACGTGTGATTCAAAAGGATTTTCGGTGAAATAATCATCGGAAGAACAAATATATGTGTTGGCGAGTTGATCGCGTACACGCCACAGCGAGCCATTGTTATTACGTGTCGCGTATTCGTCATTAATAACGAGTTTCACGCCAAATTTTTTAGCAAGGTAGAAGAAATACTCTTTTTTATAGCCAACAACGATAGTGATGTCAGTGATACCTGCCTCAATGAGTTGACGAATTTGCCTTTCAATGAGGATTTCACCGCGTACACGCAGAGTTCCTTTAGGTCGCTCATAAGAAATTGGCGCAAAACGTTGGGATAAACCGGCTGCCATGATAATTGCGTTATTGACACGATAAGGAGCAAGGGCTGCGCGACCCGCATCTGTAATAACTTTGTTGGCTATGTAGCCGCGTTGTTCGCATATGCGCACGGCAGTGTTGATGCGTCCCAGCGATATCTGTGTTTTTTCGTGAAGTTGCCGCTGGGTGAGGGGAATATGAGCGCATGAAAGTGCGTAAAGAACCTCAAATTCAGATCGGGTGAGCGAATCCATGTGTATCAACCAATCGTGTGTATGCCAGCTCAATTATGTTCAATTTTACTGCAGGAAGCGGTGCGGGTGAACGATTACGAGGATAAAACACAATATATTGCTGCGCACATAATCAACTAGTTATCTAATAAAATCTCAAAAAGATCATTTCCTGACGAGGAAAATATAGGAAAACTCCCCTTTTATTTGTCTAGCAGCCCCAAAAGGTAAGCTCCATAACCGGATTTAACCAATGGTTCGGCGCGTTGACGTAAACCCTCATCGTCAATAAAGCCCATACGCCATGCGACTTCTTCGGGCGCGCCAATCTTCATACCTTGACGTGCCTCAATAGTGCGCACAAAAGCAGTGGCATCAGCCAAAGAATCAAAAGTTCCTGTATCAAGCCACGCACTTCCGCGGGGGAGTACCTCTACGGCAAGCGTGCCGGCTTGTAAGTAGGCCTTGTTAATATCAGTAATTTCATATTCACCACGCGCAGAGGGCTGTAAATTCCGTGCAATGTCAACAACATCGTTATCGTAGAAATACAAACCAGGCACAGCGTAATTTGACTTAGGATTTGTGGGTTTTTCTTCAATTGAAAGCGCAGTGTAATTCTCGTCAAATTCAACGACACCGTATTCCTGCGGGTTTGTCACATGGTAGGCAAAAACAGCGCCACCATGCGGATCTACATGTCGGCGCAGGCGAGTGCCCATACCTTGCCCATAGAAAATATTATCCCCGAGAATAAGCGCGGCACTTTCGCAGCCAATATGATCGGCACCTAAAACAAAGGCTTGTGCCAGACCGTTAGGAACTGCTTGAACAGCGTAAGTAATATGAACACCCAGCTGTGAGCCATCACCCAGTAAACGTTGGAAAGCTGGGGCATCATGAGGTGTTGTAATGACAAGGACATCCTGTATTCCAGCAAGCATCAGCGTGCTCAGGGGGTAATAAATCATGGGTTTGTCATACACAGGAACCAGCTGCTTTGAGGTTCCTAAAGTAATGGGATTAAGTCGAGTACCTGAGCCACCTGCCAGAATGATGCCCTTCATTGTGCCTCCTGCTTGCGTGAAATCTGCTCCTCTTGATTATGCCCTCTGAATCGGGTTCTAGCTAAACCATTCATTGAAAAGCCGCCAGAAATTACGATTCCCATACGTTGAACACTGATCTCCCGTGCCGCTTAAGTGACGTAATGCGGCAGCATTAGGCTGGTAAGGGGTGTAGTTGTACAAAGCCGCAGTTGCACGATTTGCCATAGTGACCCGTGAACCGCCACAACTTGCATTCGGGTGATATCCCACCCATGAAGTGCGTCCGGCTGCATGATTGAATTTATGAGGTTCCTCGCCGTACTGCACAAGGCGTGAGGCTGCTCCATATACCTGCAAAGGGAATGAAGCATAAGCTGAAGAACAAGGAGCTGAATCAGGACACGCATACCCCATAGCTTTGCTATACCTAGTCTGGCTTAGGCTATTACCACTGGCAGTAAGTAGGCCTTGTTCTTTTTGAAGCATGGTGAGCAGTACCTGAGGGTTAATCCCACATGCCTGCGCTGCCTTATAAATGACTTCCGCGCTACTTTCAGAAGGAGTTCCCTGATAGGACGCGCAGTAGGGGAACTTCATTGTCGATGACGTTATTCGATAATCTTTCAAACAGGCAGTTCCATCAGAAGCTGGACGACATGAACGGCCTTTCTCAGATAAGAACTGTTGGATAGCGCCAGTGGACATTGTGTGCGCGTTAAACATCTGGGCATCAGATATAAGAAAGGCGGGGTTAAAACCACTGGCAGGAGCGGCAGAACCAGAATCAACGAGCGCCCCATTTTCGTCGAAATAGTAGGTGGTGTTATTGATAACTCGGCTGCCGGTGGCCATAGCGCCACTGGGTTCAAGGTAGTACCAGTAGGCCCCGAGTTTAATCCAACCGGTTGTCATTGCGCCGCTAGAGCCAAAGTGATACCAGTAGGTTCCAAGTTTGGCCCAACCTGTCGTCATTCCTCCGTTAGAGCCAAAGTGATACCAGAGGCCACCGATATTCTTCCAACCGGTTGCCATTACCCCAGTGGAATCAAAGAAGAACCAATATCCTCCTATTGATTTCCAACCGGTGGCCATAATGCCGGTAGGTTCGAGGTAGTACCAGTAGTCTGCGACTTTGATCCAACCGGTTGTCACTACTCCGTTGGAATCAGCGAAATACCAAGCGTTTTGATACTTTACCCATCCTGCGCTCAGAGCACCGCTGTTGGCAAAAAGATACGTGGTTTTATTGACCATGTACGGGCCGGTAACCATGGTGGCATCAACGTCAAAGAAATACCAGGTTCCGTTGATTTTTTGCCAACCGGTGACAAGCTCCCCATTGGAGGATACCCAGTACCACTTGCCGTTGGCTTGAGTCCAACCACTGGATGCCTGCGAGCCGCTATCAGTGAAAAGGTACATCTTGCCGCTGATGACACGCCTTCCAACTGCCATAGTGCTATCGGAGTCGAAGTAGTACCAGGTGCCGTTGATTTTTTGCCAACCGGTTGCTAATGCGCCATTGGAGGATACCCAATACCAAGTGTTTTGAAGTTTGAGCCACCCCTGTGGGGCTAGTGCTCCGCTATCGGTGAAGTAGTAGAGATCTGAGTCAATGATACGTTTCCCGGTGACCATTGATCCATTGGAATCAAGGTAGTACCAGGTTCCGTTGATTTTTTGCCAACCGGTGAGCATATCGCCATCATCAGAGAGGTAATACCATACTCTGTCGATTTTTTGCCAACCGGTGGCCATCGCACCATTGGAATTGAAGTAATACCATTTATTGTTGATTTTTTGCCAACCGGTTGCCATTGCGCCGTCAGAGCCCAAGTAAAACCATGTGCCCTCTGATAGCAGCCAGCCGATGTGCTTTTGACCGGTGCTGAGCACGTAATACCATGATGTGCCTCCGCGAGAATTTGTGAGCTGCTGCCATTGCCCAGCCGGGGAGGAATTTGAGCCTGAAGTGGCAATAGAACGGATGACTCCGAGTTTTGCATATCCCATATTTCCTGGACATTCGGTAGCTCCGTTATCGCGGTGTCCAGAAATACGTGGGAGGTAGGCGACTTGGCCGGCTGTGTATTTTCCGCTGTTACCTTGAGCTGTAAAAGAACCGGAAGACATCGGGTCTACGCCTGCTGCTCGTAGATGCGCGCCAGCAAGTTTGCCAACTGTGTCCAGTGTTGCTTCCGAAGGAGCAACGGTGCTGTACGTGCCGAGCATAGAAATCCCCATGGTTCCAGTGTTAAAACCATAGGAATGGCCGCCTACAACCATTTTGCCGTTACGAGCAGCTGCTGATCCGGAACGTCCTTCGTAAGCACGTCCCCATTTATCGACGAGGAAGTTGTAACCGATATCGCCCCACTCTAAGGTGACCGCGTGGTAATGGTAGATACCTCGAACGATTCCGGGAGCTTGGTCACGTGTGTAATTATTTGTTCCCGCTGTGTGGTGAACAACGACGAAAGGTGCGTAGGCCTCAGATCGTGGCCATGTCATTTCTGATTCGTCTGCTTGCCATTGTGAGCGACTGAAAAATCCGTAGGACAAGGACTCAGGTATTGATGTGGCAATACTACGCGCAGAAGTTACTGCAGCCGAGGTTCCTAAACTGCCGATGCGTCCAATGAGTCGTTCCGATAGTGCTGTGGTGTGAGAAAGAGTGGGATCGGGTGTGTCGCTGTTTTGCGAATTTTCTTCCTCAGGTGAGGAAAGTTCTATGTCTGCATCACTGTCTTCTTCGATGAGGGGTGTGCCAGGTGCCTCAACGGTTTCCAGATCACGGTCTTCCAAAGCGACGGTGCCAGAAGGCTGTGCGGGGATGAGGGAGAGCTGAAGTTCAGGGGGGAGGTTATTTGGATTACCAGTCACACGAATTTGGACTCCGTCGGCGGTGCCGGTGATGAAAGGTTCAGTTCCGGGGTGTCCTACATTGTCATCACGCCCTGAAGCAACTTCGGCTTCGACCTCATGCCACGGGGACCAGTCATCATTTTCACGTACACGCATGTAGATGGATGTGCCTTCAGGTAGATCTGCGCGTCCAGTCCATGTTAGGCCCGCAACTGTGAAGTCTTGGACTTCCAGTGGCTGGGTCAAGATCGCGGCATCGTGGGGAGCGTCAAGAGCATTTTCGCCTGTGGAGGATAACGCTCCGCGTTGGAAGTAGTGCAGGGAGGCGCCGCCATTTCCGGCGGGTACTGTTTCTAAAGCTGCAGTGGCTGCTGCAGTGGGATTACCTGCTTCATCGGTTAGTTGCAGTATGCGAACAGGAGTTTTTCCCTCAAGGGCGTTATCGGCAGCATATGCAAGGGAAGCGCCCAGAGTGAGGGCCACCAAGACTGTAGGTGTGGC
The DNA here is from genome assembly GCF_021083645.1 of Schaalia sp. lx-260. GTDB lineage: Bacteria > Actinomycetota > Actinomycetes > Actinomycetales > Actinomycetaceae > Pauljensenia. The sequence continues at coordinate 182,626 of NZ_JAJNRQ010000003.1, read as the reverse complement.
AAACCTCAGTAGTCTTTTCCAAGACATTATGTTACTCCTGTGACAAATGTTGATAATGTGACATGTGAATACAACATAACATGAACATTTCACAAAGTCACGTGGGAGTTTTTTGCCCAGAAGCGGCATAATCAAGTCAGAGCATTTATCTGGCAGGAGTACTACTTATGCATATCGTTGTTACAGGTGGAGCAGGTTTCATCGGCGCAAACTTTGTCCACACCCTCCTTGAGGATCATCCTGAGGTCGATATCACAGTTCTAGACAAATTTACCTACGCAGGTAACCGCGGCTCCTTAACGGTGACACAACCAGAACACAACGCACGTCTAAATATCATCGAAGGCGACATCACTGACGCAGACCTTATTGATTCCTTGGCCGCACAAGCTGACGCAATCGTTCACTTTGCCGCAGAATCACACAACGATAATTCCCTGAATGACCCTTCTCCCTTTGTCATGACAAATCTGGTGGGAACCTACACGCTATTAGAAGCCGTGCGCCGACACCATGTGCGTTTCCATCACATCTCGACAGATGAAGTTTACGGTGACCTTGAGCTTGACGATCCTGCAAAATTTACACCAACAACACCATACAATCCCTCATCGCCTTACTCCTCAACGAAAGCAGGCTCAGACCTCATGGTTCGCGCATGGGTGCGATCATTTGGAGTCGAAGCAACCATCTCAAACTGCTCCAATAACTATGGGCCGTTCCAACATATTGAAAAATTCATCCCACGTATGGTGACAAACCGCCTGCGAGGTATCCGCCCTCGACTCTACGGAGAAGGGCTAAATGTGCGTGATTGGATCCATGTGCGCGATCACAACACCGCAGTGTGGGAAATCCTCAATCATGGACGTATAGGCGAAACCTACCTCATCGGCGCCGACGGTGAAACGCAAAACAAAGAAGTTGTGCATATCCTGAACGAACTCATGGGATATTCAGCAGATGACTACGATCATGTTGCTGATCGCGCAGGGCATGATCTGCGCTACGCAATCGATGCAACGAAACTCCGTGAAGAACTTGGATGGGAACCTCAATACACAGATTTCCGATCCGGACTGGCAGACACAATCGAATGGTACCGAAATAATGAACAGTGGTGGGCGCCACTAAAAGAAGCTGTCGAAGCAAAATATGCTGCTCAAGGACAATAAAATCTGAAAACTTCACTCAAGTGCAGGACTACATGAAGGAAAATTGCCTAGCAGTGCTCCTTCGAGCTAGTCCTGCACTTGCTCTATACATCTATTACATCGCCGAATTTGCCAATAAGTGATTCAGGTATGGCTCCGCTTGTCACCGTAGCGTCGTGACAAGTTCATGGTAGGTTGTGAGCAACTGACATGCAGTACACGGTTGTACATGAAACTGCGACAGAGTGACTGAATAGGAAGGAAACCTCATGGACCTCATAGTTGTCGGCTCAGGACTTTTCGGCTTAACTGTCGCACAACAATGCGCTTCACGTTGGGGACTGAAAGTAACGATCGTTGACCGTCGTCCCCATATTGGCGGAAATGCATACTCCGAAATTGATCCCGACACCGGAATTGAAGTCCATACCTACGGTGCCCATCTTTTCCACACATCAAATAAACGAGTCTGGGAATACGTCAACCAATTCACGACATTTACCAATTACACCCATAAAGTGTGGACTACCGTCGGTGGCGTGGTTTACCCCATGCCCGTGAATCTGGGGACTATCAACCAATTCTTCAACAGTGCCCTAACTCCGACACAAGCTCGTGCGCTTATCGCTGAACAAGCAGCAGAAATAAGCGGCGAAGACATCACAGATTTTGAGTCACGAGGTATTTCCCTTGTCGGCCGCCCCCTCTTTGAAGCATTCTTCAAAAACTACACTGCGAAACAATGGCAAACAGATCCTCGCGATCTTCCGGCTTCCATCATCTCCCGTTTACCTGTGAGGTACACCTACGACAATCGCTATTTCAACGATACCTACGAAGGCCTCCCAACGGACGGCTATACCGCATGGCTCACTCGAATGATTGACGATGAGCGTATTGACGTTGTTTTAGATACAGACTTCTTCGACCCGAACCACCCCTTAAATAAAGCCGCGGTTGCCGGTCAAATTCCGATCGTATACACCGGGCCAGTTGACCGATACTTCGACTATTCGGCAGGCGATTTATCGTGGCGAACTGTTGATTTCGAGAAAGAAGTCCTCGACATTGGTGACTTCCAAGGCTGCCCCGTTATGAACTATGGTGACCTTGATGTTCCCTACACGCGCATCATTGAATTCCGGCACTTCCACCCCGAACGTGACTATCGCACCGATCGCACGATTATTGCACGTGAATTTTCACGTTTCGCCGATCATGGTGACGAACCCTACTACCCGGTGAATACTGCGCAAGATCGTCAGCGTATTTCCGCTTACCGTGAACTGATGGCTGACGAAAAGCATGTTTTCTTTGGAGGGCGACTCGGAACCTACGCATACCTCGATATGCATATGGCTATTGCTTCTGCTCTGACGATGGTCGATAACGACCTCGCCCCAATTTTTGATGCCCGCAGCATCCGCTGATACGGCTCAGACATTGAAAATAGGGGAGGCTCACGCCTTTTAAGGCGTGACCTCACAAGAGTAAAGTTGCGCTTTCAAATTCGGCAATCCTTTGTACGTCCTCGCAGGTGTATTCAAAGCGATCAACGAATACAACGGACATTCCCCGTGCCCAGCAATTGACGATTCGTGCCATATCATTGTAAGGATCTTCGCTCAGTAGTAGCACGCGTGAAATATCTGAGGGTATGTGAGACATAGTGCCGTTCAGTACATCTTCGATATGAGGTGCCGTATCCAGGAGCGGGACAACAACAGAATCCGCATGTGACATCAGCTCACTGAGCGCATCTGAGCAATTCTCAGGCAACGGCCCAGGCCACATGTAGGTTAGAGGATCGATGCACTGCAGGAGTACCCATTCACCAGAAAACGGATAACTGAGTGCCGATTCTTCATCGGAATGTACGCGAATATTAAGGAACGTATCTTCGGGTACGTACATGTGCTCATGCTGTTGCGGCCCCTGTTGCACGTGCTCGGAGGCAAAAAAAGGAATGTGCGACATGACATTACCTACAGCTTCTTTATCTGTGCGTAGCGTATTTTCTGGGCGAAAAACCGTTGCAGGGTAATACACAGACCAGCCATAGAGCGTGGCAGATGCGCTCCACATAATGTTTTGCCAGGTGCAGCCAAGATCTATAAGAACATGCCCTGCAGGATCATCCCCGTAGAGTGCAGGTGAAAAATCTTCCCCCAAGGCATTCGCTGTTTTTGATAGCCAACGCGCAACTACTGGAGCTCCCAGCTCTGTGCGATCATGACCGTAGAAAGTGAGGGAAGGGCCTAGTCGTCCCGCAAGAGAATGAGTGAGATCAGATAGATACGTCATGCTCAGAGCCTAGCGTGCGAGAGGAAAGTCAGCGACTCTGCATATAAGAGTCCATCAAATGAAATAGGGATTTTGTGCTGTTAAGAGGGCTTCCAGCACTTTTCTGAAGGGAAGAAAGGAGCTACTTTGTCGAAAATAGGAAAAATATTCCTATAGCAGCATGTTGCTCATAATGATGACAATATCTCAAATACCTCATACCACTTGACTTGAACGAATGACACGCGTGTAATTCTCATATTGGCCTTATCGCAATGAGGAGAACCTCGTGTGGAATATCCTTGGAGACGGACCTATTACATGGTCTGACCCCTTTGACGCATCGACGGCTGGAGCCGACGATGGTCCTTTGGCATGGCAGCAGCATGCGTTATGCGCTCAAACAGATCCGGAAGCATTCTTTCCGGAAAAAGGTGGCTCAACCCGCGAAGCAAAAGCAGTATGCCAATCATGCGAAGTCCGTGCAGAGTGTTTGGAATACGCCCTCGCTAATGACGAACGATTTGGTATCTGGGGTGGTCTGTCAGAACGCGAAAGACGACGAATACGACGATCAGCAGTATGAAAGACAACATGTCTGTGAGCACTGAGCTCGAATACGTGACATGAAAATACGATCATAAAAAGTGTGTGCAGGTCCGAGCACACACTTTTTCTTTGGAAAGCCACCTGGAAAACCTCGTACCAGTGCCGATAAAACACAACGCACACATAAGCTGGCCGGCACGCATGCGCAATAGTACGGTGAATGGAAAATCCTACGAGAGTTCTTTTTCTAACTCATCTGGTGGAATAGTTAAAATATGTGAAATTCGCTCAATGATGAGGCGACGCAAGAAAACAGCGAGTTGATCGGAAGTAACTCGTTGAAGGACAGGAAGACGATGAATCACAATCCGATCAGGTAAGCCACGGCGACGATCCGCCGGAAAAATACGCGCCAAAATAACAGTGGAATCCTCCCAAAACGCAGGAAGCGAAGGAGGAACATCCTCAACAGCAAATTCAATGGTACCTACCGCTGGCCACCGCTCAGTAAGTTCTGCGACGATTCTGGCAACGAGTGCATCAAAATGTTCACGCCGTGTACGCCAGCGTGGAGTTGAAGGAGGAAAAAGCACATATCGAAGGCCGCGACCATGACGATCACGAAAAGGAGAACGATGCAATGCTACGGACACCCCCTCACTCTATCGCTCAGAAATCTATGAAGTAGCATAGAGTAGTTCGGTGATTTCGGTTCGACATTGTTCCAAACCAGGGTGTACTCGTCAGTCTGTAGCGACCCTGACATACGATTACCATGAATCAACGGCGGTTTTAGGTCCTTTGGCAACAGCTGCTGAACCGCACACATATGATCTCTGCGAACTTCACGCAGAACATCTCACCGTGCCACGTGGATGGCAAGTTGTTCGACTTCACACAACTTTTGAACCAGCTGAGCCTTCAGAGGACGACCTCATGGCTCTTGTAAATGCAGTACGCCAAGCAGCACAATCTCCACGTACGACTGCAGATAATCACAACAATGCAACAGTACATTCCCTCCACGAACACCGTTCACGTACAACACCACCTGAGCCTCATGAAATCGAATATGGTCCTTTTGCCCAGCCCCGCAGCAACAGCACCGACCAAAGCGCACAGATCGAAGATGCTCACCGCAGTCCACTTGATCCGCAATCCCCGTGGGCTAAACGCCGCGATCAATTTCGCATAGTCCCTGAAGAAAAAGACGACGATACTACGACACGTTAAAAGGTGTACGCATTGCGTGTGCTCGACGTTGCTGAGCACTCTTTTCTTGCTGCCAGAGGCGCTGACACTCCCGATCACGTAAGACAACCAGAACAGCCGCGAGAAAACGTTCAGGATGGGTACCCTGCGGTGGTAGCGGGGCAACTGAGGTACTTACACGTTGAGCCAATGATTCAGCAGCCTGTGAACGCATAGCAGGCTGTAAGATCCGATTCGTGCGCAAGAAGCCTAAAACCTCACGGTGAAGCTCAGATGAAATTGGCAGAATTTGAGCAGTCGATGCCCATTGTGCCAAATCCGGAGGCATAAGAATAGGTGGATACGCATATGACTCAGGTTCAGCAACCACAATCGTGCCCGCAGCAAAATCTCCCAAACGTTTACCGCGCGGCGAAACAATTGCACTGATGAGTGCCAAAGCACCGAAAGAAATCCACACATCCATCAGACCAACGAGAGTGCGCATAGCGACATGACGAGCAGTAATAACGCCGCCATCATCACGTACCACGCGCAAACCGAAAGCCCATTTCCCTAAAGAAGAACCACGTGTACATAACTCCACACAAAAAGGAATGATGAGGGCGACCGTGACAAAAAGGGCAATGAATAGTGTCCGTGTAAGTGATTGACTGGCATTATCAAGGTGAAAAAAGAATACGCGCACAAAAACAATCGAAGCGAGTATTCCCAGACCAATATCAGTAAAAGTTGCTGCAATACGCACTAACGGAGAAGCCGGATGAATGTCGAGTTCAACAGCCGCGCCGGTCACAATAGATTCGTCAGGTATTCGTCGATACACAGTGCGGTTAGTTGAGCGAGAATCGATCATATATGACACGCTAGCGGAGTGAACATAGAAGCGCTCGAAGTTGCTCACAGCACGAACTGGCAACGGTTACATGAACTGTCGCGTCGTCGTCGTTTGAATGGGAAAGAAATCGAGGAACTGACTGCCTTATATCAGCAGGGAACTGCGGATTTGGCTGAAGTAAAGACTTTGATGGCAGACCCGGATATCACTCGTCGTTTATCTCGTGATCTTGCGCAAGCACGTGCGCGTTTAACAGGTACATCGGGCGGGTCTATAGAAGCGATTTCACGGTGGTTTTGCGTGATTTTACCTGCTGCTTTGTATCAGATTCGTTGGTGGATTGTGGGGGTGACAACGGTTTTTCTTCTCGTTTCCTCCGCACATGCCCTCTGGATACTGTGGCATCCATCATACTTTGCATATTTGGGGTCTGAAGAAGCTCTGAAAAGCTATGCTCAAAAATCTTTCGTCAAATATTACAGCCAAGATACAAGCGCAGAATTTGGTATTTCTGTGTGGTTTAACAATGCTTTTATCGCTTTACAATGCGTGGGTGCTGGAATCACAGGTTTCTATCCAATTCAAGTTCTTTTCGCAAATGCGGCTTCTATTGGGACAACGGCTGCCATTGTGATCCAATTTGGTGGAGTGTGGCATTTCTTCCGTTTCATTTTGCCGCATGGGCTTCCTGAACTGACAGCAGTTTTTATTTCAGGAGCAGCCGGTTTACGTGTTTTTTGGGCACTTATCGTTCCAGGTTCACTTACACGTATGCGAGCGGTTGCTCAGGCTGGACGAACAATGGTGACGGTAGCCGGAGGCTTAGTGATCCTCCTCTTCATTTCAGGGATGCTTGAAGGGTTTGTTACCCCCTCATCTTTACCGGATGCTGTGAAAATAACAGCTGGTTCCCTCGTTGTGATTGCCTTAGCTCTGTATATCTGCGTCCTTGGGCGACGTGCTTATATGGCGGGCTACAGCGGGGATATTGAAAAAGACGCGGGCTACGATTACGTGACGGCTGGCTAATGGGTTTCGGTTTTACTTGCGCTGGAAAACCATCACAAACGTCCTGATTTCTTCAAAGCAAGGTACGTGTCAGATAGGTGAGCCGCTAAAAGACCTGCATCCGTAGTGATAACAATAGCTCCTGTACGCTGAAGCTCATGCGCACCCGCGCGTGTCTCACGTAAAGCAGCATGAGCTGCAATCACGTCATATACGTCAGTGGTAGGCGGGGGAGTATCTGGACTCATTTCATAATGATCGGCCGTATGAGCGTGTTTTTTATGCTGATCGTGTGATTGTGCCATGCGAAGGATCGTAGGATCTTGAGCGCTGGCCACAATGACCGTGTGAGTACGTGTTAAAAGAGCGACAGCTTCGTATAGCTGAGGGTCTGTACCAGCAGGAGGCAGATCAGTGCACAAAACCACAAGGGATTTATGATGCACTGTACGACGTACTTCAGTGATGAGGCGCTGCCAATCCATTGGGAGCAGCGAAGGACTGATATCAGCTAACGATAGGCCACACTGGCGTAGCAAGGCTGGACCTTGCACCCCATCAACCCGCGCACGGACAGAACGATCCATTGCTAAGAAATGCACGTGGTCGCCTGCACGATCGGCAAGGGTCGCTAAAAGAAGTGCAGCCTCAATGCTGGCATCCATACGTGGTGCGACACCGAGATCAAGGGCATCGGCGTTAGAAGAATGCTCAGGAGCGCCTAATAACAGAGCGCCGGAACGCCCGCAGTCAACAATAATAACCACATGCCGATCACGTTCTGGCCGCCAGGTGCGAACTATTAAATCCTGTGAACGAGCTGAGGCTCGCCAATCAATATCGCGCGGATCATCACCGCGCACATAGGTGCGCAGTGAATCAAATTCTGTGCCAGGACCTCGTAAAACAACAGCTGTGCTTCCTTCCAACTCATGTAAGCGTGCAAGACGTGAAGGCAGTAATTTTCTTGCACGAAATTCAGGAAGAACTGCAATAGATGCCGGTGCCGATAAAGAGACTTGGCGTGCGGCTAAACCTAAAGGCCCCCAGACGCGAATGGTGATGCGATCACAACGGCGTGTTCCCCGTTGTTTGGGAGAGAGCACAGTAGTGACACGCACACGATCATGTGCAGCTAAACGAATATGGTGGTGTGAGGGTGTTGGCTGCATCGAAGGCGGCCAGGCATCACGGATAGTGAGTGTTGCGCCGCGACGAGTAGGGTTCTCAATCCACAGGTCACATGTTGTGCTCTGGTCTGCACGTATATTGTCATTGACATGACGTTCTATACGAAACTCACGAGGAGAAAGCGCGCATACAGCATCAATGAGCGCCAGAGTAAGTGACAGGAAGATCCACCCCCATGCTGTTGAAAGTGTGGGGGAAAATATGAGCAGGAAGATTCCGCAGGCTATAAGGACTGCGGTACGCCACGATAAAGCCATTAGCGTGGCACCGCAACTGTTGTCAGTAGTCCTTCAAGTACTGTGCGCGCACTGATCCCTTCAAGATCGGCTTCAGCACGTACACTCATGCGGTGAGCTAAGGTGCTGATAGCCATATCTTTTACGTCATCTGGCGTAACATAGGCACGTCCTTGAAGGAAAGCCCAGACGCGACTGGTCCGAAGCAAAGCTGTTGCTCCACGCGGTGAAACTCCTAAGCGAACAGACGGTGAGGTACGTGTCGCGCGAACAAGATCCACCATATAGGTCAAAACTGCGGGCGATACTTCAATACGTGAAGCTGCTTGACGTGCAGCAAAAATATGTTCAGGTGAGGCAACAGCTTCAATACCTGCTTTTGCTAGCTCAAGCGGGTCGAAACCTTCTTGATGGCGAGCAAGTACGTGAATTTCTTCTTCACGACTGGGTAGCGACAAATCAAGTTTGACGAGGAAACGATCAAGTTGTGCTTCAGGTAACGGATAAGTGCCCTCATATTCCACAGGATTTTGTGTAGCGATCACCATGAAAGGAAAATCTAGGGGATGGGTGTGGCCATCAATGGATACCTGGTGTTCTTCCATTGCTTCAAGCAAAGCCGACTGAGTTTTAGGAGGAGTACGGTTAATTTCATCTGCAAGAAGCAAATTGGTAAATACAGGCCCCGGCCTAAATGTGAAAGAGGAAGTCCCCGAATCCCAGACCATAGAGCCAGTGATATCAGCGGGCATGAGGTCAGGAGTAAATTGCACACGAGACATATTCACATTGAGCGCTGTTGCCATAGTGCGCACAAGCAAGGTTTTCGCCACTCCAGGAACACCTTCCAGCAAAGCATGTCCACCTGCAATGAGGGCAATGACCAGACCTGTGACAGCGCCTTCTTGTCCGACGACGGCTTTAGCGATCTGTGTACGTAAACGGAAGAACGCTTCACGTGCTTCCCGCGCTTGTGGGGTAAGAACAGGAGAAACAGATGAGGTAGGTGTTTCCTGTGTTGGCACGGGTTCAGTAGCAGGGCTGAGAGAAGAAGCAGTATTCAACACACTGGAATTATCCTGAGGGGTGGGGGTAAAAGGCTGGTCAGTCATGAGAAATACTTTCTTCTAATTCGTTGAGAGAATGAGCAAGGGCAAGGAATTCTTTTTCAGTTTCAGGTGCTTTACCCCACAATAAGTGATATGTGAGGTGTTCATCAATACCTTGTCGAGTGAGAGCTGCGTGGAGTTCTTCAGGAGCAGCGCAATGAGCTATGCCAAGTGAAGAAGCGAGTTTTTCAGCAGTTTTCACTCGGAGAAGATGAGCAGCATAGCCATAATCGCCGGACTGTTTTAGTAATCGAGCGCGTCCAATAACTGTTTCGGCGCTCGGAACCGGGGTGGGAATATCTTCGCAGACGAGCCTACCTAATCGTTGTCCGCGCGCGCATCCATAGGCAAGAAGGGCTACGCCAAGTAAAAAGAGCATGGGGATAAGGAAAGGCGGGGTTAAATCAGGTAACTCATCCAGAGTATCTGCGGGGGAAGGTGTGTACCAGACTATAGATCCGGTGCGGCCAAGAGTGCTGATCGCTAAGGAAGCATTTCCGTGTTCGGCTATCTTTTGATTGGTAACGATGGATGAATCGCTGAAAAGAGCACGCCATTTCCCTTGAAGTGTGCCTTCAGCATAGGTATACACGTCTTCTTCCAAAGGGAAACAGCCTATCCAGTTTGGGTCGCTCAGCTGAACACCATAGGTGCTGGATGAGAGTGTGCGTGCACGTTGTGCAGCAGGTAGATCGCACGAAGCGTGAAATTCTGAGGCTGTTGAACGGCTTGGATATACGGTGACACCAGGAAAAGGAGGATCGTACATTTGTTGTAGACCTATGTACGTCATTGAAGGAAGTTCAGCGAATGCTTCAGAAATTTCATGAGGCATTTTCCACGGGTGGGGAACTACCAAGATTGTGTGATCTTTTTGAGCGTGTACTAAAGCGTCACGGGCAGAAGATGCGACATGTACTTTCACACCGTGTTCACGTAAGACTTGTACGAGGGCGCGTGCTCCTTGTGGTCCGGGATTGTCAGGGGACAAAGGAGTTTTATCAAAAGAATCTGCGGTGTAGAAGAATGTGATGATACCTGCGCATAGGGTAATTGTGATAACGGTAAGTATTTGTCGGATTTTCTTCCACAGTACTCGTGGTGTTGGTGCGAGGAGTATCGCGCTTTTTCGTGTCATGGTCGTTCACCATCTTGAGCGGTATAAGAAGCGCGAATATTTGCGTAAATATTTTGTGTGAGTTGGATAAGAAGGGTGACGTCAGTATTTTGCGCATTTTCGTCACCGTAACGCACAGCGTCAAAAAGCTTAGCCGCATGATTAAGAGCATCACTGTGTTGAGGTGTAGCTGTAGTTAATGCGAGGGCAACTTCACGTGCTGTGACACCGGGACCGTCATGAATGTGATGATCTTGAGCCAGTGTAAGAACCATTAACCGGAAAGCCCATATGTAGGCTTCATTCCATTCTTGCGAATTTTCAGCGGCAGCCAAATGAGCACGGGCTTCGTCGATGGTTAGTTTTTCGTCACCAAAAACAGTGGATGATATGTGCTTTTTCTTTACACGTATTGGATTAATGACAATGACAACAATGAGGACAATGAGGAAAACAAAGAAAACTAAGAGAAGCACAAGAGAAATCGGTGGATGCCATGTTCCTTGGAAAAAGCCGTCACTGAGGGCTTTGAGAAGCCATCGAATGAAACGAGTAAGAGGGTTGAGCTCGGTTCCATATTCAGGACGGGAAAGTTCTTCACTTACCCAGCGTTGCGCTTCGTCTTGGTCAGGGGTTGGTTCCTCATACGGTAGCCACATGGTTACATACTCGCAGCCTGTGCAAGTCGTGTGGCGAGCCCTTCAATGCGCATACGACGATCAAGATACATGAGTGTGATGTATGCAGCTGTCAGCGGAATAACAATGGCAGTAAGTAAAGTGCTGATGAAATTGAGGACGACCATCGCTATGGCTGGGGGCATCACAATCATCAGAAGTGCGCCGAATGTGCTGATAACGGTTGAAATAACACCACTTGCTGCTGCGATCGCTAAAGTGATAAGCACGTAGCGGCCCAGTGTGGCCCAAAAAGCGCCGCGTGTGAGTTCCCATGAGCGTTTCAAAGCGGGGAAAACTTTTTGTCCTTCGATAGCCACGATCGTTGGAGTGTAGATCAAGCGCATGGCTAAGAAAAGCATAAACAGCAAGAGCGTAATGACCCCGATAATACCGATGAGTACGGATATCCATATTTCAAATTGTCCAATGAAAATGCATATAACAAGGATCAGGACCATGAAGGCCACAGGGATTCCTGAAATAAGGGACACCATAAAGGTTGCACCTAAAATTGAAACCACATGTGGACGCATACGATCCCATGCTTCCCCGAAAGTGATCAGACGCCCAAGAACAGCCTCACTGACAGACATAGCCAGTATGCCTTGAAGAACACTGGTAGCAATAAAGGTCAGGAATTGCACTCCAATCCCACCAACAATAAGGTGCGAAAAACCTGCTGCTACTTCTGTGAGCATGTCATCAACGCTACCGGTGGGATTTTCTAGGTAGTTCAGGAAAGAACCGAAAAACCAGTAATTTAAAAATGCGTTGAGGAAGGCAAGAACCGCCATGATAGCGACAGAGAAACCGAACATCACCACTGGATTTGATCGTATTGCCCTGAAAGTTCCTTCAAAAAGTTCAGCAATATTGAGTGGTCGTAGCGGTATGATTCCTGGGCGTGCTGCCTGAACCCAGGATTGAGCGCCCGCCCATTGTTGATCTTGGGGGGCCGTTGACCAAGGGCCTGCCTGTTCTGGTAAAGACTGGGATGGGTCATGTGGTGGGGGAGTCTGCTCTGATGTGCCCCACTGAGGTTGTGCTGTGCTTCCATATTCGGCAGCAGGAGAGTTTTGTGGTGCTGCCGGAGCAGTAAATCCTTGAAACTTTGGGGATTCGGGAGAAGTCATAGATGGCTCAGGAGGTACAGAATGAGGATTTTTCCAAGGATTTTCAGGGATGTTCGGGTCCGTCATGAGTATCTCCCTCAGTATCTTGCGTTGCTATTCACAGAATAATCAACAAAAGTGAACATGTCTTGCTGTGTCTTATTGCCTGTGTGGAGCATCAGGGGTGTGTATTGATACTTCTGTGGGGAAGGGCGCCGATGATCTGATAAGAAGGAGAGGGGCGATGGAGAAAAAAGGTAAAGAAAACGCAAAATCATATTTTTTTGTCCAACTTGCGTGCAATAAAGCCCAAGTCATGACACGATCTGTATATGAGATCTCGGATCCTAGTAATTGATGATGATGTTGCTTTAGCAGAGATGATTGGTATCGTGTTGGAATCTGAAGGATTTTCAGTTTCTGAATGTGCTGACGGCAGTGCTGCGATTGACTACTTTCATCAAATAGCACCCGATCTTATTCTGCTTGATTTAATGCTCCCAGGGATGGACGGCATTGAAATTTGTCGTAGAATCCGGCGTGAATCCGATGTGCCAATTGTGATGCTCACTGCCCGTTCCGACACAACAGATGTTGTTGCAGGACTTGAAGCAGGAGCCGATGACTATGTTCCTAAACCCTTCAAGCCAAAGGAACTGGTAGCGCGAGTGAAGGCTCGACTGCGTGGGCGGGAAGACTCAGGTGAAGAACACCTCTCTTTAGGTCCCCTTGTTATTGATGTTCAAGGGCATACGGTTCGACGAAATGGTGAAGTTATTTCATTGACGCCACTTGAATTTGATTTACTTGTTGCTTTGACGCGTGCGCCTTGGCGTGTTTTTTCCCGCGAGGAGCTTCTGGAAAAAGTCTGGGGTTATCGTCATGCAGCCGATACGCGCCTAGTAAATGTGCATGTGCAACGTCTACGTTCCAAAATTGAACGTGATCCTGAAAAACCTGAACTCGTTGTGACGGTACGAGGCGTCGGTTACCGAGCAGGAAATGCTTCATAGCCGAATGAGCGTCCGCGCAATATGTGATCGACTGCTTTTAGTGTGGACATCAGTGGTGAAGTGGCGTTGGTTTCATGCCATTCGTTCTTCTTTATCTTTGCGCGCGGCAGTCACATTAACTGTTGCAGGTGTTTTAGCGATCGTCCTTTTTGGTGCAGCTGTATCAACCCAAATGCGGACTAATGTTTTTGAAGCCAGGCGCACTCAGGTTCTTGAAGATGCATCTGTTCGTTTTTCGGTGGCACAGGGTTTTTTTGACCAATCAACTGCTTCAAATAGCGATCAAGTACAAGAAACTGCCCGACAGGTCGTTGAATCAATCCGTTCCTCTGCTGCCGGTGCGGGGGCTGTTTCTGTGCTTTTGTTGCGTTCTGAGCATGATGGGCAAGGAATCCGTATTAACGAAATTGCGGATCCTGCTATGGAACCGGTGATTTCATCAGAATTTCGTACAGCAGTTATTGAATCGTCACATGCTCAGTGGCAGTCGGTAGATATTGGCCCTGCTTTAGGGAATGCGTCTGATTCACTACCGGCAATCTTAGTGGGGAAAACAGTAAATTTGCCACGTGCGGGAACACATGGCCTTTATATTGTGTATTCATTAGGTCACGATCAAGCAATGATTGATACGGTGATGAATGTCCTCATTTTAGCTTCAACCCCTTTGCTTATCGCCGTGCCAATCGGCGCATTTTGGATGCTCCATCACCTCATGCGACCTGTACGCCGCACAGCATCAGCTGCTACTGAACTTGCAGGCGGTAACCTGACTGTACGTGTCCCTGAATCAGGGAGCGACGAAATGAGTGACCTGGCACATGCTTTCAATAACATGGCGGCTTCACTGCAAGAAAAAATCAACGAATACGATATGCTATCGAAATTTCAGCAGCGTTTTGTATCAGATGTTTCCCATGAATTACGTACCCCTCTGACAACAATCCGTATGGCTGAAGAAATGATTTACGACGATCGTGAATCTTTGGGACCTGCTGCAAAACGTTCCGTCGAACTTCTTCACGGGCAAGTGGAACGTTTTGAATCAATGCTTGCAGATCTCCTTGAAATTTCCCGTTACGATGCGCAAGCAGCTCTGCTTGATCTTGAGATATGCGATATGCGCCTGCTGGTTGAAAAAGTAGTAGCTGCTCATGAAGAACTAGCTCAAAAATTAGATGTACGTGTTCGCGTGCATCTTCCTCATGAGCAGTGTGCTGCAGAAGCTGATGCGCGGCGTATTGAACGGGTGCTCAGGAACCTGCTGGTCAATGCATTAGAACATGCAGAAAAAACTGATGTGGTGATTGACGTGGCCTGTGATAATGAGGCTGTTGCCGTGCGTGTACGTGATTATGGAATAGGGATGACTCCTGAAACTGCGCAGAGAGTTTTTGACCGTTTCTATCGTGCAGATCCGGCGCGTACGCGTACAACAGGAGGTACTGGCCTTGGTCTGTCAATTGCCCGTGAAGATGTGGCACTGCACGGAGGAATACTTCAAGCGTATGGGCAGCCAGGACAGGGTGCTTCTTTTGTGATGACGCTTCCAGTAAGCGCAGGCAAACCCGTGCGTACACATCCTTTAGTTTTATGGGAAGAAGAACAGGCATCATGAAGGCATCTACGCTTCGTTACTTGGGGGTTGTGTGCATTACGGTATGTGCCTTCGTTGTGTCGTCGTGTTCTTCTTTGCCGCGTGCGGGTAGACCTTTACCTTTTGATGTAAAAGCTCCTGTCAATGCGCCTATTGAATTAGTAGCTGGAGGCCCGCAGGAGGATACGACACCGGAACGACTCGTTCAAGATTTTTTATTAGCATGTGCAGCAGGAACATCCGATTATTTTGCAACTGCCCGATTATTCCTTACGCAAGGTAGTGCCCAAAAATGGGATCCGACAGCTCACGTACAAATTTTTGCTACGGACTCCTCGCCTCAAGTCTCGCTAAAAGAAGCAGAGAACATGGATAAAACGAAAGTGGTTGTTGGGGCTGCGGCTCTTGCTTCCCTTGACGATACAGGCGTGTTGAAACGTGCTGAAGGATCATCGGTATCCAATACTTACACTTTGGTGAAAGAAAAAGGTCAGTGGCGCATTGATTCTCCACCGGACGGGATTTTAATGTCGCAAGCTGCTTTTATGGCTTCTTACAGCAGGGCCTCCCTGTATTTTCCTGCGCATGCGGGTGATATTTTGGTGTCAGACCCTCGGTGGTATCCCACACGGCGTTTAGCTTCGTATCTACTTGATGGTCTTGTGCAGGGGCCGCGTGCAGATTTGGAATCTGTGGTGACAAATGCTGTTCCTGCGGGGACGCGACTTGAATCGCATAGTGTGGAAGTGAGCGATGGAATTGCGAAAGTCCAATTGGAAGGACCTGCGCCTGCTGATGCTCATGACCAAGAGCTTATGCAATGGCAGATCGCTCGTACTTTGACGGGGGTACGCACTATCAGCAGTGTGAAAATTAGTGTGTCCGGTCAAACATTTCATGATTTTGAGATGCCTGAGGATAAAGAGAGCGCAGTTGATTCTCCGCTGGTTTTGACTGCCCAAGGAATTGGTCGTCTTGTGGGGGGAGATTTCCGTTCTTCTCCTCTGAGGGGCGTAGATCCGCTTGCTCGTGCAATTGCTGTTGGTTCGACCTCTACTTCACCGTATGCATGGGTCAGTGAAGGTGAATTACATATTGTGGATAGTACGGGGGAAACGGAACGTATTGTGCCGCTTGATGAGGGCTGCGCAGCGGATCCTCGTATCTCAATTGATCGTTTCGGATGGGTGTGGTCCTGTGGTTCTTCGGCGGGAACATTGAAGGCTTCACACATGCAAGATCGTGATGTGAATATTCCTGTGGATGTAGCGGATGCAGGTTATGTGCGTATGGCTGCTGTATCTGCGCAGGGAAGCTATGTGGTGATGTTGCGTGAATATGAGGGCAGTGTAGGCGCATGGCTAGGTGTGGTTGTGCGTGATCGTGATGGGATGCCGCGTGAGATTAAAAATGTGAATGTGATTGATGGGGCGCGCACAGGGATTGAAGATCTGTCATGGGCTGGTGAGCAAACGATTGTGGCTCTGCAACGTATGCAGCGTTCGGGCGTTGAGGAAACTTTTTTGCTCACGGTAGATGTGGGAGGTTTTACTCAAAGAAGCTCTGTTTCCAGTGAGGCTGTTGGAATAACAGCGGGTTCATCGCCTTTTGCATTGGCGGTTCTTTTCAAAGACGGGACATATCAATTACGTTCAGGCGCATTGTGGCAGAGCCTTTCTACTGATATTTCTCTTTTGCGATACCCCGGCTGATATGGAGGTATAGCGTGTTATGTGAGGGGATTTTTGCTTTGTGAAATACGAGGAAGCAGTGTAGGCGAGTATTGCCTTCATTTTCTGCTTGTGCTCGTGTGGACTTGTGGATATGTGGGAGGCCGTCCACATTTCTTTCAGATACGCATACCTGCGTTTTAAGGAAATGTTTTGCTGAAAAGGTGATTGGTCAGTGGCGTAGGTTTTTCATCTGTATGCGGCATATGCTGTCGATTTTTATGCGCGAGGTTGTAGCGTGTGTATGGCCGACACAATGTGTGGGATGCGGTTCGTGGGATGTGGTGCTGTGTGCTGACTGTGAACAGCAGTTTACCTGTGGCACACGTGAGTGGAGTGCGCTGTCTGTATCACTTGGTGGGGAAGCTGTGCCTTTTATTGCTTTAGGTGAATATGAGGGTGTGAGGCGGCGTGTGATGCTGTCAGCTAAACATCATCGTTTTGTTGATTTTTCGCAACTTTTGCAGCGCGCTGGTGAAAGTATTGCAGAATCGCTTATATGTGTAGGAATGATGCTTTTTCTTGCGGAGCCTTCAATACGTGAGTTGTGGGTGGTTCCTGCTCCTGCAAGTTGGACGCGTCGTTTGTGGGGACGGTCGGTGACAATTCCTGTGGCTTGTGGTCTTGCGCGAGTATGTGCTTCTCATATGTCTGTGCCGGTGAGGGTGGTTGAGGCTGTGAGTTTACGTGTGGGGACTTTTTCACAAGCGGGACGATCATCGCAACGGCGCAGGCAAGGGCGTCGCGGTGTGATGCGTTTACGTTTTCCTGTGCCGCAGGGGGTAAAAGTTATCGTGGTGGATGATGTTGTTGCCAGTGGAGCAACAGTGGAGGAATTGCTGCGTTGTCTGGGGAAAGTTGTGTCTATGGTGGCGTGTGTTGCGTGGTCTACAGGAAAAGTTTCTCGTTAAATATGAGCAGAATCACCTTATGGGGTATGATGGTAGTCACAACTGAAAGGGCATAAATGAATTGCTCATTCATCACCACAGGGAGGTGGGAACTACAGGCATTGTCTTAAGGGGTTGGCCCTTAGGCATTATCGAGGCGAGGGAACTCGCATATTCTTTGGAGGACAATATGGACGTCACCGTCATTGCTCGCAATGCAGAAATTCACCCTAATTTTCGTGCATATGTTGAAGAAAAAGTTGCAAAAGTCACTCAGTTTTATCCGCGTGCGCAACGAGTAGATGTGGAACTGACTCACGAACGTAATCCACGTCAAGCTGATACAGCCGAACGTATTGAACTCACTGTTTTTGGCAAAGGGCCAATTATTCGTGCAGAAGCAAAATCTTCTGATCGTTATGCCGCGGTTGATATTGCAGCAGGAAAGCTCTTTGAAAGGTTACGTCGTATGCGTGACCGAGCCAAAGACCACCGTCGTCGATATGCTGATCTGGCTGCGGATATGCCTTTACCTGAAGAAGTTTCTGAACAACCCGTTGAGGAGACTTTGGAAGTAATGACAGGACTTCACAGTGCCGCAGATATGAAGGTGGGTGAAGCTCGTGAGGAACAGCTCGGTGACTCTCCGGTTATTGTGCGTCAAAAAGTCCATGAAGCACAGGCAATGTCTTTGGATGAAGCCCTGTATCAAATGGAACTCGTGGGACATCCTTTCTTCCTCTTCATTGATGAAGAAACACAACAACCATGCGTGATCTACCATCGTCACGGATGGACATATGGTGTTCTTCGTCTGAACGCGACTGTTCGATAAACACTTTCTTTTGTTGAGGGAGCACTTCACATGACGAAGTGCTCCCTCGCAAGTATCTGTGCTGCCAGGCGTGTGATTTTCTGCTTGTATGCGTCCCTGTCGCTCCTTGGGGTGAGATTGCGTAAAATAAGCAGGAGAACGTACTTTTTGGTACATGTACTGCGATAATCGCGTTGACTATAGAACTTGGGAGACTTCGTGTCCATCATCGACAAGATCCTGCGTGCTGGCGAAGGCCGCATGCTGAAAAAACTTGACCGCATAGCCGACCAAGTTGATAAGTTACATAATGATTTTGAAGCACTCAGTGATGAGCAGCTACGTCAAAAAACAGATGAATTCAAACAACGTCTTGCTGACGGTGAAACTCTCGATGACCTATTGGTAGAGGCTTTCGCTACTGTGCGTGAGGCCGCGTGGCGTACTTTACGTCAGCGTCCTTTCCATGTGCAAGTAATGGGCGGGGCCGCGCTTCACCAAGGCAATATTGCAGAAATGCGCACAGGTGAAGGAAAAACCCTTGTAGCCACTATGCCGGCCTACCTGCGCTCACTGACAGGTAAAGGCGTACACGTCGTCACCGTCAATGATTACCTGGCAAAATACCAGTCTGATTTGATGTCGCGCGTCTTTAACTTCCTTGGTGTGAGTGTGGGATGTGTTCTGGTGGGACAAGACCCTGCTCAGCGGCGCAAACAATATGAAGCTGATATTACCTACGGGACAAATAATGAATTCGGCTTCGATTATCTTCGTGACAATATGGCGCAGCGCGTCGAAGATATGGTGCAGCGTGGACATAATTTCGTCATTGTTGATGAGGTTGACTCTATTCTGATTGACGAGGCGCGCACCCCTCTGATTATTTCAGGCCCAGCTTCCGGTGATGTAAACCACTGGTACACCGAATTTGCGCGCATCGCCCGTATGCTGACAGCCGGTGTGGACTATGAAGTAGATGAGAAAAAGAAAACTATCGGTGTCCTTGAAGACGGAATCGACAAAGTAGAAGACCAACTGGGTGTAGAGAATTTATACGAGGCTGCGAATACTCCTCTTATCGGATTCCTCAATAATGCGATTCGAGCAAAAGAACTTTTCCATCGTGACCGTGATTACATTGTTGATAACGGGGAAGTACTCATCGTTGATGAACACACAGGCCGTGTTCTGCCGGGACGACGCTACAACGACGGTATGCATCAGGCAATCGAAGCGAAAGAAAATGTCGCTATCAAAGCTGAAAACCAAACATTAGCAACGATTACCTTGCAGAACTACTTCCGTTTATATCCGGAAGGCTCGCGCTCAGGTATGACTGGTACAGCGGAAACTGAAGCCGCTGAATTCGCTTCGACATACAAGATCGGTGTTATCCCGATTCCTACTAACCGTCCAATGATCCGTATTGACCAGCCCGATCTGGTATATCCCACAGAAAAAGGTAAATTCGACGCCATTATCGAAGATATCGTGGAACGTCATGATGCTGGTCAACCTGTGTTGGTTGGTACTGCTTCAGTCGAAAAATCAGAGCTGGTTTCGCAACTTTTACGTGCCCGCCATATACCTCACCAAGTACTGAACGCGAAACAACACGCACGTGAAGCTCAAGTTGTGGCAATGGCAGGTCGTAAAGGTGCTGTCACAGTGGCAACAAATATGGCTGGTCGTGGTACAGACATCATGCTGGGCGGAAACTCTGAATTTATTGCTCAGGCAAATCTGGCTGATAAAGGGTTGGATCCGCATGAGAATGCTGAAGAATACCGCGCAGCATGGCCTCAAGCATTAGAAGCAGCAGAACGCGCAGTTCAAGCAGAACGTGAAGAAGTACGTGAACTGGGTGGCTTATACGTACTCGGCACTGAACGCCATGAATCACGACGAATTGATAACCAGTTGCGAGGACGTTCAGGTCGTCAGGGAGATCCCGGTGAATCCCGTTTCTACCTGTCAATGGAAGACGACCTTATGCGTCTATTTAACTCAGGTATGGCCCAGCGAATTATGGCTTCCGGAGCTTATCCCGAAGATCTTCCACTTGAAAATAAACTGGTCAGCCGTTCCATTGCTTCAGCTCAACGCCAAGTTGAAGCACGAAACTTTGAGATACGTAAGAACGTCCTCAAATACGATGATGTGATGACTGGCCAGCGTGAACTGGTGTATGAGGAACGCCGTCGCGTCCTTGAAGGAGAAGACCTCGAACCTCAGATGGCTTCTTTTGCTGAGAGCCTGGTGACGGGAATCATTGATGAAAAAATCGCTGATTTAACGCCGAAAGAATGGGATCTTGAAGCTATTTGGGAAACCCTGCGAGGCTACTATCCGACATCAGTGACCGTGAATGAGGTAGAAGAAACTCATGGTGGGCGAGGCTCGCTTGTTCGTGATGACCTTGTGAGCGAAATTATTGGTGATATACGCACTCAATACCTGAAAGCTGAACAGAGTCTGGCTGCTAATCCGCTGGCCATTTCTCAACTCGGTGAAGAACCGATGCGAGTTCTTGAACGACGAGTTGTTATCGCCACAGTTGATCGTTTATGGCGTGAACACTTGTATGAAATGGATTACCTGAAAGAAGGTATTGGTTTACGTGCGATGGGGCAACGCGACCCGTTGGTGGAATACCGCAGCGAAGGTGCGCGTATGTTTGCGGCCATGATGGAAAGGATTCGTGAAGAATCTGTCCAACAGGTTTTTGCTTACACTTATCAATTTGATCGCGCTCTTGAACAGATGCGCGAGCAGGAA
The DNA here is from genome assembly GCF_021083645.1 of Schaalia sp. lx-260. Classification (GTDB taxonomy): domain Bacteria; phylum Actinomycetota; class Actinomycetes; order Actinomycetales; family Actinomycetaceae; genus Pauljensenia. Next base: position 161,312 of record NZ_JAJNRQ010000003.1, on the reverse strand, counting down.
GCTACACAAAAATCTGAGCAAAGTGCGCAAGACGATACTGCTGCTTCTGAAGCCTCGGCAGAAAAGAGTCAGGCAGCACGTGCCGCCGCAGCACGCGCGGCTTCTGTTATGGGAACAGTGGGCCGTGAAAGTCGCCCACAAAAACTCAGCTACTCATCAGCTGAAGGGGAACAAGCTACTGATAATGCTGCTTCCTCTGGTGGTAATCGTTCGCAACGTCGCGCTGCTGCAAAGAAATCACGTAAGCAGCACTGAGATACTGCATGGTGGCTGGTGGTGTTCACATATGCGAACGCCGCCAGTCACCAGTGCAACTCCCACACAACGGAACAGTAAAGCTACAGGAGTTTTACCTCAATCAAAGCTTAACGTCCTATAACATTAAAACCCTTAGTTCGCCTCCCTTAAAAGGAACGGGGGCAGCGACAGTTGATAATCTTTCACCTAATCTGCTCGGTTAAAACCCAAGGCAATAGTGTGCGCAGAAAAACTTGGATACCACATATGAAAGATATGGTGTAACAAGTGGAATATTTATTTATGGCAGAGGTTGCGCGCCCATCCACTCGTACCAGCCACAATGCAGGACCAACCAAGAAATCAATGCGTATCCAGCTTGACCTGGCAAAGTAACGCCACTTTCCGAGCGAGTACACGAAGCTGCCATATCTTCAAACCATTGTTCATGAGCAACCAATGGTGTGAAAGTATCAACGAAAGGCAATGAACGACGTTCACATACTTGCGCGCACGCATGAACAATATTTTTTACATGCGTATGGTCAACCCCCGCTAAAGGAGGAGGGCCAATAACGAAACTTGGAATCCCTAAAGCTGTAGCACGGTCAGTCATATTTGCAAGATTAAGCCGTGTACGTGCAGTTGATAAACCAGAAAACACATCACCGGTACCAACAGCGATCACAAGAGCGCGAGGGCCTTCTGTGCCTAAACGATAAAGAACCTCATTTTCCCAACGAGCAGCAAGGCCACTGGTATTCTCACCTGGAACAGCAAGTGACATCACCGTAGGCGTAGCCTGAAAATCGCTGCGCGCGATCACACGACCGACCCATCCTTGTCCACGAGGATCACCGACACCGGCAACAAGTTCATCACCGACGACACAAATACGCATAAAAGCCCCTTCCTGTGACTAAGAGTAGTTGCTTTTTCACTTTCAGTCAGACTGACAAGCACAAATATGATGTGACACGAAGTTCACATGCGCGGACCGCTTGTGCGGGCCACTTATTTTTCTTACCCATGGGACGCGTTCTTTCACTAATGTGGACAAGAATGAAAGCACAGAAAAGCAAGTGCCTGTACTTTCCCCCTGAAAAAGGAAAATACAGGCACTCTATGAACGATCAGCGCATAAATGCTTCATCCAAGAGAGTACGTAATTGCTGCTGATGTAAAGCAGCACGACCTGCAGCAGTTGTTGCTGAAGCAGGACGCGATACGCGACGCACAGGACGATCAAGCTGCGGGAAAAGCTCTAACGCCAAGAAAGGCCAAGGCCCTTGGTTTGCGGGCTCATCTTGTGCCCACACAAACTCTGCATGCGCATACGGAGCAAGTACCTCACGTAATTCATTGACAGGTAGCGGATAGAACTGCTCGATACGAATAAGAGCTGTGCGAGTATCACCGCGTTTTTCACGTTCGCGTACCAAGTCATAGTACAAACGCCCAGAACATAGCACGACACGATCAACATTCGTGCTGATAGTGCTATCCATTTCACCATAAACCGGTGTGAAAGCGCCCTGAGTAAATTCATCCACTGATGATGTAGCAGCCGATAGACGCAACAACTGTTTCGGAGTAAAAGCAATCAATGGTTTACGGGGACGACGATAGGCCTGTGTGCGCAACATATGGAAATGATTGGCCGGCGTAGAAGGCTGAACAACCCACATATTATCCTGAGCGCACAGCTGCAGATAGCGTTCGATACGAGCGGAAGAATGATCAGGTCCTTGTCCTTCATAACCATGAGGCAACAGTAAGACAACAGAAGAACGCTGACCCCATTTTTGTTCAGCAGAACACACAAACTCATCAATCACTGTTTGCGCGCCGATAGCAAAATCACCAAACTGCGCTTCCCAAATCACAAGAGCATCAGGCCGTTCCACAGAATACCCGTACTCATAAGCCATAACCGCATACTCAGATAAAGGCGAATCAAAGATAGCGAAAGGTGCTTGAGAATCTGTTAAGAATTGCAGAGGCGTGAATTCTCGACCATTCACATTGTCATGAAGAACAGCGTGGCGTTGAACGAATGTCGCACGGCGAGCATCTTGTCCTGAAAAACGGACAGGTGTTCCCTCCATCAGCAAAGTACCTAATGCAAGAAGCTCCCCAAACCCCCAGTCAATAGGAAGCTGCCCGGAAGCCATTTTTGCTCGTTTTTCACACAATTGACGAATTTTCGGATGAGGTGTGAAACCTTCAGGGAAAGCAGTTTGAGCGTCACCGATACGTTGCAGGTAGTCACTGCTTACAGCGGAACTCCACCCAATCATCATGCCCTGACCAGGAAGCTGCGATTCAGGGATTTCCCACTCAGAATCATCATGCGAAGGCGTGGGAACCCACCCATTTTCACGAGTTTCTTCAAGAATATTGACAAGCTGATTCTCATAAGCTGCCGCCAGCTCAGCAGCTTCGTCTTCAGTGAGCTGACCGCGTCCAATGAGGTTACGCACGTACACTGCGCGTGTTGAAGGAATCCGTCCAATGAGGTTGTACATCACTGGCTGAGTCATCGAAGGATCATCGCCTTCATTGTGCCCTCGCCTGCGATAACACACTAAGTCAATGATGACATCCTTGTGGAATTCATTGCGATACTCAGTTGCCAAACGAGCAACACGAATAACTTGTTCAGGATCATCAGCATTGACATGCAAAATAGGGACTTGTAGGCCTTTTGCTAAGTCCGTGGGGTAGCGTGTTGAACGTCCTGAAGTTGGGCCGGTAGTGAAACCAATCTGGTTATTAACAATCACGTGGATAGTTCCACCGGTGCGATAGCCTTTGAGTTGGCTGAGATTCAAACATTCTTGAACAACACCTTGCCCAATAAAAGCGGCATCACCGTGGATCAACACGGGAACAACCGGTAAAGAAGGGTCGTTGAGCTCATCTTGTTTTGCTCGGACAATACCTTCAAGTACGCCATTGGCTGCTTCCAGATGCGAAGGATTAGCTGCCAAATATACTTTCGTTGCTAAGCCATCCTCAACACTGTAAACACCCTCAGTACCAAGATGGTATTTCACGTCGCCGGATCCTTGAACAGTCCGAGGATCCTGATTCCCTTCAAATTCTGAGAAAATCTGCGCGTAACTCTTGCCAGCAATGTTTGCAAGAACATTCAAACGACCACGATGTGCCATCCCGATAGCAACTTCATGGATACCGTCGCGCGCGCAGGAACGCATCACCTGATCGAGTAACGGGATGAGCGATTCTCCGCCTTCTAACGAGAATCGTTTTTGCCCGACGTACTTGGTTTGTAAAAACTCTTCAAAAGCTTCCGCACGTATCAACGTGTCGAGAATACTCCTTTGTTCATTCTGAGATGGAGGCTCATAGGGGCCTTCAATGCGTTGTTGGACCCAACGGCGCTGCTCGGGATCTTGAATGTGCATGTATTCAATTCCGACAGTGCGCGTGTAAGTGTCGCGGAGCCTTTCCAAAATATCACGCAGAAGCATATGATCGCTGTCACCAAAACCACCAGTGGGGAAAGGGCGGTCAAGGTCCCACACTGATAATCCGTACCGTGAAAGAGCAAGATCAGGATGCTGACGGATACGGTAAGCCAAAGGGTCAGTATCGGATGCTAAATGTCCGCGCGACCGGTAGGCATGAATGAGTTCAGCAATGCGAGCAGGCTTTCCTTTTTCGCGTTCCGCATCGTATTCGTGGTCAGGTTCCCACAGGTAAGGGGAATGTGGGATATGAAGCGAAGCAAATACGCGGTCATAGAATCCGTCTTTCCCCGTGAGCTTTGTGGAAATCAGCCGCAGGAATTCACCGGATGCTGCACCTTGGATAACGCGGTGGTCATATGTTGAGGACATGTACATAGTGCGCCCAATACCAAGTAATGCCAAGCGTTTAGGTGACACACCCGCATAAGCAGCAGGGTAGTCGGTTGCACCCACACCGATGATAAGTCCTTGTCCGTTCATGAGACGTGGAACAGATGTTGTTGTGCCCAAAGTTCCAGGGTTAGTCAGGGTAACTGTTGTACCAACAAAGTCAGAGGCACCAAGTTCGCCTTTACGTGCACGAGTGACAATGTCTTGGTAAGCATCAACAAATTCCATGAAAGTCATGGTGTCAGCATTGTGAATGACAGGAACCATAAGTGAACGGTTACCTTTAGCGTCAGTAACATCAATGGCAAGACCAAGCCCCACATGCGCCATGCGTGTCATATGAGGCTTATTATTTTCGACGCTGTAACGCACATTCATTTTTGGCATTTCGCACAGGGCTTCCACAATGGCGTACCCAATGAGGTGAGTGAAAGAAATCTTGCCACCGATGGTGCGTGACAAGTGGGTATTCATGAGAGAACGATTCTCAATGAGTAATTTCGCTGGAATCTCACGTTGCGATGTAGCTGTGGGAACACTGAGTGAATCATCCATATTCTTGGCTGTTGCTCGTGCAACAGCACGCAGAGTTTCCGTGATGTCATCGCTTAGTGCTTCAGCGTTAAGCGCGGATGCAGCTTTTCCGTGTTTTTGGCGAGTATAGGGAGAAGTGGCTTCTGCGACGTGAGTGCGTGGCATCGGCGGTAAATCTGAACGGGTGACTGTCTCAATCTCAACATCAGTATTGGTGATATGCGAATCAGCCGGGTCAATGTCAGATTGTCCAGAGTCGATCATTACTTCGGCGGTGACAATAGCTTTTGGAGATGTGAATGTGCGCATTGACTGGTTGTGTGGAAGTGAAGCACTGGGTGAGTTTCCGGTATCAGTAGGTGTACGCGGTGTGGGGGCCGGTGTCAATGTGTCTTGGGTCGTATGAAGTGTGGGTGCTGGCGGGGCTGGTGGTACAGATGTCCGTATTTGCGTAGGCCGGCCTTCAGAGGTGAAATATTGTTGCCATGACGCATCAACCGATGTGGGATCTGCTTCCCATTGCATTCGCATCCGCGTGATGTACCACTGGTCAGGGCCCTGTTGTTGTCCGCTCGAAGTCACCATTGTCCTCGCTTCCTATGGGCGTGTGTTTTTCTTCATTTATAGTGTAGGACGAATGGGACCTAAGTCTGAATCAAATGGAGAAAAAGTTTCCAATGTGGACATATGTGCGCTGCTCTTTTTGTTTTGTAGAACTGATTGTTTATTTAGATCGCTCACAGTAAGAGCATTCATGCGTATGCTTTATTCACCAATCGGTAGACTAAAAGCATCATGGACAGTGACAGTAGCGGACGACAATATATCTGCGTATGTGTGCCACGCCGTTTTACGGTATCTGAATGGACGGTGACCGACTCGTGATAGTCGATATCGTCATGCTTTTATTTGGTGTTGTGCTGACAGCGGGGACATTTCTTTTTGTTTCCGCAGAGTTTTCTTTGGTTGCTTTAGATCAAGCTGTTGTCGAGCGTCGTGCAGCGGAAGGCGATAAGGGAGCAACGCAAGTTTTACGAGCAACCCGTACACTATCGACACAGCTTTCCGGTGCTCAAATCGGTATTACACTCACAACGATTCTTTTGGGCTACACCACTCAAACAACCTTAGCTTCCTTGCTTACCGCCCTGTTTGGATATACAGGAATTGCCTACACGCTCAGTGCAACAATTGCGGTGACCCTGGCCGCCGTCATTATCAACATGTTTTCCATGCTTTTTGGGGAGCTCGTTCCAAAAAACTTGGCATTAGCCCACCCCTTACAAACGGCTCGCGCTGTAGTGCCTTTCCACATGGCATTTACCGCTGTGACCAGGCCAATCATTCTTTTGCTTGGTGGTATTGCAAACTGGGTACTGGCCCGCATGGGGATTGAACCTCAGGAGGAAATCTCAGCAGCTCGCTCAGCTTCAGAACTTGCGGCTTTGGTCCGCCATAGCGCGCAAGAAGGAACTCTTGATGTATCAACGGCGTCACTACTGACAAACTCCATACGTATTTCAGCGCTGACTGCCGTGGACGTCATGACCGATCGTGGCCTCATGCATTCTTTACCAGAGGACTCAACAGCTGCCGATGTCATTGCTCTCGCACGTGAAACAGGCCATTCACGTTTCCCTGTTATCGGGCAAGACTCAGATGATGTCCTGGCTTTCGTGTCCCTACGACGAGCTATCGCGGTTCCTTACGAGAAACGCGGTGAGGTTCCCGTGCTGTCACAATCTTTACGTGCTGAAGCTCCATGTGTTCCTGAAACCTTGGAGTTAGGTCCTTTGATGTTGCAGTTACGCGATGAAGGCCTGCAGATAGCCGTTGTCGTAGATGAATATGGTGGAGTTTCGGGCATAGTGACACTGGAAGACGTTGTTGAAGAAATCGTCGGTGAAGTCTCAGACGAACACGATCAACGTCGTTTGGGGATACGCACGCGCCATGATGGTTCTTTATTGATTCCTGGGACACTGAGGCCAGATGAGCTTCTTGAACGTACAGGAGTGGCTTTGCCTGCAGATGGTCCTTGGGATACCATCGCCGGTTTGGTGATTACTCGTTTAGGGCGACTACCTGTTGTCGGCGATGAAATTGTTGAGTCACACTATCGTTTAGAAGTCACTCAGATTCAAGGTCGTCGTATCACGCATATTGCTTTAGCTCCACGTGAACAAGAAGGTGAGCAATGAACCCTGTCCTCGCATTGGGACTTACATGTGTTTTGCTGCTGATTAACGCTTTTTTTGTTGCAGGTGAATTTGCGACGACTTCAACGAGGCGCAGTCAGATTGAACCTCTTGCTGAATCAGGTCTACCTGCTGCGCGGCACGCTTTATATGCTTTGGAGCATGTGTCTTTAATGCTGGCTATATGCCAGTTAGGGATTACTGTGGCTTCGACTTCATTAGGTGTTGTCGCCGAACCAGCGCTGGCATACCTCGTGGAAGCTCCATTGATAGCTGCGGGTTTTCCTGCGGCAAGTGCGCATGTGGTCGGCTTCGCTTTAGCTTTAGGTGTGGTTTTGTTGACTCATGTGGTTCTTGGTGAAATGGTGCCGAAAAATATTGCAATCGCAACACCTCACCGTACCTTGATGATCTTAGCTCCAGTTCTTGTGGCGTGCGGTCGCCTGTGTCATCCGCTGATCACAATGATGGATAGGACAGCGAACTGGTTTTTACGTCGGGCAGGGGTGGAACCTCAGTCAGAGATTGCCTCCACTTTTACCGTAGAAGAAGTCGCGTCCATTGTGGAGCTTTCTCAACAAGAAGGCATGATTGATGATGAACTGGGGCTTTTGACAGGGACGCTGGAATTTTCAACGGAAACTGTTGCCTCAATTATGATCTCGCGCGATGATTTAGTGGTTGTGTCTGAGCATGTAACACCTGCTCAATGTGAAAAAGAGGTTGCGCGTACGGGTTTTTCGCGTTTTCCTGTTATTGATGATGCCCAGATGATCTGTGGATACGTGCATGTGAAAGATATCCTTCACGCCACTTCAGAAGAACGGAATCTGCCCATTGAACCGTGGCGTATTCGCCGTATGGAATATGTTGGCGCCAATGATGAAGTCGAGGATGCTTTACGTCATATGCAACGCACCGGAACTCATATTGCTGCTGTGCAAGACACGGAGGGAAGGGTCGTAGGTGTGCTCTTTCTTGAAGATGTGATTGAAGAACTGGTGGGTGAAGTCCGTGATTCTTTGCAGCGTGATGGTGGATGGTAAAGTCACGTAGAGAAGATGCCTTGTCAGGGCGGATGAATATTTTTATAGGCCGCACAAATGAAATGCAGGTTGTAGTCTGGGTGCAGGTGTCTTGAGAGGATTGTGGGTAAAGGAAGGGATAATCTGATGGCTGATGATGCATTGCCTCACCAGTTACCCACGCGCCGTCAGTGGCATATGCAGCGTGATTTGGAAACCGGTGAAATTCCTTTACCTTCGTTTCCTTCGCGTGCTTCACGTTGGGGATTGCGTGTCGTGGTTTTATGCCTTTTGGCGGCTTTAACCATTGTGATTCCGTTGACGGGACTTGTAGATCCGGTGCGTTCTATTTCCTTGCCTGTGCGTGAAGTGGGCACTGATACTGCGGGGAAAAGCTGGGCGAATACCTTGGTGCCGCTAGAAGATGACACCTCTTTGACTGAAAATATTTCTGCTGCAACGCGTGCTCGTGTGCGCACACCAGTAACTCTTTCGCCGTGTGTGCCCTCTGATACTGCGGCGGCCGGTGGGCGAACAGTGACTCAGAGTAGTCAAATTTATTTCCCTGTTCCTGCGGGCGCGTATGAATACACGTCGCCTTTTGGCCCACGTATTGATCCTTTAGGTCGGGGGGAGTCTTTTCATAGCGGCTCTGATTTTGCTGGTCCTTTGGGGACGCCGATTTATGCGGTTGCTGATGGTGAAGTCATTAAAGCTGCGGAGGCTGTGGGTGCTGGAACAAATTTGAAAATTCGGCATACGGATAGTGATGGTTCGGTTTTTTATTCCGTCTACTATCATCAATATATCAATCAGATTACTGTTTCTGAAGGCGACCAGGTAAAAGCTGGACAGCATATCGGTGCGATTGGCAATAATGGTTGGTCAACGGGTCCGCATTTGCATTTGGAAATACATGATTCATCAGATGCTCCCGTTGATCCGATGGTGTGGTTGCTTTCTCATCGAGCTGTTCATCTTGGTCAGGAGTGCTAAATGTATCCAGTGACTGCTGCACGTTGTCCTCTTGTCATTGCTCATAGAGGTGGGGGAGGGGAAGCCCCTGAAAATTCCGAACGTGCTTTTGAGGCTTTACGTTCTTTAGGGATTCGTCATATTGAGACGGATGCTCATGTGAGTGCTGATGGTGTTGTTGTGGTGAACCATGATGCTTCGGTTGATCGAACATTTCACGCACAGGGAATGATTCATGATTATGCGTGGAATGATCTGAAGCGTATGGAAGGAATCTCAGGGCAGCGCATGTTGGCTCTGTCTGAGGCGCTTGAAGCATTCCCTGATATGTACTTCAATATTGATGCTAAAAGTGATGCTGTGGTTGATCCTCTCCTTGAGGTGATAGCTACTCATCGTGCTTTTCATCGAGTATTAATTGCTTCCTTTTCAGAGAAGCGTTTGATGAAAGTGCGTGCTCTGTGCCCGCAGGTGACTACATCTTTAGGTACTGCCGCGGTTGTGCGTTTACTTGCAGCTGCGCATACTCACAGTGATGCTGCTGCGTGGGGTGTTCCAGGGCCTAAACGAGGTGTTCGAGCCGTTCAACTTCCTGAATATCAGGGTCCTATTCGTGTGGTGGATCGTCGTTTTGTGGCGGCTGCGCATAGGGCTGGTTTGGCGGTTCATGTGTGGACTGTTAATGATGAAGCTGATATGCATCATTTGTTGGATATTGGTGTTGATGGTCTTGTGACAGATCGGCCGACTCTTGCTCGTCAGGTGTTGATGGAACGTCAGGTGTGGCGTGAGCTTCCTCCGCCGGGGCATGTCCATGCGCCTTCTCGTCGTCCGCGGGATTAGTGGTGCCTTTTTCACATAATTTGCACTTGGTGTAAATTTGCACTGAGTGTAATATTTCTGTGTGGCTCAAAAAGAAAACACAAGTGAACGTCCTTCACTTCGCATGCGCCGCGAAGAAATTATCCGTCGCGCCGCATATGACCTCATTCTTGAAAAAGGATATTCACATGTCACAATGGACGATATTGCTGAACAAGCGGGAGTATCACGACGCACTGTATTCAACTACTTTCCCTCAAAAGCAGAGACATTAGGTTTCTTACCGCAGCCTGTTTCTGCTGAAGAAATCACGATCATTGAGGATGAGCACACTCCTCTATATGACTGCATACGTCGATGCTTAGCGCTACGCTTTTCTCGCATAGCCCTTGAAAGTACCTACTTTCGACACGTGAAAGACATCCTTAAAGCAAATCCTGAAGTAAAAATCATACTTGACCAAGCTATCCATACAAATGTCACCTCACTGCGACAGGCTTTTGCTACACGCTTTCACGCAAGCAGTGAAGACATCACAGTACTAGCTGCTGTACACCTCATGCAGACAATTGAAGGATGTGCAGTCGTGTATTGGTGCCGTGCAATGGAACAAGAAACAGAAGCAGAAACAGAGGGACTCATCGCAGCCCTCGATATGACACTTGATACTTTCCGCACAATTCTTACCGATAATTCCGACAAAAAGTGAAGCGGTATACAACACTACAGAACTATAGAGAAGAAAATGATAGCAACTCCCGTGAAAAAAACCTCGGAAAATAACTCTCATACAGATACCTTTGATACAGCCTTCCATCCCGACCGAAAATTCTGGGCAATATATGCAGCCCTGATGATCGTCATGTTCTTATCCGCAATGGATCAAACAATTGTTGGAACCGCGCTCCCTACCATCGTGGGAACCCTTGGCGGAGCAGAACATATGGCATGGATCGTCACAGCATATACGCTGGCAATCACTGTGGTGATGCCAATTTATGGGAAATTTGGTGACCTCATCGGTCGAAAAACCCTTTTTATCAGCGCAATTATCCTTTTCCTCGTGGGCTCGGCGTTATGTGGTTTTGCTCAGGACATGTTCCAGCTAATTGTATTTCGTGCGCTTCAAGGACTCGGCGGCGGTGGCCTCATGATTTCCTCACAAGCCATCATGGGGGATTTGATTCCGCCACGCTCACGCGGAATCTACAGCGCACCAATCGGCGCAATGTTCGGTGTGGCCTCTGTGCTTGGTCCGATTATTGGAGGCTGGCTCACAGATTCAATTTCTTGGCGGTGGACATTCTGGATTAACTTACCACTGGGAATCATTGCCCTCCTAGCGGTTGTCCTCACACTGAAACTGCCACGTCATCACTTACATGCTCCGATTGACTGGCTCGGGCTTGCTCTCATGAATATCGGAGCGGTTGCGATTGTTTTGGCTGCTACATGGGGTGGCGGACAATACGCGTGGACTGATCCCGTGATTATTGCTTTACTTGCATGTGGCCTTGTCGCATGGGGATTATTTGGCCTGGTGGAAATGCGTGCCGCAGAGCCTGTCCTGCCTTTAAGTATCCTTATGAATCGCACATTTGTGGTCGCTACCATTAGCGGCATGCTTGTTATGGGTGTCATGGTAGGCTCCACGTTATACCTACCCACCTATTTCCAAATGGCATACGGTTATTCCGCTACCGTATCGGGATTGCTTTTAGTCCCTATGACGGCTGGCATGATTGGTGGCGGCCTTTTCTCTGGTGCTGCAATGAGTCGTACAGGAAACTACCGGATCTACCCGATCCTTGGGCCACTTATTGCCGCTACGGGAACTTTTGGCCTCAGCCGCATCACAATTGAAACACCAGCATGGGTGCTTTCCGTATTGACATGTGTGATGGGTGTAGGAATTGGCTTATTTTTCCAATTACTTGTCACCCTGGTTCAAAATGATGTTCCTCAGCAACACATGGGGACTGCGACAAGTGGAAATAACTTTTTCCGTGAAGTTGCCGTTTCTTTAGGTGCTTCGCTCATCGGTACAGCTTTCGCATCGGGTCTGAAAACGCATATGAGTGACAATATTGCTTCAGCCCTTGCAGCACATCCGGCGCTCTTGGAAGTTTTTTCTCAATTCTCATCCGGACACGTTGGTGAAATAACGAATGATCTGACACCAGCAGGTGTTCAAGCTATGCCTGAAGCCCTACAACAAGTAATTGCTCAGTCGTATGCTGACTCATTAGTACCAATTTTCACCCTCCTTGTGCCTATCCTTATCTTCACTGCTCTCATCGGCTTCTTCTTCCCATCGAAGGCTTTATCAACAAAGACAGGCCTACAACAGTTGGCAGAACATGAAAAAGCTCAGATGGAAACCCCTGCGGAATAGGACATCTCACCTTTCGATTAACTATAGCAATATGCCGTGGTGTCTCACTAAAAGTACAGGCACCACGGCATATGTGTCATATATACGACTGGAGAGGCCGTCGCTTATCAGTCTTTCAATCCCTGATTGTGAACAACAGAAACCGAACGGGCACGTATAAGGCGAGCAACACCTACAGCAACTAAGAGAGCCGCTATACACCAACCTGCCATATGTGCCCACACAGACTCAGCAACGAAAACAAGTGCCATAGCTACAAGAACTGGAGCAAGCAAAGACAGAGCGTGAACGATGTAACGGCCAAAAGTAGGCATTGGAACACCATCAGCTTCAGCTACTGATTTCACCATGAAATTAGGTCCATTACCTATATAAGTGAGAGCTCCGCAGAAAACTGCTCCCAAAGAAATAGGAACAAGGTAAAGGAGCGGAACCCCTGCAATAAGAAGGTGATCTGGTGTCGCAAGAACTTTCGCCATCTCAAAGAAAGTGAGGTAGGTAGGTGCATTATCTAAAACAGAGGACAAACCACCGGCGAATACAAAGAACGTCACACGGTTCAAAGGTAAAGAAGGAGCGACTTGTTCGAGGAATTTCAAAGCGGGTGCCATAGTCGCAAAAATCCCAATAAAGAGGATGCCGACCTCTGCTATTGGGGTCCAAGTAAAGCCATTATCACGGAAACGAATGTCACGTGAACCAAAGACATAGGAAGCCCCGGCAGCAGCAAGCATGACAATTTCACGCCACGGTATAAGGGCAAGGCCGTGGACATGACCTGCAGCCGCCTCATGTGCATCAACAGAAGGAATAAAAGCGACAGAAATGATAATCAGAGCAAAAAAGATGAGATTAATTTTTCCATCTAGGCGTAGAGGAGTGATTTCAGCACGGTCCTGTTGGATGGCTTTTTTAGTTTCAGCAGCGTAGTACAAAGAATCTATTGAATAATAAGTGAATAAGAGCAAAGCGAGGACAAAAGCCCATTCTTTCCACAGATCGAATGTCCACGTGAACGGCACGCCCTTGAGGAAACCCAAGAAAAGAGGTGGATCACCAAGTGGGGTGAGTAAACCACCGCAGTTAGCGACAATGAAAATTGTGAAAAGAACAGTGTGAACCCTATATGCGCGTTCTTTATTCGTTGCCAGGAGCGGACGAATCAGGAGCATAGCGGCTCCTGTTGTGCCAATGAAACTGGCAAGGAAACCGCCAATGGCTAAGAAAATAGTGTTATTACGCGGTGTAGCCTGAATGTCACCTGCCAAGTGGATTCCGCCAGAAACCACAAAAAGTGCAAAAAGCAGCGTAATGAACTGGAAATAGTCAATTGCAGTTAAGGTGAAGGATTCAGCTCCTGCGTGAAAAACCATCCAGAGAGTTGTTGGGACACCTAAAGTTAACGCGACGATCAGCTGACTAGAATTACGCTCCCACCAGTGCGAAGTAGCAGGAATGATAGGGAACAAAGCAATACTTGCCAGCATAAAAATGAAAGGGAGGAGAACCCACCACTGATACGTCACTTCATCTTCCTTATGTCTACGAATATGAACTTCATTAACTCTACGGGTTGTCGCAGTCCATGCCCGTACTGGTCCGTGAGTTGGTACCACAGAAGATCAGCGGTACGGGGAACGTGTTAAAGCAAAGAACAAGCAGCGCTACAAGAAAACGACCCACAGTAAGAACGCAAGTTAGCCCCTTAGGTGAGTTTACGGCCAGACACGTTGAGTTTAAGGCCAGACACGTTGAGTTTAAGGCCAGGCACGTTTCAACTGAAAAAAGAAGTGCCCCGAACAGGATTTGAACCTGCGGCCTTTCGCTCCGGAGCATAAAACTCTAAGTATGATAGGTGCGTATTTTCCGCAGGATTCCACCATTTTTGACCTTTGACAATGTCGCCAAAATACCGTATAAATGGCTACAGCAATGGCTACAACAGATGTGGAGCACCTATGGGACGCAGAAAGAAATACGAGCTTCCCCACGGAGAAGGCTCCTTTTACTTCCGCTCATCTGACAAAATGTGGATCGGGGTCCTCGAAGCCGGGCTAAACTCACGAGGCAAACGCCGCCGAATCACAGTCTCATCAAAAGACAAAGACAGAGCATGGGAGAAACTGACCGCCAAACGCAAAGAAATCGCAGCAGGAGAGATAACCCCCGAAGGCTTAAGATCAAACGCATCAGTCGAATCTTGGATCACGGAATATCTCCACATCCGAGAACAAACCACCCGACCAAAAACATATCGCGGCGAACTAGCAGGATGCAGACAATGGATCATCCCCACACTAGGACGACGAAAACTCAAAGAACTCACACCAGCCGACATACGAAAACTCACAGACACGATCATCAACTCAAACCTCACAACCACATACGCCACAAGCGTCCAACGAATTTTCATCCGAGCCCTCAAAGCCGCCCAACTAGAAGGACACTCCGTACCCGACCGAGTCCTCAAAGTCCCTTCCCCAGGAAAATCCGCAAGCGGACGAACCGCGATACCAACAAACGACGCAGCAAAACTCCTACAAGCCGCCGATACACTCCCCAACGCAGCCCGCTGGGTAGCAGCCCTCCTACAAGGCATGCGACAAGGCGAAGTCCTCGGCCTCACATGGGACTGCGTGAACCTAGAAGCCGGAACCATCGACGTATCATGGCAACTCCAAGAACTATCCTATAAAGACCGCACCCGCGGAACATTCACCAAACCACGAAACTACGAATGCCGCCAACTCATCGGCTCATACCACCTCGTCAGACCAAAAACAAAAGCCGGATATCGGATAATCCCACTGGTCCCATGGATGCGCAACGCCCTCGAAGCCCTCGCACTACTACCGCGCTCGCCGCATGGCCTCGTGTGGTTCCGTGAGGATAATCCCGAGATGCCGATTTCCTCAGATATGGATCGTAAAGCGTGGAAAGCCCTTCAAGATCGTGCGGGTGTGTGGAAAAGCGGCGACAAGGAGGAACACACCTACTATGTGCTGCATGAGGCGAGGCATACGACAGCGACGCTTCTTCTAGCAGCAGGCGTAGACCCAGAGATCATTCGGACCATCATGGGGCACTCAGACATTGTGACGACAAGGGGCTATCAGCATGCGTCACAGGAGATGGCCCGGTGGGCGTTGGAGAAGGTGGCCACCTCGCTTCAGCTCGGCTCAGAACCAGCGCGCAATAAGGTTGCAGCGCTGGAGGGATTAAGGCAACAGGACAGGCACATCGATGAAGCGTGGACGCGTTTCCAAAAATGGCTCTAATGCTAATACGCTCATCTTTTGGTTTTTTGATGCCCGCACTGTAATATCTCACCAAAGGCATATTTAAGAGAATGCGTTGTACGAAGATGGACATTTACGAACTGCTGGGCGAAACCCCAAACTCTGCGGAGAATCATTTTGCACGCACCCTCGTCGCAGCGGACGAAAAACTTATACAAGACCTCGTAGCTATGCGCACCGCATTAGGATACACACAGCAAGAGGTAGCAAAAATCATGGGGACAACTCAAGCCTCAATTTCACGTTTCGAGTCAGGACAATCAGATATACACCTATCGACAATACGCAGATACGCGCAAGCAATAGGAGCAATAGTCCACCATAACGTACGTCAATTCAATAATGACGCATCAGAAATAGTAACCTCTACGCGCGAACTGTATAACCCGATACTACGGGAATCCGACAGCTCACATAAAAAGTGACAAACTCTCAACATACGCCACCACAACCCACACAGGAACATCCAACTCCACTGCAAGACCCTCTACAGTTGGTTGCATGTGCGCTCGCGTCGCAGCGGCCCAGTCGTCAGGCGCGATCAGGGTGCGCGCAACTCGGCGGTTGATTCGAGCTTCCGCGCGCGGGCTTTGATGCCCCTCGTCCCCGTTTTTCACATGTTCTAGTTCGTGCAGGAGGGTCGCGGTTCGTGCTGCGTGTGTGAGTCCGTGGCGCACGAGTATGAGTCTCATGGGTTTCATGTAGCAGCCCCATATCCCGTCAGCAACATACTCTGTCTCGATGATGTCCACGCCGTGAGCGGCTATTGCGTCCTCGACCTCATGCAACTTCATAGAACATATGTTCTACTGTGGCACCCACATCTGCGTACCACATGAGACACGCGCGATTCTAAAAGGTGGAGGGGGTGGCATTTCGCCACCCCATAGCGTATTCACTCCTTGTTCTTCGATGGTCTGCCGGGTTTGCCGGGGCGGTTGGCTTGCCATGCGTCGATTGTCTGGATAGACCAGCCAAAGGTTTCAGCAGGTGCTTCGCCGATGATGACATCCGGCTCTGGTAAACGCTTATCGCGCAGGTAAGAGCGGACGGTTGTATAAGCCAAACCTAAATGCTGGGATACACCATGCAAAGACAGGTAACGTGCGCTCATTGTTTTTCACCTTCGCTCCTTTGGGCAACAAAGCCCGCTACAAGCTCAATCAGCGCAGCAAGAGCGAGTATCCCAAGCGCTACCAGTGCGTACGCGTTATAACCAGTCCATACGAGAGTGGCTATGAGGATATAGGCGAACAGGTTAATTTCGTTGCGATTTTTCATATTGTGTGATGGAATACCGGTAGGGCCGGTGGCCCGGAGTTGGATGGTTCATCTCCGGACCACTAGCTTTTTACTTGCGATCTTTCGGCTTTTTAATCTCGCCTAC
The DNA here is from genome assembly GCF_021083645.1 of Schaalia sp. lx-260. GTDB lineage: Bacteria > Actinomycetota > Actinomycetes > Actinomycetales > Actinomycetaceae > Pauljensenia. The sequence continues at coordinate 144,553 of NZ_JAJNRQ010000003.1, read as the reverse complement.
CAGCTCAGCTATTGCTTGAACAAGTTTGGCAAGCGTCGCAATGATCGCTGCTATTCCTACCAGGTCCATCTGTTCACCTCCTTTCAACACATTCATAATACACTGCTTAATAAACGCAGTCAAATTGAATGGCATTAAAAAGGAGGTGAACGGAGTTGGGAAACATAACCCGTTCACCTAACGTTTTCTAAATCCCTGTGCTTCATGAAAACAGTCCGATGCCCCTTAACTAAATAAATCAAGAGAGATAGACGGTTAGTAAGTGTAGGTGTCATGCCCACAGCCACGTGCCTACACATATAGGCCGCTTTTACTAAAAGGTCTGCCACCCAAGAAATGAGTGGCAGACCAACGTATGAATGTGCGAAACATACGCGCACGAACCGATACTGCATCCGCAGTCGGGTCAAAGGGTGCTGGCTATTCAGGCCAAGGCCTCCGACAGCTGAAGTATACACATTTGTATACCCTTACTGCCAAGAGGGAAAGTCTGTCAGGGGCAGGTAAGCGCCCGTCTCTCAGATAGTACGCAGTGTCATATAAGCAAGGCCTAAGTGTGTGACCACACCATGCAACGACAAGTAGTGAGTGGTCATTGGGCCACGCCCTTACGCTAATTCAGCCCGCACTCACACCATAAAAGGCAAAGGGCGCCGGCCATTCAGGTATTACTCTCCTAAAATTCCCTCACGCATAAAATCAAGCTCGCCCGGCCTTTTTAATGGCAAAGTCACTGTCGGAATCGGCAGCTTTGAAGTCAAATCCGCAACCGCAGAACGCACATAAGGATACACACACATCACTGCCGAACGTGTCGCAAACTCCTCTATAACCGAGTTAGGCACATCCATCTTTTCTGCGACTTCATACTCAAGCACATAATCGACTTCCCCATTCCAATAGCGCCCTTTTAAGTCAAAACTAAACCGCAAAAGCACAAGATTCTCATCATCAACACTCTTAAACTGAAGTCCAACCGTCATATTCGTAGCCCCACGCTCAATAGTCTCATCAGGGCCATTTTCATACATAGCCGCACGCAAACAATAGGCATAGATACGACGAATCTCAGGCATACCCACAGTCATAAAATCCTCAACCGTTTGCACGGCAACCCTACCCGCACTCATGCTGCACTCATCTCAGCCCACACACGCGGCACCTCAAACTCGCAAGAAAACTCAGTAGTCTCCCCAGACCGAGAAACCCGAGTCCACCCCGCACGAAAAGAATCAGCCTCAAAAGCACGCAAATACACATTCGCATCAACCGCCAAAGCGTACCGCAAAATCGTATCCAAACGCGGATTAGCATCATAATGCTCAAACTCAGACACCGTAGGCTGACTCACACCCATACGCTCAGCAACATCACTTTGCGTAAGACCATGAGCCTTACGAACACCAACCAACCCTCTTAAAAACCTTGAGCGCTCGCGGTGTAGTTGAAGTGCGAGAGCTTCAATTGCTTCAAAATCCACTTCGGTGTACTCCATAGGGTATAACCTATATTTTTTATATTGTGGGCACAAATTTGTCTCATAGATATAGATTCAGTCCCCACCAGTTAGTCTTGCCGCCCTCATATATTGCTGCCGCGTGGTCAATCTCCGCGTTTTGACGGCTTCTTGTTTGCGCTTCATCGTTTTCAAAAACCAGTTTTTCGTGTGCGTGCAAACCCAAAGCAGCATTACTAAGTTCAACGGGTTCAGCGAAAATCATCCGAATAGGAATCTCAGCGTGCGTAAATTGTCCTGAGTCTTTTCGTACGCGGACGCGGATATGTTGCCACCGAACTTCAAACAGCGGACAAGTAGGGCGCGAAAGAGCTTTCACTTCCTCGTATGGTTTTAATAGTCCGTGTGAGAGTTCTTCTAGCCTCGCCATAAAAGCGGCGCGAGCGAAAGCGCGCTGATACGGGTTAGCTAGCCGGTTATCCTCGCCATCTGCAGCTTGCAGAAGGGCTTTGAGCGCAGCATTCCTATGATCTTCACAGTAAGCGGAAGGTTCGTTCACCCAGTAGAACGCAACACTCATCCCACTATGAGTAAGAGAATGTATCTGTGGATTCACCCTTAGCCTCGCCTTACTTAAGGTCTTTCCTACATAAGCACACTGTCACAAGATAGAACCCTATCTCTATACGAGCGGTAAATAAAACGCTCATGGGCCTTTAGGTGACAAGCTCAAGAGTAAGACCGTGCTGCTTTTTATAGATAGTCGTCGAAATCCTGCGAATAATCTTCCTCGCTCACGGGCGGTTGGTCCCATTCCATTTCAGGCGCGTATCCGACATCCAGCGCCGCAGCCCTATCTATATCTGCCCGCGTAACCCGACGACCATTAGGCAACACAATAACTTCCGAATCGTTAGCGCAGGAGTAATCATGAGCTGAGGGTGGCTCCGAGACTGCCGCAACGGGCGGAGCAACTCTAGAGAAAGGTTGAATATACTCATCAACATCAATGTCAGTCCGCAAATCAGGATGCCCTAAACCATCATCATCTACCACACGCCGCAACAGCTCCTCAATCAACTGACGATCCGTAGCATCCTCCAAAGCCTCAGCAATATTCGCACGAGCCTTCAAACCAGCTTCATCCTCAGTAATATGCCCACACGCGATTAACCCCTCTAAAATCGAGGTCCGATAACTACGAGCAATCTGAATGACAACATCAGAACTCAACTGTCCTCTTTTAATCTGACGAGTCAGGGTCGAAGCCGGATACCCCGCGCGAGTAGCTATAGCACTAACAGACGTGCCACCACTAACCTTCTTTAGCCATTGAGCTGTTTTCATACACGCATCATACAACGCACATTTGCCTAACGCAAAAATAGATTTGCATTTGACTTGACAAACATTATCGCCCCTCCCTATTATTGCTATATGCAAACCAGAAATTGCATCAAACAACACAGCAAGGGGGGCCATATGTCAAACCTAGTCATCAAAAACGGACTACTCGACCGACTAAAAAAGTTCTCCGGCATAAACAGCGACCAAGCAATGGCATCACTCGGCGGAGTCGCACTCAACACATACAAAGCCTACCGAGGCGGAGAGCGCTCGCCTAGCCCTGAATTTATCGCGCGTATGTGTGACGCATTTGCACTGACTCCCGGTGAGCTACTGTGCTTGATATCTGATCCCTCACGTGCGGGTGATGCGTCATGAGTACATCAACTGTGCAGCCGCGTTATGCCTCGATTGGCGAAGTCGCTTTCTCAACAGGAGAGCTAATAGCCGTCGCTCACGCGATTGGAACAACTGCAAGCGCGCTCACTCACGAGGCCGAAACCCGTTTTTCTGAAGCTGCCGAGGAAAGCCAGTCTGCGCTCGCAGGTTCGGGCATTGAAAAAGCGTTAGAAGAAAGTAAATAGAAGAAGTTAGGAGGATAAGCGGTGAAAACTCAAGCGCAAGTCGTTGTCATGCATGGTCCGTTGATGATGGGCGTTGACGATTTCGCCCACCTGCACGGGGTATCGAAAACAACCGCGTGGGAATGCATTAACGGAACATCGAAACGGATTGTTCAGCTTCCAAACGCTCCTCGGCTTCACGAAAAACTCGCCAGCCTGACCTATCGAGAGCTGCCGCGATTGCGTGAATCTCATTGCCTGTCATAGCCCTGCCGCGACGCAAAATGTCGCCGAGTCGCGTCAGCTTTATACCGGATGCTTCCGATAGTCCTCGTAGCGAAAGGCCTGAATCGCCCCGGATTTCATCAAGAATCTCAGAGAGTATCTGGTCAATTTCACCGGTAATTAGCGGGTTTCCCATGCGCTAAATGTTTGCATATGCGAACAATCAGGTCAAAACGCTTGACAATGTTCGTAGCAGCGAACAATAATACCTATAAAGATGTTCGCTACTACGAACGGAGTGTAATGATATACCCCGAAACAGAGGTGCGAGCCGAGATTGCACGCCAAAACTTGAAGATCATTCAGCTCGCCTCCCTCACCGGACTGAAGCGCGAATACCTCAGCGCTCGCCTGAACGGACACAAAGAGCTCACAGTCAACGAACTGCACTCAATTGGAAGAGTCCTAGGCATCCCCGCGTGGGAACTCCTACGCAGAGCCGAGGAAAGCCAGTCTGCGCTCGCAGGCTCGGGCATTGAAAAAGCGTTAGAAGAAAGTAAATAGAAGAAGTTAGGAGGATAAGCGGTGAAAACTCAAGCGCAAGTCGTTGTCATGCATGGTCCGTTGATGATGGGCGTTGACGATTTCGCCCACCTGCACGGTGTATCGAAAACAACCGCGTGGGAATGCATTAACGGAACATCGAAAAACTATCCACCGTTGAAAGCCAAGATCACGGGCGGTGGAAAACAACGCGTGTACATCACTGCTGAAGCTGCCGCTGAATGGCGAGCCAGGCTCGCGGATCGTTAAAACCAAACCCCTACCCGGGGGCATCCGGGAGGGGGTCAGAAAACCTACAGGAGGTTTAACTATGCAGCCGCGTTATGTTCATTGCAGTGGCATTGATAGTATTTGGGGTGATGAGTGTGAACGAGCAGGAGAAGCGCAGACTACTCGCGGAGGTCAAGAGGACCAGCGAGAAAACACGAGCACTCAATGCGCAGGTATTGGACGCGGCCGCAGAACGTGCTGCTGCTGTCAGAGCTGCGCTCGATGCTGGAATACCCCGGCAGGAAATTGCAACCTCTGCAGGCGTGGCTCGGACGATGATCTATCGAATCGCCGCAGACGGCGAATAAATAAAAATTGTCAGCATGACGCTAACACTGCTATATTCTTATCTGTTAGCCCGGTGCTGACAGATTCAGTTAGTGAAAACCCCGTTCTCGCTATCGACTTGGCGGAAGAACGCGAAAACGGGGCCTTAATCCCCATTGGAGGAGACGTGTATAAGCATACCTGCGTAAATCGGCCTTTGCCGCGTTCACTACACGCTATCTACTCATGTTGTGTAGGTGATGCGTCATGACCACATCAACTGTGCAGCCGCGTTATGTTTCGGTTAAGGAAGCGGCGGTGATTTTAGGTGTGTGTACGAAAACGCTTGACAGGTTTGGCGGGACTCGTGTACTGTCTGGGGCAGGTGCTAACAACACCTGCAAAAGGGCGGTTTCCGACTCCCGTTCAAAGGTCGGATTCTTTGTATCTATGGCTTTAACGCCGGGAGTATCGGGGAATACAAGACCCTGCCTACAGGCGGGGGAATACCCGATGGCCGATCCTTTTGCGGTTTTGTTAGCTCCCGGTGCTTTTTTCATGCATATGCAGCGTGAAAAATGTGCTCATCTTTTTAGTACTGCTCTAACAAAGCGTTTCAAAAGGAAGGCCGGTTGGTCCATGATTTCAGTCCTTGGGTGGACTACACCCTTTTCTGCCGTGTCTGCGTTGTCCTTGCTGAGGGGTGTGAGAGATGAGTGCGAAAACGCTTGACATGTTTGGCGGGACTCGTGTACTGTCTGGTGCAGGTGCTAGAAACACCTTGTGTAGAACGGTATCCAGCTCCCGTTCAAAAGCTGGTTTTACTATATTCACGGCCTTAGTGTCGGGAGTACGCAGGGAATACAAGACCCGTAAGGGGAATACCTGCTGGCCGATTCTACACGGTTTTTCTAGCTCCCGATTCCTGCCGCGCAGTTGCAAAGCGCGGCGAGAATCCTATTTTTTCAGTACCGCTCTAGAAAAGCGTTTATGTAGAAAGGCCGGTTGGTCCATGATTTCAGTCCTTGGGTGGACTACACCCTTTTCTGCTGTGTCTGCGTTGTCCTTGCTGAGGGGGGTGGCGTGATGCCGTGGGTTGAAGTGTCTGAGGTTTCCCCCTTATTCGAGGGGTTCGACAAGGTTTCCGTCAGCGTCAAGTGTTATTCCTCCGAAGCGGTGGATGTGATCTTCCACTTGCGCCGCAACGGCGGAGATGGGGTCAGGGCTGGTCGTGTGAGTCCATTCGATCCGGGTTCCCGTGGGGAGGCTCAGCTTCTTGGTTTGGTGGCGACCCGTCTTGCTCGTTACGACATCAGCGAGAAAGAGGTTGTCGCCGCGCTCAAGGCGGTGCGTGAAGGCCGCCTCGATTGCTGGGCCAAGCAGGTTTTGCGTGGTGTTTTAGCGGAGCATATGGCCGACAGGTCTAGATCGGTCGAGGAGGAATCGGAACAATGATGGGTGTTTCGGTTGAAGACGTTTCTAACACTATCTCGCCTGGCACGGGTGCCCCGAAAGCGCCGATGGCGACTCCGTTTACTGATCGGTCTGGATCGAGTGTGCAGGGTGTTTCAAGATCAAGTAAAACAAAATCCTCGCGGTTTGTGACTGCAAAGATTGTGACGCTCGTATTACCAGTATTTCGCAGCATGAAAGCATTTTTATTGGTCCAGATGAAAATTACTCGCGTAGGGTTCCTCGCTTGGCTCTCAGCTTCATCTGTCTTAGGCGCATTTGTGTTTGCATTGTCATCACGCCTTGGACTATGGCTGCTCGTTGTTTCTGAGTGCGTGTGGGTTTTTATCATCGGTCTTTCGACGGTGATGTACCTGAAAAGAGCGAGAGCTGCATTGAAAAAACCAAACAGGAATGTAGTCAGCAGTGCAAGTGCAGAAATTTTCACGCCTGTGTCTAGTGACATAAACCAATCAAACAGTGAGTGCAATTCTTCCTCCCTAGTAGGTGATGGGCGTTCTCCTGTGAGCCTGTCGTGTGCTTCCGATTCAAGCCTACTGGGGAGGAACCCAACGCACCAAGGACTAGAAAAGGAGGGACGCGAGAAATGTTGAAGCGTGATTATGTGGCGTTAACGGTTTTCTGTCTCAGCGGTCTTTTGGTCTTTGGCTGGGGTAATTACGGGTATGACAACGGCTGGGTGGCGCTTGTTTCGTTTGCGTTGTTCTTTGCCTCTTGTTGGTACATCTTCAAGCGCGCGGGCCGCGTAGCTGGACGGCGATAGGGGCTGATTTTATGTGTGAAAAATGCGAGTCGGTTGTGTGGGTGCCTTTGTCGGTACGTAAAGCGTGTTTTGAGGCTGTGCGCGCGGTTGAACCTGTTGTGGGCTTGGATACGCACTGGCTTTATATGGAGGCTGTTTTAGAGGCTTTGCAGCCGTTTTTAGTGGGGCTAGTGGCTCACCCTGAGCGGGCCACGATTAAGCCCGTCTGCAATGAGGCCTGCACGCAGGCTTGTGAGTGATTGGACTGTGCTGATGGGAAAAGACGCTTTTTCTTCTGATATGTGGATGAGGGTTCGTGACGATCTGGGAGTTTTAGCTGATGAACTCGATGATGTGTTTCGTCGTGTGGAGCCGGTGTGCGAAAAACTTGCGCTGCAGATTTTTGCGGCATTGACATATGCGGATGCTGCTCATGATGCGGCTGCGCGTCTAGCTGAGGGTGATACGTGTGAGTGAGAACGAAAAATCGCTTGTGGTGGTGTTGGCCTGCGCGCATGTTATGACGTGGCTTTTAGCGTTCGGGGTACCGCTGGGCGTATGGGTTTCCTCGTGGCTACTCATAGCCGGTTTTATCGTCATGCAAGTATTGTCCGCCCTCGCGGTGTGTTTTCTGGTGTGGGGTGAGCGCTGATGACAGCAGAGTTTGGACCTATGTGCACCGCTTTAGGGCGGGTGTGGGTTGCTGGCGTGCCAGTACCTCAAGGGTCAATGAAAGTGTTTACGGGTTCTTCCCGCCCTGTGATGGTCCATCATAAGGGGGCAGAGTTGAAAGCGTGGCGCACAAAAGTCGCGTTCGAGGTGACGCGGGCTGCTCAATCAAAAGGCTGGGAGCTACCACTAGATGAACCAGTCAGCATCGATGTGTCTTTTCATCTTCCACGACCCACCCGAGCGCGTTTTGATCGTCCTGCGACTAAGCCTGATCTTGACAAGCTGATGCGTGCTATTGGGGATGCTCTCACAGTCACAGGCAATGTCATTAAGGACGACTCGCGGATTGTGCGTTGGATAGGGAGTAAGCATTATGCGGGGGTGTCTATGGAGGGTGTGAGTATTAGTGTTTTTCGTTTACCTGCCGTATCTGAGGATGTGTGTTGAGGTATGCGTGGGTGGGTGACGCAGGCTTCGTGTCGGTATTTGGATGATGTGGAAAAGAATTTCTTTTTCCCTGTGCGTTCTGATTCTGAGGAAGCTGCTCATGCTTTGCGTATATGCGAGTTTTGCCCAGTGATACGTGAATGCCTCTATGAGCAGCTGTGTCGTGATGTTGCGCATCCTAGGGCTGTAAATGATCGGTGGGAGGAAATTTTTGGGGGGACTCGAAGTCGTGAGCGTCGCGCTATAGCCGTGTGGGTGTGTAAGTCAGGTAAGAGTCTTGATGAGGTTTTTGACCTGATAGCTGCTGGGGCTAGGCCCTGTGAAGGGGATTGCGGGAGGTTGTTGCGCCCTCAGGGTGTGCGTGCTGGTGCTATGCCTGGCACGGTCGCTATAGCTGCTGGGGGCATGTGTAAAAAATGTCGATGGAAAAAGAGCGAATAGGAGGGTGCGCGTATGGCTGGTGAAACACTCATAACACTAAAAGGAAACTTGACGGGTGATCCTGAGCTGCGTTTCACGCAAACAGGGGTCGCTGTCGCATCGTTTGATGTGGCTTCCTCATCGAGGCTTTTTGATAGGGACACGAGCACGTGGCATGAATCAAACACGCTTTTTATGCGCTGCACGTGCTGGCGTGACCTAGCTGATAATGTCGCAGAGACGCTCCGTAAAGGTATGCGTGTCATTGTGACAGGCAGGCTTACTCAACGCTCATACGAGACACGTGAGGGCGACAAACGCACGGTAGTAGAGCTGCAAGTTGATGATATTGGCCCGTCCTTACGAAAGGCCCGCGCAAAAGTAGAACGCACCGGCCAAGCGCCCTCAGAAAATGCGTCTACCACACCTGTTTCTGAAGGGCTTGTCTGGCCGCCAGCTGCGAGCGCGTCTTCTTTGTCGCCTTTCTAAGAGGGGGGTGTTGTTTGTGGTGTGGGGTGTGGGTTTGCGTCGTGGTGTGGAGAGGTTTTGTCCTGAGTGTGGGCAGGTTTTGGTTGCTGGTCGTGCGCGTTGTGGTCCGTGTTTTAGGAGGGTTGAAAATGAGCGGCGTATGTGTACTGAGCGGGCGTATTACAGGCGTGTGTGTGGGGTTGGGTTTCGTCCGTGGTGGTTGTATCCGGAGGATTATGAGGGGCAAGGGAAGTAGGGGGAGGGGGTGTTTGGTGTGCAAGAAATTGTAAGTAGTGCGGATAGTGTTTTTGTGCAGGTGCGTGTGTGTGATTCTTGTGGTGGGGTTATTAATCCTGTGACGGGTGAGTGTCGTTGTAGTGATTGATTCTTTCCCTCGCACGTGCATGCACATATATAGGTATAGGAAAGGGGGGTTTTCTGTTGTCTTGGCTTAAGGTCGGTGATGAGTCGGATACGAATCCGCGTTTGATGGATCTGGCGACTGTTGAGGGTTTTGATGAGCGAACGATTAATGAGATTCATGGTTTCGTGTGTAGGTGTGCTGCTTATTCGGCGAAGCATCTGACTGATTATATTGTCGATCTTGGCGTTATTTTCATGTATGGGGGTTCTCGGGCGAAGATTTTGCTTGAGCAGTGTTTGGCTGTTGGTTTGTTTGAGTGGGAAGGAGATGGGGAAAAGAAGAAGATTAGGATTGTTCAGGACGAGGATTACATCAATATTCGTTCTAAGGAGGATGTTGAGTGGGGTCGTCAGCGTCGTAATGATAATGCGGATCCTAATCTTCGGGGTCCTGTTATGCTTCGTGATGGTGATAATTGCAGGTGGTGTGGCAAAGAGGTGTATTGGCCGGGTAAGCCTTCTAATCGTAAGGGTACGCTTGACCATCTTGAGCCTGGTAGCGCCGGAAGTGTTGATACTATGGTTGTTGCCTGTATGGGTTGTAATAGTCAGCGTCAAGATGATCCTACGGGTTCTTGGGGTACTTATCATGAGCTCCTTGCTGCTCCTGCTAGTCCTAGATATGGGAAATGGTCTAGAAAATACTTGGAAGAACGTGGGCTTTTGCGTCCTTCCACTGCTCCTAGCGAGTCCCCTGCACAAAATATCCAGATTCCTTCCTCAGACACTCCCTCGGTGGGTGTGCTCGCGGGAGAGTTGAGTCAGGGTGTTGGTGGGGTTGATTCCACTGCTCCTAGCGAGTCCCCTGCACAAAATATCCAGATTCCTTCCTCAGACACTCCCTCGGTGGGTGTGCTCGCGGGAGAGTTGAGTCAGGGTGTTGGTGGGGTTGATTCCAGTGTGAGTGGAACTCCTGGTGAAGTTGATCCGCGGGCGACTGATCATTGCTTGCAGGAACCTTTATCGGATGTTGTTCCTGGCGGTGTGCGTCCTAGTAGTAGCAGGGACCATAGTCCTACGACTGGGGGCCGATTGGCTCCCGACTCGCCCAGTGCTGCCCTCCGGATATCGAAATACACGGGTCGGGTAGGGAAGGGTCGAGTCGGGTCGGGTAGGGAAAGGCCGGGTTCTGGGCCGGATCCGGGTCGGGCTAGCCCTGTGTCTGGGGGTGGGCCGGGCTTTGGTCGGGCGGGGCCTGAGTTTCCAGCTGCGTCTAGGCGGAACAGGAAGCGCAAGAAAAAGCCGCGCAAGAGGTGTTCTTGGCATGGGAATGTCTTGCCGTGTAGGAGTTGTTGCAGTGAAGGCTTGGGGGATTATGGCAGCTGATGGGATGTGTCCGATCACTGGGGAGCCTTTACGCTCTGGGGAGTTTGTCTCTCAATCAGCGGTGAACCGGTTGCGTGTGGTTGTTTCTGATCTTCCTCAGCTGATGGGGGATTTGGATTATGCGCTTGCTGGCTTGTCTCATGGGGACCCACCGGGTGGTGGGGGTGCTTCGTCGAAGGAGCCGTTGAACCTTGCGCTTGCTCTTGAGGTGTGGGACATGCAAGATGCTGTGAATGTCTGGGCCTGCGAGCTTGCGTCATGGGTGATGGGACCGAAGTACTTCGTTAAGCGTGGCAACTGGTGTGCGGTTCGTGAGACGTTCCGTCAGTATGCGGACGTGGCGAAGCGGTGGGTTCAGGCACCAGCGTTTGTTGACGAGGTGGTGTATGCGGTTCATCGTCTTGAGCGCCTTGCCTCGCCGTGTTCACAGGCGTTGGTGTTCGCGGGAAGATGCGCTGAGTGTGGCACTGATCTGCTTGTCGAGCGGTATGTGGATGCAGCAGTGTGTAGGTCCTGTGGAGCCCGCAGTGACGTGGAAGAATCGAGGCAGGCAATGCTGGACGCAATCGCTACGAGGCCGTTCCCTAGGGCTCGTGCGGTTGAGGTTGCGCAAATCCTCACAGGTCGGGTGATCCCAGATGCAACGGTGAGATCGTGGTGTCATCGGGGAAAGCTGCATGCTGTGGAGGGTGTAGGGCCGCGCTTGTATCGTCCGGGTGATATTGCTGCATTAGTGGATACGAGTGGGTGAAGATTCGTTGAAATGTAGGGGTGCAACGGTGTACTATGATATTAGTGGTCATCGTTGGGCATGGGTCCTAGGATGACCGTTCGTGCTTCTAGTCCAGATCTTGCCTGCATCGTGGTTCGATTCTTGAGGACGTGTCCTACAGGCCAGCAGCGTTGGCTCGGTAGCGAGGTGAATCCAATTGGCTACCAGTAGGACAGGTACAGCGCAGTACAAGAGGTGGCGAACACGTGTTCTACATAGGGCGCGTATGGCTGGGCTCACCCACTGCCCACACTGTCATGTAGAGCTGGACTACTCCCAAGGCAGGCAACCTAATAGTGCTGAGCCTGACCATGTTCTACCGCACAGGTGGGGTGGCAAGAACACACTCGACAATGGCAGAGTGTTGTGTAGACGATGCAACCAGTCCCGTGGGGCAGGTGATCGTCCTCGCGTTCGACCTCATCGTGTTTCACATGTCGATTTCGCATGGTAGTATGAGCATATTAAAAGAGCAGGGTTCCCTTTTTGGCAGCTCTTACGGGGAGTATCCCCTCCCCCCACGGGCTTTCGCCCCCGCGGTGGTATAGCGCGATACCCCCCCGTTTTCATGTTTTTCACCTCAATTTTGGCTTCCGTTTTCTGCTGTGCTTTCTCGGGCAGGTTACAGGCCCCGCAAAAAGGGGGTTTTCCTCGCCCTGTGGGGTTTTTCTTGTATTTTCACGTTTTTAGGGGCACCTCGTGAGTGATGACAATGTTTTTGATGCTCTTGTACACCGCAAAAATTTGTTTGATGTGTGCGTCGAATCAATCCAACAGGCCCAGCCTGAGCGCCGCGCACCGTTGATTGCTCAGGCTCGTGAACTCATAGATCAGATCGTAGGCCCCTCACATGCGCATACTGTGACAGGAGAAGATACGCCAGATGTCATCTCGTTTAAGGACCGCTTGGCCAAACGACAGTCAAGAGCCGCGAATCAGAATCGCCCCCGCAAAAGCAGCTAAAAATTATGCTGATCTTGCCTGCGAGCTTGCGGCCTCCTATGGGCTTGTCCCTGACCCGTGGCAAGAACTCGTGCTATCAGACTGGATGATGGCTGATGCTCACAATCGCTGGAAGGTCCTTAAGCACGGTCTTTCGGTTCCACGTCAAAACGGCAAAAATGCGCTCCTTGAAATACGAGAACTTTTTGGCATGGTCGGGCTAGGCGAACATATTTTGCACTCAGCCCATGAAGTCAAAACAGCCCAAGCACATTTTCGACGGTTTAAGCACTTTTTCGGAGATGGCGCAAACGACCCCAACGCAAAATACCCCGAACTTAACGCCCTCGTTGAGTATGTACGAAACGTGAACGGGCAAGAAGAAATCAAACTCAAACCAGATAAACACCGAGGCATCCCCGGTGGAGCACTACGAGTAGTAGCCCGCTCTAAATCCTCCGCACGAGGCTTCACAGCCGACGTACTCGTTTTCGACGAAGCCCAAGAACTCACCGAGGACGCACTCGAAGCTCAAACCCCCACAACTAGCGCAGGCCCCCTCCACAACTCCCAATGGTTCATCGTGGGAACACCCCCAGGCCCCAACGCCTCAGGTGAAATTTTTGAACGCCACCGAAACGCCGCGCTCGCAGACCATCCAGCACACAACCTCACATGGCACGAATGGTCCCCCGACCCCACACAGCAACTCGACACCAGCGACCGCGCCCTATGGGCCGCATGCAACCCCGCCCTAGAAGCAGGACGGCTCCAAATCACCCTCATCGAAGGCGAACACACCTCACTATCACCCGAAGGCTTTGCCCGTGAACGCCTCGGAGCTTGGCCAACCCACGCAGGAGCAACCAGAGCAATCAGCCCCCAACTATGGGACGAGACCACCAGCCCCGCCCCCACCAACGGAATCAGAAGTTTTGCCGTGGCATTTAGTGCAGACGGAAAACGACAAGCGCTCGCCGGGGCAGTAAAAGAAGGGTCCGGCTTAAACGCACGGATCCACGTCAACATTATTGACACTTTCACAGGCTCATCTGAGCAAAGCATCCAACGAGTTGCTGATTGGCTAGCTGAACGTCAGAGGCGCACTGCGCAGATTAATTTATTGGGTGGCTCTGGTGGGCCTGCTTTAGCTGAAGCATTGCATGAGCGCGGCGTGCCACGCAAGATTGTGCATGTCATGACAACGAGTGAGTATTTTGAGGCGTGCTCAACCACATTTGAATCACTGCGCGCAGGAAAAATCACTCACCCTCAAGGAACCCCAGATGATGCGTTGAATTCTTCTGTAGCAGTGTGTGACCGTCAAGTGCGCAGAAAAGACGGGGCCTATGGATGGAAAGCGACAACAAAAGATGGTGACGAAACCCCATTAGAAGCTGTCAGCGCCGCCGTGTATGCGGCAAAGAAAACACGTCGACATCCCGGAAGAAAGGCTAAGGCACTCACATGACAACAGTCGGAGCCCGTAAATTCATTCTGGCCCACCCCCTCAACGTCCCAGCCCCCAAAGTCGAGGCACTAACCCCAGACGACCAACACGCGCTAGAACTGTGCGTTGAACTATGGAGAGTAAAACAGCCTCGCAACGCACTCCGCCAAGCATACCTCGATGGGCATATCACACCAGATAACCTCGACCTATCGGTACCTGACGACATCTCCAGTCAACTAGGTGTAGTTATCGGCTGGCCACGAAAAGCCGTATTCGGATTATCAGACCTAATCAACTGGGACGGCACAACATCCAAAGACGGCCAAGACGACCCACACGGCCTCCAAGAACTTCTCCAAGCCAACAACTTTGAACAAGAAATCGCCCAAACCATCCCAGCCTCTCTCACAATGAGCGTCGCCTTCCTCACCCTACGCAAAGGAAACCCGGTGCTGGGCGAACCAGAAGTCATCATCCAAGGACACTCAGCAGACTGGGCAGCTGGCCTATGGGACAGAGTCCGCAGACGCATATCCCACGGACTCACAGTTGATGATGTAGACGACTCAGGCGCACCCACACGAATGAGCTTTTACACACCAAACATCACCTACGTACTCGCCAAAACACAAACATGGAACGTGGTCACGGTTGATGCCCACGGCATCGGACAAGCCATGATCGAAGCGATCCCATTCGAGCCCTCCCTTGATCGTCCAATGGGGCGCTCGCGGATTTCACGTGATGTCATGTCTATTACTCAGCGGGCGATGCGCACGGTAATTCGTGGTGAGTTGGCGGCTGAGTTATTTACTGCGCCGGGTATTTTGATGCGTGGTGTGGATGCGGACGTGTTCGAGCAGATCAAAGAGTGGAAATGGCGGCTTGGTTCCGTTAAGGGTGTGACTCGTGATGAGGAAGGTGAGATTCCGGAGGTTACGACTTTGCCTCAGCAGTCCGCGCAGCCATATGTGGATCAGTTGCGGGCTTTGGCTACGGAGTTTGCTGGCGTGACCTCGCTTCCTGTTTCCTCCCTTGGTGTCATTCAGGATAATCCGTCGTCAGCGGAGTCGGTGTATGCGGCCCGTGAGGATCTGGTGATTAAAGCTAAGAATGTGCAGCGTATCGCTGATATTGTGCTTAAGCGGATTTACCGGCACGCGGTGATGCTGCGAGACGGGCTGACTGAGGCGCCACTGGAGCTGTTGGGGATTACGACTCGGTGGGGTGATCCGGCGCATCCGTCGATTGTTTCTCAGTCCGATGCCATTGTTAAGCAGTTGCAGGTTCTCCCGTGGATGGCAGAGTCTACGGTGGTGCTTGAAGAATTAGGGTATTCCTCAGCTCAGATTGCTCGTTTGCTCGCGGATAAACGCCGGGCTGAGTCTGTTGGGATTCTCGACCGGCTCAACCCACAAGACCAACAACCATCCACGCCTCAACCTAATCAACCCGTCCAGCAGGAAAGCACCGCGCTCAAGGCGGGGGGGGGCGTTGATTCAGCGGACATGAAAGCCCGCTTTGACGCGTTAGGTGTCGCGGTGAGAGCTGGTGTGGAACCACGGTCAGCTGCAAAGCTCTTAAATATTGAGGGTGTGGAGCTTACTGGCGCGGTTCCTGTGTCACTACGTTTACCGGAAAAGGCTGCGGAAAATCTTGAGGAGGCGTAGGCGTTGACGACTCGGGCGGAGCTGGCGAAATTACAGGCCGCGCAGGATACGGTTGTGCGTTTGGTGCGCCAAGCAATGCGTCGTGGGTGGGCCCTCATGGACTTGTCAGACCCCGAGGCCACGCGTGATGCCTTGTTGGAGTTGGTGCCAGCGCTTGAACGCGTGTATGGGAATCTCGCTGTTGCTGCGGCTGCTGAGTGGTATGAGGATGTGCGCGCGAAAACTGCGGGCTTGCCTGTCTATCGTGCGGTGACATCCCAGGGGATTGAAGAGGAGAAGATCAAGCAGACAGTTCGGTGGGCTGCCGGGCACCTGTGGGGTGATGATCCAGATCGTACGCGCCGGGTGCTTGAGGGGAGTTTAGCGAACTGGATGAAGTATGAGCAGCGGGACACGATTGCCAGATGTGTGCATTTGGATCCGGCGAAACCTCGATGGGCGCGAGTCCCGCGCGGTGCTCGAACGTGTGCGTTTTGTACGATGCTGGCATCACGTGGCTGGGTGTATCAGTCCCAAGCTGATGCGCGTGGCCAGAAGCAACATGATGATTGCGATTGCGATATTGTTCCCAACTTTGACCGTAAGGCTGCCCATCTTGAAGGCTATGATCCAGATCGTTATTACGCCTTGTACGAGGAAGCAAAAGGTAAAGCGGGTGTGGGCGCGTCGATCAATGACATTCTCAAGGAGATGCGTGCTTTGCGGCCTCAGGAGTACACAGACGGGAAATGGCCGGAACTACCGAAAGGTACAACTCCTGACAAGTCTCTTGATCTTGGGGCGTATGAGAAGCGGCGACGTCAAGAAATCCTACGATTACCATCAAAGCCAGATCCTCACTTCAAAGTACGGCCAGTGGACCCGCCGCTTCCTCCCTCGGATTGGCCCAACACGCTTCCGGTGTTGACATCGAGGACGCTTGAGCACATCTTCTATGGTGGGAATCCGAAATACGGTGGCGGACACATGTATGGTCACGGGTGGAAGGTTAAGGGGATGAGGCCGCGTAGCGAGTTTTCGCAGTCGTGGACGCAGCGTGACATCACTAACGCTATACGGGAAGTCC
Organism: Schaalia sp. lx-260; assembly: GCF_021083645.1. Classification (GTDB taxonomy): domain Bacteria; phylum Actinomycetota; class Actinomycetes; order Actinomycetales; family Actinomycetaceae; genus Pauljensenia. The sequence goes on along the minus strand of NZ_JAJNRQ010000003.1, from coordinate 127,987 downwards.
TTGAAAATTATTGGGACGGGGAGTCGCTTGCCCCTTTATCGGCTACTATTAGAGGCGAAGTAGTAACAGTGGCTATTCATCGAAATAAAGCAGGTGCGTTGGAGATCAAAACCGCGTATCAAGGGTTGCCGTAGGAGGTGAACGCAGTGTTGGATGAAATGATGGAGGTCCGCAAGCTCTATGACGATCTACATGTGTATGCGGCTCAGACTCGTGATCCCTACGGGCAGGTTGCTATAGGGGATCAATATTACGAGATGGATCCGGGCACCGCTTTCATTTTCATTTTGAGTCCGCTCATCAACGGTGACGTGATTCTGCCTGATGAGCTCATGGCCCGGTTGCGTGCTGAAATACCAGAAGACCCGTATTGGGCTCCCGAATTTCGTGACTTGGAAAAAGCTCAGAAGAAGCTGCGTCAAAAGGCCGCCAGTATCGCCTAACCCATTCGTGAGTGAACCCCGTTAGCTAATGGCTATCGGGGTTTTCTTATACCCACTAGTTGTCCCCGCACCGAAGGGTTGCGGGGTTTTCTCATACCAATTTCCGGAAAGGAAACACTCATCATGGCTCAGTCAACCGTCAACATCGACAAGACCTCAGACATTCCAGTAAAGAATTCCGTAAAGGAACCAACCTCAACCACCGACAACACCACAACCCCTCAGGGCCAGACCCATTCGGACACATCCGACACCGACTCAGACGTTGATGATGACCCAGACTCCGATTCTGACACGACAGAGCCGACAACTGATTGGAAGAAACACGCTCGAGAGTGGGAAAACCGCTCAAAAGCCAACCTCAAACAGATCGAAGAACTCAAAGAACTCATTGCCGACAAGGACACGACAATCGAGGACCTTCAAGCCAAGATCATCGAGTTTGAGCACGCCGACGAGATCGCAGGGTGGAAATCCCAGGTCGCTCAAGACAAAGGCATCCCAGAAAACCTCCTACGCGGCGACACTCTCGAAGACATCGAAGCCCACGGCGAAGAACTCAAAAAGGCGCTCGCGGGCTTTGGTGGTGTGGCGGGTGATTCGGGGGCTGGTCATTATCCGACTCGGCGCGCGGATTTGAGTTTAGATGAGCAAATCCGCGCGGCAGAAAAGTCTGGTGACCACAAGCTGGCAGCGAAGCTGAAGACGATGAAGATCGGCGAGCTGGCTGCCCGGCAGTAACACATCAACATTCAAGCAATCAATCACTATTCAATGAGGAGGGCAACTATGCCTACAATTTCTGAAATGGGGACGACTTATAACCTCCCCAACTACGTTGGTGAGCTGTTTTCAGCCTCGCCAGAAGACACTCCGCTTTTGTCTGCGATCGGTGGATTAACGGGCGGGGAGTCTGTGGGGTCAACCGTTTTTGGTTGGCAAGGTTATGACCTGCGTGATGCTGAAGATTCACGTCAGCGTCTCGAAGGAGCGGATGTCTCGGAGTATTCCGAGCGTAAGCGTTTTAACGAAACGAACGTGCTGGAAATCCATCAGGAAGCTGTTGCTGTGTCGTACACGCGCCAGTCTGCCACTCGCCAGGTTTCTACTGATGGTGCAGCAACCGTGCAGATCGGCGGCCAGACATATCCGGCTGACGAGGTCACGTGGCAGATCGAGCAGCAACTCAAGCAGATTGCCCGTGATGTTGAAAAAACCTTCCTGACAGGTAAGTTCGCTAACCCGACGGACAACACGTCGGCGCGTAAGACTCGGGGCCTGATCGAGGCAATCAAGACGAACGTTGCGACAACTGAACACACTGCTATAAATCTCATGGCTGAGGACATTCTCGATCTGATGCAAAAAGTCTGGCAGAACGGCGGTATCCAGGAATCTGAGACGCGGACGATCATTGTGAATGCGTCTTTGAAGCGTGCTCTGTCGCGTATCTTTATTAAGGAAGCGAACTATCAGGAGGCCATGCGCGACGTTGGTGGCGTGAATCTTCAGACCATCGAAACTGATTTTGGTCGCTGTAACATCATGCTGAACCGTTACGCCCCGGTTAATAAGCTGATTGTCGCCTCGCTTGAACAGCTCAAGCCAGCGTTCTTGGAAGTCCCCGGCAAGGGGCATTTCTTTGCTGAGCCTCTAGCTAAGACCGGATCGTCCGATAAGATTCAGATCTACGGTGAAATCGGTCTGATCTACGGCAACGAAAAGTCTCATGGTGTCCTCTCAGTCGCAGAGTGATCTGATGTCCACGACACGTAAGAATCAGCAGGATAAATCCCCTGAGAATACTGAAGCAGCTGAGAGGGCCGAGGATACCAAGACTGTTTCTTCTAGTCTTGTTGAGGTGTATTCACCGGCCTTCCCTCAGCTGCTCGTCACTTCACCGAAGGTTGAGTTTGTCGATGGGGTAGCGCTGGTATCAAAGACTGTGGCAGTCAAGCTCGAAAAGAGCTTCGCCAGCTTTGGTATCACACGCAAGAAACCCACGTCTGTCGAATAGGCAAGGAGGGGCGTAGTCGTGGCAGAAGAAAAACCCGACACAGGTTTCACGCTCGCCTCAGCCGACGACTACCGGGCCGTTTATGGCGATCCAGACGATGCCCTCGCACATGTGCTTGACGCGCAACTGGCGAGGGCATCACGGATCGTTCGAGATGAGCTGGCAGCCGGAGGCTACAACATCGAGCAGCTGATCGACAAGGGAATAGTTCGCGCCGATACTGCTGCCGATGTTGTGTGCGACATGGTCCACTATGCGGCACGCACCCAGGCAGACCCCTACGCAGCCTTCGGCGCAACGCAAGCATCGATGAGTGGCGGCCCGTATTCACAGTCGACGACCTACTCGATGCCCGTTGGGCAAATGAGTTTCACCCGGGTGCATAGGAAGCGTCTGGGACTCACACGCGGTGGCGCATTTGAAACAAGCCCGATCGGCAACATGCCGATCAAGCGACCGTGGGGAGTACTCCTATGATCCACGGCGAAACCATCACAATCCTTGCTTGCCGCACGGCGGGTGAGGATGATTTTAACGAGATGACAGTTGAGTGGATGATTGAGGGGGATGTGGAAAACGTTCTCGTCGCACCCGCATCAACAAGGGACCTTGATGGTTCGATCCGCCCTGATGGTGATGCTCTTGAAATCCAGCTTCATTTCCCGAAAACCTATACGGCGAGCCTGCGCGCAAAACGCGTGAGAGTTCGAGGCGAGGTCTACGACGTGGTCGGTAACCCGATCGCCTACCAGATAGCAAATACGCCTACCCCGTGGAACCGGCAAGTGACAGCACGACTCGTCCAAGGATAAAGGAGCCTAATCATGGGCCGAACACAAACCAAACTCGACATCAACTTTGATGAGCTCGCGCGCGCACTAGAACCAGTGATCGAACAAAAAACACGCGACCTCGCCACACGAGCAGGCGAGGGCTTTGTGGGCGACGTGGTGTGGACAGATAGGCCGCACGGCCTTGTACGCACAGCAACCGAGCACGCCCGTGAACGAAACGCACGCGAAAACACACTACTAAAAGCGGTGCACGGATGAACACTGAAGCACTCATCATCCAGCACCTCTCACGTCATCTCGCAGAAGGGGTAAAAGCCTACGCGCAAATCCCCGCCACGCGCCCACCCACCTTTGTCACAGTAGAACGCACAGGCGGCGCACGCACACACCTTGACGACACAGCGACCCTAGCAATACAAGCATGGGCACCCACCCGAAGAAGCGCAGCAGCGCTCGCAGATGAGGTGGCCTCTATTGTGATGCGCGCGTGGGAGCTTCCCCAAGTGGGGCGGGTGAGTGTGGAGAGCGTGTACAACTTTCCTGATCCGGCTTCTGCGTGCCCGCGTTATCAGCTCACGGTTGTTGTGAGTGTTTTCCCCGGCGCGTAAGAAGATTCTGACCGGGGCCGCAGCTATCCGGAAAATCCGGATAGCTGATCTATTACTGCACACTTTTGAATGAAAGGCATAGAGAAAATGGGTTCTCCTAATGCGAAACTTGTCAGCGCTGCTAAACCGGTAGCCTCTGGCGCTATTGCTTTTGCTCCTTTGGGCACAAGCATCCCCACCGACGCAACCACTGACCTGCCAATCGCGTTTAAGCGGCTGGGGTACGTGTCAGAAGATGGGCTAACAAACGAAGTCGAGGTTGATACTGAGGACGTGGTGGCGTGGGGAGGTGACAAGGTTTTAACAATTCGCACCTCACGCACCGAGTCACTGGGCTGGACTTTTATCCAAGTCCTCGACGTGGATGTACTCAAAGCGGTTTTCGGTGAAGCCAACGTGAGCGGCACACTAGAAACCGGCCTGACAATCCTACACAACAACAAGGAACTGCCCCACGGGGTCTGGGTTGTCGAAATGGCAATGACAGGCGGGATCATCAAACGCCTAGTCGTCCCCGATGGGCAAATCACTGAGGTCGGGGAAATCTCCTACCAAGACGGCGAACCAGTCGGACTGGAAGTCACCTTGTCCTGTTTTAATGACGCGGCAGGCAACACGCTGTATGAGTACATGGCGCAAGCCAAAACACAGCACTAACCCGCCCACCTTCATCTCGCGGCGCGCAGGATCATAACCGCCATGCCCACACCTGCGCGCCGCGACCACACCCACGCAGGGCATGGCACACCCAAATAATGTTGAAAGGAAACGGGCATGGCTCCACGCACAAAAAAAGACACGATCACCGTCACTATCGACGGCCTCGAAATCACCATAGACAAAAACATCGGGGACAATTTTGAGCTAATGGAACAAATGGCAGGCTCATCAGAGGACCCACTGGCACTGGTCAAAGTCCTTACCGACGTGTACGGGAAAACACAGCTTGCGCGCATCAAAAAACATATCCGCGACAAACGCGGATACGTTTCCACCGAAGAAATATTTGAATTCTTCGCACAAACAATCAGCGCAGCACTCCCAAACTAGCAATGCTGCTGGGAGCAGCAAGAGCAGCCCCAGCAGAACTTACCGCAGACTTCCAGCGCTTTTACGGCATCCCCAACTGGAAAACACTCCCACCATCTCACGCAGCCGACCTATGCGCAGCCATGATTACACAACCCGAATCATGGACCCATCGTGCGCTGAACCCCCACTGGCAATGGGCCTACCTGCACAACCAGTGGGGCGTGAGAGTCGCAGACGCGCTCGCGTGGTTGCAGTGGGCGAAAACAAAGGATGGGCAGAAAAATCGTAATCTCCCTAAGCCTTTCCCTCGCCCGACTTTTGGTGAGAAGAAGTCCTCGTATGTGGGGTTGCCTCTTGATGAGTTGAAGGAGTTGCTCGCAGCTCCTCGCCAGTCTCGGTAGCACTTATGCGCGCCCTAGGGCCTTGCCGGTTCTGGGGCGTGTTTTTAGTGGCGCGCGTGGGCGGACAATAAAAGTTTGACAAGAGAAAAAGAAAGGTGCGGAGCCGGTGGCTAATGGGATTGAACTGGGTACCGCATGGCTGCACGTGGTCCCATCTTTTCGTGGCGCAGCCAAAGCGCTGAGCGCTGAGTTTGGGGCTTTAGATACGTCCACCTTGTCGAAGGCTTTGGAGGATGCTCCTAAAAGCTTTGCGGGCAAGATGCGTTCAGTGATGGCTGAGGGTAAAGCTCAGGTGGATCAGGCGGCTTCTGCCGTGCAGGCTGCATCCGCTAAGGCTCAGGCCGCGTCCGAGCGTGAGGCTAGCGCTGTTGAGAAGGTAAAGCAGGCTCGTGAAAGATTGAATGCGGCGACTGAGGCTGCTGCTCAAAAGACGCGCGCGTATGAGGCTGCGGCTCAATCGGCTTCGTCTCGTGTGAGCGCGGCGCTGGCAGGTGAGGCTGCTGCAACCGATCGGGTTGAGGTCGCTAAAAAGAAGCTGGATGAGGCTGTGCGCCTCTATGGGGCAGACTCTAAAGCAGCCCTCGCGGCTTCTGCGCGTTTTAATTCTGCTCTTGCGGCTCAGCAAAGCGCGACCGCTAGGGTCACGGACGCGAAAGCGAAACTGTCCGCGAGTTTGGACAGGGTAAAAAATGCTGGTAACGGCGCGCAAAACGAGCAAAAGAGACTCACTCAAGCTTTAGGTGAAGCAAAAAAAGCCTCCGAGGAGTCCGCAAAAGCGGCATCAGAACTCGCTGACGCGCAAAAACGCGCCTCACAAGTCCATCCTCCGTCCGCGTGGACTAGTGCTTTACATACTCTAAAATCAAGCGCGGATCAGGCCGCACAGTCTCTTAAGCAGACGTTGGGGGATGCGTTTAAGAGCGCGGGCGCTGCCGCAGGGGTAGGTATTGCGGCTCTTGGCGGGTTTGTCGCCTCGTATGCGGGTGAAGCGATAGCAGCAAGTGATGCCACTGACAAATTCAAATCCACCCTGACTTTCGCTGGTCTTGGCTCAGGCCAGATCGAGGAGCTGACAAAAAGCGCGCAAAAGTACGCTGACCAGACAGTGTACGATCTCGCGGACATTCAGGGGATTACGGCTCAGCTGGCAGCTAATAGTGTCCCTGATTTTGACAAGCTCGCTCAGGCCGCAGGAAATTTGAACGCGGTTGCCGGTGGTAATAAGGAGACGTTTAAGAGCGTGGGTATGGTGCTCACGCAAACAGCGGGCGCTGGCAAGCTTACTGGTGAAAACTGGCGGCAGCTTTCTGATGCTATCCCCGGCGCGTCCGGCAAAATCAAGGACGCGCTCAAGGAAGCGGGCGCATACACGGGCGATTTCAGTAAGGCTCTTTCCGAAGGCCAAGTCAGCGCAGAAGAATTCAACAAAGCGATTGTGGACTTGGGGTTCACTGACGCGGCTACGGAAGCGGCGACCTCGACAAGCACGTTTGAGGGCGCGTGGGGCAATTTTGAAGCCGCGATTGTGAGTGGACTCAAAGGCATCATGGAGCCCATCAAAGGCCCAATCACCAGTGCTTTATCAACGTTGGCGGACAAGTTCACGGCAAGTTTTGAAAAAATCAAAAACATTGTCACTGGCGTCACTGAAATTTTTACCAGCGGGGATTTTAACCCTGCCTCATGGGGCGAAGGCATAGAAGAAGACTCACCCATCATTGATTTCTTGTTCACGGTGAAAGAAAACCTGAACAGTATCATCAAGGGGGTTCAGCCGGTTGCTGGCGCTTTGGCAGGAATGCTTGGCCCGCTCTTAACTAAACTCCCCCTGATCGGTGGCGCGTTTTCTGGGCTGACTGGGCCTGTTGGCCTAGTGATTGGTTTGTTTACGCAGATGCTGACCAACAGTAAAGACCTACGGGATGCTTTTGGGGAGGCTTTTAGTGTTGTCGGCAGCGTTTTCATGCAGCTTTCCCCTATCATCACCGAGATCATGGGGATTCTTGGGCCGCTGCTGGGCCAGTTGGGGGACATTCTAGCGCCCCTGATCGTCACGATAGCCAACAGTGTCGGACAGGTACTTCTTACTGTCCTGCCTCAGCTGCTCCCGATCATCCAGAAAATCGGCGATTTCATTAGCGCTTTAATGCCCGTGCTTGAACAAATCGTTACTATCATCAGCGAGCAAATACAAACGCTCGTGCCGATCATCATTCCCCCGATCGAACAGATCATTACAACCATCGGCATGCTGATTGACGCGATAGCACCGTTTATCCTCCTGATCGTCCAACAACTCACACCTATCATCCAAGCACTCATGCCCATAGTCACGAACGTGTTCACAGCGATAGGGACAACCATTAGTAGCGTGATGACCGTCATCCAAGGCATCATCAACACAGTCATGGCCCTCATCAAAGGCGACTGGGACGGAGTATGGGAAGGCATCAAGCAAATTTTCAGCGGCATCTGGAACGGCATCCTCGGCCTCATCCAAAGCGTATGGAACGCCATCAAAGCCGTATTCAACTTTGGACTCACATTCGTCAAGACCATATGGGACGGAGCATGGAACGCCATCAGTAACCTTTTCGGAAACATCTGGACCGGCATCAAAAACGCCGCCTCCAAAGGCGTCCAATGGGTCATCGACACCGTCACAGGCGTAAAAGACAAAATCACCGGATTCTTCTCCAACGCCGGCAAATGGCTCTGGGACTCAGGCAAGAAAATCATCCAAGGCCTCATCGACGGCGTAAAAAACATGTTCAACAACGCCAAACAAGCCGTCAGCGACCTACTCGGCGGCATACGAAAACTCCTGCCATTCTCACCCGCAAAAGAAGGACCCTTCTCAGGCAAAGGCTGGACACTGTACTCTGGCCGCTCAATCGTCGAAGCGCTCGCAGTGGGTGTGAGGCAAAAGCAAGATGAGTTTGCTGATGCTGTGAAAGAAACGGTTGCTGCTGGGGCTGCTGAAATCAGTGCGCTACCGGATGCGGCTTTTGGTGTGGATGCGTCGATGAGGTCATCTGATGGGGCTGGTCCATCGGACGTGATGGGTGTATTTGCTTTACTCGTAGAGCAGGTGCAGCAGCTTCGAGCTGAGCTGCCCGCAGTTATCGAGGAAAATACGCCGGTGATGAGTGCGCGTGATTTGGCGCGAATCAGATAAGAAAGCAAAGACGAAACAGAAAAAGGGGGGCGCGTGTATGAGTGCGGTGACGCTGACAGTTGGGACGCAGTTTAACTCTGAGGTTTTTCACCTGTCAGGGCAGGGCGGGTTGCATGTGGAAACAGGCGTGGCTTTGCGCGGGTATGCGACAAGCTATCAGATAGAAGGCCAGTCGTTGAAAGGCGTGTCTCGTCCTGCCCGTGAAATCCAACTACCCGTTAAAGGCGTTGGAGCTGCTGGGGCTGCTGAAATCGAGCGGCTCATGCGCGCGGCAAGCCTGTCTTTAGATGTGGCACCCTCGCTCTTATCTGTCGATGGGTGGGAGCAGTCCTGCCATATCCCGAAAATACAGGTCGATAGGGTCACTCCTGCTATCAGCGGTATCACACTCACACTCGTTCTACTGGACGGGTACTGGGTAAAACAGGGCGCGCCTATCAGCGTACTCAGGGCATCAGCGTCAGAAACCTCTCTTGACTACCCCTACGACTATCCGCACGATCTAGCTTCCCACGCCTCACAAAAACATTTCGGTGATGAGGCGAACCCGTATGCGGCAACACACATCCTGCCCCTCATCCGTATCTACGGGCCTGCAACCAACCCCGCTATCACCATCGGAAGCAACACGTACCGCGTCACAACGGACATTCCGCGCGGCGCATACCTCACCATTGACCCTCGGGCGCGCACCGTCATTCTCACGGCAGAAAACGGCGTGACCACAAACGTTTTCAACCGGGCCGAACGCGGTAGCGGCGCAGGCAGTGGAAACTACATTTTCCAGCCGCTACCACTGACGCGACTCCTTATCGCGTACTCAGGCGAATTTGATTTCGAGATCATCCCCTACTACAGGAGGCAGCACCTATGGTAAGCGCGCACACAACCCCGCCCCTAGTCGTAGCAACCCCTGCGCGTGAACCAATCTGCGAAATCACCAGCTACACACTCGACCTCGCCTACGGAGAAGCTGAAAACAACTTCGAGCTACGCACCAAAGAAAAACTCCAACCATCCTCACTCATATGGATAGACGGAACCGCCTATGGTGGCATCATCGACACCATTAAAATCGACTCCGCAACCAGCAGCGACTACACCTACCACGGGCGCACATGGCACGGCATCCTCGCCACCCGAATCATCACACCACCCCCGGGGCAGGACTACCTCACCGTAGAGGGCAACGCCCACCACATCCTTACCCACCTTATCGCCACCACAGGGCTCGCCAACGTTTTCACCGTCAACCCCAACCCCTCCCAAATCAGCGCAACCGCCTTCCAATTCGACCGATACACCACCCTTCTCGATGGCCTACACAAACTCATCAACACAACCGGCGCTAAACTCACCATCACCTGCGCAAGCAACACCATCACCCTCACCATCACCCACCGCGCGCTCATTCACGCTGACAGTGAACTTGCGACCTTCACCGCCCTTGCCGACCATGCCCCAATCAATCACCTCATCGGGCTAGGCTCAGGCGAACTCAAAAACCGCGAGGTCATCCACCGCTACGCCGATGCCGCCGGAAACATCTCCACCACACAAACCCTTACCGGCATACACGAGGTCCAAGCCACATACGAACTCTCCGACAAAACAGGAGAAGAACTCGCCCAAAAAGTAGAAAAAAAGCTCAAAGACCTACAAACTGGGCGAAACTCAATCGACCTCGAAATAACCGGCGACGCAGCAGCAATCGACATCCACGACACCATCACAGCCCAACACGCAACCACCGGGATGCACACCAGCGCAACCGTCACTAAAAAAATCATCAAAATCTCCCCCACAGGAGTAATGACAGTCAGCGTCGATGTAGGGCAACCACAAAGCACAAACACCAACACCACCACGAACACCAACAGCCCCCACACCACCCCCGGCCCACCCGGACCACCCGGAGAACAAGGACCACCCGGACCCACAGGAGAACAAGGACCACAAGGCATTCAAGGAGCCCAAGGCGCTCGCGGGCCTGCCGGGTCAAGCGCAAGCATAAGGATCGGCAGTGTCACCACCGGCTCTCAAGCTCAGGTCATTAATCGTGGCAGCAGTACTGATGCGGTGTTGGATTTTGTGATTCCTCGCGGTGAATCAAGCGGCTCAAATGCGAACAGTAGTGATCTTTTCAAAGCGGCCTACCCTGTGGGCGCGCTTTTTCACTCGACGAGGCCGGCCGACCCGTCCTCATATGCGCCCGGCACGTACTGGGTGGCGCGCGATTGTATGGATGGTTTTCTTTTTGAAAGGACACGCTAGATAGTGAAAACAATGAATTTAGCCCGATACTCGTGTGATCGGTGCGGCACAAGCGCGATTATCGCGCACGGCGACTCGGTCGCGCAGTGGCACGAGGTCAAACGAATTGACGCGGCAGAAACAGAAACAACTCGCCTGTACTGCGAGTCATGCTACCGAGCATGGCGGCAACTCCAACAGCGCCACGATATCGAGTACCAGCAGTTCATGACTACAGTCGAAACAGGAGATCAATCATGACAGTAGAGCTTGTGACCGGCAAGGCCGGGACCCCGCACATCTCATCAGAGGACATCGGAATGTTTCAGGGGGCCACGAGCGGGTTTGGTGTGGTGCGCCTACCTACCGCGCAGGACTCCTACCCGAGCGTGACACTGCTGGACGCGAACCGCGTTCAAGTCCCGGCCATGCACCTTTTGGTTGATGGGCGGTATGTGCGCGTCACCTCTACTGAGACTGTGCGCATCGACTCAGGCAGCTCAGGACGCAAACGCATTGATCTTGTCTGTGTGAGGTATGAGCGTAACGCGAGTAGCGGGGTAGAAACCGCGTCCCTGAGCGTGCTGAAAGGCTCGCCGGTCAGTGAGAACCCGCTGGCTCCGCGCGCAACTGGCGGAATCTTGTCAGGCTCACTGATCGCGTACTATCCGATAGCGCAGGTCACGATCAACGGGATCACACCCGAAACCCCGATCATGCTAGGAGAGCAAGGCGGCTTTGGCAGGAGTCAGAAAGTCGCGTTGAATTTCGCTCTTGAGGCATCCAACGTGCGCTCAATCGAGGTGCGTTCAGTGCGACGCACAGGCGACGTGGTAACCGCCATGCTGGATATCGATTTCCCGTACTGGAATGCGCGTAAAGGCGAGTGGTGGGTGATCGGCACTATCACGGATAAAAGCCTGTGGCCGGATACGAAAGCCCCCGGCCCACTATGGACCACGTTTGACCCGTATGTGTACGTCTACCCCGACGGAAAGTTGTACCTGCAGTTTGGGCGTGATGTGAATGGCTTTGGCGGCAAGTGGGAAACAACGCTCGTATGGCACCTGAAATCTTAAACGCTGCTTGGTGAAGCCCCGGTTTTTATACCACCCCCAACCACTCATAGGTCGGGGGTTTTCGTGTACCTGAAAAATTTTTTAAGGAGAAAAGACTATGTCATCTTACGAAGAGATTACGGCTTACACGTCGCCCGCATACACGAGCGGAAGGCCCTACGGTATCTCGTGTATCGTGTTACACCATTGGGGCGACCCCGCTACACATCCTACGTTTGAGGGTGTGGTGTCCTACCTGACCCGCGCTAGCGCGTCCACGAGCGCGCACTATGTGGCCGAAGCTGGGCGCGTGGCGTGCATCGTGGACCCGGATAACCGCGCGTGGCACGCAGGAGACGGTATCGGGGTCGGCTCAGCTGGCAACGACAAGGGAATTGGTATCGAGTGCAACCCACGCGCATCCGAGGCTGACGTAGCAACAATTGCGGCACTGGTAGCTGACCTACGCGCAGTCTACGGTGATCTACCGATCAAAGTTCATTCTGATTTTGTGCCCACCCAATGCCCCGGCGCATACCGTGACCTCGTAGGCCTCATCGACGGTTTAGCGCGTGGAACCGCCTCGTCAGGGACCATACCGCCGCGCCCTGAAGCCTTGGCCCCCATTTACGCGGGGGACAGTATCGACGCTCTCGCGCGTCGTGCCCTTGCTGGCGACTTCGGTAACGGTGATGAGCGCCGAGCAGCGTTAGGCGACGCATACGACGCGGTTCAGGCACGAGTCAACCAGTTGTGCGGTCTTGGTGGCCCCTCCCAGCCCGCAGGTGTGGACGCTGTGGCACGTGACGTGATAGCGGGTGCTTACGGCAACGGGCAGGAGCGCTACGAGGCGTTACGCGCGGCGGGCTACGACCCAGACGCAGTGCAAGCCCGCGTCAACGAAATACTAGGAGCAGCCCCTGACCCCGCGCCCTCTGCCGGACCTGACATTGAAGCGCTCGCACGCGCCGTGATACGCGGCGAGTTCGGTAACGGTGATGAGCGCCGAGCAGCGTTAGGTGACGCATACGACGCGGTTCAGGCACGAGTTAACCAGTTACTAAGCTAAGGAGAAAGGACAATAATCATGGAAGCGTATATGAGAACATCGTTTTGGCTCGGGGTAAGTGAGCGGGCCATTAAAACAGCGGCGCAAGCTCTGCTTGCTGTTTTGACCACAGGAACAGTGGTCTGGGGGCTGGACTGGGGCCAAGCGGTAGGCCTTGCCGCGACTGCTGCGCTTATCAGTGTGCTCACCTCGATAGCGGACCCGAACTCAACCGACGTACACAAAACCACATTCACACCAGAAAGCGCGGATTGATGCTGGCTGACATTTTGCAAGCCCTCGGCGGATTCACAGGACTAGGCGCACTGATTGCTGCCACAGCCACATGGCGACAAATGCGACCCAACCACGGCTCCAGCATGAAAGACGCAATCACCCGAGTCGAACGAGGCCTGAAAACCCTCGACCATCGTATCGGAGCCGTAGAACACCGCCTCACACTCCTAGACGAAAGACTCACACTCCTAGACGAGCGGGCCGAACACACGCACGAACACATCGAACACCGCCTGTCCCACCTCGAACACAACAACCCGCAACAATAAAACAAACCACCCCACCCACGGGCACTCACCCGCAGGGCGGGGTGGCTTTTGTGTTTTTAGGCTTCTCTTTTACCATGCAGGTCTGTACGAGCACCACGACCGGGGCGATTGGCTAACCACTCATCAATGGTTTCCTCACTCCATCCACTAATGTTCTTTTCACCCTCTGTTATGAGTACGTCAGGAGTGGGTAGGTACCCGTTTCTACGGTAACTGGACGCGGTGTTTTTTGTGATTCCCGCGCGTGCTGCTAACGCGGATAAACCTAGGTAGTACGTAGGCTTGCTCATTTTTTCTTCCACGTGAAAACGAGAGACGAAATGCTTATCCCTAAAGAAGTACCCCATAGTGCCCAGATTAGAGCGATCCACTCAAAAGCAAGGCCCCGCATAGTCAGGGTAAGGAGTGATCCTAAAGCCAGAACGAAAGCAAGACAACAAAGCATAAAGGCTCGCGTGTTCATGCGTATTCTCCTATCATGAGAATAAGAGGAAGGCGGGGATATTTCTGTTAACCTGAAGGGGGAGGGGTCGAAATCAATTAGTCTGTTTTCGACCCCCGCCCGTTTACTTGCGGTGCTTACCCGGACCTTGTGGTGGCCCCACGGCAATTATTAGTCCGATAACCGAAACCGTAAGGCTTGCAACCGAAATAATCAGGTTCACAATCTCCATCCCGTCCTCCTATCTTCAATTAGTATTTCGAGGTTTACCTCGCTAACACATATAACTATAAACCATGCATGGTGCTATGTCGAGTTGTGGAACAGTGTTTTATATTTCCACTGGCATACGCGCCGCAAGCTCGCGATCACACTCCGCCGCTGCACGCTGGTAAACCATCACAACCTCCACATCCTTATGCCCACCACGCGCCATAATCTCCGCGATAGTCACTCATCATTAGGTGAGTTCTGATAAAAGAGGGATTATTTCTGTCAGGAATGAATGGCTACAGCAATGGCTACAGTAACGACTAAGTCTGCGAAAATCAGAAGTAGTTATAATTAACTTTTCGTTGCTGTCAAACCTTTTTCTATTGGTGCCCCGAACAGGATTCGAACCTGCGGCCTTTCGCTCCGGAGGCGAACGCTCTATCCACTGAGCTATCGGGGCCAACGTCGGGTTAGTTTATCAGTCTTTTTGCTTGAAAGTACAAAACCACGTCACAAAGTTCATTTTTCCTATGAAATCTTTTTCGGATCGATAAGGAAAATAAATACTGCAGGTGCTGCCTGAACAATACTCATGAGCAACACGAGGAACGAAAATGGAATGAATCCTTAAAAGAACTGTGAATATTGACATGCCACAGGCTCGTGTACGTGGATGTAGTAGCCAGAAACGGGCGTATCATTCTACGATTTACAGGTGACTCCTGAAGAACTTGCTGCTTTAATTCGTATAACACTTGTCGATGCCCTCCACGCGGGGACGCTTTCTCTTGACGAAGATGACATTCCTGCCGCGGTAAAAGTTGAACGTCCACGCAACCGCGATCACGGTGACTGGGCCACCAATATTGCTATGCAAATGGCAAAGAAAGCAGGGATGGCTCCCCGCGATTTTGCAACCCTCCTTGCAGATATGCTTTCGAGCCACGAGGGAATTGACAGCGTAGAAGTCGCAGGACCAGGTTTTATCAATATTCGTCTTGCCGCAGCATCAGCTGGTGAACTTGCCCGCACAATTGTCCAGCTTGGCAACGAATACGGGCGCAACGAAAGCCTCAGCGGTACGCATATTAACTTAGAATATGTGTCCGCAAACCCCACAGGACCTGTTCATTTAGGCGGTGCACGCTGGGCAGCAGTTGGTGATTCACTGGCCCGCTTAATGATGGCATGCGGCGCGCACGTGACCCGCGAGTATTACTTTAACGATCACGGGTCACAAATTGACCGCTTTGCCCGTTCACTTCGCGCTCGTGCTTTAGGACAAGACGTTCCTGAAGACGGATATGGCGGACAATACATTACGGATATTGCCACCCGAGTCCAAGCTGATGCAGCACAGGCTGGTGAAGCAGACCCCGCTACTTTGCCTGAAGCAGATTCTATTGAAGCTTTCCGTCGTCGTGGTGTGGAACTCATGTTTGATGAGATTAAAGAACGTCTGCGCACATTCAATTCAGAATTCGATGTGTTCTTCCATGAGGATTCTTTACATGAATCTGGTGCAGTAGCACGCGCAATTGATGTGCTCCGTGAACGCGGAGAAGTTTTTGATAGTGAAGGTGCTGTCTGGTTGCGCACAACGACATATGGTGACGATAAGGACCGAGTCCTCATTAAATCCGATGGACAAGCAGCCTATTTTGCCGGTGATGTCGCCTACTACTTGGATAAGCGCTCGCGTGGTGCAGATACAGCAATTTACCTGCTGGGAGCTGATCATCATGGGTACATCGGGCGAATGATGGCGATGTGTGAAGCATTCGGTGACCAGCCGAACGTCAATATGCAGATCCTCATTGGACAAATGGTGAACCTTGTGAAAGATGGGGAACCTGTCCGTATGTCTAAACGTGCGGGAACAATTGTGACCCTTGATGATCTTGTAGATGCTGTGGGTGTAGATGCGGCACGCTACGCCTTGGTTCGCGTATCAATGGATTCAAATTTGGATATCGATGTCAATCTTTTAGCATCGCGTACAAATGATAATCCGGTGTATTACGTTCAATATGCTCATGCGCGTACCTGTAATGTGGCGCGTAATGCTGCTGAACATGCTGTGACTCGTTTAGCTGGTTTCGTTCCTGCTGCTTTGGACACGGCAGCGGATGCTGAGCTGCTGGGGGTTTTAGCGCAATTTCCTGCGCAGATCGCGCAAGCCGCTCAACTACGGGAGCCTCATCGTTTAGCTCGATACTTAGAATCTGTCGCAGCGACCTATCACACATGGTATGGGCAGTGCCGTGTAACTCCGCGTGGTGAAGACCCTGTGGAAGATTCTCATGTGGCACGCCTGTGGCTTAACGATGCGGTGACGTGCGTACTTCGTTCAGGTTTAGATTTATTAGGTGTGAGTGCTCCTGAGCGAATGTGACCAACTGACGGATGGTACTGACCGGTGAAATAATTCTGACCTCCTGAAAGGGATGAACCATGGGTGAGGCTCTTACCGACGGTGATCAGTTTCCTGTAGGTTCCTTAGTGTGTCCAGAGCCGACAGAGCGCCCTGATCTGTGGCCTTGGAGCGCTGTACGTGATTCCGAGGGCGTACTTTCCATTGGTGGAGTGCGTGTGAGCGATATTG
Organism: Schaalia sp. lx-260; assembly: GCF_021083645.1. Taxonomy (GTDB): domain Bacteria; phylum Actinomycetota; class Actinomycetes; order Actinomycetales; family Actinomycetaceae; genus Pauljensenia. The sequence continues at coordinate 111,329 of NZ_JAJNRQ010000003.1, read as the reverse complement.
CGGAAAACTTTACGACCCCCGTTTATGTGGTTGATCGTGCTGATGTTCGTGAGCGTGCACGTATGTGGGCGCATGTCATGGCTGAGGAATTCTGGGAAGGCTACGGCATGAATGGAGGTGATGCTTTCTATGCGGGGAAAGCATTTCTGTGTGCCGATGTTATCCGTGAAGTAACAGCAGTTGGAATGGGCGTGGACACTGCTTCCTTAGGGGAACTCACATGTGCTTTGCGTGCAGGCATTCCTCCACAAAACATTGGATTACATGGAAATAATAAAACGGATGAGGAAATTCGTGCAGCTTTATCTGCGGGGAATTTATCCGGTATTGAGCGTATTTTCATTGATTCTTTGCATGAAGTGGAACAGGTGGAACGTATTGCCAGTGAACTTCACGTAAAAGCGCGAGTCATGGTTCGTGTGAAAACAGGTGTTCATGCAGGTGGGAATGAGTACATTTCAACCGGTCATGAAGATCAAAAATTTGGTGTTGGAATTGCTGACGGGCAATTAGATGCGGTGATTGAAGCAATCCAAGCGAGTTCTCATATTGAGCTGCGCGGCTTGCATAGCCATATTGGGAGCCAAATTTATGGTGCAGAGGCTTTTGTGGAAGCTGCACGTATCATGTGTGCATTAACTGCACAGGTCAGTAAGCGTGTGGGCTATCCACTGCCTGAATTGGATTGTGGTGGGGGAGTTGCTATCGCTTATTCGGGACATGATGCATGTGCGCCGTCTGTTGCTGAGGTTGTGCGTGCTTTAGCGATGGCGATACGTGATGAATGTGCGCGGCATGATATTCCTGTTCCGCGTGTATCCGTTGAGCCGGGGCGTTCTGTTATTGGGCCGACAACAGTGTCGGTGTACCGTGTCGGTGCGACAAAAGATGCGACCATTGATGATTCTGGTGCGGTGCGCCGTTATGTAGCGGTTGATGGTGGAATGTCTGACAATATTCGTCCGGCTTTATATGGTGCGCGCTATACGGCAACATTGGGTCAACGCGTATCGGATGCCCCGCTTGTGCGTTCCCGTGTGGTGGGGAAGCATTGCGAATCCGGTGATGTCATAGTATGGGATGTTGATTTACCTGCGGATGTGCGTGCTGGCGATCTGTTAGTTGTTCCTGTAACTGGCGCATATGGTTACTCGATGGCTTCAAATTACAATATGATGACTAAACCGGGGGTTCTTGGTGTAGAGTCCGGTCACGCACAGTGGATGATATTTCCGCAGACTTTAGATCATATGCTGTCCTTAGATGCATCTATGTAAGTTTTTTTAAGGAATTAGATAAGGTCTTTCATGGTGAAAGAATAATCGCCGCATTCCCGTGCGATTTTTGTGTGAGGGAGGCTGTTTCACACGTAGTTCCTTAGTGAATATGGCCGCGGATACTGAAAGAAAGTGTGTGACTTTCACCTGGCTGCAATTCGATGACATCTATCCCTGAGTTAAAGGCATTTGGAGGGCAGGTCATTGGTTCAACTGCAATGCTGCGGCGTCCGAGTTTCTCAGCAGAATACACTTGGACCCATGGTGTTGCCGCTTCAATTTCAACCCATTCATCCTTTTCCGGTAAAGCCAATCGCACGGCCCATTTTTCGTTGGGAAGTCCTGTGAAAGCATGGTCGATAGATTGAGTGCTCACCAGACGTGGAGTGCGATAATCAAGGTCTAATTGCTTGGCTGCGCACAGGCCAACAGGTATGAGGTTGTCATCAGTTTGCGCTACGTGGGTTGCTGGGATTGACAGTACGTACTCATCTGCTGGTGTCAGTCCAATTGTGAGGTAGGGGTGCGATGATACGCCATAAGGAGCAGTTTCCTTACCCGTATTTTTCGTTGTGATGGAAACAGATAATCCAGTATCTGCGTGCAGGGCATAGGTAACCCAGCATTGCAGTGTCCACGGGTATTCATATCGAGGGGCAATGAACGCTCCAAGGGTTGTTGAATCGTGGTCGGAATGAATGATGTGCCAGTCAGTCCACGCCATGAGGCCATGTAAAGCGCATCCTGTGGTCGGTTCATTGATGGGCACATCGTAGCGCGTGTTTTTCCAAGTATATGAGCCCCCTGCAATACGGTTAGGCCACGGAACCAGTGTTTTTCCGAGATAGCCGAGAGGAACTTCATCAACGGAATGTGGGTGGACCAGATCTTTTCCGTTGAGTGTGAGTCCAGCAATGCCTGCGCCGACACTGACAATACGGGCAGTGTATTCACCTGAAGTGAGTGTCACTTCTGTTCCTGAAGCAGCGGGAGTCATTTTTCCTCCAATGGATACGTCCTTTCCTTCTAGTGTCTCATGTCACCCTTGCGTTTGAGTGCAGCTAAGTGATGTGTGCTGAGAAGCTACCGTACTTATTTCTTGAGAAAAGTCTTATTTTTTGTTTTTGCCTCTCTTGACCTTCACCCTAGTATGTGATTCTCCTCATTTTTTCTTTGTGTGGTGAGGATCTGCATATCACATCATCAGCATATGGCCGCTATTGTCGGAATATGACCATTCTTCCCATCACGATTGTTGGTGAACCAGTTCTGCATACGAGCGCACAAGAAGTGTCCTCTATCGATCAACAGATACATACTCTTATTGACGATATGCAACAGACGATGCACGCTGCGCCAGGAGTGGGTTTAGCTGCTCCTCAGGTAGGAGTAGGGCTGCGAATATTTACGTGGCATTATTCTGGGTCACACCCTTATGATCGTTTTTTACGTCGCCATGCTGGTATTGATATTCCAGATCAGGGCCGTTCCGGAGTAGTTATCAATCCTTCACTTGAATTATCTGATTTTCGTGAGGAGGCGCTTGACCGTGAAATTGAACGAGAAGGTTGCCTATCGGTACCCGGTTATTCTTATCCTCTGAGACGCGCAGATCATGCTATTTTGACAGGATGTGACGAGCAAGGAAATCCTCTGCGTATTGAAGCCTATGGGTGGCTTGCACGCATTTTTCAACATGAATTCGATCATCTCAACGGTACTTTGTACTGTGACCGTGTGAACGCGCCCTACGATGAGGTGGTAAGTCGTGCCATTACTCGTGAAGGCTGGGGAAAACCCGGTTTGACGTGGGTTCCACCCAGCCACTGAGGAAATATTTCACTGCGCAATACTTGGATACGCGGCCGGGATGATGTGACAGATCCTGTTTAGTAGACAGTAAAACCCCGGTTACGGAAGATACGACGAACCTGATCGGTGCGTTCAGCTGAAGGGGGACGCACATCTGTGAGTGCGTACTCTAAACCTAAAGAGGCCCACTTATCCATACCCATTTGATGGAAAGGAAGCACTTCAACGCGGCTGACAGATGACCAGCGTGAAATAATGTCGGCAACTGCTTCAATATTTTCAGGTGCGTCTGTGAGGTCAGGAACAAGGACGAAACGCGCCCAGATTTCAATTCCTAAAGAGGAGAGACGATCACCGAAATCAATGGTGGGTTGCAATTGTCGACCGGTGACTTGTGTATATGTTTCTGGAATGCCGGATTTAACGTCTAAAAGAACTAAATCAACATCCTGAAGCATTTCATCGGATGCGGCAGCACCTAAGAAACCGGATGTATCAATTGCTGTGTGTATCCCCATTTCTTTTGCGCCGCGGAGAATACGCGCTGCAAAAGCTGGCTGCATGAGGACTTCGCCACCAGAAAGCGTAATGCCGCCTCCTGTTGTGCGAAAAATACGACGATAACGACGGATACGCCCTAAGATTTCGTCGGCTTCGACAGGATGACCGTCACGCATGCGCAAAGTGTCAGGATTGTGACAGTACAGGCATTGGAGGGGGCAACCATTGAGGAATATGGTCAAACGTGTACCGGGGCCGTCAACTGCAGTGACGAGCTCCCATGAATGAACTGACCCGAGGGTTCCGGCCCGCATACGTTCAAGTCGTTCGGTGCGTTCAATATCGGTCAGTTCAGTAAGGCCTTGTGTTCCAGCACCGGAAAGACGCGCTGTCGGTGCTTGGAAATTCTGGTCGCCCATAACAGCTGAAGCATCAATAAAAGTGGCGGTCATATTTACGGAACTTCCCTCAAAAATACGGACGGGATGAGTGTGGCGCCGACCCACTCATAGGACGGCGCCACGAGGATATCATTCAGAAATCAGGCTGAGTGATGGAAGGTACGGGACAGAACATCCAGTTGCTGTTCGCGGGTGAGCTTAACGAAGTTCACTGCGTAGCCTGAGACGCGAACAGTGAGGTTCGGGTACTTTTCGGGGTGCTCAATAGCATCCTCAAGTGTGGCGCGATCCAGCACATTGATGTTGGCGTGGTATAAGCCAGCACGGTGTCCGCGTTCTTCACGAGCAGCACGCATTGCAGCAAGGCGTTCTTCGTAGGTCTTGGTAGCCATGATTTTTCTCTTTTCTTCAGTGGGTGTATAGGGAATGAATATCAGTTTTGGACGGTGCATTCGCAGCTGTCGTCTGGGACGAAACCTGCATCGAGAATTCCCACGAGGTTGGTTACTTGTTCGTCTTTTGTGCGACCAAGACCGGAGGGAGTAATCGTGTTGGTGAGCGAAATTCCGTCAAGAGCATCGTTGTAATCAAGTTTACCGACGGACAGCATAGAAGCGACCATGCCGTGCGTGTCAATGCCATTTTCAGGGTTTGCACCGGGCGCGAAAGGTGTTCCTGCGCGGTGTCCTGAAGGGAAGTTACCTGTTGCTTTTCCGTAGACAACATTGGATGTAATCGTCAGAACGGACTGCGTGGGAATGGCATCGCGGTACATGGGGATAGCTTTGATCTTATCCATAACGGTATGGACAACTGTCGCGGCAATATCGTCAGCGCGGTCATCGTCATTACCGTAGGTTGGGAAGTCGCCTTCTGTCACGTAGTCAACAATCAAACCGGTTTCATCACGAACCGGTGTGACCTTCGCGTATTTGATAGCAGAAAGTGAATCAGCAACGATTGATAGACCTGCGATACCGCAACCCATGGTGCGAATGATCTCAGAATCGTGCAGGGCCATTTCAATGGATTCATATGCGTACCGGTCATGGCAGTAGTGGATAATGTTGAGAGCTTCAACATAGGTGCCAACTACCCAGTCAAGCATTTCTTCGTACTTGGCCCAGACCTCATCAAAATCAAGTGGCCCATCGCCTTCAACAGGTGCGTATCCTGTGACGATTTGCTTACCTGACATTTCATCACGGCCACCATTGATGGCGTATAGCAGTGTCTTTGCTGCGTTTACGCGAGCGCCAAAGAACTGCATTTGCTTGCCGACGCGCATCGGAGAAACACAGCAGGCAATGGCTGCGTCATCGCCCCAGTGTTGGCGAATCTGTTCATCTGCCTCGTATTGGATGGAGGAGGTTTCAATGGAAATTGCTGCGCAGAATTCCTTGTACCCATTTGGTAGATTTTCGTCCCAGAAAATCGTGATATTCGGTTCGGGTGCAGGGCCGAGGTTGCGCAGTGTTTGCAGCAGTCGGAATGAAGTCTTGGTGACTAGAGTACGTCCGTCCTCACCAAAACCAGCATCTGACCATGTTGCCCAGTAGGGGTCACCAGAGAAGATCTGATCGTAGTCAATGGTGCGCAAGAAGCGTGTGATACGGAGCTTAATGACAAGAGCATCAATGATTTCTTGAATATCAGATTCAGTTACTGCTCCGCTGGCTAAGTCGCGTTCAAAGTAGATGTCAAAGAATGCTGAGAGGCGGCCGATAGACATGGCTGCACCATCTTGTGATTTCACAGATGCGAGGTAGCCAAAGTACGTCCACTGCACAGCTTCTTGGGAGTTACGAGCTGGTCCAGAAATGTCGAAGCCGTAATCAGCGGCCATTTTCTTGAGTTTCTTCAGGGCTTTAATTTGCTCTGAGTGTTCTTCACGGTAACGTGCCCAGTGTTCTGAGAATGGTTGATGAGCAACAGCATCTTTATCTTGTTGCTTCCATTCAATGAGCTGGTCAACACCGTAGAGAGCAACACGGCGGTAGTCACCGATGATACGGCCTCGGCCATAAGCATCAGGTAAGCCGGTGATGATATGTGAGGAACGTGCCGCACGGATGCGGGGGGTGTAAATGTCGAATACCGCGTCGTTGTGTGTTTTGCGGTACTGGGTGAAGATTTTCTTGACTTCAGGATCGACTTCTTTGCCTGCTTCTTTAATGGCGGTTTCCACCATGCGCCAGCCACCGTTTGGCATCATTGCGCGCTTGAGAGGGGAGTCTGTTTGTAAACCAACGATGACATCATCATCTTCGCTGATATACCCGGGAGCAAAAGCGTCAATGTCTGCAGGTGTGTGGGTGTCAACGTCGAGGATACGTACTTTACGTTCAGCGCTGAGGTACTTGTCTTCAAGAGTTTGCCATACGCGCTGTGTCTTTTCGGTTGGGCCGGATAAGAAACTGGCGTCGCCTTCGTAGGGTGTGTAGTTGCGCTGAATGAAGTCGCGGACATCCACTGATTCTGTCCATGGACCGTATTCAAAGCCTTCCCACGCAGCGGCTGTGTCTGCTGGAGCGGTCTGCTCTGTCATGATTCCTCTTCTCAGATGTTCCCACGTTCTATAGGTGTAAACGTCGGTACGTGTGGCCGGTCGGCACTTGTAACGTCCTGTAAGACGTCTATTCCAGTGTGGCGCTCTTTCAAGGTAAAAGAGGGAGAAAAAGGGAAAAAAATCTATGCGATCGGTCACCGTCGTTGGAAGTGTTAAAACAAATAATTAACCGCAGGGACATTAGTCCTAATATGTGTGTGAGTTGTTAATCTTTACAGGAAAATATGCGCATCGCTACTTGAGAGAACAAAAGCAAAACACTCACGCACACTTACATGGAAAGAGTCTAATATCATGGCGTAGATCGCTTGATATGACCGTAAATAGTGACCTGGAGGAAAACGATGTCTGAGACTTCACCTGTACTGGATGTAGCTGTCCTTGGCGCCGGAACAGTGGGATCGCAGGTTATCCGCATACTGGGGGAGCAAGCTGAAGAACTTGCAGCACGTTCGGGTGCTCGTATGCGCGTAGCATCAGTCCTCGTTCGTCGCCTCGATGCTCCTCGTGATGTCACTATTGATCCAGCTCTTTTAACAACAGATCCAGCCCAAGCAATTGATGGACGTGACATTGTTGTTGAACTTATCGGCGGCATTGAACCTGCGCGCACATATGTTCGTCGCGCACTGGATCAAGGTATTTCAGTGGTGACAGGCAATAAAGCGCTTCTTGCCGCTCACGGTCCTGAACTGTATGAGGCTGCTGCTGCCAATGGTGCCGATTTGTATTACGAGGCCGCTGTTGCCGGGGCAGTTCCTGTGGTCTATGGTCTGCGAGAATCGCTTGCAGGGGACCGTATCACTCAAGTGATGGGCATTGTTAATGGCACAACGAATTTCATTTTGGATGCGATGAATTCTACGGGTGCTTCATATGAGCAGGCATTAGAACAGGCACAAAAACTTGGTTTCGCTGAAGCGGATCCAACTGCCGATGTGGAAGGCTTTGACGCTGCAGCGAAATGTGCAATTCTTGCTTCCTTGGCTTTCCATACTCGCGTCGGTATTGAAGATGTTGCTGTGGAGGGTATCACCTCAATTACTGCCGATGATATGGCACAAGCACGTGAAACAGGACAGGTTATTAAACTCCTTGCGATAGCTGAGCGCCATGTGACAGCAGAAGGAACAGAAGGAATTATTGCTCGCGTTCATCCTGCTCTTATTGGTGCTGATAATCCGTTGTCAACGGTGTCAGGGGCCTTTAATGCTGTGGCGATTGATGGGGAAGCAGCAGGACGTTTGATGTTTTACGGGCAAGGTGCCGGTGGTGCTCCTACAGCCTCAGCAGTTTTGTCTGATCTTGTAGCGGCTGCTCATCATCGTGCTTATGGTGGTCATGCGCCGCGTGAATCTGTGTATGCGCAATTACCGATTCTTGAACCTGGTCTGGCTCATACCCGTTATCACATGCGTATTGAAGTGGAAGATCGTGTGGGGGTTCTTGCTGAAGTTGCCGGCGTGTGCGCACGTTATGGTGTATCAATTCAGTCGGTGAATCAACGCTATGACTCTGCTGATGCATGTACGGCAATTACTCTGGTTACTCACAGTGGAAAAGAATCAGATTTACGAGCTGTGGTCAATGATCTGAAATGCTGCGACGCGGTACGTCAAGTAATTTCAACATTACGTGTTGAAGGAGAATAGTCCACATGCAATTACGCAATGATTTCGTTGCAGTTCAAGTTCCTGCAACAACTGCGAATATGGGGCCAGGTTTTGACAGTATGGGAATGGCCTTAGATGTGTGGGATGACGTTTCTGTTCATGCAACATCAGGTCCTACAGAAGTTGTCATTGAAGGAGAAGGTGCCGGCACTGTAGAAACCGGTGAAGACAACCTCATCGTGCGTGCTTTGCGTTTTACTCTTGATCGTATGGGAGCGCCACAGGTGGGTATCCGCATGCGGTGTATGAATAGGATTGCGCACAGCAGAGGTTTAGGTTCTTCTGCTGCTGCGATTGTTGCGGGTTGCGGTCTTGCTCGTGCTTTAGTTGGTGATCCAGAGGCACTTACCGAAGCGGATATGCTTGATATTGCAACAGAATTAGAAGGTCATCCTGATAATGTGGCGCCTGCGCTTTACGGGGGTGCCACGATAGCTTGGATGGAAAATGGGCGTCCGGGTATGGTTTCTGTTGGCGTGCCACAGCGCCTACAACCGGTGGTCTTTATCCCAGACTTTGAGCTTTCTACATCACGTGCTCGCGCTGCTTTACCCGCCACAGTGCCGCATGGGGATGCGAGCTATAACGTGTCTCGCGCTGCGCTTTTAACTGCTCTTTTAGGCACAAATCTTGTGGCCTCAGCAAGTGGGGGGCGTATGTCACCAGATTTCCACGAATTGTTGATGATTGCTACAGATGATCGACTTCATCAAGAACAACGACGCTCAAATATGGAACCGTCTTTGGCGCTTGTGGATTGGTTACGTGCAGCCGGTATAGCGGCTGTGGTTTCTGGGGCTGGGCCGACAGTGATTTCTTTGGAATCAGTGCCAGCAAAAATTTGCTCAGATGCGCGAGCAGCAGGGTGGCATGTGGTGAATGTAGGTATTCCTCATCGTGGTTTAACGGTGACACGTGGGCAACTGAAAAGCACGTCGCATGAACGTTAATTGATGCGTGTGCCTCAGTAATAAAAAGAGGGTATTGCAAACAGCGGGCTGACAATTTGAGATGTTCATCCCCAGTGTGCGCGTATGAAATAAAAAGGTAGGGCTTTGAAGAAAAGCACTCCTTTACTTCGCTTTGCCTATGTGGTGCGAGGTATGTTTTTCGTAAAAACGCACGTATTTTGTCATTGTGATGTATTTGTGACGTATCTGTATTTTTGAATATTTTCCTATAAGCAGCACTCAATAAACGTGTGCTGCGTGATTTCCTCCGCGTAGATCGTGAATAAATCAAAGCGCATAAACTGTGAAAAATTCAGATAAAACACGCAAACACTACTCGACAAAGGTGAGTAGTGATGAATGCGATAAGGAAGTTTTCGTGTCCTGCCTTACTCATTAAAAGAAATGATTTGCTGATTTTTGGTCAGAAGAAGGGCTTGACTAAATCGGTCGGGGGGGGGGTAGCGTCATTGATGAGCGCTTTGCGCTTCCCTTTACCACTGTGCGTATGTACATAGATCGAAGCTAGGAAATGACATGAAACAACTGAAACGCTCATCAGCAGCTTTAGCTGCTGGCGCTGCTCTTGCGCTGGGAGTTTTTACTTTGCCCGCTTTCGCTGATGGCGAGCCACCTGCACCGGGACCAGAAGCTGCGGAAGAAGTACAGCCTCCAGCACCTGAGGATTTTGATTCAGGTTCTTCTATGAATGACCAGGATGGTTATGGCAGGGCATCTGATGCCGAAGCAACACACTCATCCGCTGAGGAAGAATTCAGTTCAGGTCCTTCTGTAAATGACCAAGATGGCTACGGTGCTGACTCTGATGCTGCTTACCGCGCTGAGCATGACATTGAAGCAAACTGGGATTCAGGTCCGTCTATGAACGATCAGGACGGTTATGGCCTTAATTCTGATGCTGCTTACCGTGAATCTTTGATGAGTGCAGAAGATGAAGCAACTGAAAGCGACGAAGCTCAGTCTGAACCCATGCAAGCTCCCGAACAAGAAGGAAAGGGCGGTAAGCTCGCGGAAACCGGTGTGGCTGCAGGAGTTATCGGCGGTGCAGTGGCTATTTTAGCTCTCGGCGGAGCTATGGTAGTTGCACGTCGTTCATACATTCGATGAGTGAGGAAGAATCCTGAGGGATTTTTATTTCATTACACTCGCATGCGGTGGTTTTGTTTATGCGAAGCCACCGCATGAGTATCAGTTGAATATGGTTGAAGAAAAAGATCTAAAGTAAAGATTTATGCAAGTAAACCTCGTGTGTAATTTTAGAATATTTAGATATATTAAGGTATAAAGTCAGATTTTTGAAAAATGTCTTTCGTTAAAGTATGCCTTATGTAAAGATATTGCACATTATTAGTCACATGCGATGAATGTGTGCTGTAGTGCATAAAAACCTTCTTTTTGTCGATGTGGACAACAAGGGGGTTATTGTTGCTAATATGTGGACATACAGGTCGAACGTGACCTTGCCGATTGTCGGTAATTCAAGGTGACCTGATTTCATTACATTCTTGGCTTACTATTCTCACAGTGCGTGAGTGTAGAAGCTCCCACATTCCCCTGAACGGGGCATATCCAGATGAGGATTAATCCTTGAGCAATGACACAAGCGCCGCAGTGACTGGAAAAGACCTGCAGGCCCTCAAACTGTCAGAATTAAAAGCACTCGCATCCCGTATGGGACTTAAAGGTGTTTCCACTCTGCGTAAAGGTGAGCTCGTTGCTGCACTTGCGGCAGCACAAGAAACACGTGCCCCCTCTGAAAAGCCTGTTGCACGTCGGCCGCGTCGCGCGGTTTCGATGCCTGAGGCCGAACCGGTTCTTGACCTTCCTCAAGTAGAGGAAAAAACTGGATCAGAACAATCGGTCCGTAAAGGCCGTCGCCGTCGCGTAGTTTCCACAGAATCCGCCGAGCCAGCACATATTACTTTGGATCTTCCGGCTCGCGTATCCCATGAAGATGACGGCGGCGAGCAGCTTCCTGAGCTGGAAGAAAAAACCCAGCGCAGCCTTGACTCTATTGAATTTCCTGAAGGGGACGATACAGAAAACCGTGGTCGTCGTCGCGGCCGGGATCGTCGTCGCGGCCGAGAGCGTACTGATCGGACCGAGCGCCGCGATAACCGCGATCGAACTGATCGGCGTGAGCGTCCCCGTGACAACATGGAATTCCAATTACGTGAAGACGACGTTTTAGCGCCTATTGCCGGTATTCTTGACATACAAGAAAACCATGCTTTTGTTCGTACATCCGGGTACTTACCTGGCCCAAATGATGTATATGTCACATTGGGTAATGTGCGCCGTTGGGGTCTGCGTGCAGGCGACGCAGTTGTCGGTGCAGTACGTCAGCCACGCGAAGGTGAACGTCAACGTCAAAAATACAATGCTCTGGTGCGAGTTGATGCTGTCAACGGCATGACCACAGAAGAAGCTGCAGCTCGACGTGAATTCGGTAAGCTCACTCCTTTATATCCCAATGAGCAACTGCGAATGGAAACCTCCGCTAAGGCTTTCACACCGCGTGTTATTGATTTAGTTGCTCCAATTGGTAAGGGACAGCGCGGTCTTATCGTTTCCCCGCCTAAAGCAGGTAAGACCATGGTGATTCAACAAATCGCCAAAGCAATCGAAGTGAATAACCCTGAAGTACACCTCATGGTTGTTTTGGTTGATGAACGCCCAGAAGAAGTGACCGATATGCGCTCAATCGTTAAAGGTGAGGTGATTGCCTCCACCTTCGATCGACCCGCAGCAGATCACACAATTGTTGCTGAACTTGCAATTGAACGCGCAAAACGACTGGTAGAACTCGGACAAGACGTTGTGGTTCTTTTGGACTCACTGACCAGACTCTCACGCGCCTACAACCTGGCAGCCCCAGCCTCGGGCCGTATTCTTTCCGGTGGCGTGGACGCCTCAGCACTGTACCCACCAAAGAAATTCTTCGGCGCAGCTCGTAACCTCAAAGAAGGCGGCTCATTAACGATTATCGCCTCTGCTTTGGTGGAAACCGGCTCCAAGATGGATGAAGTCATCTTCGAGGAATTTAAGGGCACTGGTAATATGGAACTCCGGCTTTCACGTCAACTGGCTGATCGTCGTATCTTCCCTGCAATTGATGTGAATGCTTCAGGTACACGACGCGAAGAAGTTCTTTTCCGACCCGAAGAACTCCGCATTATGTGGAAACTTCGTCGCGTTTTGGGCACACTTGACCAGCAGAGCGCTTTGGAAATCATCCTTGAAAAGCTCAAAGAAACTCAGTCAAATGCAGAGTTTTTGATGCTTGTGCAAAAAACAACACCGACAGTTGACTAAAGCCTAGGCTGAAGTAAGAAAATACGTGCGAAAGCTTGTGAGGTATCCCGAAAAAAATCGAGAACCTCACAAGCTCACCACTTTTAGACTGTATGTCGGTGTTACGTTTCACTGCGCATGATGCCTTTCTCTGTGGACCTGACGGCTCAAGAGTGGCACAATATCAACTGGTTCCGGTTCACCTCTTGGTAAAGTCCTTGGGGACCCGGCATCCTCGAATTCCTTAAGGAGAACACCATGAAACAGGGCATTCACCCTGAATACGTTGAGACAACCGTTACCTGCACATGCGGTAACTCTTTCCTTACCCGTTCCACCATCACCTCAGGTGAAATGCGCGTGGACGTGTGCTCAGCTTGCCATCCTTTCTATACCGGTAAGCAAAAGATCCTCGATACAGGCGGTCGTGTGGCACGCTTCGAGGCTCGCTACGGCAAGCGTGTGCGCCCCAGTAAGTGACTTTATCAGCGGTGCCGGTAACCACTACGGTTACCGGCACCGCTGCGCATAAGCCTATGCATCATGATTCTTTATCTGTGAGTTCTCTAGCCAGAACAAGACAGCATAACCTTTCGCAAGGGAATAATGAGTCGTGATAAAACACTGCGATCCCTATAACCTGATGAGACTGCGAAAATATCTGTAGACCATACGGGCCGCATGAAATAAAGAAAAACTACCTGCAGCTTACTTGCAAGCGGCATAATTGTATGACGGCACTTTTCCTTCCCAACTTGTTTTTGCCTGAGGAGACATCATTCCTATGCCAGCAACACCTACACCAGAAAGTACTTTTACAGCACTGGAACCGCTGCTGGAAGAATACGCTCAAGTCGAAGCGCAAATGTCAGATCCTGCAGTACTTTCAGATTCTGGAATGTTACGTAAAGTCGGACGGCGTTTTGCTGAACTCTCACGTGTCAAAAGCACCTATGACCGCTATTGCGCGGCCCTCGCCGACCTCAATGCCGCCGAAGAACTTGTCGCAGAAGACGAATCTTTCGCAGAAGAACTACCAGAACTACGTGAAGCCGCGGATAAAGCAAAAGCAGCGATTATTGACGTCCTTGCCCCCCGTGATCCAGATGACGCACTTGATGTAATTCTTGAAGTAAAAGCTGGTGAAGGCGGTGAAGAATCAGCACTATTTGCTTCAGATTTAGCACGTATGTACGCGCGATATGCCGCAACGCAGGGATGGACCGTTACTGAACTTTCCGCTACTCACACTGAGCTGGGTGGATATAAAGACATCACACTTGCTATCCGAGCGAAAGGAACGCCAACCCCAGAAGAAGGCGTATGGGCACACCTGAAATATGAAGGCGGTGTGCATCGAGTTCAACGTATCCCAGTCACTGAATCACAAGGTCGGATTCATACGAGTGCAGTAGGCGTTTTTGTGATGCCGGAAGTAGAAGACGACGAGGAAATCCAGATTGATCCTCATGATCTACGTATTGATGTTTTCCGCTCCTCAGGACCCGGTGGGCAAAGCGTGAATACAACTGACTCTGCAGTACGTATCACCCATATTCCCAGTGGCATTGTGGTATCCATGCAGAACGAGAAATCGCAGTTACAAAACAAAGAGGCAGCCTTGCGCGTTTTAGCCTCTCGTTTAGCTGCTGAAGCACGAGCAAAACGTGAAGCAGAAAACAGCGCCCAACGCCTCAGCCAAGTACGTACAGTTGATCGTTCTGAACGTATCCGTACGTACAATTTCCCTGAAAATCGTATAGCTGACCACCGCACAGGTTTCAAAGCGCATAATCTTGACCACGTACTTGAAGGTGCTTTAGGGCCAGTCATTGCCTCAGCTATCGAAGCAGATGAAGCTGCGCGACTTCAACAGGACCACGTCCAGTGAATGACAGGTCATTTTCGACCGGACATAGTGTGCCTATGCGAGAACTTATGCAATGGGCACGACAACAGCTCACATCTATTGAGGGGGCACAACCAGCGCGTGAAGCCTCAATCCTCATGGAATGGGCTTTAGGGACCGATAATTTGTGGACAGCACCGCAAATCCTTTCCCCCCATACGGCAGAACGTTTTCGTTCCGGTGTGCATCAGCGTCGTGCGCGTATCCCACTGCAACACATTATCGGTCGTATGTGGTTTAGAAATCTCGAACTGTACGCTCGGCCAGGAGTTTTCATTTGCCGTCCTGAAACCGAGGTTGTTGCCGGTGCTGCTATTGATGAAGCTCACCGTTACTCATCCGCAGAGCATGAAATACGTGTTGTGGACTTATGTACGGGTTCAGGTGCAATTGCTTTGGCCTTGGCAACGGAAGTAGAACACGCTCATGTCTATGCTGTTGAGCTCATGCCCACGCCCTATGACACTGCTGCACGTAATATTCATAAATATTGCTTAGAGCACCGTATCCACTTACACCAAGGTGATGCAACAGACCCTCAAGTATTACGCGAGATAGACGGAACAGTAGATGTACTGATCTCCAATCCGCCATACATCCCCGAACGGGAACCCGTGACGCAAAAAGAAGCACTCTACGATCCATCAACAGCGCTATACGGCGGAGGAGAAGACGGTATGGTTCTGCCGCGAGGAATTATTCACCGCGCATGGAACCTACTGAAATCTGGTGGAGCTCTTTTCGTCGAACATGCCACCAGCCAAGCACAGGATATGCGTGAGAGCGCGAGAAGCTGTGGTTTTATTGATGTGCATACGGGTGTCGATCTCACAGGTCGTGACCGTTATCTTTGTGCGCGTAAGCCATGACTGTAAACTATGGAAAAGAAAACTTGCATGAGCAGCACAGGGCCTGGCTGGCTAGGTACACGCATCCAGACAGTGGATACCATGCCAAAGCTGGCACCCACACGTGCATCGACACAGATAAAACGTGAAAAACACACGATAGCCTCACGAGAGGACCAATCGCAATGAGAATCATTGATTCTTCTGCACAGTGGGATGAAGATGTGCGCGACAGCATCGCTGCTGAAGTTACTCAGGGCGAACTTATTGTGATCCCTACAGATACCGTATATGGCATTGGATGCCGGGCCGATGATCCTCATGCGGTGACTCGTCTACTAGCTGCAAAAGGACGTGGCCATCATATGCCACCTCCGGTTCTCATAGCGGATCCAAGTGATATGCAGCGGATAGGTACAAATGTTACTGATGTTGCTATAACCCTTGCACAGAATTTTTGGCCGGGTGCTTTAACTTTGATCGTGCAGGCGCAGCCGGAACTTGGATGGAATTTGGGACAAACCCACGGAACCGTCGCTTTGCGTATGCCTGATTTGCCACTGATGTGTGATTTACTGCGTGTGACAGGTCCTCTTGCTGTTACTTCAGCAAATCTCACAGGACAAGAGCCTGCAACTACCATTACCCGTGCCTGTGAGTATTTTGGCGAAAAAGTAGCAACATATATTGACGGTGGACCATCTGGCTTAGCAATTCCCTCAACAATCCTTGACGTGACCGAAGAAACATTTCGTCCAATTCGTGAAGGAGCCATATCCTTAGAACAGATTATGGAAGTCCTACAAGGCTGATCCAGTGAATAGCAACGATACGAAAAGGGACGGAGGATACAAAGCGGCATGAAGGTTTATATCCTTTTAGCGCTCATCGCAGCCGCTTTAACACTGATCCTCACTGCTTTGGTGCGGTGGTGCTGTCTGCGGTGGGGGATTCTTCCGCCTCTACGTAACCGCGACGTACAATCTGTCCCTATTCCACGCCTTGGCGGGGTCGCAATGACTTTGGCGTTGCTGCTCACGATGCTCCTGGCCAGCAAAATTCCCTATATGACTCCCCTTTTTGCAACGACAGTCCCGTGGGCCCTGATGGGTGGAGCCGCGGCGATGTGTATTTTAGGTGTCGTTGATGATCTGATAGAGCTGGATTGGGTTGCAAAACTTTCCGCGCAGGTCCTTATTGCTGGTCTTATGGGACTTGGAGGCGTACAGCTTGTTTCGTTTCCGATTTTTGGCCTGACAATCGGTTCGTCACGTCTATCTTTAGTTCTGACAATTGTTGTTATCGTCGGCATTATCAACGCTGTGAACTTTATTGATGGTCTTGATGGTCTTGCAGCTGGAATCGTTGCTATTGGTGCGGGCTCTTTCTTCATATACTCCTATATTTTGACCAGAATTATGGGAGCACCTTCCTATGCGACCACTGCTTCGATGACCGTAGTGATTTTAATGGGCGTATGCGTTGGCTTTTTGTGGTACAACTTCCATCCCTCATCCATCATGATGGGAGGCGGGGCTGAGACTTTAGGTTTGCTTCTCGGCGGTGCAGGTATTGTTGTGACAGGACAAATTGACCCTGCACTTTTGGGAGATGGGCAAGTATTCGTTGGCTTGTTACCAATTATTTTGCCAATTTCTGTCATCCTTATACCAATCGGTGATCTGGTAGTAACATCCATCCGGCGAATGCTCAAGGGGCGTAGTCCCTTCCATGCAGATCGTTCACATTTTCATGATCGATTATTAGCGAGGGGACGCGGGCACCGTGAGGTAGTGGCCATTTTATGGTTATGGACTGCGATTATTGCGCTCCCAGCAGCCGCTTTACTGGTTTTTTCTGTGTATAAGGTTGCTGTGGTTGCCTTACCTGTTCTTGCAATCACAGTGTTTTTAACATTCTACGAATTTCCGTTTTTGCGGGGGAGACGGCGAAAAAACCTCCAGGAGGTACCTGCTCATGACAAGTCATGATGGCAATTTTTTATCTGATGACCACCGGAAAATAACAGCAACTTTGTTGCCGGTCATTGCAAAGGTATCCCGCGTATTGTGGCTTTGTGCTGTATGCGTGATCTGCACTGAGGTTATGGCTGCTTTTCTTGGAAAAGTACATTGGAGTTCACTTGTCTTATCACTGGGAGCTACGTTCTTTTTGGTGGGAATTCAGGTATTTACACTCCGTTTTATCGCACGTGATCCACAGAGGATAGTGCTCGGAATCGGTGCCGGATATATTCTGAAAATTACAGTACTTCTTACCTGCGTGCTTTGTGGGCGTGCCTTGGATCTACATACGTTTTTTATTGGCTTATCAATCATTGTGACAGTGATTATTGTCATGGTCGCAGAATTTTTTGTTTTTATATCACTGAACAAGTCGGCAGCGGGTAACTAAAGGCATTTCTTTTTCTGTTTACCTCACAGTTCTGGAGTCACTTTTCCTCTTTCTTCCTGCTATTATTAACGGGTTGGTTTGGCCAGCTGCGACCGTTTATCGATGCTGAATAACGAATCTGTGGAGGGCATCCTGTCTACTTCGACTGTTACAGAGGCAACGCCTCGTCGCGTGTATAAGACACCTGTCTGGTACTGGGTGCTTGTCGGTATTTTGGTATGCATCATGCTGGTGACAGCAATACCGGCTTTTACCATGGCTCCGCACCAGCCAAGTGTGGAGGATTTTTTCCCGACACCCATCTTTGGGGGAGGGACTGCTTTTTCCTTTAACCGCTTGGCGCTTGCACGAATCATCATGGCGACTCTCCTGTGTGTGGTTGTTGTGATTGTGGTGCGTTCGCGTTCACTTATACCAAGCAGAGGTCAAGCCCTTCTTGAACTTGCCGCTGAATTTATCCGCGGTGACATAGCTATAAATATGCTTGGCCCGGTGCGTGGGAAACGTTTTGCTCCGCTGCTCACCACCATTTTCTTTGCCATACTGTTGATGAATCTTTCGGGTGTGATCCCCGGAATCAACATTGCAGTGACTTCTGTGATCGCTGTACCTATGGTTTTTGCCGCGTGCGTCTATATCACATCTATAGTTGCAGGTATCCGTGCTCAAGGCCTTGGCCATTATCTACGTTCGCAACTAATGCCCCCAGGTGTTCCGAAGATCATGTACGTGATCATCTCACCGATTGAGTTCTTATCGAATTTTGTTATTCGTCCTTTCACGCTCACACTTCGTATCTTGTGCAATATGATCGCGGGGCACTTGATTCTTGCGCTCACATACTTTGGAACGGCTTTGCTGCTTTCTCAGGTGAATGCACTGAGCTCTTTAGGTTTGCTCACAGGAGCTGCCATGTTCATCATGACCTTTTTTGAGGTCTTTGTGGCTTTCCTGCAGGCCTACATTTTCACGATCCTATCCACTGTCTACATTAAGCTGTCCGTCGAAGCACACTGACGGTTCTCTCACCCACAGACACCTTGCCGGTGTCCCGAATGAAAAGGAAACCTACATGGGTATATCGCTTGCCTACATTGGCTACGGCATTGCAACTATCGGTCCTGCTATCGGCATTGGTTTGCTGGTGGGAAAGACTCAGGAAGCAACTGCGCGTCAGCCTGAGGTTGCTGGCCGTTTGTTCACGAATATGATTATTGGCGCTGGTATGGTTGAAGCTCTTGGCCTTATCGGATTCGTCATGCCGATGATTATTAAGTGATGAATACACTGCTCGTTGCTGCAAGCAGCCATGCGGCAGGGGAAAACTCGGTTCTGTTACCGCCGTTATTTGAAGTTTTTCTGTCTGCCTTTGTGCTGCTCATCCTTGTTTTAGTTGTTGGTAAGTACGGCTTACCTAAGATCTATGCAATGCTTGATGAACGTGCACGCCTCATCGAAGAAGGGCTTCACGCAGCGGATAAAGCAAAAGCAGATGCTGCTGCCGCTGAACGTGACCGTGAGGACTTACTTCGTCAAGCAGCGGTAGAAGCACATGCAGTACGTGAAAAAGCTACCGATGATGCACGTAACATTATTGCGGCCGCACGTGCTGAGGCCAGTGCTGAAGCAGCTCGCATACTTGATACTGCTCAACGTCAGATTTTGGCTGAGAAACAAGCCGCTCAAATTACCTTGCGTACAGATGTTGGCTTGCTTGCTACTGAGCTTGCCGAACGCATAGTAGGGGAGCATTTGGCGGATACAGCTCTTACCGCTCGTGTGGTGGATCGTTTCTTAGATGATCTGGAGTCGCGTACAACGGTCACGGAGAATATCTGATGAGTGATCTCACGGAGTTGCTGCCTATCACAGTTCGCACGACACTGGATGATGTCCTTTCGGCTTCGGAAGTGGATGTGATGCGCCTTGCGGAGGATCTTTTCGGTGTAGCTGACATACTCCGCGCTGATTCTCGACTGAGACGTGCCCTGTCAGATCCAGCGCGCACAGTTAGTGACAAAGAGGATTTGGTATCACACGCATTTGCAAGATCAGTGGAATCTTCCACATGCTGTGTTCTCAACTCCATGTCAGCCGTGCATTGGTCACAGCCAGATGTGTTACCAGATATCACTGAAATGTGCGGTATCTACGTGACACTGATGGCTGCCAAACGTGCTGATGCTCTTGAAACCGTTGAAAATGAGCTACTACGTGTTCAAGAGATTCTTTCAGATAATCGTCAGTTGCGGATGAGCTTGTCAGATATGGGCACAGGAACGGCACATGAGCGTGCTGAACTTGCACACGCAATCTTTCATGCGCATCTGTCGCCTTATACAATGCGTCTGATTCGTCGTGCGGTAGGACGTACTGTACATGGGCGTCTCTTATCGAAACTACGCATGTATGCTGAAACGGCAGCGCTCGTTGATACGCGCGTACTTGTCACTGTGGATGTTGCTGCTCCGTTGAGCCCAGAACAGGCTGCACGGTTACGTAAAGTTATGTCAGAGCGTCTAAAATCTGACGTTACTCTTGCTGTAACGGTTGACCCTCAGGTGATGGGTGGGTTCCGTTTACGTGCAGGAAATGAATCAGTCGATGCGACAATCTCTGCACGTTTAACTGAACTACGACGCGCTCTTGCTGGCTCGTCATCTTTTTAGAATCACCCCGTTTAACAAAAGGAAGACTCAATGGCTGACTTATCCATCAGTCCCGAAGAAATCAGGGCTGCTTTGGACTCTTTTGCCCAGTCCTACCGTCCCTCGGAGGTTGCCACCGAAGAAGTTGGTCGAGTGACGGAAACCGCTGACGGTATTGCTCATGTTGAAGGTTTACCTGGCACTATGGCCAATGAACTTCTGCGTTTCGCAGATGGCACCTTGGGCGTAGCAATGAACCTTGACCAGCGTGAAATTGGTGCTGTTATCCTCGGTGACTTCGGCAACATCGAAGAAGGCCAAAGCGTTCATCGTACGGGCGAGGTCTTATCAGTGCCTGTGGGTGATGGCTACCTCGGCCGCACAGTTGATCCACTGGGTCGGCCTATTGACGGTCTGGGCGATATAACAGATCTTGTTGGTCGCCGTGCTTTGGAATTACAAGCCCCCGGTGTTATGGCACGTAAATCTGTCCATGAACCGCTGCAAACGGGTTTGAAAGCAATCGACTCAATGATTCCTATTGGTCGTGGGCAGCGTCAGTTAATTATTGGCGACCGCCAGACCGGTAAAACAGCGATCGCTATTGACACGATCATGAATCAGCGCGAAAACTGGTTGTCAGGTGACCCCAACAAGCAGGTGCGTTGCATTTATGTGGCAGTCGGTCAAAAAGGCTCCACGATCGCGGCCGTACGTTCAACACTTGAAGCTGCCGGAGCCTTGGAATACACAACAATTGTGGCTTCCCCCGCATCTGATCCTGCAGGCTACAAGTACATGGCTCCCTACACAGGTTCAGCTATTGGTCAGCACTGGATGTATGAAGGTAAGCACGTTCTGATTGTTTTTGATGACTTGTCAAAACAAGCGGAAGCCTATCGAGCTGTGTCATTGCTTTTGCGTCGTCCTCCGGGGCGCGAAGCCTATCCTGGCGATGTTTTCTACTTGCACTCACGTCTGTTGGAACGTTGTGCGAAACTTTCCGATGAACTGGGTGGCGGTTCGATGACAGGCCTACCGGTCATTGAAACAAAAGCAAATGATGTGTCTGCTTACATTCCGACGAACGTTATTTCCATTACCGATGGTCAGATCTTCTTGCAATCCGACCTATTCAATGCGAACCAGCGTCCAGCGGTTGATGTTGGTATTTCTGTGTCGCGCGTTGGTGGTGCTGCACAAATTAAAGCAATGAAGAAAGTCGCCGGTACATTAAAGCTCACCTTAGCTCAGTACCGCTCGATGGCTGCTTTTGCGATGTTCGCTTCTGACCTAGATGCGGTTACACGTCGTCAGCTCACACGCGGTGAACGTTTAATGGAGCTGCTTAAACAGCCTCAGAATTCGCCATATCAGGTGGAAGATCAAGTAGCCTCTATTTGGGCTGGTACACATGGTTTCCTTGATGATTTGGAAGTTTCAGATGTGCTGCCCTTTGAAAAAGGCTTACTACAGCATCTGCGTGCGCACTCAACCGTTCTTGACACTATTAAAGAAACCGGTCAGCTGAGTGATGAAACTGAAGCTGAGCTGCAAGAACAGGTGAGTGTTTTCCATGACCAGTGGATCAGTGCTGGTCGTGGCATGGATATGGCAGATAATGACGAGGTTGAAGCTGAGTTTTCGCGCGAAGAGATTACTCGTTCACGTCCCGGTGGAAAGGCCTGATATATGGGAGGCCAGCAGAGGATCTATAAGCAGCGTATCGCTTCAACGCGTACGCTGGGTAAGGTCTTCCGCGCGATGGAGATGATTGCCGCATCGCGTATCGGTGCGGCGCGTCGTGCAGCGACAGAAATAGGCCCGTATGAAAAGGCACTTTCTCAGGCCGTGGCTGCTGTGGCTGTGCATACAGATATCGATCATCCCCTCACGAGAGAACGAGAAGATACTTCACGAGTTGCTGTCCTTGTCGTTGCCTCAGATCGAGGTATGGCAGGCGCATATTCTGCAACGATTCTGCGTGAAACAGAGAAGTTGCTTGACAACCTACGTGCTCAGGGAAAACAGCCTGTACTCTACACCTGTGGTCGACGTGCTCAGTCATATTTCCGCTTCCGAAATGTGCCTATCGAGCACTCATGGGAAGGCGAATCTGATTCACCTTCACCACAAATGACACGGCACATCGCCTCAGAATTACTGGGACGCTTCTTACACAAAGACTTGGAACAGGCTGTATCTGAAGTGCATTTGGTATACACACGTTTCAAGACGATGGTGACTCAAATTCCTGAGGTACGCCAGATGCTGCCGCTATCTGTGGTGGATGCCCCAAACTCTGATGAAGAACGCCAAAAAGAGCGTGGTTTTTCTGATGAACCAGATCAGGCTTTCCCAGAGTATGAATTTGTGCCATCTGCTGAAAGGGTTCTGGATGCTGTTCTTCCACTGTATGTGGAGAGCCGTATTCACAACGTTTTGTTGCAATCAGCAGCTTCTGAACTTGCGGCTCGTCAGCGTGCTATGCACACCGCAACAGATAACGCTGAAGAACTCATTACGAAATACACGCGCCTGGCCAACTCGGCCCGTCAGGCGGAGATCACGCAAGAAATTAGCGAGATCGTCGGTGGGGCCGACGCTTTGGTTCAGGGCTGAAAGCCCACGGTCATGGAGAGAGAAGATATGTCACATACATCCACTGGCGGTCAAGGGCGCGTCGCGCGAGTCGTCGGCCCTGTTGTCGATGTTGAATTCCCGCCAGACAATATTCCGCCTTTATACAACGCACTGCATGTTGACGTTGATTTGTCAGGTCAAGGAGATGCCGCCGGCACCTTCACAATGACCCTTGAGGTCGCTCAACACTTGGGTGATAATTTGGTGCGCACAATCGCGTTAAAACCCACAGACGGTCTTGTGCGTGGTGCTCTTGTGACAGACACAGGATCCCCGATTACCGTTCCCGTTGGTGACGTGACCAAAGGACATGTATTTAATGTGACCGGTGAGCCTTTGAATCTCAAAGAAGGCGAAACACTGGAAATCACCGAACGCTGGCCAATTCACCGTCAGCCTCCGGCTTTTGACCAGCTGGAAGCTCGAACAAAAATGTTCGAGACAGGTATTAAAGTCATTGACCTACTCACACCCTATGTGCAGGGCGGAAAGATTGGTCTTTTCGGTGGCGCTGGTGTCGGTAAAACCGTTCTGATTCAGGAAATGATTCAGCGAGTTGCTCAAGATCACGGTGGCGTGTCGGTTTTTGCTGGCGTTGGTGAACGTACTCGTGAAGGTAATGACCTCATTCATGAAATGGAAGAAGCTGGTGTCTTTGACAAAACAGCTTTGGTCTTTGGTCAGATGGATGAGCCACCAGGGACTCGTCTGCGTATCGCTTTGACGGGTCTGACAATGGCAGAATACTTCCGCGATGTACAGCATCAGGATGTTTTGTTGTTCATTGATAATATCTTCCGTTTTACTCAGGCAGGTTCGGAAGTATCAACTTTGCTTGGTCGTATGCCCTCTGCTGTGGGCTACCAGCCAAATCTCGCTGATGAAATGGGTCAATTGCAGGAACGTATTACATCTGCTGGTGGGCATTCCATTACCTCACTTCAAGCAATTTACGTTCCGGCAGACGACTACACGGATCCTGCTCCCGCCACCACATTTGCGCACTTGGATGCTACTACAGAGCTTTCACGTGAAATTGCTTCTCGTGGTCTGTATCCTGCGGTTGATCCATTGGCTTCAACCAGTCGTATCCTTGATCCTGCTCTGGTGGGACGTGAACACTACGATGTTGCGACGCATGTGAAAGCTATTTTGCAGAAAAACAAGGAACTTCAGGACATTATCGCCATCTTGGGCGTGGATGAATTGTCTGAAGAAGACAAGATTACGGTGGCACGTGCCCGTCGTATTGAACAGTTCTTGTCGCAGAACACGTATATGGCTGAGAAATTCACCGGCGTTCCTGGCTCAACTGTTCCTTTGTCTGAAACAATTGAAGCATTCAAACGAATCGCTGAAGGTTACTACGATGAGGTTCCTGAGCAGGCATTCTTCAATATCGGTGGTATCGACGATCTTGAACGTGCTTGGCACGAATTGCAAAAGGACGCCTGATGACCAAGTCTCATCTACAAGTCGAAGTTGTTTCACACGAGGGACGTTTATGGCACGGAGTGGCTTCGCAGGTTCAAGTTCCTGCAGTTGATGGGCTTCTCGGTATTTTGCCGGGGCGTCAGCCTCTACTTGCTATGTTGGCGCAGGGGCAAGTCATTGTGCATACATCTGAGGGACAACATTCATTCACAGTAGATAACGGGGTTGCCTCTGTTGATTCAGGCTTCGTCACTATTGTGGTAGATCACGGTTCTATTGCTTAGGGAAAGGCGGGTGAAGTTATTCTTCACCTGCCTTTTTCGTTGCGTGTACGAATAGCGGTAACATACAAAGAAAGAATCAGAAGGAAAGAGGTGGAAGGAAAATGAATATTTTCCTAACCGTGTTGCCACGGGTTTTTCTGTTCCTCCTCATTATTGCATTGTTATTATGGATAATTCTTAATATTCGTGCACGTAAGTTATCCAATGAATTCGGTTCTTTCCGATGCTGGGCTCGCCCGGATATTCAAGCGGGATGGACCTCAGGGATCGGAATGTATGGAACCGAAACCTTGACTTGGTATCGTCTGGTTGGTTTTTCCCGTAAGCCTGTGTACACATTGCCACGTCGTGGTTTGGAAGTATCTGCGCCACAGCCTCATTGTGCAGATGGAAGTATTGTTGAAGTTCGTCTTGTTGCAGACGAGGAACGTTTATTCGTATTAATTGAGCCGAAAACGTATAACGGCTTGGTATCGTGGGTTGAATCGGGGCTACCTGCTGAACATCGGTAGCAGCTGTGCTTTTGGGGAAGCTACTGGTAGTCTCGTGCCGTGCGTATTCTTATTGCCACCTGTACGGTTGATTACTCAGGACGTTTAAGTGCTCATTTAGATCCGGCTCCTCGCGTCATTATGTGGAAAGCGGATGGATCAGTTCTCATACATTCTGACGGCGGCTCATATAAGCCTCTGAATTGGATGACTGCGCCATGTGATCTCACTATTACGCTCCTGAATCCTGAAGAAGAAGCGGATAGGGCTACGCAAATATGGACAGTTCAAGCAGCAAAAACGGATGATCGTCTGGATATTCGCATATATGAAATTTTCAGCGATGTATCACATGAACTAGGAATTGATCCCGGCCTTGTAAAAGACGGTGTGGAAAGTCATCTTCAGGCGTTACTTTCGGAACAAATTCCTCAACTTTTAGGAAAAGGATGGGAGCTTGTTCGTCGGGAATATCCCACGCCTGTAGGTCCTGTGGACCTCATGGTTCGTGACCCGCAGGGACTTCCTGTTGCAATTGAAGTCAAAAGACGAGGAGGAATCGAAGGGGTCGAGCAGTTGACCCGATACCTCCATTTGCTTTCACGAGATCCCTTATTAGAAGGGCTCCGAGGAATATACGCTGGACAGGAAATATCGCGGCAAGCACGAACCCTTGCGCACGACCGTGGAATCGAATGTCTGATATTGGATTATGACGCGATGAGGGGTCTCGACGATCCTCATTCACGTCTTTTCTGAATTCGTATGTCATACGTGTTCTTATCGCGCTCAAGCACAGAAAATATGATTCTTTTACACGGGGAGCGTGTCTTTGCCTTATGAAACCTGATAGCTGCCTGTAATGATGAGTCGTGATTCCAGTCATTTCCTGCGTGAAACTCTGCGATTTATGACATAAAAAGAGAGAATAGCACTATGACAATTTCAATGATCCTGCGCGGCCGCATCCTTGTGGATGATCACTTTATTGATGATGGTGTCCTTTTATGTGAGGGGGATCGGATCAAAGCTGTAGGGGAGAGGGCTGATATCGAGAAGCGTTTCCCACAGCTAGTTCCTGATATTGACCAAGCGGATCAGTATGAGGGTACTTTCATACCGGGACTCGTTGACGTCCACTGTCACGGAGGGGGAGGGGAATCTTTCCCCAATGCTGAAAGCCGTGAACAAGCGATGACAGCAATCATGGAGCATCGACGTCACGGGACGACCTCTTTAGTGGCTTCATGTGTGACAGCTTCGCCACAAGTCCTGATGGAACGAGGGCGCTTACTTGGGCAACTGGCTGCTGAAGGGCAACTCGCCGGTGTGCATTATGAAGGACCTTTTGTTTCTCATGAACGTAAAGGCGCGCAAGATCCGACGTATATTGCTCAGCCCGATCCAGAACTCACCCGTCAGCTTATTGAGGTAGGCCAAGGATATGTTGTCACAATGACATTGGCCCCTGAAAAAGAAGGTGCGTGGGGTCCAAACTCGGTTGCGGAAGTATTGATCGAAGGGGGAGCTGTACCTTCATGGGGGCATACAGATGCGGCTCCCGAAGCAGCACGTCACGCCTTAGAGTTTTCGCGTCAGAGCTTGGCTCGTGTCAGTGAAGAAGTACGTCGGTGTGGCCGAGCGACAGTGACACATCTTTTCAATGGGATGCGGCCACTGCATCATAGAGATCCAGGGCCGATTATGGAATTTATCTCTGATGCTGCTCGTGGTGGCGCCATTGTGGAGATGATTTGTGATGGCATTCACTTAAATCCGCAGATTGTTCGCACTGTATGGGAAACAGTCGGGCGTGATTCATGTGTGTTAATTACTGACGCTATGGCTGCGGCTGGTATGGCTGATGGAAGCTATGAGCTGGGATCTCAAGCAGTCACCGTAGCGGATGGGGTTGCTCGTTTGACACATGGCGGTTCCATTGCCGGAGGAACCGCGCACCTGATTGACTGTGTACGTATAGCCGTTCAGGTTGCTCATATTCCTTTGGAAGATGCGATCTATATGGCTTCCGCTCAGGGAGCGACCATTGTGGGCAGTAATGATATCGGTGCTTTACGTGAGGGAACATATGCCGATATCGTTTTGATTGATGAGGACATCCGACCGCTTGCAGTATGGTATAGAGGCGAAAAGGTCGAATGAGTCGACGTTCATCTAAACGTCGCTGGTCTGAGCGTCATCGTGAATTAGATCTTTCACGTATTGCCGGGATTCGTCACAGTGAGATGGGGCCAGGAGGCGTGCTCTATCAAGTACAACAGGTAGCTGTTTCTCAGAAAAGTTACATATGCCCTGGTTGTTCTGGCACGGTACTTGGAGTTCCGCATATTGTGGCCTGGCCTGAGGAAGCTTCCTGGGGACATGAATATGGGCCTCAAGCGCGTCGTCATTGGCATAGTGAATGTTGGCGCAGACGTTTGCGACCGCAGTAAGTGCCTGCAATGAGTAAGATAGCGACGAAGGGTTTCGTCTTGGGCACATTCTTCATATCCTTGATGGGTAGTGTGTGCCTCTCATGTGAGGGGGATTTGTGAAACGCTTAAAGCAGTTCTCTGTGGCCGCCATTGTTGCTCTGATGGCTGTGGTGTGTGTGCTTACTGGGGTTCTCGCTGTGACGGTTTTGCGTCCTTCACAGGAAGTACGCGCCCAAACGACAGCTTCTGCACCTTTTGTGACGACACGTGATGGTGTTTTTACTTTAATTGGTTCATCAGCAACGGTAACTGTTACTTCACCTTCGGGTGGTCCTGTGGCTGTGGCCTTAGGCAGTGTGACAGATGTTAATGGTTGGATTGGCAGTGACGCTTATACGGAGATCATCGGTGTTGCTTCTGATCGAAAAAGCCTGAAAGTAGAAGAACATCCACAAATCCCTCAAGTGCAACACGAAAGGCGCGATACTGCTCAATCAGATGAACAAGAAAGTGCTGCTGAAGCGGAAAAAACCTCAGAATCTTCCGCTGAAAGTACGCAAAGTAGTTCCTCATCTGTAGAGATTGGCCAATCTTTTGATACAGCGCAGTCTGCTTCGATTCTTTCTTCTGACATGTGGCTTCAACAGGCTTCAGGTACGGGAACTGTAAGTTTGGATATTGCCAATATTGGTCAAGGTAAATCTGTCATTGCCTCTGCTGACGGGAAAACGACAGCACTGACTGTGGATATTGTGTGGCATATACAAAGGACAAATTTCCTTGCCTTGTCAGCTTTCTTCATTGCAGGTGTTTTGCTTCTTATCGCAATCATTGCTTTGATACGTCAACTGGTTGCTCAGCGTGTGCCTACAGGAACTGAAAGTGTTGCCCTTGCTTTGGGCATGCAAGAACAAGAAACGAATGCTGAAAATGCTCATGACAATGAAGATCATGAGGCAGTACCGTTCTTTGCTCAGGAGACGGCGGAAACCTTCAAAGAATCAGATCATGAAGGATCTGAGAATGCTGATGAGCAGACCTCGCATATTTCTGAGATTCAAAATGAGGAAAGCTCCGATCAGAAAGTTGAAGAAACGGCAGAGACTTCCGAAGAATCTGTTGAACCTTTTACTGAAAAAGAAACAGAAACAAGTGATGGAATCTCAGATAAAGAAAAGAGTGAACCTCAAGGCCGTCATGCGGGCGCAAACGCAGATGACAAGCCGTACACTCGCGCTCCATCAACTGATACGGGAGTGATCGATCTGTCGGCTGTACGTCCGGGGGCGGTTTTCCCCAGCCGCCGTGCAATACGTGAAGCCCGTGAACGAGGTGAAGAACGACTCATCATTAACGGGCATGAATTTGATACGGGTCTTATTCCGATTCTTCCTCAGGCCGCCGATAAAAAAGAGGAAAAAACTGAAGAATCTTCATGGGCCTCAATTATGACAGCGTGGCAAGACCGTAAAAAGAGGGATAAACGATCATGAGACGTCCACTTGTTGCCACCTTTGCGTGCGTATGTGCCCTTATGCTTTCAAGTTGCGCAGGTCAAGATATTGTGGCGCAACCTGTGCAAACACCTCAATCAGGGCCTGTCATTGAAACGGGCAAGGTCGAAAATATTCTGAAAGAAATACAAAGTGTTGTTGACCATGCAGATGCGACCGGCGAATTAGGTCCATTGAACGAGCGACTTCTTGATCCTGCTTTGCGTATGCGACATGCTCAGTACTCACTGGCACAGTCAATGAATTCAACGGTGACACCGTTAAAAATGGCTGCTGGTGATATTGCTTTAACGGATACAGCAACATGGCCGCGTGCGGTAGTCAATATTGTCAATAATGGGGAAGCATCCTTACCTACTGCATATGTGCTTATGCAGGATGAGGCCCGTTCGCCATACCGTTTGCATTCATGGGCGCGTATTTTGGGGGGAACTACTTTCACAATTGCTTCAGTGAAGAAAGGGTCGCCCACACTTGCTGAGGATTCTCCAGGTTTTGTTAGTACACCAAAAGAAGCAATTGAAGCATATGTGAATATGCTGAATGAAGGTAACGCAGGAAACACTGTTTTTGCTACAGATGAATTTGCCTCAAATTACCTTCAGGATGCACGAACACTTAATGAAGCAGTCCAAGCGGCAGGTTCTGTGAGCGCAAAAGCTACCCTCACAGATGCTCCAATTACAGGGGTGGTACTTGAGGATGGATCTGCACTGGTGGCAGCTTCTTTCACATACACGCTGACCTATGCGAGGACAATAGCTCGATCAACAATGCGTTTAGGCGGAACAACAGCAGCTATTGCACCGCGCGAAGACGTGAACGTGAAAGGGAGCGCAACTTCCCATTACATCGCCACCTTGCTACTGCGAGTACCAACAAAACAAACCGGCGGCAGCATTTCTGTTGTCGGAGCTGAACGAGTCATTGAATCTGTAGACTTTGACGATTCAACCGATCCCGATAACTAAAATTTCACCTCATCCATACAGAAAAAATTGGAGGAACGGTGTCTATTCTTGACCCCTCATCTGCATCAGCGCATCAGCCCGTATCTGATTCTCAGCCAGAGGAAACCCAGTCGGCTCAGGTGTATCTTGAGGTCCCGTTAATTCGAGAAGCTGATGAATCCTCTTTTGATGATGTGGTATCAACATCACGAGCGGTACCAGTCATCATGGTTTTATGGGCAGGACAAGCATTGGAGTCTCGACCTGTTCTGGACATGATGGCAGACCTTACGCGTGAGCGTGCCGGGCAGTTTCAGCTCGTAACAATTGATGTAGAAAAAGCTCCTGCACTTATCCAAGCGTTACAAATACAAGCCTTACCAACGGTTATTGCTTTACTGGGAGGACGACCTGTTCCGCTTTTCCAAGGTGAAGCGACAAAAGAGCAGGTACGCGCTCTGTTGGATCAATTACGAAACGTTGCCGAACAATTGGGAGTTACTGCTCAGGTAGCAGTCAAACCTGAGGATACGCAAGAACCTATTCCTACGGAACATATTCCTGCACGTGAAGCGCAAGAAGCAGGGGATTTAGAAAACGCACGGAAAGCATGGGAAAAAGTTATTGAACTCAATCCTCGTGATGAGGTAGCGAAAACCGAGCTAGCAAAAGTGCTTCTCTTGTTGCGTTCGCGTGAAAATACGGCAACTGATGATCCTCAATCGCAGGCAGATGCTCTTTTTGCCGCAGGGCAACATGAGGAAGCATTTGACATCCTGTTACATGCTCTGCGTGATGCTTGTGATGATGAGACTCGTGACGCTGTCAGAACACATGCATTAGATTTATTCCGTGTTGCTGGTAATACGCCACAGGTGCGTGCAGCTCGTCGTCGTTTAACCACATTACTAATGGTCTAGTTCGATAACTGGCATCATGCTGTGACGGAAAACGGAAGCACGAATATCCTGATTTTTCATGTCATATGACAGTGAATCCATCTGTGGAATTACTATGTGCTCCACAGGTGGACATTACCTGTCGTAGAAGTCATCCTCACGTAGCCTGTATATATGAGTCATATTCCTGCGCGCATTTTCGGTTCACTAGCACCAGCCCTTGTTACGCCTTTCCATAAAGATGGGTCTATCGACGTGGACTCGGCTGTGGCTTTAGCTGTGCGCCTTGTCGAAGATGGATGTGACAGCCTCGTATTATCAGGGACGACAGGTGAATCACCGACCACCCACCAGCCGGAAAAAAATGAACTTACGCGCGCAATAGTTGAAGCTATTCATGATCGTGCACGCATTATTTGCGGCGCTGGATCAAATGACACAGCTCATGCGGTTCGTATTGCCGAAGGCGCTCAGGAAAGTGGCGCTCACGGTCTTCTTGTTGTCAGCCCGTACTATAACCGTCCCAGCCAGCGCGGACTATGCGCTCATGTACAGGCAATTGCTGAGTCAAGCGACCTACCAATTATGCTTTACGATATTCCGGGACGTACAGGTCTAGCTTTTTCTGATGACACATTAGATATTTTGGCTGCTCATCCTCGAATTGTCGCTGTTAAAGATGCGACGGGTAATGTTGAACAAGGTGTTGAACGCTGCCATCGTACAGGCCTTGAATACTACTCAGGCGATGATGCACTGAATTTTGCGTGGATGACAGGTGGAGCATCGGGTTTTATATCTGTCGTTGCTCATGTTGCCGCACGTCAGTATCGTCAGATGATTGACTTATTGGACGCGGACCAAGTGTGGGAGGCGCGCGAACTTTCTCATTCACTGCGACCATTGGTGGCTGCCATCATGGGAAGTGGTCAGGGAGCAGTATTGATAAAGTGGGCTTTGTACATGCAAGGGATCATTTCGACACCAACGGTTCGATTGCCTTTGGTTGAACCTGAAAAAGAAGAAATGACACGCTTAGAAAAAGTTCTGCGTTCCTACGATTTACTGTAATACGCCTTCCAAGACCGCGTTCTGACTGTCATTCACCTGAGGAACATGGGACACTGGAATTATGAAGCCCCTGTATGAAAATTTAACTGAACCTGAACCATTAGCGCCGGGTGCCCTGCGAATCATTCCTCTAGGAGGACTAGGGGAAGTGGGGCGCAATATGAATGTAGTTGAATATGAAGGAAAATTACTCGTTATTGACTGTGGAGTTCTTTTCCCAGAGGAATATCAACCGGGTGTTGATCTGATTTTGCCTGATTTTTCCTGGATCAAAGACCGTATGGATGATGTGGTTGGTCTTGTGCTGACACATGGGCATGAGGACCATATAGGTGCTGTTCCTTACCTCGCAATGCTACGCGAGGATATTCCCACGTATGGGTCAGAGCTGACGTTAGCTTTTACAGAGCCAAAACTGCGTGAACATAAACTACCGGTACCGTTATTCCACGTGGTTACTGGGGGGGATCGTGTAAATATTGGTCCTTTTGATGTGGAATTTATATCGGTTACCCACTCAATTCCCGATGCCTTAGCGGTATGTGTACGCACAGGAGCAGGGACTGTTTTGGTGACAGGCGACTTCAAAATCGATCACGTGCCATTAGATCACCGGCCGACAGATCTGCAACGTTTGGCGCGTATTGGTTCTGAAGGCGTGGATCTTTTCATGGTGGATTCAACGAATTCAGAGGTTCCTGGTTTTATTCCGGCAGAACGTGAAATTGGTCCAGTCCTTAAAAAAATAGTTGCAGATGCTACAGGGCAGGTAGTTGTTGCTTCTTTTGCTTCGCATGTACACCGTGTACAACAAGTGGTGAATGCAGCGGCAGCAGCAGGGCGTAAAATTACTTTCGTTGGTCGTTCAATGGAACGAAATATGCGTATCGCGCAAGAAAAAGGCTATTTGACGGTTCCAGAGGGCCTTATTGTTGATGCCGCACATGCCCAAGAACTTTTGCCGCATGAACGTTTGTGGATGGCAACTGGTTCACAAGGCGAACCAATGGCCGCTTTAGCGCGTATGAGTGTCGGCAACCACCGTCATGTTTGCCTTGATAGTGGGGACACTGTTATTTTGGCGGCTTCGCTAATCCCGGGTAATGAGATTGACGTGAACCGCGTAATTAATGATTTGACTCGTTCAGGAGTCCACGTATTCCATCAGGGTAATGCTCGGGTTCACGTGTCGGGCCATGCATGCCAAGGCGAATTACTTACTTTCTACAACATTGTTAAACCTCGTCATGTTATGCCGATTCACGGTGAAATACGGCATTTGATTGCGAATGGGAAATTGGCTGCAAGTACCGGTGTTCCTGAAGATCATGTCATCCTTGCTGATGCTGGCCTCACCGTGGATCTGTGTGATGGTCAGGCGCGTATCAGTGGACAGGTTCCATGTGACAGGGTGTATGTGGATGGTCGTTCTGTTGGTGAAATATCTGAGGATGAATTGGCTCAGCGTCGCACTTTAGCGGCAGAAGGTTTTGTCTCAGTTTTTGCGGTGGTAGATAAAGAAATGGGGCAAGTGCTGTCAGCGCCCTATATTCGCGCTATCGGGATGGCAGAAAATCCGGAAGTATTTGATGAAATACTGCCAGATTTGACTGCTGCTCTCGAAGAAGCCGCCGCGCCAGGCGGAGTGGATTCATACACTTTGCAGCAGGTGATGCGTCGTGTCCTTGGCCGTTGGGTAGCACGTCGGCTGCGTCGCCGTCCAATGATTGTTCCTGTGATTGTTCAACAATGAAAGGACCTGCAATGAGCGGACGTTTTATTTCTACGCACTCAGTAGTGCTTGTTCTTCCTTTGAATATTCATACATTGCCTGAACGTGGTGGCTCCGTGAAAGCTGCTACCGCTATGTCGCGGCCAGGTGGTGGTTTCACCACTTTATCGGCTGCTGCATCTATGGGAGCACATGCGGCTCTTGCTTCTCCATTGGGTACTGGACCTAATTCATCAACCGTTCGTCAACAGTTAGCTTCTGCCGGTATTCAACTGCTGACTCAGGAACTGGTAGGTGATATTGGGGTTGCTATTCAACTGTTAGAAGCTGACGGCTCAATGACTTCTGTGGTGACCGCGGGGGTAGAATCTGAACCTTCGCGCGCAGCTTTGGACTCGTTAGTATTGAAACCAGGCGATGTTATCCATATTTCCGGCGCAGACCTTGCAGTGCCTTCCGCTGTTTCTGTTCTTGCTGGCTGGGGAGCAGCTTTACCTGCTTCAGTGACCCTTGTATTATCCATTGCTCAGGCAGTAGAGCAAGTCCCTGTATGGGCATGGAAACAGCTACTGCGTCGCGCAGATGTGGTGACAATGAATGTTCGTGAATCACATGCCTTACAACGAAATTTGAATGCAAGCGAACCAGGAACAGATATTCGTCATCTGATGCGTCCAGATGCTTCATTGGTGCGTCGAATAGGTGCGAAAGGCTCCCAAGTGCATGTTAACGAGGACGCGCCTTTTATTGACATTCCTGCATTTTCAGCAGTTACTGTTGATACGGCAGGTGTGGGTGATACGCATATCGGAACAATGTGTGCGGCCCTTGCGCAAAAACACTCTCTGGAAGAAGCATGCCGCTGGGCTAATGCTGCGGCTGCTATTGCGATCTCTCATGAGTCAGCTTTACCGGTTCCTAGCCGCGCTCAGGTAGAGGACGTGTTGAATACCGGAAAGGTACAGCCGCTCAACCTATGAGGCCAAGAAAATCACCGCGTACCTATGTTGTGAAGGGAACATGCAGTGTTTTGTGTGAGCCTCAGTGTCTTTCATAGGTATGAAAGCGCACTTGTGTAGTTATAAGAGGTGATTTTTTGCATCCACATACTCACTTACGGCGAGGTGAGTAGAATCTTGCACGTGCGCCGCGTAGCGTGAAAGTATCATGGCTCAGAAGTCTTCATCGAAAAAAACATCACCTCGACAGGGGGCATCTTCTCGTGAGATGGCACCCGGAATGCTTGCACGTATTTTCTCTGCTATTGGCCGTGCTTTTATGAGCGCAGCACGTGCATGGCGTGCAACTGACCCTCAAATTAAACGTGATGCGCTCGCATTTGTATGTATTGCTGCGGCCATACTTGTGGCTTTACGTGAATGGCTGAATATTTCAGGTCAAGCAGGGAATTTTATCCACCATATTTCTGCCGGGGCAGTGGGAATTTTCTCTATTGTTTTACCGTTGGGACTGGTAGGTTTCGCAGTTGAGCTTTTCCGTGCTCGATCGGGTAATTCTGCGCTCCCGCATCATGTTGCAGGCGTGACAGGTGCGCTTGTTGCTGTTGCTGGTCTTGTGCATGTTACTCAGGGTAATCCTGCTTTGGATAGCCTCGAATCAATTGAAAAAGCTGGGGGACTCATTGGTTGGTTTATTGCTCGCCCACTAACACAGCTTTTATCTGCTTGGGGAGCGGGGGCAGTTCTTTTACTGCTGTTCATTTACTCGATTTTATTGGGAACACGTACTCGTGTTGCTGAAGTGCCTGAAAAAATTCGTTTTCTTTATAGCCGTTTACGTGCGCCCTATCATCGTGACGACGAAACAGAAAACTTGGATGAGTCTGAACGTTCGGCACGTGACCGTGGTCGTGACATGCTAGCAGCGGGGGATGATCCTTTCCTTGATTCTTATGAGGCGGATGAATCTTTCCGTTCTCCAGTTGAACAAGGAACTCAGGCACTTCCAGTAGCTCCGCATACAGCTTTGCCAGAAGAAAGTCATGAAGCTGTGCAGCCGATCCTACCTCCTGTTGTTGACAGTATGCCCACAGAGGCGCTGGCACCTATTCCTGTGCCGCAATCTGAGGAGCCTCATCCTTCTGTGCCTGCACATGAACTTGCAGCACCACCACAAGAGGAAGTTTCTGTACCTGCGCCGGAAATGACGGCAGATACGGATCAGCCTTCAACGTATATTTTGCCTGCTGGTGATCTTTTGTTGCGTGGGGCGCCGCATAAAACACGTTCTGCTGTGAACGATCAGGTCGTGCAATCATTGCAGCAGGTTTTTGCTGAATTTAATGTTGACGCGCAGGTAACAGGATTTTCGAGGGGTCCTACGGTTACTCGCTATGAGGTAGTCCTTGGCCCTGGTGTCAAAGTGGATCGCCTAACTAACCTGTCAAAGAATATTGCCTATGCGGTAGCTTCTGCGGATGTGCGTATTTTGGCGCCTATTCCAGGTAAGAGCGCCATCGGTGTTGAAATTCCTAATGCTGATCGTGAAATTGTGGTTTTAGGTGATGTCTTATCTTCAGGGGCAGCAAAACGTAATCCGCATCCATTGGTTGTCGGTGTGGGTAAGGATGTTGAAGGCGGCTACGTTGTAACGAATTTAGCAAAAACACCGCACTTATTGGTTGCAGGCCAAACCGGTTCAGGTAAGTCAAGTTTTGTAAACTCGATGATTACCTCCATTATGATGCGGGCAACTCCGCAGCAAGTTCGTATGATTTTGGTTGATCCTAAGCGTGTGGAACTGACAATTTATGAGGGAATTCCTCATTTGGTCAGTCCTATCATCACTGACCCTAAGAAAGCGGCTGAGGCTTTGGAATGGGTGGTACGCGAAATGGATCGTCGATATGACGATCTTGCGACATACGGTTTCAAACATGTGGATGATTTCAATAAAGCAGTGGAGGCAGGGCAAGTACAGGCATTACCTGGCTTAGAGCGTAAACTTCGGCCGTATCCTTACCTCCTTGTTGTTGTGGATGAGCTTGCTGATCTTATGATGGTTGCCCCACGTGATGTGGAAGCCTCAGTTCAAAGGATTACACAGCTTGCACGTGCAGCAGGTATTCACTTGGTACTGGCAACCCAGCGACCATCAGTTGATGTGGTGACAGGTCTGATTAAAGCGAATGTGCCTTCTCGTTTGGCTTTTGCGACTTCTGCTTTAGCTGATTCACGAGTCATTTTGGATCAACCTGGCGCAGAAAAACTGATCGGGCAAGGTGATGCTTTGTATTTACCTGCTGGTCAGGGAAAACCTTTACGTGTGCAGGGTGCGTGGGTGACAGAAAGCGAAATTCATCAGATCGTGCAGCATGTGAAGTCGCAAATGCAAGTCTCCTACAGGGATGATGTGGTTTCTGCTGCTCCGCAAGTGAAAGTAGCTGAAGATATTGGTTCAGATCTTGATGACTTGTTGCAGGCGGCAGAATTAGTTATTTCCACGCAACTTGGTTCAACATCGATGCTGCAACGCAAACTGCGTATTGGCTTTGCGCGTGCAGGTCGTTTGATGGATTTACTAGAGTCGCGCGATATTGTCGGCCCTTCTGAAGGCTCAAAAGCTCGTCAAGTTCTTGTTCAACCTGAACAATTACCGCAGATCCTGGCTATGTTACGCGGGGAAGCAGCCCCTCCTGAGCAGCCTTCAGTATCACCGGAACTTCCTGCACCTTCTGTGGAAAATAAGTCGGATCATATTCCTGAGGGAGTAAATACTGCTCCGATTCCACCTTCTCATGGGGAAAATGAACCGCGTGTAATGACGGGACTTCCTGTACCTGTTATTCCATCAGACAACGTGGTGGCTGACGATGATCCTGACCCCTATGCTGGCCATGATTTTGGAGGTCGTGGTCATGGCAATTGGGATGATGATGAGGAAACAGATGAGGATGCGTGGCAACTCACCGGACGATAGTGTTGATTTATCTTGTGAACGAGTAGGATCAAAACATGGTAGGCAATGTTTCACGCGCACAAAGTAAGGATGAACAGCGTTCGCCACTGAATCTTCCCAATGCGCTCACGGTTCTTCGTTTGATTCTTGTTCCGATTTTCCTTGTCCTTGCTTTGCAGGACAATAGTATTGCGCGTTGGACAACATTGATTGTCTTTTGTGTGGCGGCAGCGACTGATCATTTTGACGGTAAAATTGCCAGGTCTTATGGAATAGTGACTGATTTTGGTCGGATTGCTGACCCGATTGCTGATAAGGCGTTGACACTGGGGGCATTTGTCATTCTTTCGGTGACTGAATTTGTGCCGTGGTGGTTTACTGTCGTTATTGCAGTACGTGAACTGGGTATTACTGTGATGCGCAGTGTTTTTTTGCGCCGAGGTATCGTTGTTTCTGCGAATATGGGCGGCAAGCTCAAGACTGTTTTGCAGATGTTCTTTATTTTCTTACTTCTGATTCCGTGGGATCTTTTCCTGTCTTATTCTGTCGTTGAACTTCTTGCCATATATTTCATTTATCCCGTAGGCGGTGCTGCGCTCTTTATGACCGTGTGGTCTGGAGGAGTTTATGTGTGGGAAGGCATTGCTTTACGGAAGAAAAATCATTCAATGATCTGAATTCCGGTACGCATGTAGCAAAAATGCGTATGAATACGACGATTGCTGAGGCAGAGGATCATGCTCAGGTTCTTCCTGCTCAAGCCCGTGAGAACGATCAGTAAACTGCCTGTGAAAGGGATAAAGAACTTCCCTCATGTGTGGAGCCTTATGCTGATGCTCATTTCAGAGTGATACTGGACTGCTCATTCGTTCCTTATCAGTTTTATGTGTGGCTATCGTGCGTAAATGACAATGCGATGTGTTGCACTCGCTCATACAGTGATTCACATATGCGTGCTGGCAATGAGTATCTTAAAGTAGAAGTATGAAGAGCCTTTACACCACTCAGCCTTTACTACGTACCGTAATAGGTGACGTGCTTCGTGGGCTGCGTCAAACGCAAGGTCGTACTTTGCGTGAAGTGTCATCGCAGGCTCAAGTGTCTTTGGGATATCTTTCCGAAGTGGAACGTGGGCAAAAAGAAGCATCATCTGAGTTACTTGAAGCAATTTGCACAGCACTGAATGTGCCTTTGTGGTGCGTGTTGCGTGAAGTCTCGGATCGGATGTCGCTGACAGATGGATCACTAGTTCCTGAAGCTGCTCCGGTGCCTTTTGTTCCGGTGACTTTGATTTCCTGAGTTACACGTGATGCGTCTCTTTGAGTTCTGGAAAGCTGTAGATGACGTATATGGAGTAACTTACGGTCGCTCTTTAGTTGCTGATCTGTATTTGACTTCGCTCAAAGGAACAGCACAAGAAGCCATTGACCGAGGGGATGATCCTGATA
The DNA here is from genome assembly GCF_021083645.1 of Schaalia sp. lx-260. Lineage (GTDB taxonomy): Bacteria > Actinomycetota > Actinomycetes > Actinomycetales > Actinomycetaceae > Pauljensenia. The sequence continues at coordinate 72,192 of NZ_JAJNRQ010000003.1, read as the reverse complement.
GCGTGTGGGCTGCCCTCATCAGTGAAACTGAACAGGATGAACACGCACGTTGGGTGCATCGGATTGACCCGAAAGAACGTAAAAAACGTGCCTAAAACTTATTTTCCACATACGTGTGCGGTGAAATTGACCTCACCTGCCCATCGCTTTGGCAACTCTCCTGCACCCTGACGTAGAATTAGTGGGTTGTCGTGTGCCTACCTGAGGTACACCCGCTGATAAGACGTTGGAGAGTACCCTGTGAAGAGCACCGTTGAGACTCTTGAACCCACGAAGGTTCGTTTGACCGTTGAAGTTCCCTATGAGGAACTCGCTTCTGAGATGACCAAGGCATATAAAGACATCTCCAAGCAAGTCTCCATCCCCGGTTTCCGTAAGGGGCACGTGCCCGCACGTATTATCGATCAGCGTTTCGGTCGCGCTGCTGTGATCGAACAGGTCGTCAATGAAGTTTTGCCGCAGCATTATTCTGCCGCTGTTGCAGAAAATGAGCTTCGCCCTATGGCTCAGCCAGATGTTGAGGTTACTGAAATCCCTCAGACAACCGGCGAATACGGTGGCACCCTTATTTTCACCGCTGAAGTAGATGTAGTTCCTGATTTTGAACTCCCAGAATTAGGTGAAGATATTACTGTTCAGGTTGATACAACCGAAGTAACCGATGAAGATGTTCAAAAAGAACTCGATGATCTGCGCGGGCGCTTTGCGACTCTGAAAGTAATCAATCGTAAGGCTAAAACCGGTGATTTTGCGACTATCGACCTGGTTGCCACAATTAATGGTGAGCAAGTTGATTCGGTTTCTGATGTGTCCTACGAAATCGGTTCAGGTTCGATGCTGGATGGCCAAGACAAGGCATTGCGTGGAACAAAAGCTGGTGACGAAGTAACATTCACCTCCACCCTGAAAGGCGGCGAGCACGAAGGGGAAGAAGCTGAGGTGACATTGACTGTGAAATCAATGAAGGCTCGTGAACTCCCAGTAGCCGACGATGATTTTGCGCAGATGGTGTCTGAATTTGACACGATTGAAGAACTTACCGAGGACCTGCGTAAACAAGCTGGCGAACGTAAATTGGCAGATCAAGCGCTGCAAGCTCGTGATCGTCTCGTTGATCTGTTGCTTGAAAAAGCTGAAATTCTTTTGCCGGAATCTGTTGTCACCGCAGAGGTTGATCGTCGTGCAGGTGAAGGAGCTTCTGCAAAGGCAAAGAAAGAAGCACGTCAAAATGTTGAACGTGAGCTGCGCACAGAGCTGCTTTCTGAAACTTTGGCAAAGAAACTGGATGTTCAAGTTGGACAGCAAGAACTGATTGATTATGCCATTCAGATGTCCCAGACATATGGTGTGGATATTAACCAGCTTTTCTCCTCTCCTCAGCAAATGTCTGCTGTTGTTGCTGACCTTGGCCGAGCAAAAGCGCTGATCGAAGCCTTGCGTCAGATTACAGTCACGGATACCACAGGTGCTCCAGTGGATTTGTCTCGCTTCCTTGGTGATGTTCCTGAGGAAACTGCGCAAGACACGCAGGAAGAAAGTGAAGACGGCACGCAAGATGACGCTCAGTAATGGCGTATGTGTGACGTATAAGCCTTTATAGGCTGAAGGCTCGGTACTGGCATGATACGGTGCCGAGCCTTTTTGCTGCGCCGTCAGCGAAATATTCTTTTTCAAGATGAGGACTACAGGGGAAAACCGCTAGGTTTATACCAGTGATACATCATTGCCTATAGGGAACATGAAGTGGAGGAAGCACATGAGCATTGAGCCAACTGCACACGAGGGCCAACAAGTTGGAATCGGTTTAGGAGATGCTGTGTATCAGCGTCTTTTACAGGAACGTATTATTTGGCTCGGCGGTGAAGTCCGTGACGAAAATGCGAATGCTATTTGCGCGCAGATGCTTTTACTTGCCGCAGAAGACCCTGACAAAGATATTTACCTGTATATCAACAGTCCAGGTGGTTCAGTCACTGCTGGTATGGCTATTTATGACACGATGCAGTACATCAAACCTGATGTGGTGACAGTTGGTATGGGTTTGGCTGCTTCAATGGGACAGTTCTTACTGACCGCTGGCGCTCCAGGTAAGCGTCTTATTACGCCGCATACACGAGTGCTTTTGCATCAACCTCTTGGCGGAGCAGGCGGCTCTGCAACGGAAATCCGCATCAACGCTGACCTTATCTTGAAGATGAAACATGAGTTAGCTGCGATCACTGCTGAACGTACAGGTAAATCTGTGGAGCAAGTGGAAGCTGACGCTGATCGTGACCATTGGTTCAGTGCATATGAGGCTTTGGAATATGGATTTGTTGATCGTGTAGTGGAAAATCCCCAAGAAATCGGTCGTCGCGCGGAGAATGGAGAGAACTGATGAGCACAGGTGCATATTTTGAAGCTATCGCTCGCCAATTACCTGAAGCTCGGTACATCTTGCCGAATTTTGAAGAACGCACAGCCTATGGTTTTAAGCGACAAGACCCTTACGCGAAACTCTTTGAAGATCGCATTGTATTTTTAGGCGTACAGGTGGATGATGCCTCAGCAGATGATGTGATGGCTCAGCTTCTGGTCCTTGAATCACAAGACCCAGATTCCCTCATCACAATGTACATTAATAGTCCGGGTGGATCTTTTACTGCAATGACTGCCATATATGACACAATGCAGTACATTAAGCCGCATATTCAGACGGTCTGTTTAGGGCAAGCAGCTTCTGCAGCAGCAGTATTACTTGCCGCAGGATCGAAAGGGAAACGTTTAGCGTTACCTAATGCGCGAGTTCTGATTCACCAGCCAGCGATGGAAGGAATGCACGGACAAGCAAGTGACATTCAAATCGTGGCAGATGAAATTGACCGTATGCGCCTGTGGCTAGAAGAAACTCTAGCAGCACATTCAGGGACACCGATTGAGCAAGTACGTCGTGATATTGAGCGCGACAAGATTCTCAGTGCCGTACAAGCCCTCGAATACGGTCTGATCGATCAAGTTCTTGCTTCACGTAAGAACAACAACAACTAAAACACTTCAGCGGGGTGACTCTTTCACTGTGAGTCACCCCGCTCGTGCATATACGCATGTGGAGGTTGATACGCAAAAGACGGGGTGGACTTGGTGTGTCTGCGCGTGCCGATGAGTGCGTATACGTGAGGCGTATTATGCTTGACTCCACAGTGAGATCCTTGTAATCGCAATGTCCCATCAGGAGGAAACCTGTGAGTCGACTGACTGACGGAGCCGAACTGCTTAAATGCTCTTTTTGCGGTAAAAGTCAAAAACAGGTACGTAAACTCATCGGTGGTTCAGGTTCATACATTTGTAATGAATGTGTGGAATTGTGTAATGAAATTATTTCTGAGGAATTACACGATGAACCGGTGACAGACCACACGCCTTTACCTAAGCCAAAGGAAATTTATGCCTATTTGGATTCATGGGTGATTGGGCAAGAACGCGCAAAGCGAGCACTTTCTGTTGCCGTGTATAACCATTACAAGCGTGTACGTTCACGTGAAGCCGGTAATGAAGAAAATATGTTGGGAACTAAATCCAATATTCTTTTACTTGGCCCCACAGGAACAGGGAAAACACACCTTGCACGATCATTAGCATCTTTACTGCGTGTTCCTTTCGCTATTGTCGATGCCACAGCTTTAACTGAAGCAGGTTATGTAGGTGAGGACGTAGAAAATATTTTGCTGCGTTTGATCCAAGAAGCAGGAAATGACATTAAAAAAGCAGAACGCGGCATTATTTATATCGACGAAATCGACAAAATTGGTCGTAAAGCTGAAAGCGCTTCTATTACACGCGACGTCTCAGGTGAAGGTGTACAACAAGCACTGCTGAAAATTATCGAAGGCACAGTTGCCTCAGTACCTCCACAAGGCGGGCGTAAGCATCCTCATCAGCAGTTCTTAGAAATTGATACGTCCGGTATCTTATTTATTGCTGCAGGAGCTTTTGCCGGTATTGAAGAAGTCGTGAAAACGCGACTGGGACAACGTTCAACAGGCTTTGGTACTAATTTGAAGTCAACAGCTGAAATGGGAGATCTTTACGAAGCTGTTACTCCAGAGGACTTGCATAAGTTCGGTATGATTCCAGAGTTTATCGGTCGTTTGCCTGTACTAACTTCAACAAAAGAACTATCTGAAGAAGACCTCACGCGGGTACTCACAGAACCACAAAATTCTTTAGTAGGCCAGTACCAGCATTTATTTGAATTAGATGGGATTGAACTCGAATTCACCCATGATGCACTTTTAGCAATTGCTGCTCAAGCAAATGTGCGTAAAACAGGAGCGCGTGGTTTATCCGCTGTGATGGAAAAAACCCTCGCGGACCTTATGTTTGAGTTACCGAGCCGTCAAGATATCGCACGTGTCGTCATTACACGTGAGGCCGTAGAAGAAGAAGCTCAAGCGAATGTGTACACAACCGATGATTCGCATATGCGTAGCGCCTGAGAGAAAGAATACTCGATGAATGAGCTTGCTCGTACCTCAGAAGGAACATCCGTAGCTTCAAGTAAAGAAAACACGCAGTTACCTGCTGAGCTTGTCAGAGCGCGCGCTACCATCGACAATATTGATGCGGCGTTAATTCATATTCTGGCGGAACGTTTCCGCTGTACCCAGTCTGTCGGCCATATTAAAGCACAGTATGACCTACCTCCTGCTGATCCTGAACGTGAAGCCTACCAAGTAATTCGGATGCGCACTTTAGCGGAACAATCAGGGCTAGATCCAGATTTTGCGGAAAAATTCCTGTCATTTATGGTGACCGAAGTGATTCGCCACCATGAAGATATTAAAGATTCGTATTCGCGGGACACAAAACACATTAACGGATAACAACAGGGGAGTGGGGACACTCCGTTTTCCAGGCTGATCTTCCCAGATTCATAGCCTGATTTCTCTGTGAAATATGACCGTATAAACAGAGGTGGGACACCCTTATGTGAGTGCCCCACCTGTCATGACGAAAAGTATTTACCCTTGCATATCTTGCACAGGTCCACCGTAAATTTCATCAATCGCTTCAGAAAAACGTTGTAATACGAGGGAACGTTTCACTTTCAATGAAGGCGTGAGCAAACCATTTGCCTCTGTGAAATCTGTGGTTAACACCTTGATTTTACGAATTGCTTCCGCACGGGACACATGCTGATTTGCTCGCTCCACAGCCTTTTCAAGAGCCGTGAGAACTTCAACATGCGTGGATGCTTCACTGACCGACATTGCCGGCAAACCATGGTTTTTCAACCAGCCTTGAAGCATATCTGCATCCAAGGTGATAAGTGCTGAAATGAAAGGACGCTGATCGCCGACTACAACAACCTGAGAAATCAGAGGATGCCCCCGCAGAGGATTTTCCAAAGAGGCTGGAGCAACATTTTTCCCGCCGGCTGTCACAATGATTTCTTTTGCGCGACCAGTGATACGCACGTAACCATCACGATCCAAGGCGCCTAAATCACCTGTTTTGAACCAGCCGTCAGGGGTGAAAGCTTCAGCAGTTGCTTCAGATTTATTGTGATAGCCCTGGAAAATAGAGGGGCCTTTCACCAAAATTTCACCCTCATCACTGATTTTGACGGAAAGAGGAGGAAGCGGAGGTCCTACCGTACCTATTTTTGATAGGCGAGGCGTATTCACTGAAATAGGTCCAACGGTTTCTGTTAAACCGTATCCTTCAAGAACAGGTAAACCCAGACCTGTGTAAAAATGCGCGAGATGAGTAGAAAGGGGAGCGCCACCAGAAATAATAAATTTCGCATTTCCTCCGACAAGCTGCAAAATTTTTGAGAAAACAAGTCGATCAGCTAACGCCCGCTGCGCGCTGAGGGCACGTGAAGGACCTTCAGGGGTTTCGAGAGCATGCGAATAAGCAACTGCAATGGATGCTGCCCAACGGAAAAGTTTCTTTTTAACACCGCTCCCAGCTTTCGCATCTGCAGAGTTGTAAATTTTTTCAAGAACACGAGGAACAACAAGCAGGTAGGAGGGGCGGAAAGAAAGTAAATCAGGGAGCAGGTTTTTTGTATCAGGCGTATGCCCTAGAATGCCTTCGCCTGACATTTGGAAAACCTGCAAGAAACGCGCAAAAACATGTGCAAGAGGTAAAAAGAGGAGAAGACGTGAATCCTTTCCCATAGCAACTTCAGGCATCCACGCATGTGAGTTCACGGCAAGCTCTGTGAAATTCCCATGTGTGAGTACTGTGCCTTTAGGCTGACCTGTAGTTCCTGAAGTATAAACAATCGTGGCAATTGAGGATGTGAGGAGCTGATCTGTACGTGCTTGTACTGCCGAACGCGCAACAGTCATACCCGCGTCTTGGATAGTTTGAATAGCTTCAGTATCCAAGGAGAAAAACTGCATATCATCTTGTTTCAGACGCCGACATGCATCGCGTGCAAGTTCAAGCTGAGTAACAGTTTCTGTCACGATGGCGCGCACATGCGCATCCTTAATGATGAATTCAATTTGCTCGCCTGAAGAAGTTTCGTAGATGGGAACAGGAATTAAACCTGCAGCCCATGAAGCAAAATCAAGTAAAGTCCATTCGTAACGTGTACGCGCCATAATCGCAATAGCATCGCCATGTTGTAAGCCAAGAGCAATAAGGCCAGCAGCTGTGGAACGTACTTCGTCATAAAAAGCTGCGGCGGTGATATCACGCCACGTGGTGCCCATGGAATCTTTAACAGCGATGAGGGGGCGTCGAGGGCTGCGTTGTACTCGTCGTTGTAATAGGTAAGGGATAGTCGTATGTTCGTCAATACGCACAAGGACAGGGGCATGCCATTCAAGCGCCTGTGTATGTCCATCAGAGTCAACAGAAGCGCCTTCAGGGGCACTTCCTGTCAATCCTGCTGCTGACAAAGTGCGACCATCGGTTGCTTCATGAACGTCAAGAGGAGTGTCATCACTCATGGGAGGTAACCTCATCTTCCTTTCGTAGTGGCCCGAGGGCTTACGCGACTACTCTAAGCACAAAAGAGACACTCATAGAAATAAGGCTCGCCTAGGGAGAAGAAAACGAAAGAATCCCTGCTCACGAAAAAAAGAAGCATACAAGAGAAGGAAACGCGCTCACATAGCTCCAATATAAGGCGCATGTGGGGCCACAATAAGTGTTTAACTTACCTGACCCCGCACATGCGCCTCATTTGAGCCGATGTGAAAAGCACTCACCCTTTGTGGCGAGCTGGTGCTTCACCTAGTTCATAAGCCGATACGACAACGTGAAGATCATCATGACCCGCAAGTGAGCGGAATACGGGGCGTGATTCCATGCGGGTGGCAGCTGACAAATCTTCAACAATGCTTTCGAGTAACGGCAGCGCATGAGCTGATACGTCAATCTGAGTAGAAAGGAAAGGCGTACGCGGTGAGACTTTTGCTTCGGATTTTACGCGACGTAAAACAATCAAAGCCGCTGAAGCTGCCGACAAAACCTCCCGGTCACCGTCAATTCCATCAAGCTCATCCACATGAGGCCAAAGCGTCGTGTGGACTGATCCTTCACGGTACCAGGACCATACTTCCTCTGTAACGAAAGGCAAATATGGGGCGAGCAAACGCACAACTGTATTGATAACAATTGCTAGAGCGGTACGGGCTGATTGTGCCTGAGCAGCGCTCCATTTACCTTCGTGGTTATAAGCCCGTTCTTTTACAAGCTCCAAGTAATCATCGCAGAAGGTCCAGAAGAACGATTCAGTTGTTTCCAAAGCCTTCGTATGATCGTAGGCTTCTAAAGCCTCACTTGACAGGCGAATAACATTGCGAAGCTCAGCAAGGATTGAACGGTCCAATGCCTCAGTCACATGCTGCGGATTGAGGTCAACAGGCGTGTCCTCCCCACCCATTGATAAGGCGAATTTTGAGGCATTCAAGACTTTAATGGCTAGGCGGCGTCCAATTTTCATCTGCGCTTCATCAAAAGTAGCGTCAAGACCCAGACGTGCCGAAGCAGCCCAGTAACGCACAGCATCCGAGCCGTACTTTTCGAGTAAGCCCATGGGGGTAACAACATTACCTTTAGACTTTGACATTTTCTTGCGGTCAGGATCAAGAATCCATCCAGAAATACCCGCATGTTTCCACGGTAAACTATTGTGCTCTAAATGAGCACGTACAACCGTTGAGAAAAGCCAGGTGCGAATAATATCTTGACCTTGTGGGCGTAAATCCATGGGGTAGGTGCGGGCAAATAAATCATCATCTTCAAGCCAGCCACAGGCAATCTGCGGTGATAACGAAGACGTGGCCCACGTATCCATAATGTCGAGTTCTGCTGCGAATCCACCTGCGACACCACGCTGATCAGCAGTGAAACCTTCCGGAACATCAGTGGAAGGATCAATAGGTAATTGATCTTCGGAAGGAGTCAAAATTTGTTCGTAGTCAACTTCCCCATGCTCATTGATGCGGTACCACAGAGGGAATGGGACACCGAAGAAACGCTGACGGGAAATAAGCCAGTCATTGTTCAAACCTGTGACCCAGTTTTCGTAGCGCACTCGCATGAAATCTGGATGGAACGATAATTCATTCCCACGGCCAATGAGTTCTTCACGTAAATCCTGCCCAGCATTGGGACGGGTCCACTTCTTACCGCCATTTCGGATATACCACTGGCGTGAAGTGACGATCTCTAAAGGTTTATCGCCTTTTTCAAAGAAGTTCGTTTGACGAACAGTTTTTACTGGTTCGCCTCGCATTTCACCGCTGGCTTTCAGACGTGAAACCACTGCCTCGCGTGCAGAAAATGTTGTTTTACCTGCGATTTCCTTGTAGGCTTCCACGCCCTCAGCGCAGGTAATCCAATCAGGAAGCTCAGTATGAATACGACCATCTTTACGTAGAATTGCACGCAAAGGCAGGTCCAGATCGCGCCACCAATCAATATCAGTGGTATCGCCAAAAGTACAGCACATGGCAATGCCAGCGCCCTTATCCATTTCTGCTTGAGGATGAGCTAAAACAGGAACTTCCACACCGAAAACGGGTGAGGTTACTGTGGTTCCGAATAAGGGGGCATAGCGAGGATCATCCGGGTGAGCAACAAGAGCCACGCACGCAGCCAGTAATTCTGGTCGAGTGGTTTCAATGCAAACATCAACACCGTTTTCAATAGGTGCTCCCGCTGCGGCTGCGGTGGCAGCAGCTTCAGGGTCGCTCAGATGGAAAGCAAGACGATGGTAGAAACCAGGGTATTCGCGTGATTCCAGCTCAGCTTGAGCAACGGCTGTTTGGAAAGTGACATCCCACAAGCCAGGGGCTTCGCTTTGATAGGCCTCACCTCGGGCTAGATTACGCAAGAAAGCAGCTTGAGCTACTTTACGAGCTCGTGAGCCAATGGTTTGGTAGTGCTGTTTCCAGTCAACAGACAAACCAAGGTAACGCCACAGGGCTTCAAATTGTGCTTCATCTTCCACGGTGAGGCGTTCGCACAGCTCAACAAAGTTTTTACGTGAAATTGGGAGCTGATCTTTCGCTTTAATAGATTTACCTTCGCCACCAATATGCGGAGGAACAAAGTCAGGGACATAAGGCAATGTTGGGTCAACACGGACACCGAAATAATTCTGTACGCGGCGTTCTGTTGGTAGCCCGTTATCGTCCCAACCCATCGGATAGAAAACAGATTTCCCTTGCATACGTCGATGTCGCGCAATGACATCAGTATGCGTGTAAGAGAACACATGCCCTACATGCAGTGAACCAGATACGGTTGGGGGTGGCGTGTCAATGGAGTACACCTGCTCCCGTGTGGCGCTGCGATCAAATGCGTAAGTGCTGTGTGTTTCCCAAGCGGTTCCCCACTTATTTTCGAGGCCTTCGGCACCCACTGTGTCAGGCAACGTGGGAGCAGGAACAGAAAGGGGAGTTGAGGGGGTACTCATTGTGAGCGTCTCCATCCGAGTCGTGGACATCCAACCTTCTAAGGGTACGTGTTGAGCCTATGCCAACACAATATGAAAGAAAAATGCGGGTATATCTCACGTGTATATACGTTCTTATGCGCCTCTGGTAGATAAAACAATGCATAAGAGCGTATGCGTGCGTTAATTCACTTCCGCGTAGGTAACGAAAGAAAAAGAAGGAAAATCTTAGGGAAGAATATGTGAATTAATGATATGAACAATAACTTTTTTCAGTAAAACATAAAATCTAGGCTGACTGTGCTTGCAAGTCGTATCACTGAATATTCTCAAAGAATCTGTTCACATACGACCAACAAATGATTCATCGTGCAGGCGATACAGATATGATTATGCTTTTCCTTGGCCTTTCACGGTCACACACAGAGCGATCAACGATCTGTCAGAAAATACACACGACACATTTTCAGGAGGTCGAAGCATGTCCGGTTCACGTAAATATGTGCGTCATTTAAGCACTCTCGTGACATTTTCAGTTGCCACACTGGTCGTAGCCGCTTGTGCGCCGACCTCTGCACCATCAGGAGCTGTGGCACAAAACAATCATACTGATTCAGTGCTCACCGTCGGACTACCCGGATCCTTGTCCACTCTTGACGTAGCCCACGAAGCAGGAATCCTCAACTACTACGTTGCTCAAGTGAGTTCTGAAGGACTTCTGGGAGTCGATACAGAAGGAAAAATAGTTCCTGCACTCGCTGAAAAATGGAAAACAACAGACGGTCGAACATGGGTTTTCACACTGCGTGAAGGCGCAAAATTCCAAGACGGAACGCAGGTCACCACAGACGATGTCCTCTTTTCACTCGACATAGCGCGTGACCCTGAACGTTCACCCTCAACTGCGGTGTACTGGGCTGAAGGAACTCAGGTGGAAAAAACAGGGGAACGTGAAATTACTATTACCCTGCCTGAACCGTCCGTGAACTTCGACTGGACCGTGACAGCCAGTGGAGGACTATGGATTACTTCACGCGCCTTCTACGAAGCCGCACAGTCATATGGTTCCTCCTCAGATCTCATTATGGGAACCGGCCCCTACCGTGCCGTGGAATTTCAAGCAGATTCTCACGCCACTTTTGAACGCGTCGATACGTGGTGGGGAAAAACAAACGAAAAAGCTCCGAAAAAAATCGAATTTGATTTCTTCTCTGATGAATCCACTCGACTACTAGCCCAACAATCAGGAAAACTTGATATTTCCTTGCAAATTCCTGCCTCACAGCAACCTCAATATGAGGCACTTTCGAACACGCAAGTGACAACAGTGACAGACCGCTCCTATGTCGGTCTTACTTTTGATACGGCTGTGGCTCCATTTGATGACATCCACGTGCGTCGTGCCATTGCCTATGCTGTTGACCGTAACTCCATTGTCTCCTCTGTTTTGAATGGGAAAGGTGAAGTCGCAACATCAATCGAATCACCTGAACAATTAGGGTCACACATTGGTGTTGAGAGTGCGCGAAGCTTGATTGCACAAAACCTCGCAGACATTCAAACCGCCTCTTTCGATATGGAAGCTGCCCGGGCAGAACTTGCACAATCAGTGGTGCCACAGGGCTTCAGCGCAGAACTGTTGTACCCCACTTCTATCCCAGAATTAGGGACTGCGGCCTTAGCGATCGCTGAAAATCTCAAATCTTTAGGGATTGAACTAACAGTTACCGGCAAACCTGTGGAACAGTGGATTACGACTTTAGGAACTGGCGAATACGGTCTTTCCTACATGTCTTACACACCGACAACCGGTGATCCTGCTGAAATCACAGGATGGTTACTGGGAGAATCCAACCCAGCACGCTATAGCCAATCCGATGTGCGTCAGCTGATTACAGAGCAAGCAGGCGAAGTAGATGATGCTGCTCGCGCCACAAAAATCCTTGAAGCAACAAAGATTGCGCTCAATGATGTCATTTACTCGCCAATCTGGTGGGGTAAAAACACGACCGCATTTGCTTCACGTGTCCTACACCCAGAAATAAACTCATATTTCTTTATGAGCGGATGGGCCAGCCAGATCGGCCTGACAGATTCTCAGAACTAAAACTCTGAGCATGTTTCTGCACTCCCTTTTTCTGTAGGACAATACGGGTTTCCCAGTACGGCCTACAGAAAAAGGGAAGAAACGTGATGATCGTCCCAACCCATTATTTTGAGGGAAAATTACTCTAAGACCTGTCCTAGTCTTATCTGTATCCCTAAAAACCACTTCCTTGAGATATGCAGGAAGGAGTCGGATGGCACTGAAGCAGGTGATGTCACGCATCGCGCAATCACTGGTCGTTTTGTTTATCCTGTCGTTCCTCGTTTTTTCCTTGGCACACCTTGTTCCAGGTGACCTCGTGAAAACGCTGGTAGGGAACCGTAAAGTAACAGAAAACGTGCGTGCGGCCATTACCTCGCAATACCATCTTGACGAACCGGTTTTTCTTCAATACCTACACTGGCTTGGCAAAGCTGTGCGCGGTGATTTTGGAACATCCATTCGCTCACAAGTTCCCGTGATGACCCTCCTGTATGAACGTACCCCTTTGACACTCCTCCTTACGATGATGGCTTTTGCCATAGCCTTAGTTATCGGTATTCCTCTGGGAATATATGCGGCCCGAAGGACAGGCAAAGCTGCAGATCGCATGATCGTTGGATGGGCTGTTGTTGGAATTAGCGCCCCAGGTTTCGCATTAGGTCTGATTCTGCTGTACGTATTCTCAGTCATGCTGGGATGGTTCCCCATATACGGTATAGGTGAAAGCCTACTTGATACCTTGTGGCATTTGACCTTGCCTGCTCTTGCGCTTGCTGTCGGCGTGTGCGCCATGATTATCCGTGTCACACGCGCATCTGTCTCCTACGAAAATACGCAAGATTACGTGACTTTTGCTCACTCCCGTGGGTGCGAACCTGCGCGCATCCGGTCCCTTATTATGAAAAATGCTGCAATACCAATTATGACTTCAGCAGGCCTGATTCTGGGAACCCTTTTCGGTTCAACGATCCTTGTTGAACAGACATTCGCCCTTCCTGGACTTGGACAGCTACTTGCTGATTCCATTACGTTCAAAGACATACCCGTTGTTCAAGCCATCGTATTACTTGTTGCCGCAGTGATCGTGATAACAACCCTACTTGTGGATATATCTGTGCTCATTGTGGATCCCTCAACTTCCCAGCGTAGGACAAAACTCTGATGAATACTTCGCCTACACACACCCCTCACGCTGAAGCTTCATCGCAGAAAAACCAGCCCCATCCGAGCGAAACTACCCGAAAAGCAACAGCAGGAATGACAGATACCACTGACCGGCGCAGCATGCGTACACTATGGCAAAAATATCTACGTAAAGTGACAACTTCACCCCTATCAGTTGCAGTATCGGTGCTCATCCTCGTATTTTTTACCGCAATTACCCTCATGACTCCGCTCATTGAACCTATCGGATTGGCACAAAATCTTGCTTTAGGCGTGAGCCCTGCCGGAAGCGCAGGACATATCCTTGGGACAGATAATTTAGGACGAGACGTACTTTTCCTTTCTCTGGCAGGAACACGATCGGCTCTGATCGGTCCTTTAGTTATTGCTGCAGGATCAATGTTGATCGGCTTATTTTTTGGCGTCACCGCCGCTTGGCGAGGAGGACTATGGGACAGCACAGTTTCACGAACCTGTGAAATTCTTTTGGCAATGCCGGTAACTTTGCTGGCAATAGTTGTAGCAGGCATTTTAGGAGGCGGCTACTGGGTGACAGTCGCTGTGCTCATCCTTCTTTTTGCTCCCTCAGATATCCGAATGGTACGCGCTGCCACACTGCAACAAATGCCTAAACCATACATCGAATCTGCACTTTTACTTGGAATACCAACACGTCGTATCCTCGCCGTCCACATCGTTCCAAATATCACCCCGATTGTGTGGGCAAACCTTTTCCTTAACGTGGCTTTCGCTCTTGTATCTTTGTCAGGTCTGTCATACCTCGGCTTCGGAGTTTCCGCACAAGCAGCTGACTGGGGACGACAATTAGCAGATGGTCGCGCATTCATTTTCCAAAATCCCGCAGCAACGCTAATCCCAGGAATCCTTATTGTCCTAGCAGCAGCGGCAATTAACATCGCGGGTGATTACTGTGCTTTACGCGCTGAAGAAAGGACAAAAATATGACCCTGCCGGCGCTTGAAGCACATGACGTGACCGTATCTACTATTGACGGAAAACTGCTGGTTGACCACCTAAATATACGTGCCTACAGCGGTCAAACCTTGGTGATTGTCGGAGAATCAGGTGCAGGTAAATCTTTACTCTCACGCGCACTGTGCGCACTTTTGCCTCCACAATTAAAAGTAACAGGTAGCCTCACCTTAGCCGGTATCACCAGTGACCTTGCGACACAAAAAACACATGTACGTAAGCAGCGTGGACACGGTATTGTGTGGCTCCCGCAGGATCCTTTTACCTCCCTATCACCAGCTCATACATGTGGCCAACAGATTCTGACCCATCGACCACGTACAGCACATGACCACGCCCGCATCAGCGAACGACTAAAAGAAGTAGGACTGCCACCGCGTGTTGCGCATATGCGTCCTCATGAACTTTCTGGAGGAATGCGTCAGCGCGTCGCTATCGCCGCTGCCATTGAAACCCACGCTCATGTCCTCATTGCTGACGAACCAACAACAGCATTAGATGTGACAACACAACGTGAAATACTTGAGCTGCTGACAGGTTTATGCCGCAATCATGGGATGGCACTCATTCTGATTACTCATGATCTTGCTGTTGCGCGTGAATTCGGTGATGACGTCCTCGTGATGCGTGCCGGTCGCATGATTGAGTACGGGAGTATCACTGAGGTTTTACGCAAGCCCCAACACGCATATACGCGACATCTTGCCGCTATGGAACCACGTTTAGATGGTGAAAATCCGCGAGCACATATTTCTGCTCCTGCACTGCAACAATCGAGAACCGATCCCGCCGAACCAATTCTTTCTTTACGTGGAGTGACAAAAATTTTCCGCTCATCGCGGCATGAAACACATGTCGCACTTGAAGGTGTTGATCTGGATATTTATGCCGGAGAAGCTGTGGGACTTGTTGGTGAGTCTGGATCCGGTAAAACAACACTTGCGCGTTGTATCGTTGGCCTGGAGCGCCCCGATTCAGGCCAGATTCATACTCATATGGCGCATGATTATCAGAATTTTCCGCCCCTGAAAACTTCACGTCGTGGATGGAAAGTACCACCGGTAGGCTTAGTTTTTCAAAACCCGTATTCTGCTTTGAATCCTGCGTTGACAATAGGACGTACCCTATCGGAAGCATTACAGGCGATAGGTCGTGATAGCGGGGAAATTGATGATCTATTAGATTCTGTAGGACTCCCAACAGCATATGCGCGTAGGCTGCCGCGTGATTTATCTGGAGGTGAACGCCAACGTGTAGCTATTGCACGTGCTATTGCTACGCAGCCGCGTCTGCTTGTATGCGACGAACCTGTTTCTGCTTTGGATGTGTCCGTTCAAGCACACGTTCTTGAACTTCTTGAATCTTTACGTCAAGAACGCGGGTTTTCTTTGCTTTTCATTACTCATGATCTCGCTGTGGCACGGGCAGCATGTGATCGTTTAGCGGTAATGAAAGATGGTGTGATCGTTGAACAGGGAGCAACCTCTGACATACTTCACCATCCGCATCATCCCTACACTCGACTTCTCCTTGAAGCTGTTCCAGGACGAGCAAGGAATAGTATCGAAGAAAACTCACCCTCCACAGCACAGGGAAATGAGCAATGATAGAAGAAAAAACAGCAGCACAATACCTCATACGTCATCACAATGTGTCTGTTGAAAAGGACGCGACAAAATACCTGATGAGTCTTGGCGTACCTGAACACTATGCGAAAATCTGGGGTCAAAGCGGAGGTAAACGACAAGCAACACTGTGGACTGCCACAGGCCTATCACCGCGTCTACCTGCACAAAAAGATGCTGCTGAAGCACAAAAACTGCAAAACGAGTATGCATATGAGGGTCCTGCGTATGAGAAAGCCCCCGAAACAGGCGTGTTCCCTCATACAGAATCTGAAATACTGCCGCAGCTTTTCTTATGGGAAGTTCATCGACGTATCGCCGAGCAACGCACAATAGTTGCTTGGTGCCTTAACAGTGCAGGAGGGCTCACAGAATCTGAAATATCGGATGCTTTGAGAGCGCTTATCCGTGAGGTTATTCGAGAAGCTGAAAATCAAGGCGCATGTGTGGTGAAAGCTGCCTGTATGCCACAGGATCACATCCTGCGTCATATTGTTGAAACAGAAGAATTTACCCAGCTTGCAGACCCTTTACACGCTTTTTCTGCTGCTGCGAAGCAGGCAGGTCGAATCCTGCCAACTGGGTGGATACGTCCATGCCAAGGGCTGAGCATAGACGAATGTGGGATTTCAATTGCGCCTCCCTATGAAAGACAGCAAAGTGATTTCACCTGCGGGCCAGCAAGCCTTATTATGGCGCTGAATTCTGAGGAGTTTTTGGGAACAGCCACAGCGACAACAAGCGATCATTTTGCGGATACGTACCGCGATGGTGGATTTGCTGCTGAAATGAAAATCTGGCGGCAGGCAACATACACCTACGGCTCGGATCATTATGGTCTGACCGCTGTAGCAGCATCGTTGGGCGTACCGGTTCTAGTGAAATCTTCCGCGCCTGGACCTTTAATTGGCTGTGAAGCGCCACATACCATGGTGGATACTTTTTTACGTCAAAAAATTTATGACGATCATCGGAAAATTGCGCTTGAAGCGGGGGCGCAAGAATACATTGGCCCTTTGGGTTGTACTGATATGAGTGACGCATTACGCGAAGGTAAACGAGTCATTCTGTTGGTTGATTTACAGCCCCTGAATGGTGAAGACGTACCGCATTGGATACTTGTATGGCATGAAATACCTGATTTTTACTTCATACATGATTCATGGTGTGACGAAAATGAGGGTGAATTGTGGGTTGAAACAGCTTATATGCCGGTTGCTGCTCGCAAGTTGTGGGATGAGTGCGCCTCATGGTCAGAAAAACCTGGTAGTAATCGAGAAAGAGCAATGATTATTTTGTGAGGCATACACTGCAGATCCCTTGTAGTTATAGGCATGTGCATGTTCCCCGTACCCTGTGAAATGGATACGGGGAACATGTACGAAGGGCAGTGTTGGCTTTATTTACAAAACAAGTGCAGCAAGCCATCCTGCAAGCAACAAAGGCACATTGAAGTGGAGGAATGTCGGAATCACAGTGTCTTTCATGTGATCGTGTTGCCCGTCAATATTAAGGCCAGAGGTTGGGCCAAGAGTGGAATCAGAGGCAGGTGAACCAGCATCCCCTAGAGCGCCAGCTGTGCCGATAAGAGCAACGGTTGCGGTGGGGGAGAACCCCAAGGCAATACATAGCGGAACGTAGATAGCAGTGATAATTGGCAGCGTGGAAAAGGATGATCCAATCCCCATTGTGATAATGAGGCCAACTAGGAGCATGACAAGAGCCGCACCTGCACGATTCCCGTTAAAAAGTGCGGCAGATTGAGCGACAAGAGGCTCAATTGCTCCGGTAGCTTTCATTACTGAAGCAAAGCCATTAGCGGTAATCATGATGAGGCCGATAAGGGACATCATTTTCATACCATCTGTAAAAACTGTGTCCGCTTCATTCCATTTCACCACGCCGGTAGCGATGAAAAAGAGTAAGCCAATGAGTGTGCCCACAAGCATTGGATCAGCGTCAGAACCGTTGAGGGCTAACCATGTTTGCAAAGCAACACACACAATAATTGCTATGACAGCAACGATAATTTTGCGCGTATCAATGCGCTGCTGTTCATGACGATCATCAACTGCACGGTATGTGTATTCACGAGGAGCACGGTAGGTAACAAAAAGTGCAATGAGTAGGCCTGACAACATACCTACTGCTGGAATGGCCATAGCGATCAGTGGGTTAACCCCTGATACGTCAAGACCTGCCTCTTCAATAAATTTGTAGAGCAAATCGTAAATGAAAATACGGCCAAAACCGATGGGAAGAAACATGTATGTGGTGACTAAACCAAAAGTCATTGCACAAGCAACAGCGCGGCGATCTACTTTCAGTCGTGTCATGACGATCAAGAGAGGGGGAACTAAGAGGGGAATAAAGGCAATGTGAATAGGAATGAGGTTCTGGCTCAATATCGCCATGACAACGGTTCCTGTGAGGATTCCCCATTTTGTCCACCGTAAGGTTTTATTTGAGGTTGATTCTTGTTCCCGATCAAGACGACGAATAATCCAGTCTGCTAGTAAAGCGGGTAAACCAGAGTGGGCCACAGCCATAGCGAAAGCGCCAAGTAAAGCGTAGGATAAAGCAATTTTTGCTCCTCCAGCAAGGCCATCCTGGAAAGCAACCATTGTAGCGTTAAGGCCAAGGCCTGCAATTAATCCGCCAACGAGAGCGCCGATAAATAAAGAAATAACAACATGGACGCGAAGTACTGCCAGAAGTAACATGACAAGGACCGCGATAACAACAGCATTGACGAGCACAAAAACTCCTACATGGAGGTTAAAAAGGGTACAGGGGAAAGAAAAATGACGCTGCCGGAAAGGGGTCAGGCAAGTTCAGCATCGCGCGCAACGGCAGCGTCGACGGCGTGGAGAAGGGCCGTACTGAGGCCCGCCTCCTCTGCTGCCAGTAAACCGGCAATAGTTGTGCCACCGGGGGAGGTGACGTAATCGATAAGCTGGGTGGGCACTATGCCTGATTTTTGAGAGTGAAGTACGAGTTCAGCAGAGCCGCTGAGAGCTTGTGCGGCAATAGTGACAGCGTCGTATTTTGTGAGGCCGTATTTGAGGCCAGCGCGTGCAAGTGCCTCAATGATGGAGTAGACCCAAGCGGGGGAGCAGCCGGCAAGAGCTTGGAAAACAGGGAAATCTTTTTCGTCAAGAGTGACTGTTTTGCCGACGCTATTCATGAGGGTGGTCACGGCTTCTACCTGTTCATTGGTAGCGCCTCGCGCATATAGTGCTGTCATGGAGCGGCCTATCTGAGCATTCACATTCGGCATGACGCGGATAATAGGGATAGGGGCGACAAAATCAGCGGCAATGGAGTCTGTGGTGCGGCCTGCGGCAATCGAAACAATGCACACGTTACATTCGATAACGGTGGGCGCAATCATTTCAATGACTTCGGTCTGCATATGCGGTTTAACGCCAAGGACAACTATGTCAGCTTCGCGTACTAGCTGCGTATTGGTGGGAACGAGACGAAGCCCTAGTTCATCGGCAAGAACTTGCGCTTTATCAATATGACGATTTGTTACAACGAAATCTGCAGGGTTCATCCCATTGGTAACAGCGCCGCGCACGATAGCCGATACCATGGAGCCGGTACCGATGAAGCCTATGCGCATGGTGTCCCCTTGAAGTCATTGTGTTCTTAACGGAAGAACACTTGTACTTTAATAACTTTTTGCCAATAGTGAAAGCGTGTACGTCATATGTCTCAATATGCAGTATGCGGCATATATAGCAGTAGATATGACATGTAGCTGTCTCATCCACAAAAGGCATCGCATAGACATAAGTTATGCACAATTCACTGAGCAAAAGAGTTAATGCTGCCCCTGCTTCTTATAGTTCATATATGGGCTACATTGATGATCTGAAGCGACGCTTATCGACACATGCGGTGTATGGTCATGAGGATCAAAAACAGGAAAATATCCTTCACGACCGCATATCTTCATTCAGTAAAGCGTCTTTACATGGGCGATGGCGTTTACTTCCAACAATGCCGATTGTTCTATTTATTTGTGCCCTGCTGCTGATATGCGTAGCTATTGGTATATGGAGACACCACAGCAGTGTTTTGAGTGATGATTTACTGAAAGAACAATCATCTTTCACAGAAAATTCTGCTGCAAATGACGAGGACATCTCACAAAAAGATGATGAGCGCGTTAGTCAGAGCTCAGATGAGCCTCAATCTGATGGGAAAATATTCCCCTTAGGATATGCCCATGAGGCGGCCTCCCGTAATGCCAATGGAAAGCAAGATATTACGGTTTATGTCAGCGGAAATGTGATACACCCAGGCGTGGTGACTTTAGGTGGACATGCTCGTGTCTATGAAGCAATTGATTCTGTAGGAGGATTAGACAGTGAAGCAGACCCTTCCAGTGTGAATCTTGCGCGGGAATTGGTCGATGGAGAGCATATTATTGTTCGTCCCAAAGGGTACACGGGTGCGGACAATGGCCTAAAAGAAAATGAGTCGGGGACGAAAGAAACTTCTCCCTGCGTGGACCTGAACAGTGCCGATGCGAGGCAACTTGAAGAACTGGATGGGGTAGGCCCTGCTCTTGCGCGCCGAATAGTGAGTTATCGTCAAAAGAACGGAGCTTTTTCTGCTTTAGCTGATGTTGATGCTGTTCCTGGAATTGGAGCAGCCATGTTGGAAAAGATTGCTACCAAAACATGCCAACGATGATGCCTGTGCAGGTAGGCAAACCTGCAAAAGCAACACGTAATATACGGCATAAAGACCACGTGAACACATACGATATTCGTCTTTTTCCGGTTGCTCTCAGCGCATGGATTGGAAGCTGGTGGGGAACCTCCTCCTTTGCTTTGTATATGAAGGAGCAACCTGTCATCCATATATGTATCGCGACTGCTATTGTCTTGAGTATCCTCGCTTTGTTTACGTCGTGGTGCTGTGGATATCAGCAGAAAAAAGGACGACACCTTCGTGCCCAACCCGGATCGACTCGTTTAGCCCTTGCGGTAGTGCTCCTGTGCGTTTTAGGAACATATATTGTGGGATACTGCGCATTATCGGCACGAAATAGCGATCCACTTTTTATACAGGCGCAAACACAAGAAAAAGAAAGGGTGAATGTAGAAGCGACAGTGCTCACTGACCCACAAGAACGAAGCTTAGCTTGGGGCGGTACGTACTGGACTGCATGGGCACGTAGTCACCTCATTCATCATCCTGTGCAGCAAGAAAAGGGAAACTGTTACGCACATCCTTCCTCTCACACAGATGAATGTGCCAGTTCAGCATTATTTATTCTTCGAGGCAGTGGCACACCTCGTATTCTGCGTGGCGACACGGTACACATTCGCGGGCGCATCATACCTGCTGGTCTTTCAGGAACTCAGGCTGTAGGAACCATATTTGTCTCACACGTATCTGTTACCTCGGTGTCGACCGGTTGGGACGCATATGTACGTCAACTTCGTGCGGGCTTACAGGAAGTGACACATGTTTTTCCTGCGCATACACGTGCTTTGGTTCCAGGAATGTCTGTGGGAGATACCCGAATGATGGACGAAAAACTCCGAGCAGATATGCGCACGGCTTCTTTAACTCACCTTGTTGCTATTTCAGGTAGTCACATGGCAATCATTATGGGCGTATTATCAGGAATTTTACCTGCACGTGGACGTGTGCGCCTCATTGTATGTGCCCTAGCTGCTGCTGTGATGGTGTCAGTGGTCGGTCCACAAGAATCACTGGTGCGTTCAGCTTTGATGACAGGCATTTCATTAGGGGGCATGTGGATGAATCGAGCAGGACAATCACTGGCTTCATTGTGGTGCGTGACAATCGCCATGCTTGCTGAAGATCCATGGAATTCACGTTCTTTTGCTTTTGCTCTTTCAGTTATTGCAACGTGGGCGGTAATTGTTCCTGCCCAAAGGATTATGAGCGGGATACGTCAGCACGGAGGAAAACGCAAAGGATGGAGGGGGCGGCTCATTGGAAGTGTCTGTGAAGTTCTTGTGGTTTCTGTGTGCTGTCAGATTGTGACAGGGCCACTGATTGTTCACATGACGGGGGAATGGCCCCTTTGGGGTGCTGTTGCAAATATGT
This sequence comes from Schaalia sp. lx-260, assembly GCF_021083645.1. Taxonomy (GTDB): domain Bacteria; phylum Actinomycetota; class Actinomycetes; order Actinomycetales; family Actinomycetaceae; genus Pauljensenia. The sequence continues at coordinate 50,318 of NZ_JAJNRQ010000003.1, read as the reverse complement.
GTGCAGCTCCAGCGGTTGCGCCTGCCACTTTGCTGTCTTTAGGTGCGGCTGTCACAGCAATTCATCTGCCGGGCCTGTCACAGGTTTTTGTCTGGTGTGCAAGTATTTTTACCGGATGGATCGCTTATGTTGCGCATCTTGTGTCACAAGCGCCTTGGGCGCGTGTGAATATTCCTGGAGGATTTATTACATGTGGAGTATTCGTATGCGGTATAGGGATTGCCTGGTCAGGATGGCTGCTGGCTAGCGGGCGACGTGTTCTTATGTAAAAACAACGGAACACACGCATATGGGGGAGCAGTTTCTCGTAGCGTGCCCCGGCTTTTGAAGCCCTGACGGAACACGCATACGGGGAGCAGCACTCAGGTGAGTTTAAGGCCTCACAGCACATGAGAGCAGGGGTTGATAGCGCTGTTGTCCGTTACTTGGGGTTTATTTTTGTGAATCAGAGCGCTTATCGCGTGAAATCGCTCGTATACGCATAAACCAGAGAACGCAAAAAGCTAAGAAAGCTCCAGCGGCTGCGATAAGTAAAAGTACTGAGAAAACCTGCGCAACGATTGTCTGTGAAGCAAATGTATGCAAAGCCTTAAGGCCGAACAGGAAAACCATTGATACAAGCAAAGCCAGTAAAGCAGAATTACGCAGACGCGGATACTTATCGCCAAAAAGGGAGTTCATTCCTCCATCCCCTCAATACTGCGCAAAAATTCTGAGAGTCTATTCGCTGCTGCAACTACTGAAGGGCCATGCTGACGTCCGGGTTGACGTCCCATACGTTCAATAGGCCCAGAAATCGACAAAGCTGCAATGACACGTCCAGAGGGGCCGCGTACCGGTGCAGATACTGAAGCCACGCCAGGCTCCCGTTCACCTACGGACTGTGCCCACCCTCGCCGACGTACTTGGGAAAGCATCGTTGCATTGAACGAAGCAGAGTATAAGCCTCTGTGTAAACGATCGGGTTCTTCCCAAGCTAGGAGCACTTGGGCAGCAGAACCAGCTTTCATAGAGAGCGCAGCTCCGACGGGAATGGAATCACGTAGTCCCATTTCACGTTCTGAGGCTGCCACACACACTCGATGTTCCCCTTGACGGCGGAACAGTTGAGTGGATTCTTTCGTATGATCGCGCAGGGCCACAAGGACAGGCATTGAAGCTGAAAGTAAACGATCTTCACCTGCCGATGAAGCGAGTTCTTGTAAGCGTGGGCCTAAAACAAAGCGACCCTGCATATCACGTGCCACCATTCGGTGGTACTCTAAGGCAACCGCGAGGCGGTGCGCAGTCGGTCGTGCTAAACCTGTGGCGGAAACGAGTTGGGCAAGTGTCGCAGGTCCGGCTTCGAGTGCGCCAAGGACCATTGCGGCCTTATCCAAGACGCCTACTCCGCTTGATGACGAATCCTCCATGCCTGACATTGTGTCATCTCATGGAGTGAGATGGCAAATCTTCACATCGTGGAACTGGTAACGATTGATATGGATGCGGTGCAATAGAGAGAATTTTTCTGTTTCATGCTGCCGCTGAAAGAGGAGATTAAAACCTGTTTTATCAGGGAAAACGAAAAGGAGGACTGAGTCGCATGGCCGGAACAATGGCAGAAAAAGTCTGGCGAGATCATCTTGTGAAAAAAGGTCAAGACGGTGCACCAGACCTCCTATACATCGACCTGCATCTCGTCCATGAAGTCACAAGCCCGCAAGCATTCGAAGGCTTGAGACTTGCAGGGCGGCGCGTGAGACGTCCCGACCTGACGATTGCCACCGAGGACCATAACACCCCGACAGTCGATATTGATTTACCTATCGCTGACGAGACTTCACGTATCCAAATCAATACTTTGCGTTCCAATGCCAAGGAATTTGGTATTCGACTGCATTCATTAGGTGACGCCGATCAAGGTATCGTCCACGTTGTCGGTCCTCAGCTTGGACTTACTCAGCCAGGCATGACGATCGTATGTGGTGATTCTCATACATCAACGCACGGGGCTTTCGGTGCCCTCGCATTCGGTATCGGCACCTCGCAAGTCGAACACGTTCTTGCGACACAAACACTCCCCATTGCCCCTTTCAAAACAATGGCAATCACTGTGAATGGGCAACTACCTCCAGGATCAACAGCAAAAGACATTATCCTTGCTGTTATTGCCAAAATCGGCACAGGCGGAGGACAAGGATACGTCCTTGAATACAGGGGCGAAGCTATTCGCAGCCTGTCCATGGAAGGACGTATGACAATCTGCAATATGTCCATTGAAGCTGGTGCGCGCGCAGGTATGGTGGCTCCGGACGAAACAACCTTTGCCTACCTCAAAAACCGCCCTCACGCTCCCGAAGGAGAAGAATGGGATAAAGCCGTTGAATATTGGCGCTCATTGGCAAGTGACGCAGACGCTACCTATGATGCGGAAGTCATCCTCAACGGCCCCGACATTGAACCCTACGTCACATGGGGGACAAATCCAGGACAAGGCGTGCCACTATCATCTTCGGTGCCGGTTCCCGCAGACATCGCAGATGAAACTGAACGCCGTGCAGCCGAAAGCGCTCTCGCATACATGGGACTGGAAGCTGGTACCCCCATGCGTGATATTCGCATTGACACAGTTTTCCTTGGTTCTTGCACCAACGGTCGTATCGAAGATCTGCGTGCCGCCGCTGAAATCCTTCAAGGCCGAACGAAAGCTGAAGGCCTTCGTATGCTCGTGGTACCAGGATCAGCGCGTGTACGCCTACAAGCCGAAGCTGAAGGACTCGATAAAATCTTCCGTGATTTTGGCGCAGAATGGCGTAATGCCGGATGCTCCATGTGTTTAGGTATGAATCCTGACACCTTAAAACCAGGTGAAAGATCCGCTTCGACTTCAAACCGCAATTTTGAGGGCCGCCAAGGAAAAGGTGGACGAACTCACCTCGTGTCCCCGCTGGTTGCCGCTGCCACAGCTGTGAAAGGCTCCCTATGTGCTCCCGCTGACCTGCAGGCCCTTGAAACACACTGAAAACGACGTACAGGAAGGTAAGAAAATGGAGAAATTTATCACCCACACCGGCATTGGTGTTCCTCTGCGTCGTTCAAATGTCGATACAGACCAAATCATCCCAGCTGTGTACCTTAAACGTGTCACCCGCACAGGTTTCGATGACGCGCTATTTGCTGGATGGCGCACAGACCCTGATTTCATCTTGAATCAGGAACCCTACCGCTCGGGTTCGATCCTTGTGGCTGGACCAGACTTTGGTACAGGCTCCTCACGTGAACACGCGGTGTGGGCACTGAAAGACTATGGTTTCCGAGTGGTTCTGGCTCCAAAATTTGCTGATATTTTCCGAGGAAACTCAGGGAAACAAGGTCTGGTAACTGGAATCATCACACATGAAGATTGTGAACAACTGTGGAAAATGATGGAAACAGACCCAGGAATCCAACTCACTGTTTCCTTAGAAGATTGCACTGTCACATGCGGTTCCTTTACCACCACATTCGACATTGATGACTATGTGCGGTGGACCCTCATGGAAGGACTTGATGATATTGGTCTGACTCTCCGTGATGAAGAAGCAATCAACGCCTATGAAAAAGAACGCTTCTCATTCAAACCGCAGACATTACCTGCACGTAGCCTGCCAGCTGTTGAAGTGGTATCCGCACGTCCGGTGACTGCGTTGGGTATGCCGACTGTACGATAGTTCCGTATTCTTTATCCCATGCGGTTTTATGTCTTGAGGCATAAAAATCGGATAAAACAACGACACATACACATATGTCACCTACAGCAGGAACCAAGTGAAAAATGCGAAAGCCTGAGCTGATCCTGCAAGATGAGGAATGTGTGTCACGGTCAGGAGCTGCACGATGCATTCGGTTCTTTCCGTTGAGGGAGGACACCCCCTCCAAGGGACGATTACCGTCCGAGGAGCAAAAAACTTTGTTCCCAAAGCGATGGTAGCCTCACTGCTAGGCGAAACACCCTCACGGCTTGCAAATGTTCCTCTGATACGAGATGTGGATGTAGTTTCACGTCTACTGGGATTACATGGAGTTACCGTTGATTTTGACCAAGATCGTGGGGTAATGACACTTGATCCCAGTAAAGTGCAGTATGCCCGCAGATCCGATATTGATGCACTAGGCGGGACTTCGCGTATTCCGGTTCTTTTCTGTGGCCCGCTTTTACATCAGCTAGGCGAAGCATTCATACCGGAACTTGGCGGTTGCGCGATTGGTGGCCGTCCCATCGACTTCCACCTCGATACGCTACGTAAATTTGGTGCCATCGTCGATAAACAAAGTGATGGTATCCACATTACTCGGCCAGCTGAAGGCTTACATGGCGCGGTTATTGATCTACCATTTCCTTCCGTAGGAGCAACAGAACAGACGCTGCTCACAGCAGTACGTGCAGAAGGAATAACAAATCTGCGCGGCGCAGCAGTTGAACCAGAAATCATGGATCTCATCAATGTGTTACAGAAAATGGGCGCCATTATTTCTGTAGACACAGATCGCAGTATCCGAATCGAAGGAGTCGAATCACTTCGCGGATATACCCACACGGCTTTACCTGACCGTATCGAAGCAGCTTCATGGGGTGCCGCAGCCCTTGCTACAGGGGGAGACATCCGAGTTCTCGGCGCGCACCAGCCGGATATGACTACTTTCCTCAACGTGTTCCGTAAAGTCGGTGGCGCTTTCGATATTGAAGATGACGGTATTCGTTTCTATCATCCAGGTGGCGAGCTTCGTTCCATAGCCTTGGAAACCGCAGTACACCCTGGATTTATGACAGACTGGCAACAGCCACTGGTTGTTGCACTCACCCAAGCCAATGGCCTGTCGATTGTCCATGAAACGGTGTACGAAAATCGTTTCGGTTTTACAGGCGCACTGCGACAAATGGGTGCCCACATTCAACTGTATCGTGAGTGTTTAGGCGGAACCCCGTGTCGTTTTGGGCAGCGAAACTTCTTCCATTCAGCAGTTATCTCAGGCCCGACTCCGCTGCATGCAGCCTCTATTGAAGTTCCCGATCTACGCGGAGGCTTTTCTCACCTTATTGCAGCACTCGCCGCTGAAGGAACCTCAACAGTGTCAGGTATTGACGTGATCTCACGAGGATATGAGCACTTCACAACGAAACTTCGTCAGCTTGATGCTCGTGTGGAATACGTAGACTAAGGTGAATCGGTATGCGCGAAATGCCACATATACCTGATGAAAAGACCGACAGCGCAGATACTGACGGCACTGCTGAAAAGGAAAGATCCCTAAAAGCGTCCGCGCTCGCTCAACCACAGCATATGGAATTGCTCGTATCCTCCATGTCAGCGCATGGAATCGCAGTTACCGTTGGACGAAAAGTTGTGTCATGTTTACGTGAAGGCGGATGGGATGTTTCCGTTCGCGTCACAACCCCAGATGAGGACCCTGAAGAAGTCGCCGCCGCATCCCAAGTGCCCCTGCTTGGAGCATTAGGAGGAGACGGCTACCTGTCAGCAGTAGCTTGTGGTGTGCACCGCTCAGGAGCGCTTTTTGTCCCATTCCCAGGGGGACGAGGTAACGATTTATGTCGCGCTCTGGGGATCGGGACAGATGCGGTAGCCCGCGCACGTTCTTTACTCAAAGGTTTTACTGAACAAAAACTTGACGGCATACGGATTACCGATCCTCACGGAAACAGTCGTATTGTCCTTGGCATTGTTTCTTTCGGCTTTGACGCGCTGGCAAATCGGATTGCCAATGACACCTCATGGCTACGCAGAGGGAGTTTAACTTACGCCTACGGAGCCTTATCTGCTTTACGTACGCACCGGCCCACCCCGCTTCTTGCGACGGTAGATGGTGTAGAAGAAGATTTGGGTGGCTGGCTAACCTCTGTTTCCAACTCTGGATGGTTTGGCGGAGGAATTAACCTTGCTCCCTCATCACGTATCGGTGATGGGCAGATCGAACTGGTGCATATCGGCCCGCTACCTATGCGACAAGCCATTCGAGTCCTCGCTCAAGTACTTGTGACACGTGGTGAAAACCCCGCAATGACGGTGCGGTCCGTACGCGAAATCACCGTACATACACCGGAAGGTGTGATCGCTATGGCTGATGGTGATTACGTAGGTGAAACTCCTCTAACAATGACTGCTGAACAGCATGTTGCGCGAGTCCTTGTGTAATTTTCACTATCCTTGCCGCTACACTCACACAGTATGACGCAATGTGCAGACCCGGTGAGAGGTTTTCATCGTTTCTCCCGTGGGGTCCTCAATATTTTTCTTACACCGTGGATTTGCCTGCGCGTGCGCGGTGAAGAAAATCTTCCGCAATCGGGTGGATATGTACTGGCATGTTCGCATACCTCCCCTTTAGATGGAATTTTAGCTTTTTGGTATATGGCTCGCCGCGGGGTGCCACTGCGTATTATGGCTAAAGCCGAACTCTTTCGCCTTCCTGTCGTGGGGGCGATTTTTCGTGCGCTTCACTTGGTTCCTGTTGATCGGAAAGCACAGAACCGTTCAGATGCTTTAGCGCCCGTATGTCGTGCTATTGATGAAGGCCAATGCGTTGCTATTTACCCTGAAGGCACTTTTACTGAGGACCCTGACGTGTGGCCGATGCGCTTAAAAACAGGTGTTGCACGTGTAGCTTTGGATACGCGAGCACCGGTTATTCCTTTGGCGTCGTGGGGCGCGCACATGATTATGTCCTCTGGAAGGATTGTTGACATACGACCTGCGCGGACAGTGGATTTTCTTATAGGCGAGGCAGTAGACCTCAGTGACTTGTACTCCGAGCTCGGATCAGCCGACAGGAAAGCTGTTGAAGAAGCAAATCGCCGCATCTACCGTGCTCTCTGCGAAGGTCTAGCGCAGTTGCGCGGTGAAAATCCGCCTGAAAATATGTGGTGGGATCCGCGAGAAGGACGCAGAATCCCCCTCATTTCTTCAGATCAATGACAATGCGTGTTGGTTGTGTCAAAACGGCAATTTGATGTGGGCGTTGTGAGTCCAAGCCCAAAGCAATATGCGTATGTGATTCAAAAGTGCCGTCAACAGCAACACTGACACCGTTTGACGTGAATGTGCGAGGTCCTGAATAGTATTGCGCTTGCTGTGCCTGGTCGATAGGCATAACGGTATTTGTGAGGACAACGTCAAGAATTGCGGGATCTTTCAGAGGCAAAGGCATGCCGCGACCCTGCTCATGAGCCTGAGTAACCCATTGAAGCATCCAACCCGTATCGCCTTCACCTGCAAATTCAATGACAACACGATCAAAACCCTCATGGTGACCAACACGTACATCATGGAGAACTAAAGAGCTTTCGTGGTCACTTACTTCTCGTGAATCTGCCAGAGGCTTCCAGTCATTGCCAGCAATAGGGGAAGCGTCAGCTTCTGAGTAAATAGATTGCGCACCAGAAGCACCACTTTGCAGCAAAGATGCTGATGATTGTGTGGCAGAAGTCGAAGTAGCTGCTGAGGAAACTACGTCCTGTGCTGACTGTGAATGTGAGCAACCGGCAAGGGACAACGCAAAGAAAGATACGGCGGATGCTGCAACGAAGCAGCGCAGTGAACGTGACATTCTATAAGCCTTTCTGCTGTTTGGTCTTAACCCTTGCAGTCTCAGAAACTGTGAACAATATTCACTCAGAACAAGTAGCACTCTGAAGACGTGAAACTCAGGGGACCCCCTTTCTTTTCATCCTAGCGGAAGGAAACCATCATGTAAGGGGCAGGGAAGGTTATGCGATAGTTTTTGATCTATTAACGCACTTGAAAACAGTGAGTATGTCCCAGGGGCTACCTGTTGTCCTCGTGTATTTGTGTAACGCGTTGGCATATTTTTGGCATATCGGGTGAATTTCGTGAGCTTTTTCGTTCCCGCCTGCGCATGTGCCTTTAAGATTTCGCAGTCTTCAAGGGACACCATGAGGAAGTGAAGTAAGAACTTCGGCTATGCGGCATAGGATGAGGGGTATGAGTGATTTTCAACGTCCACGTGTCCTTGTCGTTATGGGAGGGCGCTCCAGTGAACATGAGATTTCATGTGCAACTGCTGCCGGTATTCTTCGTGCAATAGATCGAACAATGTGGGATGTTATTCCGATAGGTATTACCCCTGATGGGCAGTGGGTGCGTGTAGCGGATGACCCTCAAGCTTTAGAATTTCATGAAGGGCGTGGGCAATCTATTCAGGCCTCTGAATCTTCAGTGATGCTCGTGCCGGGGACTCGTTGCCTCATTGAAGTGACACGCAGCAAAGATGGGATGCAGGTGAGTGACCTCGGTAATGTTGACGTGGTTTTCCCATTACTGCATGGTCCGTATGGTGAGGATGGCACAATTCAAGGGCTTTTTGAAATGTCTGGTGTGCCCTACGTGGGATGTGGGGTAAATTCCAGCGCCATTTCAATGGATAAGCATTTAACAAAAACAGTGCTCGCTGCGGCTGGTATTGATGTGGGGCGTTGGGAATTAGTGACAATGCGCCAATGGAATGAGGATCCTCACGAATGTAGCAAACGTATTGATGCTTTAGGATATCCGGTCTTTGTGAAACCTTGCCGAGCTGGTTCTTCTATCGGTATTACGCGAGTGGATAAGCCAGCGGACCTTGCTGCCGCAATAAAAGAAGCAGGAAATAATGACCCGCGTATTATTGTGGAGGCGCGTACTCCTGGTCGTGAAATCGAATGTGGCGTACTAGCGCGCTCATGGGGGAGTGCCCCTCAAGCGTCACCACTTGGTGAAATAGTTGTCCCAGAAGGCCAGTTCTACGACTTTGCGTTGAAGTATTTTGATACAGAAGGCGTGTCTTTGACATGTCCGGCAGATGTGGAACCGCAGGTAGCTGAACGTATCCAAGAAATCGCTGTTCGCGCATTTGACACATTGGAATGTGAAGGCCTTGCGCGTGTGGATTTCTTTTATGACCCGCAGACAGGCTCTATTGTTGTGAATGAAGTGAATACCATGCCAGGTTTCACACCTTTTTCCATGTACCCGCACATGTGGGCAAAAGCAGGTATTGATTACACTCAGCTACTCAACGAGGTGCTGAATGAGGCGCTTTCGCGTCCGTCAGGTCTGCGTTAGCGCATTTTTGCCTTGAATATCCGGTAACGTGGAACCATGACGAAGCCTAAGGTCACTTTAGTAACTGCAGCCGATATGCCTCATCTTTATCGTGGTGAGGAGGGTTTGCTTGATGCATTAGCTCAGCGGGGGCTTGACCCTGCTATTCGCGTGTGGAATGACCCTGATACGGATTGGACAGATGCGGGGATGTGCGTTGTCCGTTCAGTAACGGATTACGCGAAAGACCGTGATTCTTTCTTACGATGGGCGCGTAGTGTTCCACGTATTTTGAATCATTCAGATATTTTGGACTGGAACACAGATAAACGGTATTTAGCTGCTTTAGCTGATCGTGGCCTACCAACGATCCCCACCTCATGGCTTGATCCTGCTCATAAACTGTCGAAACATCAGATCCACACTCGTTTCCCGGCTTTCGGTGATTTCGTTGTGAAACCGTCAGTGTCGTCGGGAGTGCGTGACATTGGGCGTTACAGTTCTATTGACACGTATCAGCGTCAAGCAGCTATTGCGCAGACGATGGATTTATTGAATCACGGGCGCTCTGTTATGGTGCAACGTTATCTTGAAGAAATTGATGTGCATGGCGAGATTTCTTTGGTCTTTTTTAATGGTTTGGTGTCTCATGCTGTTGAAAAAAGACCGGCTTTGCACCCTGCGTCTGTTACTGATCCGTCGCGTCATGAGGCTGTGGTGACTGCTCAGAGCGCCGATAGTATTGCGTGGAAGTGGGGTGAAGAAATCCGTCAGGTACTTCATGGCTATGTGCGTTCGCGTATGGGGCGTGATGAGCAGTTCCTATTTAACCGAGTGGATGTGGTTCCTGATGGGAAAGGTTCTTTCCACGTGATGGAAGTGTCCCTGGTTGATGCGGATTTGTATTTGACGGCCACACCGCAAGCTTTGGATAATTTTGCAGACGCTATTGCTATGCGTGCTTTTTGGTGAACCTGCTACTTGAGGGTGCGAAAATAAGGAAAATATCGGCATAAAGTGTCGCAATATATAAAAGAGTGTCCTATGCCACCTAAGAATGGCTTGTGTCGATTTTTCGCTCAGCGCTCCCTCTGGTAGAGTTTTCTTCGTTGCGTTTCGTACGCAGCGGTGGTGGCTGTAGTTCAGCTGGTAGAGCACCTGGTTGTGGTCCAGGACGTCGCGGGTTCGAGTCCCGTCAGCCACCCCATAGGGCTTGGTTACCTTTGAACGTATTTTATTTTCCTTTCTTTTCGGTTTAGTTCATTGTTTTTACTTATATGTGACATGTGCTAACGGGAATGTCATGGTCGCGAATATGATCTCGTGGTGTAGACAGTTGAAAAGCCATTGATCTTACTTCGTATTTCACTGATATACCTCACAGATAATCCATGTTTCCACAACAACCAGACAGGTGAACACAGGTTATGTTGACGCCACTAAACACTTCAACCTCATCGTCACGGGGATACATTAGGGTGCGCGGAGCGCGCGAAAATAACCTACGCAATGTGGATGTGGATATTCCCAAAGGTAAACTCACCGTATTTACTGGTGTTTCAGGCTCAGGTAAGTCTTCATTAGTTTTTGACACTATCGCCGCTGAATCCGAACGTTTACTGAACGAAACACATTCAGCTTTCATTCAGGGGTTTCTGCGCACACCTGCGCGTCCCGATGCGGATAAGATTCACGGAATTACAGCCTCCATTACCGTTGGGCAAGAGACGATGGGAGCAAATCCTCGTTCCACCGTGGGGACAGCAACAGATGTGGATGCAATGCTGCGTCTTCTCTTTTCTCAATGTGCTTTCCCGCATATTGGTGGCCCTCAGGCCTACTCTTTCAACATTCCGACAGTAACTGGTGCCGGGACTGTGAAAGTGGAAAAGGGAACGCGTACTTTGACAGAAAAGAAAACTTTCACTCAGGTAGGCGGTATGTGCCCGACCTGTGAGGGGCGTGGCACAGTATCGGATCTCGACATGGAACAGATCATCAACAAGGAGCTGTCATTAGAGGAGGGCGCTATCCTTGTTCCCGGATATAAAGTGGGCGGATGGGCTGTGCGTCAATTCAGTGAATCTGGATTCTTCCCCTCTGATAAACCCGTGTCAACTTTCACGAAACAGCAAATGGAAACCCTCTTATACTCTGATCCGAAAAAAATTGAAATTGCCGGTATTCATATGACCTATGAGGGTCTGATCCCAAAAATACGTAAATCTATCTTGTCGAAAGACATTGAAGCCTTACAACCGTATATGCGTGCTTTTGTGGAAAGAACTGCCACATTCTCCCTGTGCCCCCAGTGTGAGGGAACGCGGCTGAGTCAAGCGGCTCGAAGCTCCTACATTCAAGACAAATCAATAGCTGATTTAAGCGCCATGGAAATACGTGACCTTGCCCAGTGGATTGCTGCGATTGATGATGATGCTATTCAGCCTCTATTAGAAAACGTCGCCTTAGTACTGCAATCAATGCTGCGTGTGGGGCTAGGCTATTTGTCGTTAAACCGGGCGACGAGCACCTTGTCAGGTGGTGAAGCACAGCGTATTCGCATGGTGCGGCACCTAGGGTCACCTCTTTCAGATGTGACATATATTTTTGACGAACCGACAAGCGGCCTGCACCCGCATGATGTCGAACAAATACATCAGCTTTTAATGGAATTGCGTGACAAAGGCAATACAGTCCTTGTCGTGGAGCATGATCCTGAAACCGTTGTTTTAGCTGATTATGTGATTGATATGGGCTCAGGTGCCGGTGAAAAAGGTGGGCAGATTATTTTTTCTGGCACTCCCAATGAACTACGTCTTGCTGATACGCCTACAGGACGGGGCCTGTCATCTTCTGTAAGTCTGAAGGAAGCTGCTGCTGTGCGTACACCACGCGGTAGCATCCAGATCCGCGGAGCGAATGTACACAATCTGCGTGATGTGGATGTAGATGTGCCACTAGGAGTTTTGTGTGTGGTTACTGGGCTTTCTGGTTCTGGTAAGTCCTCCCTTATTCCAGGGTCCTTCCCGAAAGGAACACAGGCTACTGTGGTGGATCAAAGCGCTATCAAAGGATCATCGCGTTCTAATCCTGCGACGTGGACGGGCATATTAGAGCCGATCCGTAAAGCTTTCGCTAAAGAAAATGGCGTAAAACCTGCACTTTTTAGTGCAAATTCTGAGGGTGCATGCCCGAACTGTCAGGGCTTAGGGGTGATACGTACAGAATTAGGTTTCATGGAAACAGTGACAACTCCCTGCGAAATATGCGAAGGACGTCGTTTTGATGATTCCGTTGTGCAATACACTCTGGGTGGTTTAAGTATCGTGGATGTCCTTGGACTGTCAGCGCATGACGCTGCACAATATTTTGCTCGTCCAGAGGTGAAAATCCCTGCTGCGCAGAAAATATGTGAGGCTATGTGCGCGGTTGGCTTGGGCTACTTGCCGCTGGGTCAGCCTTTGAATACGCTGTCCGGTGGGGAACGCCAACGCCTGAAATTAGCTGTGCATATGCTGGACCCTCAGGTTTCTCTGATGATTCTTGACGAGCCGACAACAGGTTTACATATGCAAGACATTGCCCAGATTCTCACCCTGATGGATACTCTGGTGGATAGCGGTAAATCAGTGATTGTGGTGGAACATAATGTTGCTGTGATGGCTCATGCTGACTGGATTATTGATATGGGTCCAGGGGCTGGTTCCGATGGCGGTCAGGTGGTTTTTGAAGGAACACCCATGCAGATGCTTGCTGATGTTGCGGCGGGCTGTGGGACGCTGACAGGGAAATATATTGCTCAAGCCTTAGGGCATAGGCGCTCAATCAAGGATTGATACATAAATCAGGCTTTTTATATGCGTTCGGGGGTGCTTTTGTTGAAGCACCCCCACTGCTAGCGCATGGTGATCTGTCTAAGAAGTAGTGCAGATCTAACCGAATAGTTACCCAATTTTTCGGATATGCCCACGTGGACTCATAACGAATCCGAGAATCATGGTGACAATTGTGGCAATTCCAAGCAGGTAATACCCCGAGGAAAAAAGCGGAATGTTGAGTGTTTGTTCAAGTGTGAGCAATGAGTAGCATGTGATGCCTGCTCCTATGGATGTAATACACAGAGGGATTGCCGCAAGATAGGCAAAGAAAAGTCCAAGAGGAGAACTAATAAAACGCGGAATCAAACACAGCAGGCGTGCGGCAGCATCTGCCGTGATAACTGTCAGTACAGCAAGTAAGAGCTGGGAGGGCAGGGAGATCTCATGCGAGAGATCAAAAGGACCATGCTTTTCAAAGTAATGCAGGGGCAAGATAGCAATGAGTGTGATTCCGAGCAGGAAAAGTGTGCTGATATAGGATGCGCCTACTGCTTTCCAGCGGCTAAGGCCAGATGTCATGATTTCACGCATATTCGAGGTAGCGAATATGTAGGTCATGATGAAGGCTGAAATGGAAGCAATGAGGATCCACGATTCTGTAAGAAATACCTGTGCAGGAGTGCGCAGAATGAAAGAAAAACTCAAGTTGATGGCTAGTTGAATGAAGGGGATGCCCGCAGCTATCCCAATGATGGGCAGTACGTGAGATTTCATGTGAACTAAAGTGAGCCGCATAAAGTGAGTGTTTTGCTGTGCTGCTGGGGAATGAGAAGTCATCATTAGGCGTCCTTGTGGATAAGAGAAAGGAATGTGTCTTGTAGTGATGCGTAGCGCGCAAGTAGTCCGAAAGATTCAGCTATGACAGGGGTGAGGTCGCATGTGCGTAGGTCAATTGTGATTTCCTGTGTAGGCCCAAGTGTGCGTTCAGATAACACGCGAATGTCAGGGTGGTGTGTAAGGAGAGCAGTGACTGCCTGAATTGATCCGGTGAGAACTAGCGCGCGGTGTTGTAGATCCTCGGTGCTTTCTTCAGTAAGAATGTGCCCATTGCGCATGATGATGATGTTGTTTGTGAGGTTTTCCAACTCAGAAACCATATGCGAGGAAATAAGGAATTTTCGTTCGGGATGTTTTCCTTCAATGATGTCAGCGTTGAGTTGCATGATTTCTTCGTAGAAAGCGTAGCGATGGGGAACATCAAGAGTTGCTTGGACCTCGTCAAGTAAAGTCAGAGGTGCTCCGGAAGCTAAGGCGAGGGCACCGCTGAAAATGGCGCTTTGCCCAGATGAAACTTTACCGAGTGCTTTGCGTGAAACTGTGATGTCAAAACGTTTCAGGTAATGGGTGAAAAGTTTTTCATTCCAGGTGGGTCGGCATCGTGCGTAACCGAGGAGGTCTTTCATATGTGCGAGTGTGAATTCTCGTCCGCTGTTTCCTAGCGCGGTGAGTGCGGTGAGGTCTGCGCTGGTAAGTTCTTGTCCGTTATATGTGATGCGACCTTCTTGGATTGGGAGGAAGCCTGTTAAAACTTCCATAAGAGTGCTTTTACCGCACCCGTTGGGTCCGATAAGACCAGTGACAGAATTGGGTGATAGTGTGCATGTGATTTCACGTAATGCGTGTGTTTTTCTTGCATAAGTATGACTGAGAGATTCAATGTGGATCATGAGTTTTCTCTTTCATGAGGGGAGTTGTCTGCGTTTACGAGGGCTGTGATGTCATGCACTGTGAGTCCGAGTGCAAGTCCTGCGTCAATAGCAGGTCTGAGGACATCAGTGAAGTATCTTTCGCGCCTGCTTGCTAGAAGGGCCTGTTGTGCGCCGGCGCGTACAAACATACCGATACCTCGACGTTTTTCTACAAGTCCTTCGCTCACGAGTTGCGTAAATGCTTTTCCTACGGTGGCGGGGTTGATGCGGTAAGTTGTGGAATATTCGGTTGTTGACATCAGTTGGTCGCCTTCAGTTAGTGCTCCACGGATGATGAGATTGCGGATTTCTTCGGCAATCTGCATGTAAATGGGGGTGGAGCCTGTGAAATGTTCTGTCATTTTCACCTCCTTGGAGTACAGCTAACTAGCTTTAATGGTTAATTACATGACTAATTAACCATGTAGCCGTAAGAATGTCAAGTGTGCAGAGGAGAAACATACAGTTGCAGGCCAGTGAATATGAAAAGTGAGTATAAAAGTGGCGATAGCACCTGCAATTTTTGTCGGTGGTGAGGAATCGTTTATTGCGATGCCTCGTGCGCCTTTGTTTGCCTGTGTTGGTAATTTTTTCGAGGGCTTACTGTGATCGAATATCTGCGGTAACGACAAAGTTGCATCATGTGGAGTCTGAATCTCATCGCAGTTGTGCTGTGAAAAGTTTGGTTTCTCAAATTTTCGGAGTGAGTCTGAAAAGCTACTGAGGATAGGAGTTTCTCATCATCAAAGTGTCAATCAGTGGCTTATTGGGGTTATTGGCCAAAACGTGTTGGTCGCCATTTTTGTCACTGGAATATTGCCTACATATGAAAAATAAAAATCTCAGGAAAAGTGTATTTCCTGAGATTTTATGGTCGGGGTGACAGGATTTGAACCTGCGACATCCTGCTCCCAAAGCAGGCGCGCTACCAAACTGCGCCACACCCCGATGCTGGAAAAGCAGTACCTAGTTTACATCATGTGCTGCTGTGCTCCGAATTAAAAAACCTATTCCAAGAATGGCTATTCTCACATAGATCTATTCCGGTAGGTCATGCAGATGTGACCGCGCAACCAAATGCCTGCCCTGTATCGCCCACTTTCTGTATATACCCACAAAAGCAGCGCGTGTAGTGGTGATTATTTCTGAGGTATTTCCGTTTTCTTATAAGCAGAATAGGCGTAATTGCGTGTTTCTCTTATATCTTCCGGTACGGATTCGGCAGGCAGTTCGCGTACTTTTTCTTCGCTGCCAAGCTCAATTGCTGTGCGGTAATACCAAGTTTTGTAGATGAGCATAGCTTGAACGCGATGGAGTTCTTTGATCTGTTCGTCAAGTATTTTCTTTCGGTCACTCAAGAGCTGAAGCCGTTTATGTAAGGTGTCGTCTCCTTGTTCACACCAGTGAATAAATTGTTTTATTTCCTCAATAGACAGGCCAGATGACTTGAGGCAATCAATGACATGGAGGGTCGCAATCTCACGTTCACCAAATACTCGTTGCCCGCCAACTCGCTGCATACGTGGAAAGAAACCTTGTGAATCGTAATAACGTAAAGTAGAAACCGGTAATTGAAAACGCTGAGCAACTTCCCCAATTTTCAGACGCATGACTGCTTTCCTTCCATATGCTCTGCAGGCGACCTCAGGCTCAGTTTAGGTTCCGCCGGGGCGATTCCGCGAAAGAAAAGTTGTCACGTACACGCAGAGGGAAAAGAATACAAGGAAAAATTATTAAGAATCCGTTTGTCAGACATCAGACCATAAAGTTGATAGCATGAGTAAGCTTCTTGTTTTCATATGCAACGATGTAAAAGAAAACAAGGTCACCGTTGACCGAACTCTCCGTTTGAAGCTAAGTAAAAACAGAAGGAAGCACTCATGAAAAAGGAAAAATCAGGGTGTTGGTTCACAATGCGACGTCGAAAGACTGTCGTGATACTCGGGTCCCTACTGGCGATGACAGTATCGGTAATTCCCCCTGCTCTAGCGCAAGAACAACCGAGTCCCGCAACCATCACCCTCGAACTGGCGAATCCGCAACCGCAAGGACATGTATGGATGGTAGGCGACTCAATGAGTTTTGATGTGCACGTCACAAATAACTCAGAAATGCAGAAAGTATTCGTTCCTACAGCCTCGAATCTGGAAAACTTTGCGGCCTGCCAACTCGCCATCAACGCGCATGACACCGGTGTGTGCTCAAACCGAATGACTCACATACTCACCGCAGATGACGTGACAAATGGAGGATTTACCCCCACAATCACGTACACGATGAAAGAATCAACTGAATCATCTGAATCAGTTGCCCTACCAACAGCCCAAGGAAACACAACAGTTATTGATGTGGATTCCTACAGCGAAGCAACAATTGTTCCCACTCAACCCAAAGAAGTCTGGAACGTAGGGGACAGAATCAACTACACTGTGGCATTCCGTCAGTTCACAGGAATAACCCGCGGAATGCGGCCCGCAGAATCAAACCTCACGAACATTGACACATGTCGTTCAATGAGAACATCAGCAACATGGATCCAATGTATTGGGCACGCCTACCACATCGTCACCGAAGACGATTTAACACATGGTGGTTTCGCTCCATACGTGAGATACGCACTGTACCGTTCTGAAAATTACAACGGAACGACAACTCCTACGAATCTGACAGAAGGCTCCTCAGCGCCCGTGAAACCTATAGTCGTGAATTTCGTTGAAATGACACAAAAGCAACGGGGGGGGGAAGCTCAAAGTAAATACGCGGTAGGGGACACGCTCTCATTTGATATCCGCTACGAAGCAACAGAAACATCCAACCCCCGTTCGGTGACATTCAAGCCAGACGACAGCACCTTCACCGAAGAAGAACTCGCGACTTGTCGTGGGCAACTCGCCGACAATGAAAACAAAACCTGCACAGTGACGCACGCACTGACAACCGTTGACCTTGAAAGCGGTACATTTGTTCCATCACTCATGATGGAAGTACGTGTTGATGGGGAACTCTTCCAACAAGCAAAAATTGCCTCTACCCCCGTTTCGGTTCCTGGAACCTGGGATGAAGCAACAGCTGGTAGCTATGCAAATGCTGATCCTTCCCTTCCTGCTGAACGAGGCGAAGATCAAGTTCTTTCCGTCGGAAATACTCCAGCGGGCATGTACTACCGGATTCCATCACTGACAAAAGCGCCAAACGGTGACCTCCTTGCCGCCTATGATCGTCGGCCAGGGTCCGCTGCTGACTCACCTAACCCGAACTCAATTGTTCAACGTCGTTCCACTGACGGCGGAAAAACCTGGGGAGTACAAACCGTTATCTCACAAGGACAAAGTGGGGCGCAGAAAAAAGGATACTCTGACCCTTCTTACGTTGTTGACTACGAAACAGGGAAAATCTTTAGCTTCCACGTGCTCTCATATGACAACGGTTTCTGGCAAGGAAACTATCGTCTCACCCAAGGTGTTATTGCAGAAAACGACCGTACAGCAATGCACCTCCATGTTGCAGAATCAACCGATAACGGGCACACATGGACTAGCCGCGACCTCACAAATATGGCTATCCGTGACCATGTGGGAACCCTCAAATCAGGTTTCGCAACATCAGGTAACGGCCTGCAAATCCAACACGGCCAATACAAAGGCCGCTTGGTTCAACCTTATGCTTTCCAACTGACACCAGCGGCTGGTAGCACTATTCACGCGGCTGCCCTGTACTCTGATGACCACGGTCAGACCTGGCAGCTCGGAAACTTAGCGCGTGTGGCTCAAGGAGTAAACCGTAACTTTGATGAAACAAAGATGGTTGAACTGAGTGACGGTAGCCTCATGATTAATTCGCGTTCACCAGGCGGAAACCGTCTGATCGCCACCTCACATGACGGTGGCCTGACGTGGACACCAGCAACACTGGAAACACAACTGACTGACCCAGTAAATAACGCGACGATTATTCGTGCTTTCCCCACGGCAACTGAAGGGACAGCGAAATCGAAAGTTCTTCTTTTCTCTAACACATTCAACGCGCGTGCTCGCACGAATGGTTCATTGTCAGTGAGCTGTGATAATGGGAGTACCTGGCTTGATGAAAACCGTCGTGAATACCGTTCTGGTTACACGGGCTACACGTCAATTGCAATCCAACCTGATGGTCGTATTGGTATTTTGTACGAAATGGATGGGAATGGTATTGGTTACACTAACGTGACGTTGAACTGGGTACGAGAAGGAATATGTGACCTCCCGACACTTACCCTCGCCTCCATTGCGGATAAGACCATGATCGAAGGTACGCCTATTGACGCTATCCCATTGGAAGTTGCAGGAGGCGACGAAAAAGCCAATCGTGTTGTTGAAGTGAGTGGACTTCCTGAGGGATTGTCTTTTGACCAAGAAACGATGGCGATTTCTGGTACTCCGACTCACCTAGTGGAAAACGCTGAAGTGCAGGTGAGCGTCACCGATAAGGACGGCACAAATACACCTGCGCGTGCAACAACATCCTTTAGGATGAGCGTACTCCAGCAGGCTGCTCTGACTGGCCCGGAAAAACCTGTGAGCGTCGCCGAAAAAGCAGTAGCATTGACAGGCTCTCATTTCGCGCCAAATGAGGAAGTAACCCTCAGACATGATGAGGCAATCGTGACAGAAAATGACACGGTTGTTGCTGATGAGAACGGGGAAATTCGTTTCACTGTTGATATTGCTGAGGGCGCGCAAACAGGAACGCATACCGTGACAGCTACAGGGGCTGTTTCGTCAAAGAATGCGAGTTTTGACCTTCGTGTTGTACCTCAGACAACTTTGAGACGAGCAGAGGGAGCTAATCTGAGCGTCAAGCCAGGTGCAGAATTGACGTTGAAAACCAGCGGATTTGAGCCGCGAGAAGCTGTGAACCTTACTCATGAGGCACCGGTGTCCTTAGCATCAGTGGTTATACCGCTTTTCCGCTCAGTGGGTACTCCGACGGATGCTTTTGAGGGTCGGAACGGTTTTACCGCACTTGCAAATTCTGAGGGGGTCGCTGAATTCCGTTTACGGGTAAACTCGGATGCGCACCCAGGTGATTACGAATTTACTGCGACAGGAGCAACATCGGAACGAGCAGCAAATCTGACGCTGACAATTGAAACACCACCAGTAGAAGAAACACCTGATCCATCAACTGAGGAGACAACTTCAGAGGGCACGAGCGCTCCTGCGGTTGGCGATTCGAGTTCAGATGGACCGAGTGGCCCAGCAGCGGGTAATGAGTCTGCTTCGGAAGGTCCGACCGGTCCTGTGGCTGGTGAGTCGAGTTCAGATGGAGCAAGCGATTCTGCGGGCAGCACCTCAGGGGCGGAAGAAACAACGACTCCAACTGGCGATACAACAGTTGTTCCGCTCCCGCCTCATAAATCAGAAGAAGTAGAACAAACGGACAGCAATACGACGAAACAGAATGATTCGCAAAGCATTACAACACAGACTCGGATAAAAGGAAAACGTAATCTTGCGCGCACAGGCGCCTCTTTGGGAATACTTTTCCTTGCTGCACTGGGATGTGCCGGAATTGGTGTGGTAATCAAGAGAAAGGAAAACGCATAATCTGGCGTGTCGCTTAGGCGTATAGGCCAAAGCCCATATGAAAAAGACCAGTGGAGGCTGGGAATAGGTCAAAGACCTAGCCTCCACTGGTTTTTATCAGCGCAAACAGGGGGGTGCCTCCTTAAAGGAGACGCGCGACACAAGCGGGACGCATGGTGCTAGCTCACATCCTGATGCTCTGATATATCAGTGCGCTTCATCCTTACTCGTCACAGCAGAACGTGCGGCCACCCGACGATGAAGCAATGAAATGAGAAGCGCGCTACCTACTAAAACGGCCGCGAAAAGATAGCCATAACGTGAGCCAGTGATGAAGCCCTGTGCTGGATCGCTGACAGAAAACACTCCAAAACCAAGAAGGCATGTTGCTAAAGCTGTTCCAACTGCGCCGATCACCTGCTGCAATGTATTAAGAATGGTTGAGCCATCGGATGCGCTTTGTCGAGGCAAACTCGCTAATGCTGCTGACTGTGCAGGCTGCTGAATGAATGGGATCCCCACCATGATGACGATGTGTGACATGACGAAAAAGAACATTGATGTTCCTGTTCCAATCATCATGAACATGACGATACCGATAAGTGTCATCACGCCACCGAAACGAATAAGGGGGGTAGATCCTAACGTGTCGTAAAGACGACCCGCAGCAAATGAACACAGCGCGTTAACGACACCGGCAGGTAACATCATGACACCCACATATGAGGAATCTAAAGCAAGTCCTCTTTGTAACTCCAAGGGGACAATGTACATGCACACAAGAGTGCAGGCAAAAGACAAAGTAACAATGAGGGCAGGTGTCCTGAAATCACTGCGCATAAGCAATGAAATATCCATGATCGGATGATTGATACGTAATTGTCGCTGTGAATATAAAGCAATACTGGTGATACCTAAGATAATGAGCAGGATAACAAGGGGCGATAGTCCTTGCTCACTTATCAAAGAAACACCACAAATAAGCGCTCCGAAACCGATGATCGATTCAGCAACGGATACTGCATCAACACTTTGTTTCATTTGCTGCAGGGGATTAACAAATCGTAGCGTTATCAACGCTAAAGCGAGCGCAGCAACAAATGCGAAAACAGCAAAAAGTGAACGCCATGAAAATACACCAACGAGGATTCCTCCCAAGGTAGGGCCTATGACAGGTGCAAGCATGATTGTTAGGCCTGCAACTCCGTTCGCGGCCCCAATTCGGTGAGGAGGGAAAATGTGAATAATCGCAGAGAACAAAGTGGGCAAAATAATGCCAGTTCCAACGCCTTGGAGCATGCGTCCAGCTAATACCAGTGCAAATGTGGGAGCACAGGTTGACAGAATCGCCCCAATAAGAGAAATAGCTAAAGCGCATTGAGCAACAACTTTGGCATTAAAAGATCGCAGAAGCAGCCCAACAAAAGGTAAGACGATGCCGATAGCGAGCATGTAGCCGACAATCATCCATTGAGCAACCCCCGCGCTGATCCTAAAATCGTCCATCAAAGCGGGCAAGGCAATACTCATTGCTGTTTCAGAAAGCATCCCAAGAAAAGCGCCAAGGTAAAGTCCTGACATTGTCAAGTGAGGGCGAGCAAAATGGGGAAGTTCATGCTGTTTGTGGATAGGTGTGGCAGATGGTTCCTGTGGTTCCTGCACAATTTTTGTCAAAGTGGACAAAAGAGCCTCTCTTAAAAATCAAATGGCGCCCAGTCCACTCCGTATCAGGTAAGGAGGCACCTTAGCCTTCCGGAACGGAACACTCGACAAATTTTTATCGTAGTGCTGACGCCAGCGTTACGATAACAGTTTTACGGATTGCTTCGTAAGTTCGAAAGATGTTGGAAATGTCTCGTCGTTATATGCGAGGACAGGTATTCAGATGCAGGGCTGTGAATTTCTTACTCGCGCTCATCTTCACTTCCGTTGAGCTGCATAACATAGTTACATTCTTTAGCCACATGTGGGTCGTGAGTAACAATGATGAGGGTTTTGTGGTGCTCGTGTTGCAATTCAAGCATTTGCTCTAGGACTCGACCTGAGAGTTTCCGATCAAGAGCGCCGGTTGGTTCATCTGCAAGTATGAGGTTGCCAGGTTTGAGAATGCAGCGAGCTAAAGCTAGGCGTTGCTGTTCCCCTCCAGAAAGAGTGGATACTCGCTCATCTTTCACATGGTAAAGCCCGAGCTTTGCGAGGATTTCGTTGATACGTGCAGTTTTTTCCTCTTTGCTTATAGGGGCATAGTGGAGGCCCAGCATAGCGTTATCATGAGCAGTAAGGTCACTGATAAGCGCGTAAGACTGAAAAAGGTAGTTAATCTGTTTGCGCCTGAGTTTCGTTGCTGCAGTGGAGTTAATAGCGGGTAAAGGTTTATCTTCGAGCATAATGCTGCCATGAGTGGGGGCTTCAAGCATACCGATGATATTGAGCAATGTGCTTTTCCCGCATCCAGAGGGTCCGGTGATTGCTAGGCTGGCCTCTGCAGGAACATGAAAGCTGAGATTGTCAATGACGATACGCTGACCAAAGATTTTGGTCAGGTTCTGCACGTTAAGAATGTCTGACATGATGATTATTCTTTCTGCTGAGGTATTTATGCTGATTTGATAAGGGAAACGATTCCTTCGAGGCTGGCTTTCTTTGCTTGATAGAAAAGTAGAAGCATTTGGAGGGCGCCAAAAATAAGGACAGTTGTTACTCCGCTTGTGCTCCGCAGAATGAAAGCGGTCAGTGTACATAAAATGCTGGTAGAAATAACGAGGAGAATTGGTGGTAGGAAAATATGCGTCAATGGATATCCCATGAGGCGTTTAACTGCGATGTGTTCTCGTTTAGAAAAGGCAAAAATCTTGACTAATGATGAGATAATCACCAATTCAAGTAATGCGACAAGTGCTATGACTATTCCGAAAAGGCGGATAGTTTCGGTCAGAGTTTTCTGTAATCCGGCAATAAAGTCAGAAACCAGCAGGAATTGAGGATGATTGTCATCTAATCCGTATTTCGCCAAGTAGTGGGGGTCAAGGTATTTCTGTGTGGCTGTGCTATCGAGTTTTATATAACTGTTGTCGAGTCCTTCCGCCCAGAGGCTTTCTGATTCAAAAGGAGTCATGTTATCCGTTGTCGCCACTAAAATAACGGGATTTTTCACAGTATTTGGCAGGCTCGTATCTGTATTCCAGATGAAAATTTCATCTGAAACATGGTAGCGCTGGAAGATCAGTTGCTGATTCTTTGTGAAATCATTGCGAATGGGACTTTCGCGTTTTTGTAGCGAGAAATCCGTCAAGTAGCCTTCTACGGCTGAGCTATCAGCAGGGCTGAGGGTATCCGGCAGGAGGTATAGTCGCTTTCCCTGCATGGCTTGCTGCACAAGTTGTGGGTCAACTGTAATGCCGTGGTCTGTGAGGTAATTAGGGGAGGCGACAAGTTCCCAGAAAGAGGAATTGGGAACGTGAGGGTAGATCTGATCTTCGCGCCATCTTTCAAGTAAGTCGTCACTGTAGTAGTTTGTGTGAACGATGTACGCGCCTTTTTCTCCTTCAAAGGAACGGTACCAGTTATAGTATTCAACCGAATGTTCAGCTTCCTGCCCCGTAAAGGAGGCAGTATTATTGCCAATTTGTTCTTTGTACAAGATTGCGAGATCAGAATGTTCCGCCCAGCGTTGTTGAACTTCACGTATATGGGTTACTTCATATAAAGGGCCATCAAGATAAAACATTGCGTAAACGACAGCGCCTGAAGAAAGTACGTAGAAAATAAGCAGGCAGGTAGCCATAATTTTTGACGAAACACGGTTTCGTATCGCGCCCACGGGACTTACCTGAAAAATGACGAGGGAAGCAAGCGCTACCGCGGTTATTGTTAATCCAACTGCTGGGGTACCGGAAAGTAAAGCCTCAGTGATGAGGGCGGTAGTGTAGGTGAATCCTTCTAAACCATAAAGGTGAATCCCGCAGGAAAGAAATATTCCACACAGGGAAACCGTGAGTAATGGGAAGAATACTTTGAGAACATAGCGTGTTCGTGACCAGCCCAGTAAAACGTGGACTCCAAGTAAGGATATATTTTGATATGTCACGAGGATACAGACAAATACGAGGGTGAACCAGGTGATAACGACTGCTCCCAATGCAATGCTGGTAAGTAAGCTGTCGTAGACGTATTTACCACTGAGTGGGGTGGTTATTGCGTGCGTGTCAGTGTCCAGTAGAGCAGCAAGATCTGTAGTCAGGGAGCGAAAGTCTTGGGGAGTAATTCCGATAATCCGATAGGTGCCGTTGACTGTTCCTGAGCTGTCCAGTAGATCAGTGAGTTTGATGCCGATGACTTTTGGTCCAGCAAATATTGAAGGTAGTGGAGAAATTTGATCGGCTTGTGATTGGTCAAGGCCTAAAGTGGCACCTTTATCTGCTTTGAGTAACAAGCCGATATTTTCCTTATAAAAAATTCTGGTGCCTAAATATTCCAATTCCAGTGCTTGCGCATTTGTGTGTATGTCACCGTAAAAGCCGAAACGGTATCCAGCGGAATCACCGTCATTAGTGAGTAGCATGTCACCGCGGATAATGAAGCCGTGATGCGCATCTACTTCTTGCAATATGGTTGATATTGCTGACTGTGCCTTATCTTCGGGAACTTGGTGTAGGTATATGACAGTCCCATTGTGTCCGTATTGATCGAGCGTATGTAAAAAACTGTCACCGGTAGTTGTAATGGAAATTAAACCAAAGAGAGCGCTAGATAAAAGGGTTAAAATAAAAGTGAATAAGCGCAGAATTTTGCCCATAAGAATTCACCACCGCTTTTCGTTTACTTCAATGAATGTGTACGAGCATGGGTAAGGATTAGCGGCAATCCCAGTATGCGCTTGCAGGTGATGCGCCTATGTACTGCTTGGCATATGCGCGAACTCCAGGTTTTTTCCATCCGGATGTTGTGCTATTAGCGGTGGTAGCGTGTTCAAAATATTTTGTATTTACGTCAGAGTAGCTGTAAATAAGCAGTGTGCGACCGTGGTCCCAGTTTACGGCTAGTCCTTTGTAGTACACTACTTCAGCGTGGGCTATGCCTATGCTGCCGGTGAGAACGATGAGTGACAGTAATACTGCTGCACTTGTTTTCTTTACTTTATGAAACATGGGCCTTTCCCTTCGTTGGGTAAAGCGGTGGCGAATCTTATGAGTCTTGGGGTACATCTTTGTTGGAGCAATGGGTATCCCAAGACTCAATTTACAATGCGCAGAAATCGTCCGCAAGCGCTTTTTCAAATTTTGTCTTATATTCCTTAAAAATTTTCCTATTGATTGGTGATAATACGACGGACGCCTATGTCACTGAAATTGTGCTTTTACGCTGATAAGTGCTGCTCGCGCTCATCGTCACTTCCGTTTCTGATCCTTGACCGTATCACCCATGAGGATGATGGCAGGAATACCAGCGATAATTGCGACGGCACTCGCATAAAAAGCAGGAGCAAGCACATGCCCGGTACTCTGGATAAGCCACGTGACCAAAGGCGGAGTCAATCCACCGAAAATTACAGTGGCAAGATTGTAGCCAATGGCCATTCCAGAATAACGACCTTGCGTGGGAAACTGCTCAGGAATAGCGCTCGCAGCAGCAGCACTCCACCCGGCAGCGGGAATTGCCAGTACAGCCACCGCTCCTGCAAGAACAAGAATATTCGGTGAGGTCAGCAGGCTATATCCGGGGATGGCCAGTGTAATAACCGCTACGAGCAGTACTGTAAATGAGCGTCGCCTGCCAATAAGATCCGACAAAAGGCCAAAAAATGGTGTGACAAGGATTGCTGACACTGCCGCGATAATCCCGTAATTGAGTGCCATCTGACTGTCACCAGAATCAACGGTTTCAATATAGGTCGGCAAGTAGGTAATGGTAAGGAAATAGGTCGCTGAACCGACGGTAGAAATAAGAAAAGTTACCAGCATTGAGCGTCGCTGATGTCGCAGAACATAGGTGAGTGGACCTTCTTTCTTACCGACAATTTCACTGCGCATTTCAGTTGCTTTTTTGTGCATGGCAGGACTTTCCACCATGAATTTACGTAAGGGCAGCATGATGGCAGCAAGTATCGCTCCACATATGAAAGGAATACGCCATGCCCACGTATTAAGAGCAGCAGAACCTACGATGGAAGTTGTAATCGCAGATGAGCCAACTGCTAGCAAAGCACCAATTTCTGAATTAGCAGCTGCCCAGCTAGCGGTTAAAGCACGCCGATGAGGACGAGCGCTTTCCATCAGGTACACCATGATTCCGGTGTACTCTGCCCCCACCGAAAAACCTGCGAGAGCACGCAAAAGAAGGACCGCTACACCACCCCAAATTCCTATAGTGTCATATCCAGGCATCAAAGCAATGCCAAGCATAGAAAGCGACATTAACCCCGCTGAAATCACTAACGAGACAGTACGGCCTTTCGCGTCCCCGATATGCCCAAAAACAACCGCGCCCAACGGACGAAAAAGGAAACCCACTGAACCGGTCCCTAACACAATGAGCAGGGAAGAATCCATTTCTGGATAGAAAGTATGACTCAAAGACATTGCAAGATAGAAAAAGAGCGAATAATCAAACCACTCAATGATGGTGCCGCTGGCAGCAATAAACATGGAAAGGCTGCGTTTACTGTATTCGGTCCTCATGATACGTTCTCCACTAGTGAGGGGCGGGGCAAAGAGTCGAGTTTTTCGCGCTCGCCCGTGCCAAGTACGGCGAAGAACTGCTCTAGTGTATGGAGCGACAAGCTTTGCACACGGAAAAAATATGCTGTGATAACCTTTGCGTTCTCCGATAGTGAATTATTGGCAACAATCCATATAAGGAATCGTGCCATGACAAGTGAGGTCAAGAGGAGCAGCATATTACTTTCCACGAAAAGTAATTTAGCATCCAGTCGAATGTGATGCTTCATTAATATATTGCTTCTCACTTCTTCAATATTTACATTTTCTGGCGATGTGACATTTCAGATCAGAATGCGAAAACTTGAAATCTAATTATTGTACGCTTTTTGATCTTTCACATAATATTTGTGAATTTTTGTTTATTACGATGGTTTATGGGCTGAAACTTTCAGTTATTTCCTCAAATACTTGGCGATAGGCCAAAATTTACCCGGCGGTAATATCATTCCTACCTGTTTGAAAAACGGCAGCAATTTTCTGTACCTGCGGAAATATGAGGCGGATATGCTCACCCCGCACCCCCTCAGTTTTCGCTGTATTACTTGCATATCTCTTTTTATTTCTTAGGCAAGTTGAAGAAATACTCTTGTGTGGCGAGCGCCCCACCATCCTTTTATTCTCATAAAACCTGTGATAATTAACAGAATCTACGTTACTATTTCTGTGTGCGTTCCCGCACTGGTCAAAGAAGATCACGAAAGGTAACAAAATGACAACTCAGAAACGACTCACAGACGGGCCACTCGTTATCGCAGTAGATTCCTCAACACAATCAACGAAAGCAATCATCGTTGATGCAGACGGAAACGTATGGGCAACAGCTAAACGTCCCATCCCACTTTTAACTCCAGCTATGGACTTTTACGAACACGATCCGCGCCTATGGTGGGAAACAACCCACGAAACCATCAGTGAAGTCCTCGCATCACTTGACCAACGTGACCGCGACCGAATCTGCGCAATCGGCCTGACACATCAACGTGAAAGTTTTGCTCCCTTTACAGAAGACGGAACCCCACTGGCTCACGGAATCCTCTGGCTTGACGGGCGTGCAATCGACCAGATCGCTGAATACGGCAACAGTCACATACACCAACTCTCTGGTAAACCCGCAGGCGTGACACCAGCAATCTACAAAATGGCCTGGCTCAAAGAAAAGAAGCCCGAAATCTTAGAAAAAGCCGACCGCGTGGTAGACGTCCTCGGCTACATCTCCTTTAACCTGACCGGCCACTGGCTATCCTCCACAGCCGCTGCTGACTCACTGGGACTCTTTGACATCCGAGCACGCACCTGGTCCAGCGAACTCCTTGAAATCGCCGGAGTGAGCCAAGAACAAATGCCTCAACTGATCCCTCCAGCAACAAAAATGTGCAAAATCCGCACTGAACTGACAAAAGAATGGAAACTCTCACACGACATTCCTGTAATCGCAGGTCTTGGTGATGGTCAAGCCGCAGGAATCGGAGCAGCCGCTGTAGATCCAGGCGTGGGCTACCTCAACATGGGTACCGCAGTAAACGCGGGTATTGAATCCGACCAATACATTTATCACCCAGCATTCCGCACCCATGTTTCAGGCATTCCCGACCACTACGTGATGGAAGTGCTGCAATCATCAGGATCATACCTAGCTGACTGGGTACGCAAAACTTTCGCCGACCCCGACAACCCCGGCAACACGGACGTAGCATACGAGGACCTCATGGCCTCAAAAATTACCCCAGGCGCAGAAGGCCTACTCACTTTGCCCTACTGGAACGCCGTCCAATCCCCCTACTGGGACGCAAAAGCTCGTGGCGCTGTTATCGGCTGGCGAGGAACCCACGGACGCGCACACCTGTATCGTTCAGTGATGGAATCAATCTGCCTTGAAATGCGTCGTAACCTCGATTTCCTTGAATCAGCCTCCGGCATTCCAATCACAGAACTACGCATCATGGGTGGAGGCACACGATCACCACTGTGGCGACAAATGATGGCTGACGTGGTAGGGGTCCCACTCACCGTATGCATAGCCGATGAAGTTTCCGCACTCGGCGCCGCCGTACTCGCAATGGCAGGCATTAACGCGCACTCATCTGGCACTGATAGAGGACTACCTGATGTCGCAGCCTCAGCAAAAGCAATGGCTACCTTTGGGCAAACAATTGAACCCAACATGGACAATCATGATGCCTACCGGAAAATCGGAGCAATACAAGCCAAGATTTACCCCGTACTACAAGAACTTTTCACCGAACTCGATGGCGTTGTCCGACAAGAAGAAAACAGATCATAAAACCAGAAAAACAGCACATATATGCACATCTCAAAGTAGCCGCAATATATGCAGGCTGAGCCTTGAGTAAAAACATGAAAGGAAAAAATTACAATGGCAACTATTACTATCTTAGGTGCTGGAGCAATGGGCTCAGCACTGTGTAAACCTCTGGTTGATTCCGGTTGGAACGTGCGTTTATGGGGAACCTGGCTTGACGATCACCTCATTGACGCAATCGAAGAACAACGCCCTCACCCGCGCACAGGCGCAATCGTACCCGCCGCTGTCACAACTTTTCGATCAGATGAAATTGAAACAGCCCTTGCAGGCAGCGATGTCATCGTCATGTCCGTGGCCTCGGTAGGTGTACCCCGCGTAACAGAGCTAGCACTTACGAATATTGCGAAAGCAAAAGCTCTATGGCTCACATCAAAAGGATTTTGCCCAAATGACGAGGGAGTGATTCAGCTACTTCCAGATGCTATTCGCTCTATCGCAGCGAAAAAAGGCATCGAAGTCCCACCAATTGTTGCCATTGCGGGACCGGTGAAAGCAAATGAATGTGCCGAGGGAATGCCGACAGCCACAATCTTTGCTTGCCGTGATGGGGCGCTCGCTGAAGAATTTGCCGCCAGAACCAGCACGCCACTGTACTCGATTGCAAGCAGTGACGATGAAGTGGGTGTGGAAGTGTGTGCGCCAATGAAGAACGTGTACGCGATTGCTTTAGGTATCGCAGATGGTCTTGGAGAAGCTACGGGTATTCCTCACCATAACCTCAAAGCAGCAGCTTTTGCTCAAGCCGTCAAAGAAATGTCTTTACTTGGTCACAGTCTTGGAGCTAAAGCAGAGACAGCTTTTGGTTTAGCCGGTGTGGGTGACCTAGAAGTTACGGGTTTATCTGGGCGTAATAAGGTGTACGGTGTGCGATTAGGCAAGGGAGAGAACCCTCAGGAAGCTCTCGCTGAAATGGAACGCTTGGAGCAGACTGTGGAAGGCGTGCCAGCAGTTGGCTTGGCTCTGACTCTTGTTGAGCAAAGCGATGTGTTGACCTTGGAAGATATGCCACTGCTTCGGGCTGTTGCTGGCATAATCGACCCGCAAGAGCTCCTTGATCCATTGACAGCGATTCAAGAGGCGGCATTACCTCGCCGGATAAGCAATTGTTAGCTGGCAGGCCATAGCACTCAATAAGTGTGAATTTCATACAATGACGAATGTCAATAAGTGGTGAGATCAGGACTGAACGTGATCTCACCACTTAGTTTTTGTAGGTCAAATGAACACGCAAAAGGCACCCGCCAGAAAAATCACTGACGGATGCCTCGTGTAAGTAGCTGGGAGTATCCAAACCCCGGTTCTACTTGCGTGTCTGGTAGCTCATATCCTCAAGCTCAACGCCCTTTGTTTCAGGAATATGACGGACAACAAGCCAGATGAGGATAGCGCCCACAACCGCGTAAGAGAAGTAAGTGCCGGCAAGTCCAAGGTGCTCCATAAATACAGGGAACAGCATTGTGACAAGCGTGCCACCAATCCAGTTACCGGTAGTAGCAAGACCCAAACCTGCGGTACGGATCTGGTTGGGGAAGATTTCACCGAGGAATACCCACAGCACCACGCCCCATGTTCCGCAGAAAATCACATAAACGGCGTGAACGGCAATAAGAGCAACAGCAGCCCACGGGCCAGTAAGGTTGAGGGTGCCCTCCGGGGTGAGTGTTCCTTGAAGGAAAGCAATACCGGAAGTCAGCATAGCGGCAAACATTCCAACCGCGCCCCACAGTAGGAGCGGGCGACGGCCTACCTTATCGATAACAGCCATGCCGATGAGTGTCATCACGATGCCGATAATCGAAGTGACAACGGGAATAAAGACAGCAGTGTTACCTGTGAAGCCAACCGTTTGCCACAGCTCAGTGGCGTACAGGAGTACGTTGTTAATACCGGCCATCTGGATGAGGAAACCAAAAGCCAGAGCAACCCACACCACGGGACGAAGACCGTATTTCGAATCCTTGAGGTCAGAAAAGCGTGGGCGATGGTCGGTGTCCAGTGAAGAACGGATTTCGCGTACACGACCAACAGGGTCCTTATCTGCGCCGGTGGCAGCAATGATCGCTGCTGCTTCATCTTCCTTACCGATAGAGACAAGGAAACGCGGGGACTCAGGAAGGCGTAGAACGAAAAGTCCATACAGAATCGCTGGGAGCAGTTCAACAATAAACATCCAACGCCAGGTTGTAAGTCCAAAGAGGCTTACCGCGTCGGCTGAACCTGTGATTTTCACAAGAACGAAATTAGAGATGAAAGAGCCGAAAATACCAACGGCGATAGCGAGCTGCTGAAGGGTGCCGAGTCGTCCACGCTTATCAGCCGGGGCGATTTCAGCGATGTAGGCCGGAGCGATAACGGCGGCAATGCCGACACCTAAACCACCAAGGAGTCGCCAGCCGATAAGCTGCCACACGTCGAAAGAAAGACCTGACATGAGCGCAGAAATCGCAAAGAAAATCGCTGCAGCAATCATGACGCGGATACGTCCGAAGCGGTTAGCGGCACCACCTGCTAAGAGAGCGCCTACAGCGGCACCAAGACTCACGATAGAAACAACAATTCCTGTCATGAGAGAGGACAGGCCGAAACCAGTTGCTGTGCCTGAGAAAGATCCGATCGTACCGTTGATAACGGCAACATCGAAGCCAAAGAGGAATCCACCCAAAGCCGCCGCAATGGAGACTTGGAGGAGTTTGTTAGATGAAGATGTTGACATATTTATTCTCCTAGTCCCGCCACATTCGTGGTGAGGAAGTGGGAAATGAGCGAGCACAGATGTGCCCAGGTTTGTGAGCCGAGCGTGGCTGGAGTACCGTGGATTGTCCCCATAAGCATGTGCATTTCTACGGCTACGCCTGCGTCGGCCAGGTCGGTTGCCCACGCGATTCCTTCATCGCGTAAGGGGTCGGTTGGATTCACAACAACGAAAGTCGGTGCCATGAAGTCAGCAATCAGGTTCACTGAGCTGTGAACCTCATACGGATGTGCCGTGCCAAGATAATGTGCCCAGGCGTGTTTTGCTGCCTCGGCGGTCCACAGCGGCCCTTCCTTGCAGGTGCGGTATGAATGAGATGTCATCTGCGGGTCAATACATGGTTCGATAGAGATAACGGCATCTAGGCGACGTTCAATGCTCTGTGAAGCATCCGTGGCCGGGCCGCCAGCGCGTTTGCGAGCAAGTGCTGTGATGCATTGGCTGACAAGGCCAGCACCAGCACTATCACCGTAAAGAATTACGGGCACGCCGGGTGCTTCCTTTTCGAGGTATTCCCAAGCAATTAAGCAATCCTCAACCCCAGCAGGGAAGGGATGTTCTGGCGCAAGACGATAATCTGGACTGACGACAAGCGCGGAACCGATGGCATGGGAGAGTTCTCCGTTGCGAGTATCGTCAAAGCGTGCGCGTCCGGCAATAAAACCGCCGCCATGGATGGAAAGTACTGCTGCACGCACTGGCCCTTCAGGGCGATGTACCTGCATTGGCACGTTTTTGTATGTCACGCTTTCACGTGTGATGCCTTCGACTTCGGGTAATTCTTCGCCGAGTAGGTCATCGCCGCGTTTGCGCAGTGCGGGTACGTCCCATGTGGTTTGAGGCGGTGTCGCACCGGGAACATGGGCGAGTTCATTGACGATAAAAGGTGGGCGGCGCTCAGGTAGGTTGAGTGAAGCCAGGAAATCATCGGCGCGTTCGTAGAAAGTGGCGGGAGCGTCACGGCGCACGGTATGCGTGGTTCCGGGTAAGAATACGCAGTGAATGAAAGGATTGTGGGCTTCTTGGACTTTTGAGAGGCCTTCAGCGCCGAAAAGAACATCGTCGGCGTCTCCGGTGACTAAAAGGGTAGGAACGTTTAGTTCGTTGAGGATATGTGCGCGTGGAGTTCCGACAACTCCTGTGCGCACGAAATCACGATCAACTTGAACTTTTCCTTGTGCCCATGCGCCGTATTCTGAAGGAGGCCAGGAGGGATAGTTTTCCATGAGGCCGACGATTGCTTCGCCTACGTGGGCGCTGACAAGATCTTGGCGTGCGGCGAGTTCGTTGGCAGAAGAAGCGTAAAGTTCGCTTTGTTCATCGGTCAGGAGTGCGGGGTCCTCAAGGATGAGTGCGCTAACGAGTTCGCTGTGACGGTGGGCAATTGTGGCAGCGATGGCTCCGCCGAGGGAATGACCGTAGAGGACAACGGTTCCATCAGCTTCACGTGCGGCGGCGACTACTTCAGTGAGGGCTGCGCGGTAGAGGGATTCAAAAGGGAAAGTGAGTTCATCGCTTGTGAAAGCGGGGGAGAGTCCGTGCCCTAGGGAATCTAGGCAAATCACTTCCCATTCTGTGCTGTAGTGTTGGGCGAAATCGGAAAGAGAAGCAGCGTTGTCAGTGACGCCGTGCATGGCGATCATTGTTCCACGCTGAGGATTTCCACTCACGATACGGGAAAGACGAGGGTGTGGCATCATTACCTCCACTATGCAAAACACCTATGGTTTACGAAAATTACCCTAGTGTTATTCTTTCTGCTTTGTCAAGTGAAGTGATAGAAGATAAAAAGCCTATTTGCGCCGGTAAAATGCGGTTTGTCCTGAAGTGAAAGCGTAGGGTAATGTGGTGCTGAGAAGGCGGCGATGCTTTTTCCCGATGAAGTAACGATGCTCATTGTGTGTTGGGTTTGTGGATGTGAAATGGAAAGATGAAGCCAAAATATACAGCGGTGTACGAGGCACTCTTGCAACGAATTCAAAGAATGAACCCCGGCGATAAGCTGGAAAGTGAAGCCAAACTTGCCGAGAATTTCAAAGTCGCTCCGATGACAGTTCGTCGCGCCCTAGAGATGCTTGCAAATGAAGGACGAACCATCGGTCAACGAGGGCGAGGTACTTTCGTCGTTGATCCTCTTACCTTGCAAGGCTCTGGAATTGACGTACTTAAAGGAGCAAATGCTCGCCTTATTTCCGCGACAATCGAAAGTGCGGGGAACCCCTTTGAACAGATGGGTCTGAGCGGAGAAGAATTTGTCTATCGCATGGTCCATACGCGCTTTGTAGGGGACAAAGTAGTGGCTGTTCAAAACTCGATGCTGGTTGCCTCAGCTTTTACAGGTTTGCTTGGGCGCGACCTTACACGTAGCCTGTCCGATATTTTGACTGAAGACGGATTGAGTATTACAGAGACGGATATCAGCATGGGCCTACCGGATATACGTGAAACTCAACTCCTTGAACTCGATGAACCTCAGGCATGTTTGAGTATCACTCAACGGTGGGGTAAAGACCCTGTGCGTGCAATTAGTGTAACTTTTGTGCGCACAGATCGTTGGACAATTCGACTTTAGGGAACTTCTCTCGCTGCATATTTCGTGTACGCCACTTTGTTCATTTCTTCTTGTTCCCATGATTAAGCGTGTGTAAGTGGATGCACAGTAAAGGCCATATGTCAAGGCCTGAAAAGAAAGAAAAATACTTATTCAGATGTTTGTCACAAATTTTTGTATCCATAGGTTCTCTAGGGAAGTGGGACTGTAGACTGAACGCATGATGAAAAA
This sequence comes from Schaalia sp. lx-260, assembly GCF_021083645.1. Lineage (GTDB taxonomy): Bacteria > Actinomycetota > Actinomycetes > Actinomycetales > Actinomycetaceae > Pauljensenia. The sequence continues at coordinate 15,535 of NZ_JAJNRQ010000003.1, read as the reverse complement.
GCAAAGACGAGTGACCTCATGGAGACGCATCACTGCGATCATTACGCTGCTTGTCTTTTTCGCCTCATCATGGGGGATATGGGAATGGGGCCGCCGAGAGGAGCACTGGGGAACCTCCGACAGCATTTCCCATCTGTCGCAACAGATAATGGCTATCAAAGACAATGACTTCCACACACGCATAGTCGATCGATCTGCGCACCGGTCCATCTTTGGAAAAAACCACCCACAATGGGTTGAAGCACAGATTTTGCCGGCTCCTAAATCCCTGAACCCCTATCAAATTGACGCGCTCTCGCAACGGCTGCACACAAAAGTAACAAGCGAGGGCTGGGCCATTGACGAAAAGTGTGCCCCTGATTTCCTGTGGTGTGCACGCCGCATGGATGACACCGGAAAAACCTTGTTCATGACAGTAAAACCTGAGCAAAGCTCAGAGCTGACGAATTCAGAAAGGATGAGCGGCGAGTCCGAAGACCCCGATGATAACTCGGTTGTTCTTCGCCTTCGTATGCAATACCTCTAAGGATGAAATCTATGTTCAAGAAGCTTTTGAGTGGCATTATTGCCATATTTCTAGTCACGACAGCGCTGACGCCGGCAGCACATGCCGATGACACGGGCAAATACCTTACGTTATCCCTCATCGGAGACTCATACACAGCTGGTAACGGCGCAGGCTCCTACTACGGACCCAAGGCTTCGCTTAGGTCGACTCGGAACTGGGGACACACCTACGCAAACTGGCTGAATCGTCAAGGCATTCACACGACGATTCGTAATTATGCGCACTCAGGCGCTGTGATTTCAGATGTTTTGAACACGCAACTGCCTGCTCTTGATCCTGAATCCGATATTGTCATGCTGACAATCGGTGGCAATGACATTCAATTTGAAAATATCGTGCGCTCCTGTTTTGCTCCACTTTTTTCAGGTCCCAATTCCTGTAGAAAAGCAGTAAAAAACGCGAAAGAACAGTTTCCGATAGTGGTCGAACAGATGAAAGAACTGCTAGGGAAAATTGCAAGCAAAGTCCGTACCGGCGCTCAAATCGTCCTCGTTGGTTACCCTCTGCTCAGTGTAGAAAATACTACCTGGACATTGAAACCCTTCTTTGGAAATGACTCCTACCCGGCAGCTCAAGAAATCCGCCAATTCGGTCAAGAAGCAACCCAAGGGCAGCAACACCTCTCAGATGAATGGGATCCTGCACAACACAACAATGTTGGTCTGACATATATTCCCGTTGAAGTGCTTTTCGCAGGGCATGAACCTGACCCGGACCCGTATAAGAAGAATCCGACACGTTGGATCAATGAATTTTTTGAAACTGAAGGAAAAACAGGTGCGGACGGAAACACTACATCCAAAGGAACAGGCCTCACTGAAATTTCCCACTGGTACCATCCCAATATCACAGGTCACGAGGAAATAGGTAAACTCCTCCAAGAAAAGGTCGGAATCCCACAGTCGGTGCGCACCACTCGATCCTTCTCAAAGGATGTCGATGTTGTTTTCGTCCTTGAAGACTCCACTGAGACAAAAGATTCCTTCAATGACTTGAAAAAACAAATCCGTCGTATCAGCACTGAAGTTACGCGAAAAGCCACTGAAGGCGGAAAGAACGCAAGGTTCGGCCTCATCACTTTCCGTAATACTGATGACCCTCATGCCACAGTGACTCAAAACGGGGTCTTTTTCTCCAACGCTGACGAACTAGTAAGCACATTAGAAACAGTGACAAGCACGAGCGAAGCTGGTGGCGGCCTGTCCACATACACTGCTCTCGACACAGCTGTTCATAGCCCTTGGAATGCCGATGCGCGAAAAGTTGTCATCCTGCTAGGTGATGCAGAAATTAACGTTGACGAAAATTCAACGCCAGATTGGGATGCGATTCTCCGCAGCGCTTTTAATGCGGATGTTGTGGAGTTCCTCGTTATCGACCCAGATGAGAACACCGATGAGTCGATAAAGAACCTCGCCTTGAATACTGGTGGACACGTCACGACAGCACGGACACTTAAACCTCTTATCGTTGAGGCGCCAACAGCAAATATTACATCCATTGCGCCCGCGCGAATCGGTGAAAACATCGAATTTAACGCTTCTGGATCATTTGCTGCTGAAGGTCCGATTGTCTCTTATGAATGGGATCTTGACGGTGACGGCGTATTTGAAGTTATCAGCAGAACAGATGCTGGAAATACGGCCCAGCCTATTCACTCCGCGCTTTTCACTGCTCCGGTCAATACCACCATCACTTTGCGTGTAACCGATAGCTACGGAAAGACAGCGACGGCCACTGCGCCGCTGATTGTTACACGTGACGGCGATCTGATTGATGATGCCGCTGATAACTGCCCTGCACACCCTAATGAAGACCAGGCTGATTCCGATGGTGACGGAATTGGTGACGTGTGCGATGAGTTTCCTTATGGTGAACCCACGCCTGCACCTTTGCCTCAGGACGATCCCAAGCCTGCTCCTTTGCCTCAGGACGATCCCACGCCAGCGCCTTTGCCTCATGATGATCCCACGCCAGCACCTTTGCCTCAGGACGAACCCGAGCCTGCTCCTTTGCCTCATGATGATCCCACGCCAGCACCTTTGCCTCAGGACGATCCCACGCCAGCACCTTTGCCTCAGGATGATCCCAAGCCAGCACCTTTGCCTCAGGATGATCCCAAGCCAGCACCTTTGGCTCCGGTCAGTGTGATGACCTCACTGCCTCAAGTCGCGGTCGGATCAGATATCACTTTCACTGCACACGGTTTTGCAGTAGGACAGGAAGTGACCTTCACTGTTCACTCGGAGCCGCATGTCGCTGGCACAGCTCGTGTGAGTGCTGATGGTACAGCCGTATTGCGCTGGGCTGTTCCAAAAGATTTCCCATTAGGCAAACACCGAGTGATCGCTTCAGCACAGAACGGACAACAGGCCGAGTACACTTTTGAAGTCCTCGCTCAGTCTGATCCTGAGCTTTCTGCGCAGGGCACGCACAACTTAGGAACATCAGTATTTACACCAGAGAACCACGCAGAGAAAACCAATACACGCATACTTGCTCATACTGGTAGTGCCCCTCTGTTAATTTCTGCTGTAGCGCTTTTGATCTTCTCTACAGGTTTTGTGCTTCACGCGAATAGGAAGCGGCAAGGCATGTAGGTGCTTTGCGCCTTGAGAAAGTAATGGGGGTATGAAGAAAAAACTTCATACCCCCACACTTGCATGATCGCGTATTATCATGAACGCCGTAACCCTAGCTGATCGGAATAAACACATGAGTGATGCTGCACGACACTTCAACGAATCCCTGAGTGTTTCCCGCAAAAACAGCGTTTCTGTTGACACAAAATCCGCGCAAGCACACCGGCAATACGAATTCGATGTCATCAGAGCCCTCGCCATTATCGGTGTAGTTGCAGTTCACTCGCTTATCCTCATCAATAACTCCACGTCACGACCACTACAACTGCTCTTTATCGGCTCACAAACACTTTTCTTTATCGGAAACCCACTGTTCTTCCTCATGTCAGGTCACTTCAACATACGTGCCTATGACACAAAAGAAAAACTCACACATTTTTGGTATGCGCGAGCAAAAGGCATCATCATTCCCGTGGCCTGCTACCTCGTTATACGCAGTATCTACAACGTCCTCATGTACGAAGGAATACAGAACATAGGGAAAGTGCCCCGATATTTCCTGAAAAACCTGCTACTCAAAGAAGGATTCACTGCGACAGAATACTGGTTCATCTACGTACTCATCGGCTACCTGCTCATGACACCTTTCATATCGAAAGGATTGAACACACTCACGCCTTTCGCGCAAAAATCTTTACTCATCATCGGCTTGGCTTACCAAACAGCAGCAACCCTATTCACAAATCTTGGATACCAATTCAGCCTTAGCTTGCCTATCAGTGGTTTCTTTTTCGTTTTCTGCATAGGAGCTTTTGTCAATACCCTTTTCTGTGAAAGAAAATATCGAATAATTCTCTATATCTGCGGAATCGGGACCTACCTTCTGGACTGCTACCTCATACTGCGCGGATACAATATCAACGCGCAAGACACTTCACCCCTCTTTATCATCACAGCCCTCGCAGTTTACGTATTTCTTCTGAATGCCTGCGCGAATCTAAAAGAAAACAGGCTCATAAGTTTCATCGCCCGACATTCATTTGGTGTCTACCTTTGTCACATGATGGTATTAATTCCAACAGCCCAATATCTGGAAACATACACCGATACCAGTGTGCTCAAAGTTGGCGGATGCGTCATCCTGTGTATTTTCGTACTTACTGTTTCACTCGTATTCTCAGTTCTTGTGAATAAAACGCTTGTTACCCCTGCACAACGCCTCATGGACGCTATAAAAGAAACACTGAATAAAAGAACACGCCTCAACTAAATAAACCCCATAAGTAAGTGGAAAAACTATCAACCTTCAATGCGTCGAATATGCGCATGACTGGTATTTTCACATTCTGCCAACAAGCCATTTGATTAGGCTGCTTTCATCGTGTTAGATGAATGTTATGAAAACCTTTTGTCAAAAATGGTGGCAACGTGTCATCTCCGTCGATATGCTTCTCGTTGCTGTCATCACCTTCCTTGCATCCATAGCAGGGAGCTATGCGAAAAGGTTTCCAGTATTTTCCTTATTCGGTGCTCTTATCATCGCCTTGCTGATCGGTATGCTGCTTCAATTTCCCGTGCGCAGATGGTACACCTCATCAAAATCTGTGCGACAGCTGGGTGTTAAAGCCTCAGCAGGCTTAATAGCAAATAAACTGCTGCGCTTAGGCATTATCCTCCTCGGATTCAAACTCAACCTTCATGTCCTCTTCACACAAGGACTCAGATCCTTACCTTTTGCTGCGGCCATTGTTGCGCTGACAACGATCGGCACATACGCGCTAGCTCGGGCTTTGAAAGTTAGTCCACTCTTAGCTGTCCTCACCGCTGGTGGGACAAGCATTTGCGGTGCAGCAGCAGTCATGGGCATATCAGGCTCTATTACTGTTCCTGCAGACCAAGCAGATGAAAAAGAAAATAATGAAGTAATGGCGGTTGCGACTGTTGCCATTATGGGAACGCTTTTTGCCCTCATTGATATCCTCATTTTTCCCTTACTTGGACTTACTGAGCAGCAGCAAGGCATAGTAGCAGGGGCAAGCTTACATGAAATAGCTCATGCTGTAGCAGTGGGTGGAGCTTTCGGTGAAACAGCTTTAGCTGCCGCAACGATTATGAAACTCAGTCGTGTCCTCATGCTTGTTGTCGCCGCAATAGCTATTGCGCTGTGGTGGGATAAAACGCAGGTTAAAGAAAAAAGCTCCACAAAACGCAAAATCATGTTTCCCTGGTTCATGCTGGGATTTATTATTGCCTCAGTTTTAGGAACATATGTGTCTGCGTTGCATACGCACGCCTCATCTTTTGTTGATGTCGCATATATCGTCCTTGGTATGGCGATGGCTGCTCTTGGCATCAACGTGAATTTCGGAGCGATCCTACGTGAAGGTGGGCGAGCTGTTGTGGCGAGTTTCCTGGCTTCATCGCTTTTACTGGTGCTGACAATTCTGGTGGCGCAAACATTCTTCTAAGCGAGTGTGCTTTTGTAAAAATGCCGAACTTTGTCACGGCGATTCTGTGAGGCGTTTATGTGAGCACATATATATGGGGGAGCACATGATTCATCTCACCACGTTTCCATTTGTGGAGACTTATGGACTCAGAGTAATCTTAATCTTACCGACGCGGGGTGGAGCAGTTCGGTAGCTCGCCGGGCTCATAACCCGGAGGTCGCAGGTTCGAATCCTGTCCCCGCTACCAGAAAAGCCCGGTATTCAGGCGAAAAATCGCTGAGATGCCGGGTTTTATTTTGCCCTAATGGGTTGCTTTTCTCCCTTATTCCCTGTTTTTTGACGGCTTACAGGCCGAAAGGCTGTCTCAAGCCCAACTTTCGTCAGAATCTAGAGTCGGATCGAAGGTTACGGTAATCAATACCATAAGAGGTAGGGCAGTAGCAATGTGTCCTTTTTCATGCTTGTGTGAAAGAGTGGTATTTTAGCGGAAAAACTACGCATAACAGCGGCGCAAACTTAAAAAAGTAAATTTATATTATTGATCTTCCCTCTTAGTCAAGCGCTGAATAATCTCATCATGTATTCTGCTCACAGAGCCGTATAAATTTTTATGAATTCTTTCAAGATCGCTGCTGTATTACGAAACATTCATATTTACACGGTTTTGATGTCTGCGAAGGCTCCTGCATGATGCAAGCGCTTTCGACAGGATTTGTTGGAGTGCCACTGAGGAATACAGGGTGAAGGAATGAAAATTTTGAAGCGTCTGCGCGGCGGAATCGTTGCGATTCTTGCAATGGGGTTGCTTGCGAACACCTGGCTGACACAATCAGCATTGGCTGACACCGATGATGAGAATGCAGCAACAACAGGACCAGGTGTTATTGAAGCAACAGTTAATCGGGTCATTAACCCTTTGATGGATGAAAACAACACCCTGCTAAAAAATACTGGTTCCACAATCGCTGAATTGGGAATTCCTCGTATCGGTGAACCTCTGGCAGTATCCCTCCTTGACGGGACAGGTACTGTCCTAGAAACAAAGACCCTTGAGAACGGTGTCGTACGTTTTGATAACCTCCCTTACGGAACATATAAACTGCGTATTTCCCGTGACTTCGCAGGAATCACAGATTACCTTCTTCAATTCCCCGCAACTACCGCTAACCGGATTGATAACGGAGTTCGCCAGCAAATTCTTGAAGACGAAAGCCCTGCTATTGAAGTAACGCAAAGCAATCCAGAACACACAGAACAAACAGATTCTTCTTTAGCCTGGTACTTGATCTACAACATGGTAGGCGCTTCTGTTCGTTCAGAAATTGGCCACTATGGTGACAATGAAACAACAAAGAGCGCTACCATCTTCCCTGATGGCGGCGGCTTAATTGTTGATGAAAATGCTGGGGAAACCCGAGCACTGCTGAACGGTATCCTGTATGCATCCAGCCTGAACAGCATGAAACTTTCCTTAGCAGGAGTGCGTCCCACACTTTCACCTGCCGAACAAGCCTACGGATATAAATTCGTTGGCTGGACTTTGGATCAAGAAACCGAAAAACTCGTATTCCCAGAAGGCAGCGTTTCAACTGAAACTCAGGGCATATACGACGACGCTTCAGCATCATCAATTGTGGTAAGGCCAGGATCAGGCGATTTACACTACCGAGCCGTGTGGTCCTACCCTGTCAACAAAATGAACTTCGTGACCGAACAGGATAAAGGCACCCTCACTGCTTTTAATGAAACTGGAGTGACAGCAACCTACCCAATTGAAGGAAACGTAGATTCAATCGCTTCTAAAGGCTGGACCCTGCCAACAGTGCAAGCAAAGCCCGGCTACAAATTTGTTGGATGGATCGCAGACCTATCCATGAACGTGATCTCTGATGATGAAATCCTCAACAGGAAAGCTTTCGGTACGCGCACACTCTATGCGAAGTTCGTTCCAGAAGCAGCAAAACCAACCGTCTCTTTTGAGGTTCCAGGCGATTACGGATCACTGACAGGCACCACCGACTTGGTGAAAGAAATCCCCTTACCTGAAGCAGGCAATAGCCTCAACGCTGCAGGCGTCACCACTTTGCCTCAAGTAACCCCTAAAGAAGGCTACGAATTCCTCGGATGGTTCGACACCCCAGCACTCAATGTGGTTCCTGACAATAATATTCTTTCCACACCACACACAGCAGATCACCGTTACATCGCAAAATTCAAGAAGATCGAATCAGGTGAACCCAAAAAGCACAACGTAACCTTTGACCCACGTGAGGACGGAGAACTGCCCGGTGAAAGCATGATTTCACTGAAAGAAGGCTCCTACATTCCTGAACTACCGATGGTCAACCCCAAGCCGGGCAAGAAATTTGTCGGCTGGCGTGACGTTGCCGGTGTGATTTACCCCGATGCTTTCAGCTTGATTGCACGGAACATCGTAAACGGCGACCTCAAATTTGAAGCTGTATATGAGGATATGCCGATACTCCCTCAAACAGGTGGGCAGCCGGAAGGTCATCCTGTACCGACTGTTGACGGCAAACCAGTGACCGATCCAGCGGCACAACCAACAGATCCTTCCCCTCAGACTCAGACCTATGGCGGCAAACAGGGAGGACTAGCCAAAACAGGTATCCTCACCGTGCCATTGATGCTCGGTGTTCTGGGCGCTGGCTTAGTACTTGGTCGTTTCATGCCGCGTCGTAAGGCAAGCGAGTAAAAATAACCGATCAAATCATGCGGCACACATAGCCACACCAACTCAATACGGATATGGGGTGCGATAGAGAAAAACTCTACGCGCCCCACATTCGTATCCTCCACACCCTCAAATCCTCACAATCTGCTGCCAGTAAGCAATACACCTATGGCGTACAATGAAAAAATGTCTTCTGCTGATCAGATACGAATACACATAGCGGCTCTTACTGACAGCGACATTATGAAAAAAGTCGGCCCAGCTACATGGGGAAAAGGACTACGAGACTACACCGGTGAACGTGTCCTCGATATGACAGACACCCCAGAGGGAAAAATACGAGGACGTGTACGTGGTCCAGGACTGACCTACAGTGCATGGGTTGCTCTCGACACGACGAAACACCACCTCAACCTCACATGCGCCTGTCCGTTAGGACAAGATTGCCGCCATGCAGTTGCGCTTACATTAGCCATACGGGACGCAGAACGCCGCGCAACAGAAAAAGCCGCAGAACCACATAACCCCAACGAACAAGCCACCCACATATGGCGCAGGTGCCTAACGGATCTCGTCGGTTCCCCTTCAGGCGCTCAAGGCCAACCAATGGGCTTATTGGTTGATACCTCTGACCCACAGCACATCATCGTGTCTCCACTGCGTCAAGGACAAAGAGATGATTGGACAACAAAACGAGCAAGTTGGGCAGATATCACCACTACTCAATGGGAATCAGTCACACTCGACTTGAATCCCACTCACGTGGCACTCCTACGTGAAGGATACGCAATCGCTCATCAAGGGAATCAATGGAAATCACGCAACGATGTATCTTTGAATGATCTAGGTGAAAAAGCATGGGAATGGTTACGTTCCCTACAACGATCCGGCATGACACTCCTTGGCAGCCTCACACCACCAGAACCGTTACATTTATCGCCTGAACTATGGGAAATATGCTGCGACGTATCACTTTCTGAAGAAGCCCTGACTTTACGCAGCGCCGCAACCCATAAGGATCAGTCACGCTCAGCAGCCTGTATCAATACGGACACACACCTGATCGTCCTTCAGGACCGTTATAGCCTCGCACGAATCGCCGTCAATGAAGCCTACAAAAAATTCAGCTCACAGCAGCTAAAAATTCCTCTGCGCGACATCCCAGAATTTCATTCGCAATGGTTACCCATACTTACCTCATATATTCCCGTTATTAGCATAGATAACACATGGAATTCAGAATCCATTACCCACATTCACGTGATAGCTACCCTGCGAACTGACACAGAGGGCAATATCGTGATCCGATGGTGGTCTGAATACGAAATCGCTGGGCAAAGCTTCAGAAGCCCCCTTGAATCGCAGGTGAAAGATCCTGAGCTTTCCAGAATTATCTCAACAATTACTCAGCGTGGGCGCGCACTATGCCCACCAGATTTGTGGGAGGAGGAACTACGGGAACGTAAAATCCCCGGATGGGAAAAAGACCGGTACATGAATGAAGTAGTCGCACGTATACAAGACCCACATCTGACATGGGATATAAGCCAGGACATCCACAAACTCACCCTTGAATCCCCTGAAGCACTCACCCTTCGTGTCCATCTTGAGGACTCAGAGACACGCGATTGGTTTGATCTACGAGCCACCATCGACGTGTACGGATATGAAATTCCGTTATCAGAAATCCTCACAGCGCTCAACAACGGTGAAGAACATGTGTACAGCAATGGGCACTGGGTGTCATTACATCACCCGAAACTTGAATACCTTCAAGAACTCATTGCAGCAGCAGAACTCTTAACACAAGCAGATACGCCTGCCCCCGCATTACGCATGATCCATGTGGGGTTGTGGAATGAAATAGAAGAACTCGCTGACTATATTGAAGTATCAGACGAATGGCAGCAGCGTGTTGCTGCATTACGTACAGAGAACACGACCGAGGCTTCGCTTAAGCCGCTACCACATATTGCTGACGTATTACGCCCCTATCAAATACAAGGGCACGAATGGTTGACCTCACGGGCACTTCTTGGCCTAGGCGGAATACTGGCTGATGACATGGGACTAGGGAAAACTATGCAAATGCTCTCCGCATTTGCTGCCATATGCGCCCGTGTTGATACGGAAAGCCGCAGGCCAATACTTGTCGTAGCTCCGACTTCAGTGGTTCCCACATGGCGTAACGAAGCACAGCGATTCTTCCCTCAGCTTGCTGTGGAAACCATTACCTCAACACGTCAAGTCGATAAAGACAGCATAAAAGAAACAACAGCAGATATTGTTGTCATGTCATACACGATTATGCGTTTGAATGCTGAAATATGGGCGCAACACCAGTGGGGAGGGCTTGTCTTAGATGAAGCGCAGGCAACGAAAAACCCCACAACAGCGATTTACCGTGCCCTGAGAAAAATTCACACTCCTTGGTGTTTCGCAGTAACAGGCACCCCTGTGGAGAATTCTTTAACGGATCTGTGGTCCTTACTCTCGCTGACCTGTCCTGGCCTGCTGCCGGCACGTAAAATTTTCGATACGAAAATACGACGTCCTATTGAAAATGGTGATAGCAGTGACGTGCTTACACATTTACATGCCTTGACTCAGCCATTTATTTTGCGCCGAACAAAAGAAGAAGTTGCTGAGGAACTACCAGAAAAAAGCATGAACCTCATTTCGCTTCAGCTGGGTGAAGAACATCAACATATTTATGACCAGTATTTGATGCGTGAACGTGCCCAGCTTTTGGGGTTGATGGATGATTTTAACTCGCATCGAATGGATATTTTGGCTTCGATTACGCGATTGCGGCAACTGGCTTTAGATCCTGCTTTGGTTGATCCTGCATTGTCATCTGTAGGTTCGGCAAAAATTGAATTTTTAACAGAGCGTTTGGATGAGATCATTCCACGTGGGCATAGAGTGCTAATTTTCAGTCAATTCACATCATTTTTATTGAGGATACGTCAAGCCGTGGAGCGCCGAGGCTATCAGGTTGTTCAATTAGATGGGGGAACACGCCATCGTGAGGAGGTTATTCAGCGTTTCAGGGAAGGCGAGGCTCCTGTGTTTCTTATTTCACTGAAAGCTGGTGGAACAGGCCTGACTTTAACGGAAGCAGATTACGTATTCCTCATGGACCCGTGGTGGAATCCTGCAGCTGAAGAACAAGCAATTGATCGGGCGCACAGGATCGGTCAGACAAAGAAAGTACACGTGTATCGTTTAGCGGCCAGTGGAACAATTGAAGAAAAAGTCGTTGCCCTGCAAGAAAAGAAGCGCAAACTGGTGAGTGCCGTTGTTGATGGTGGAACATCAGGTGCGCGTATCACAATGGCTGAGCTGAAAGAACTGATAGGTGTTTTCCCTGAAGGGAAATAAGAGAAGTCGTGATGAGCCTCATCAATGGAATCTGATACATACTTATGTGCGCCTCACCTTTCTTTCTCACATGAAGGACTGGACGTAAAAGTAAGAGAAGTAGCAAATGAGGGGAGCTGCTGTATGTGTTGGATTGAAAGAATGAGGGGATTTCATGTACTACTCCCTGAATGCGGCATATACTGATGGTCCTATTTTTGGGAATCAAATAGTGTAATTCATGAAAGAAAAAGAGAAATTCTGTGTGTGAACAGAACAAAATGCGTGAAAATTAGGTAACTTTACCCTATGTCACCTGAAAAAGAACGTACATGTATGGATATGAAAAGTAGTTCACCCGATGGGCACTGTGATGCGCGCTCTCGAGCTTGGCATACTTTCTTTCGGGCAACGGTATGCCTGCAAAATGCCCTTGAAGACCGATTGAAAAAGAAGCTGAGTATTAGTCTTGCTGACTATAACATCCTCATTGCTTTGCATGCAGTCCCAGATCGTTCGATGCGGATGGGGCAGCTAGCCGCCCACGTGTACTACTCGCCCTCACGCGTCACTTATCTTGTCACGCAATTAACGAAAGATGGATATATCGCTCACGTTCAAAGTCAAGAGGACGCTCGCGCGGTTTTGGTGTCGCTAACTGAACAAGGTATGGATGTCGTACACCGTGCTTACGAGCTGCATCAAGAACTTGTACGCGAACTCATCATACGTGAACTTGAAGAAGACAAAGTAGATGCCTTGGTGGATATTTTCAATGATATTGAAGGGCATTTAGCTTCTGTTTATGATGAGAAAGCTTAGGGTTTTCTTACGAAAGCACTGATACTTTCTGATATATCGACAGGTGGGGCCTAAAAACATGAGTGTTTTTGGGCCCCACCTTTTATGTGCCCGGAATGTTATGCGCTCCTTTGATTGCTGGCGGACTGAATCTTTTGGCTTGAACAATATAAGAGGGCGATTCTGGGATCTATGACTTGCGTTTGATACGCAGATACTGAAGTTTTATGCGCGTTGGTCCTGGGCTTACAGGTGCGTGCGATTTGTTTTTTTTGGGAGGGAGGGGGGAGTGCATGAGGGCGTACGGTGGGTATGTCAAAGAGAATTTTCGCTGTCTCAAATACGCTGCTCGCCCCCTGAGATATGCTGTGATTTTCAACAAATAAATTAAGGCGGGGGGGGGGGGTACTTTTTCTTTTGCTTGAAAATTAGCCATTTTCACTTGAGGGTTTCGCCTGTTTCGAAAAATGCTGCTCTAGTAGATTTTTCAAAATCTTGAGTCGGGGGGGGGGTAACTGTAGTCTTTGCCTCATGTATAAAATGCCTCGCTTTATCCGTATACCTCTAGTAGCTATTGCTGTGACTTTTGCAGTACTGGCTCAGCCCTTATTACAGGGCTTACCTGGTGTAAATGTTGCACATGCTGATGAGACTCAGAACCTGAAACTGGTTCTTGACACGGTTGATTCCGCGCAGGGGCGCGAGAAAAAACTGGAATACTGGTCGGGCGAGATCATTAATATGTATCCGCAGTTCGCTGTTTCAGGTACAGGCGTGAATATTCCGAATGCCAAACTTGAACTGTGTGTGCCGAAATCTAACTATCTGGAGAAGCCAGGATTTGTGGACTCCTCACAGGCGCAAGGCTCAACTCGTCGAGAAACAGATGACGCCTGGTGTATTGATTACAGTTTCGACAAAATCACGGGTGGCTTGAAAACAGCGGTTCCATTTTCTTTTAACTTCAGAAACCACGTTACGCCTACCGGCATCACAGTTACTCCTACATGGAAACTGATTGGCGAAGATGGTCGAGTCATCAAGGAAGATTCAGTTACTTTCACTGCGAAGGCTGCTGATAAGTTTACTCCCTCAAAACGAACCATCTGGAGCTGGGATCGGCACCTTGAAAAGCCGCGAGGTGCATTCTATTCCGAGGCAGATTTCACTTACCGTGAAGGCACTGATGATACTCATACACCTGCGAATTGGAACAGGGTGTTCCAATATGAACTGTGCGTAAAACCTGCTGGCAATGAAGCTGCTCCTTCAGGTACCGGTCGCTTCCAACCGACAAAGGTAAAATTCGTCGATAAACTGCCAGAGGATGCAACTTTAGCTGAACGTTCACTTTCAGAAGGCTGGACATACGATGAGTCAAGCCATAGTGCCACCTGGGAAGGGAAAGCCTACTTCCAGAATGAATGTGGTGGCTACTACAAGCAGATTTTCTTGAAATTCAATAACGCGCGCGTGTACACAGATGCTACGAAAGCTGAACAATTAAAACACGTGAACACTATGGTAGCGACAGTTGATCCGGGCCTCTCCAGTGAGCAACAGCTACCAGAAACCACTGCCGCAGCTACATTTAGGCCTGTTCTGTATGTGCCACCGAAACCAGAGGGGCGCAACGAAATCTCAAAGTGGGTAGTTGACCGAAATTTCACCTACTACAATGAAAAGTTCTATCGCGGCACCGACAAAGAAGCTATTAATGCTGCAGATGAGCAGAAGGATCTTATCCGTTGGCAAATTGATTTCTCTAATATAAATAACAAGCTTGCGGAAGTTGATGGAACACCAGCACAAGGCAGCGGTGTTAAGAGTTATTACCGTGAATTCCGTGACTATGGGCTTGACCCCAGAATGTACTACAACTCTTTCCGCCTGGATGAAACAGCGGGGTATTCAATTAATGATAATCCACTGAGCAGAGCTGATTGGATTGCAAAATTCAATGCTGTTTCGAATGTTTTATATGGTGTGAAGGATGACGATAGTGAGGTTGAGCTTGCCCGTGATGTGAAGATGGGGCAGCGGATTGAGATTGGCGACCAACAACGTCAGTATAAAGCCCTGCGTTTAGCTTTCACCACACCGTTGGAATTGGATAACGTTCGCTACCGATTACTTATTTCTGCTTATCCGGTAGCAGAAGAAGTAGCCAAGTGGAAGGCAGAAGGTTATCAAGGGCAGCAGTCCTATATTAATGATGCTGATGGCCAAGTGTCATTAGGTAGCCCAGATGCTTCCGTTGTCAGGATGACGGAACCAAGTCATTGGCGTTGGGACAATGATGTGTACATCAACGGCATTACCCCTACGCTGGGCATGTTCACTGGATCGCAGTGGGGCCTCGTTAATTCTGATATGTCGATTGTGTATGAGAATTGTGAGAATAAGAGGGATTCGAGTGGTGAGAATCTGACGGTTGCGACTATTACGCCGCAAAATTGTGGGCGTGTGCGTAATTATCATGTGAATTCGAATGTCTCTGGCAGATGGGGCGCTCTAGATGAGCCTATCCGTAATGTGCGTCACCTGGTAGTGTTGCCTCCGGGTGTGAATTATCTGCGCACGACAGGTTCGTGGATGTATGGTCAGGCTTTGCCGAAGCCGATTGAGCCGACCGTTATACAGAATTTTAAGAATTCGGGTCGTACTGCGTTGGTGTATAACTATGGTGATCTTGAGTCGCGTTACGGAAACGGTGACTGGTCATCCCTGGGAGTCCGTTCCAATTTTGATTTGGATACGACACTGTACGCGGAAATGAATCCCAAAGTTAACCTCGTTGAGTATTACACGTTGTGGGATAACAATGATTTAGTAAAGCCAGCGGGTAACACCTGGAACTCGAATACTTACACAGACCAGCTAGATCTGGACGATGATGGAAATACGGATGAGAGCTTCATGCGCTCCGAAATGCGTATTGTCTTTACTCCTCCGGCGGAGTTGGTTCCGAAGAAGTCGGTGTCTTTGGATGGGCATGGGTGGAGTTTGTCTGCTCCTGCTCAGGATTTGGGTGGTTCTGTTTTTTATCGGTATTCGGTGGCGAATACGGGGTTGA